>JBGGMJ010000112.1:0-64168 GCA_041288095.1 Myxococcota bacterium
GTGTCATAATCTCGAGGTGCCCAAATGTCGCTGCCCGGTCGGACCGGTGCTACATCTTCCCCGGTGTCCTACGTACGCTCTCTTCCCTCGCTTGTGACATTCACTCTCCTCCTGGCCGCCGGCCCTGCTGGCGCCGATGGGCGGGCCGCGGTCAAACAGGCCGAGGCTTTGATCGCCGAGCAGGAAAAGGACATCCCGCAGGCCATGGCGCTGTTGCGGGAGGCGGCGAAGCTCGACGCAAACGATATCGACGTGGCCTTCGACCGCGCGCGCTTGGCGCTCGAACACGCAGACCAGGCCCAGCCCGCCGACTACGACGATTACCTGAAGCTCGAGCCGGTGACGGCGGACCAGCGCTTGCTTCGGGCCTACATTCTGGCGGCGCGGGGCCGAACGGATGAAGCGCGGGTCGAGGCGCAGGGCGCCGCCGCCGCGGATCCGTTGAACCAGGAGGCGCAAGGGCTGGTGCAAGCGCTAACGCCCGCGACCCCGGAAAGTGGTCCCACCGAGCGCTCCATCACCGGCCGTGTGCGGCTCTACGGTCAATACGACACCAACGTCAGCGTTCTCCCGGATCGCACCGCGACCACAGTGGGTTCGACAACCACAGTGAGCGACGCCACCGATCTTCAGCGGTCGGCGGCGGCCATCGGCGTCCAAGGCGACGTACGTTGGACGCCTGTGCGGGGCGTCACAGAGCTCTCATTCCTCGCCGGCGTATCGTTCTTGGGACACGTGAACGGACGCAACGACGAGCTCGACTCCGGGACCGGCATCGTGAAGCCCGGGTCGAAGACCTATGACTTCGGCACCGTCGACTTGCAGGCGCGCGTCGCCTTTCCACGTGAGCGTTGGTACAGCGCCATCGAGCTCTACGGCTCGACGGTTTTCATCGACGACTTCGCCGAGCGCTATCTCACCGAAGGCACGCTCTTGGGGAGCACCAACGTCGCGGTGAACGAAAGCAAGAACATCCGTCTCGGCGCCTATGGACTCGGTGGAGTCCGCAGCTTTGGCGAAGACTTCAGTGTCCGCGATGGCACACGCGCCGAAGGCGGGCTCACGTTCGACTACGTCGGGCGGCGCGGCGGGGTCGGTTTGCGCGCCGGCTATCAAGGCGAATTTACCGATAGCGAGCTGTTCACGGAGAAGGGTCCGCAAGGCATGTTCTATGCGCGCGGCTCGGTCGATCGGTTCGATGCCTTGCTGTCGTTCGTGTATCAAAAGCGCAGCTACGACAGCGCTCCGAACCCGGATCCTGCTGCAGCGCCGTTCGATCGCAGCGACGACCGGTTCGGACCGCAGCTCCAGCTGGCTTATGCGCTCAACGATATCCTGAGCGTCCTGGGCACCTACCAGTACATGCGTAACGTTTCGAAAACAGAAGGCTACACGGTCGACTTCGATTATTCGCGACACCTTGCGACGCTCGGCCTCGAGGCCCGGCTCTAGGAGGCAATGAACATGTTCAGCGCGCTCGTTGTAAGTGTCCTGCTGAGCCAAGCCCCTGGTCCGTCCGATGGGCGTGTCGTCCTCGCGCACGGTGACGTCGTCATCCGCACGGCCGATACCAGCGCCAAGGGCGTGCCCGGAACGATAGTGCGCCAAGGCGACCAGATCCGCACTGGACACGATAGCGGAGTCCGCCTGCTCCTCGGCGGCAGCGCCGTCGTCGATCTCGGCGCCAACACCTCCATGGTCGTCACCCGCGCGGGCACGTCGAGCTCGGAAACCAAGATCAAGGTCTGGAGCGGGCGCCTCTGGGCGCGCGTCTCGTCACTCTTCGGCAACAACGCCAAGTTCGAGGTCGAGAGCCCGAACGCCGTCGCCGGTGTGCGCGGCACCGAGTTCATTTTCGACGTCTCTCCGGACGGCGGCACCGAGGTCACCGTGCTCGACGGCGCCGTTGCCGTGACTGCCCGCGATGGCGGACCACCACGCCTGCTCGAGGTCGGCGACCGCATCAACGCCAAGAACACCAAGGACTTGAGCCAGAGCCGCGCTTCGGAGAACGAACGCCGCGGCCTGCGCTCGGCGGTCTCTTCGGGCGGGCGTTTGAGCTCGGCGGGCGCCCCCGCCCGCTTCCAGAACATCGGCGCGGTGAAGCCCGGCGACGGCGCCAAGATGCAACAGCGTCCCGTCAACAACCTGCCGAAGTTCGACAGCCGCCAGGGCATCCCGCCGATCGACTTGGACCCGGCATCCGGCCGCACCCGCATCCGCGGCAACATTCAGCTGATCGACTGATCGTGGTTCACGGGAGCTTCGCGGTCGAGCGCGAGTTCGATGTTTCGCCGAGCCGCCTCTTCGCCGCTTGGTGCGACGTGTCGATGAAGGCGCGTTGGTTCATCGGGCCGCCGGGGGCTTGGACGCTCATCGAGCGCGCGCTCGATGTTCGCGTCGGCGGACACGAGACGCTGCGGGGCCGGCGCGCGTCGGGAGTGGAGACTCTCTTCAGCGCGCGCTATCACGCCGTCATCCCCAACCAACGCCTCGTCTTCGCCTATGACATGCACCTGGATGGCAAGCACTCATCGACGTCGCTGGTCACCGTCGAGCTAACCGCCAGGGGCGCGACGCGCACGCTGCTGACCTTCACCGAACAGGCCGCGTTCCATGGCGGCGATGACGGTACGGAATCGCGACGGCACGTTATCGATGCTGATCTCGCGCGACTCACGGACGAGCTCGTCGACCCGCGCGATATCGTCTCTTCGCGTCTCTTCCGCGCGCCCCGCGAAGATCTGTTCGAAGCGTTCCGCGATGGCGGACGACTTGCCGCTTGGTGGGGGCCCAAAGGCTTCTCCTGCGCCTTCGACGTCTTCGAGCCGAGGGCCGGCGGCCGCTGGCGGTTCACCATGCAGGGTCCTGACGGCGTCACCTATCCGATGGTCAAGGACTTCACCGAGGTCACCGCTCCGGAACGCGTCGCTTACCGCCACAGTCAAGAAGGTCACGCCTTCACCATGCACATGACCTTCGTCGACGCCGGTGACGCGACCCTCTTGATCTGGCGCATGCGCTTCGACTCGGTCGAAGAAGCCAAACGCGTACGCTCCTTCATCGAGAGCGCCAACGAAGAGAACTTCGATCGCCTCGAGGCGCACCTGGGACGGTCTTGACGCAATTCCTGCTCGTTTGCATCGCCGGCGGCCTCGGCTCCGGCGCGCGTTATCTCACCGGGCTCGCGGCCAACCGCTGGCTCGGCAACGCGCTCCCCTTCGGCACGCTCATCGTCAACGTGCTCGGCTGCTTTTTCATCGCGCTCGTCTTGCAGTCCGCTACAGCGGCGTTGACGCCGATGCACCGCATCGTCATCGCCACCGGCTTCCTCGGCGGCTTCACCACCTACTCCGCCTTCAACCACGAGCTCCTTCGCTTCGTGACCGAAGGCGCGCCGGGCAAGGCAGCCGCCTACCTCGCTGTCACGACCATCGGCTGCGCCGTCGCCGGCTTTGCGGGGCTCTGGCTAGCGCGCTAACTCCGCGAAAGTACGCGTTGGCGGCGGTATGACCGAACGCGGCAAGGCGAGCGCCGATAATCGCGGCTTCCCGACAACTTTCAGGAGCCACGATGAGCATCAACCTGCCCAGCGTGAGCGCTTTCCCCGTTCGTCTTTCCAACGGTCAGATCGCTCCCGCCCAACGTCCCACGACCACCGCTACCGAGCTCCTCGCCTTCGCGCCCCGCATGCAGAAGGCCCGCGCGGTCGACGCCGCCGATCGCATCTCGAAGCCCATCGGCCATGGTCAGGTTCGCGCCGAGTATCTTCGCCTGCGCGAGCTGGCCGCGAGCACGAAGCCCGAGTATCAGGTCGGTGGCCTGCTCAACGGCAAGCGCTATCCCAACGGCGTCGAGCTCTTGTGGAAGCTCAGCGACAAGCCGGGCGAGTGGGAAGTCATCCGCATCTATCGCGAAGCCAGCAAAGGCGAGGAAGCGTTCGACGTCACCTTCCATCGCGGCACGCACATGATCCCCGACACCGACATCGTTCGCCGCTTCATCGGCCATGAGCGCATCTGGCGCGCCGACAGCGTCGACGCCGCGACCGGGGAGCACCTCGAGCGCCAAGGTCAGGACGAGCTGTACCTCTCACCCGAAGAGTGGAAGGTGCTGCGTGACTGGAAGGTGGCGCAGGACGCCACCCGAGCCACTCGCTAGTACAAACAGTTGTTGATGCCGCGCGAGGCGTCGTAGGCGCACTCGCCACCGTAGAATGCGCAGGGCAAGGCGAAGAGCTCGCCGCTCTCGCACCAGGTCACGGTGCCGGCGTCGTCGCAGACGCCCTTGTAGGTGATGCCACCGCACGGATCGTTGACCGGCGGTTGCGTCTCCGCGCAGCCGTAGTACCCCTCGACCGAGGAGAAGACGCAGGTCTTGTTACGGACGGTGCAGTCCACCTGATAGAGCTGATTGTTCTCGCACCAGAGGACGGTGTTCGCGGTGCACTTGCCGACGAAGGTGACGCTGCCGCAGGGCGCGCCCGGCGTTGGATCGGGATCGGGCGTGGGGTCGGGTGTCGGATCCGGAGTCGGATCCGGAGTCGGGTCCGGCGTCGGAGTCGGCGTGGTCGACGGCGCGGTACCGGTGGCGCCGAGGAACGAGAGATACGCCGGCACCATGGTGTCGACGCCGTACTGCGTGCAGTAGGTGTCGCCGTACGAGGTCGTACCCGCGAGCAGGTAGTTGCCGGCCGGGTCGATGAAGAAAGCAGGGCCACCCGAGTCACCGTTGCAGGTGTTCTTGCCCGCGGTCTCGTAGGCGAACTGCGTCGAGCCGACCTCGGAGATGGGCATGATGACCGAGCGCTTCACACCGTTACCACTCTGGCGCTGCCCGTCATCGATGCCGTAGCCGACGAAGGTGAGGTTCGCGCCGAGCCAGGTGCTGTCGAGGTTGTTCAAGATCTTGAGCGGCGTCTCGGTCGCGTCTTGATCGAGCGTCACGTAGGCGATGTCGCCAACGAGCGTGTCGCGATTCCAAGCGGGGCTCTTGGCGCCGCCGGTGACGTTGTAGACCTTGCTCGGCGAGCCCGCGTTCGGACCGATCGCGAACTTGTACTGCGTCGGCGAGTAGTCATCGAGGCAGTGCGCGGCGGTGACGACCTTGCGCGGAGCAATCAAGGTGCCGGTGCACCAGTTGCTGCCGTTGATGGTCAGCGAGCCGACACCGGGGAGCCCCGCGAAGGCAGCACCGCCGATGATGCGATCTTGAGCAACGCTGCCCTCGATCACCGGTGTGTTGGGCGGCACGTCGGCGCCACCGCATGCGAAGACCAAACCGAAGACGCCGAGTAAGGACCATCGAAGCATCGTCGCCATCGCACCCCTCACGTCGAGAGCAGGCGGCTCAGGCTGCGCGAAACGCAACTCGAACCGTTATCTGCGTTATCGGGTGAGGGGCCGAGATGTTGCTGAATTGTCAGGCGTTTTCGCGGTGGGCGGCTGCCAGGCTGTCAGCCGGGGCGGATGGGCCTCAAACCGCCTAATAGCTGCAGTTGTTGATGCCGCGGGTACCGTCGTAGGCGCAGTCCCCGCCGTTGGCGGCGCAGTCGATCTGCTTCACGGCGTTGGCCTCACACCAGATGACGGTGTCGCCACTGCAACGGCCCTTGTAGGTCTCGCCGTTGCACGGGTCGGTCGTGGTCGACGAGCGCGCAAGGCACCCGGTGAACCCGTCGAGCTGCGAGAAGCCGCAGGTCTTGCTGCGCAGCGCGCAATCGACTTCGTAGATGCGGTCGTCTTCACACCAGGTCACGACGGTGCCGCTGCAGCGACCTTCGAAGGTCTCGCCACCGCATGGGTCGACCGGCTCCGGCGGCGGCGCGCTGTTGGGCGCGGTGCCCGCGACGCCGATCCACGCGAGGTACGCGGGGATGATGGTGTCGACGCCGTACTGCGTGCAGTAGGTGTCGCCGTACGAGGTCACGCCGGCGAGCAGGAAGGTGCCCTGCTGATCGACGAAAAACGCCGGGCCGCCCGAGTCGCCGCTGCAGGTGTTCTTACCGGCGGTCTCATAGGCAAACTGACTCGAGCCGATCTCAGAAATGGGCATGCTGACCGCGCGCTTGACGCCCATGCCGCTCTGTCGCTGACCGTTGTCCACGCCATAGCCCACGAAAAAGAGCTCGGCGCCGAGCCACGTGGAGTCGAGATTGTCGAGGACCTTGAGAGGCGTTTCGGTAGCCGTGGTCGAGAGGGTCACGACCGCGACGTCGTTGAGCACGGTCGAGAGGTTGAAGCCGGAATGCACGCGGATGCTCGCGACCGAGTAGACCTTGTCGGGGGCGTTGGCGTTCGAGCCGGTGACGAAGCGCCATGAGGAGGGCGTGGCGTTGCTGTGGAAACAGTGCGCCGCGGTGACTACGCGGCGGTTGTCGATGAGGGTGCCGGTGCAGTGCGGGGCGCCGTTGCGCAACAAGGAGCCGACGCCGGGTGCGCCGCTGAAGGCCGCGCCGCCAACGATGCGATCCTCGGAGACGCTCCCCTCGAGGTCCAGCGTGCCGGGGGGCTCGCTACCCGCGCAGGCAAGGGCGGCGGTCAGCAGGGAAAGGCTTCCCCAGCGGAGGGATGGCGACATCGGACGAACATACACGTTCGCCCACATCCGCGGCTCGGACTATCGACCTGTCCCCAGGAAGTCTTTGATCGAGCGGTAGATGGCGTCTTTATTGGGGATTTCGCTCGTCAGCACGCGCTCGTTTTCACGTAGCGCGTCACGCAGGTCCTTGATGAACTGACCCGACCCGTAGGGCGACTCGACCTGGCCGTAGCAGAAGACATTGCAGACCGGCAGCAAGCGGTTCTGCAGGATGTCCATGCACAGGCGGGTGTCATCGGCCGACCAGTTGTCGCCGTCCGAAAAGTGGAACGGATAGATGTTGTAGTCGGAGGCCGGATAGTCGGCGTCGATGATCTCGGCGCAGAGCTTGTACGCCGACGAGATCATGGTGCCGCCCGACTCGCGCGTGTGGAAGAAGGTCTCGCGGTCGACCTCTTTCGCCATGGCGTCGTGGATGATGTAGCGGGTCTCGAGGCCCTTGTACTGCGAGCGCAGCCACGTATCGATCCAGAACGATTCGATGCGGACGATCTCTTTTTGCTCGTCGCCCATCGAGCCCGACACGTCCATCATGTAGACGATGACCGCGTTGGTTTCCGGCTCGCTCTTGATGTTCCACGAGCGATAGCGCCGGTCATCACGCGTCGGCATGATGATTGGGTTCTTCTCGTTGTAGGTGCCGGTGATCACCTGGCGACGCAGGGCTTCGCGGAAGGTGCGCTTGAAGTGGCGCAGCGACTCGGGGCCGACTCGGCGCACGCCGGTGTAACGCGTCTTTTGCGCGACGATGCGCTCGCTGCCCTTGGGCTCGATCTTCGGGAGCTCGAGCACTTCGCCGAGCATCTGCGCGAGCTCTTCGAAGGTGATGTCGACCTCGAGCGAATGTTCGCCGGCGCCTTCGCCGGCTTCGTGCCCGTCACCCGGCTGCTGAATGTTGCCGGGCTGCAAGACGTCGCCAGTCTGACCGTCGCCCTGGCCGACGCCTCCGCTATCGCGGTGATCGAACGTGAAGTGCGGCAGATCGATCTGCGGCACCGGGATCGAGATGAGATCCTTGCCCTGCTTGCCGATCATCTCGCCCTGAGAAATGTACTTCTTCAGGTTCTGCTTGATGCGGCCGCGCACGATCTGGCGGAAACGCGCATGATCTTGCTTGATCTTCAGGGCCATGGAGATCCGAAGTGTACCGCCCTCAGGATGCGAATCTCAAGCGCCGTTGCCAAGCCGTCACTCATTTAGGGGAACGTGGCCGCGCAAGCGCCCGATAAGGCGAGACTGTGAGGATTCGCGGCGAAAAATGGTCCGAGGCGGCCGACTCCATCAGAGCCGCTAGAGCAAAGGCCGAGCAGGCCGCGCCCGCCCCCACGAGCCGCGTCGGTCACATCGCCCTGCAAGCTCTGGGCGCCACCGCCGTTGCCGCCGAAGTCACCGCCGCAGGTTTCCTCGCGCACGCCGCCGCGAGCCAGATCGCAACACCAGCCCAAGCCGCGATTGCCGGCGCCACCTTCGCGCTCGGTTATCTCGGTCTCGAGGCCCTTTGGGGTGCCGGCCATGCGTTCCTCGATCAGGCACGGCCGAGCGCCTTTCCCCGAATCCGGGAGGTTCTGCTCGCCTCGCAACGCCATCACCTGACTCCAGCCGACGTCACCGTAGCCGGCCCCTTCGACTACATGGCGCCGGTCGCGCTGCTCCTCACGCCCATCGTGGGCGCGCTCGCCTATCTCGACCCGACGTACTGGGCGAGCACGGCCGCCCTCGGGTTCGCGCTCGGCGCCACCATCACGCTCGACGTGCACCGCTACACCCACCTGCCGGCGCACAAGATGCCCGCGCTGCTCAAGCTGACCAGCCGCTTGGGTCTCACCCAGAAGCGCGATTCGCATTGGGTGCATCACCGCGACGACGACAAGAACGTCTGCCAGCTCACCGACTACGTTAACCCACTCTACAACAAGCTTGGGGTGTACGAACGCATCGGCAACGCCTTGCGGCGCCGGGGCGTGCACGTCGAGCAAACCGGCGTTCTAGCGCCCTGCGGCACCGCCGGCTAACATTGCCCCGTGGTGCGTCGTCGGCTTCTGACCAGCGCGGCATTGCTGATCGCCGTGAGCTGTCTACGTGCGAACGTGGACCTCGAGCATCGCTCCTGCGACGAAGGCGATTGCGCGAACGGGTACGCGTGCAATCCGTTGACCAGCGAATGTGCGCCGCAGCTCAGCATCGGTTGCGACGGTAGCGGCGTGTGCCCGCTCGATCTGCGCGACGGTGATGCCTGCGAGCACGTCGGCAGCTTCGTGCCCTGCGTCAGCGGCACGACCGGCTGCGAGAGCGGCTGCCGCTTGTGCGACGACGAAAACACCTGGAGCGAGTGCAGCTGCACGGGCGTGGGCTGCGACTGCGTCCGCTCGAACGGTGGCGTCGAGGTCTGCGACGGCTTCGACAATGACTGCCGTGGCGGACGCGACGACGGCGTCGACGTGGAGGGTTGTCTTCCCTCGTGGATCGATGGGGACGGCGACGGTTTCGGCGTCGGCGCCTCCGCCTGCTACTGCGGTCTCGCGCCGGGCCGCGCCACGCTGGGTGGAGACACCGACGACGGGAATCCCAACGTCAACCCAGACACCAACGAGGTTTGCGACGGACGCGACAGCGACGGCGACGGGATGATCTCGCCGCGCGAATTCGACTACGACGGAGACGGCTACGTGGAGTGCGAGCCGTGGGTCGGCGACACCGTGGGCGTCGCGGGCGGCGGCGACTGTAACGACTTCGACGACGGCATCTTTCCAGGAGCACCCGAGCTTTGTGACGGCGTGGAGAACGCCTGCACCGGTCTGTCACCCGGAGAGACGGACCTCGACGGCGATGGCTACGTCGCCTGCGTCGGATGGAGCGGCATCACGCCTGGGGTGGTCGCTGGTGGAGACTGCGCTCCCGGAGACCCCAACCGCAGCCCCGGCCGGCTCGAGATATACGACGGCCTGGACAACGACTGCGACGCGAAAGCCGACGAGTGCCTCGTCGATTGCGACTGCGATGGCGGATTGGTGTCGTGTTACCAGCTCGAAAGCTTGCCCTCCGTCGGCGACGAGGGTCCCGCCGGCGTCGGCTTCCAGGTGAACAACGGCAGCGGCAGCATTGCACCCGGCATCGACGGCAACGGCTATCTGTTCGACGGCAGCTACGTGCTGGAGGCGAGCGACAACACGGCGCACGACCTCACGCGCTTCAGTGTGTCCGCGTGGCTCCGCATCGACTCGGAACCCGGGGGCGGCGGCCAGCGCCGTTTCGTCTGGGACGTCCAGAGCCAGTATTCGATGTGGCAGGAGGACCACGGCGACCTCGTGTGCGCTTTCGCGAACAGCTCTAGCGTCATCGAGGCAGTGGCCGGTGGCGCCTTGGACGTGGGCGCGCTGGTACACGTCGCCTGCACCTACGACGGGTCCGCCCTGCGCGTCTACGTGGGCGGCGACCTCGTCAAGTCGCAGAACACGACGACGACTCCGCGCACGGACTACTCGGGCAAGTTTCACATCGGCTCGAACAGCCCCGACGCGACGAGCTCCGAGCCCGAGCACCTGATCGGACTCGTCGACCACCTCAAGGTCTACGACCAAGCGCTCGGTTCCATCCGTATGTGCGTCGAGGCACGCCGCACGGACTGCGAGTCGCTGTAGCGAACCACGATGGGCGCCAACCACCGCCCCTGGCGCCGGAGCGCCCCGTTCGCTACCACTATGGGGTGGTACGTCGTCCCCTATTGGCCAGCGCCTTGCTCGTCGCCGTGAGTTGCCTGCGCGTCAATGTCGACCTCGACCATCGCTCGTGCACCGCCGGCGACTGCGCCGACGGCTACGTCTGTAACCCTCTGACCAGCGAATGCACGCCTCCGGTCGATCTCGACCCCACCAGCGTGGCCGACGGAGACACCTGCGAGCTCGCGGGTAGCTTCCTGCCTTGCGTCGCCGGCACCAGCGGTTGCGAAAGCGGCTGCCGCATCTGCAATCCTGACGAGACCTGGAGCGAGTGCAGCTGCACCGGCCTGAACTGCGCTTGCTTTCCGACCAACCGGGGCGAGGAGATCTGCGACGGCTTCGACAACGACTGCAACGGCCAGATCGACGGTGAAGGCACGCTGGGGTGCACCCCCTCGTGGGTCGACGCCGACGACGACGGCTTTGGCGTAGGTAGCCCTATCTGCATTTGCGGACTACCCGAGGGGCGTGCGGCGCTACCTGGCGATCCCGACGACACCAATCCCAACGTCAACCCCGATCAAGGTGAAGTCTGCGACGGCGTAGACAACAACGGCGACGGCATCGTCGCGCGCGAAGTCGACAACGACGGTGACGGCTACGTCGAGTGCGCGCCGTGGGTGGGCACGACGGCCGGCGTGATCGGCGGCGGCGACTGCAACGATACCAATCCCACCGTTCGCCCCGGGGTGCCCGAGGTCTGCGACGGCATCGAGAATGCCTGCCTCGGCTTGCCCAGCGACGAGACCGACAAGGACGGCGACGGCTTCGTCATCTGCCAGCCGTACGTCGGCACGCCGGGGGTGATCTTGGGCGGCGGCGATTGCGACCCCTCACGTCCCGACGTCTTCCCGGGGGCGGCCGAGGTCTACGACGACGTCGACAACGACTGCGACGGCAAGAACAACGAGTGTCTCGTCGACTGCGATTGCGGCGACACGTTGGTCTCGTGTTACCGGCTCGACACCCTGCCGATCGCTGTCGACGAGGGCAAAGCCGGCGTCCACGGCGACATCGAGGTCGGCAGCGGCTCGCTGGCGGCAGCGGTCGTCGGCATGGGCTACGCCATGAACACGAGCTACTACGTCGAGGGCGACAGCAGCCCAGCGCACGACATACGACGCTTCTCGCTCAGCGCCTGGGTGAACCCGCTGAGTGAGCCCACCGCCGCCTCCGCCGCGCGCTTCATCGTCGACGTCCAGAGTCAGTACGGCCTCTGGCACGCGAAGGGCGGCGAGCTCGGCTGCTTCTTCGTCGCCGCCGACGGCAACTTCATCGCCACCACCGCCTCGGGGGTTCTAGCGACCAACACGTTTTCGCACGTGGGCTGCAGCTACGGCGGCAGCAGCTTGCGGCTCTATGTCGGCGGCAGCCTCGTCGCGTCACGGAGCGCCAGCGGCAACGTCTACACCGACGATTCGGACAAGCTGCGCATCGGCTCGAACAGCCCCAGCGGCGACGCCTTCATCGGCATCCTCGACCACTTGAAGATCTTCGACGTCGGCATCAGCGAAGGCCGCATGTGCGCCGAAGCGCGGCAGCTCGATTGCAGTCCGTTTTAGCGAACACAGCCCTCCGGAGTTGAGCACCACCAACCCCGGCACCAGCGCACGCTAGCCGTTACACACACTCTGTAGGCGCTTGGGAGGTGGTGGAGGTGGTGGTTTTCGCCGCTAGAGCGGACGGCTCGACCGTAGTGTCTCGATGAAGGAGCAATGGAATGCGCAAACACTCCCCCATCGTCGTCGTCACCCTCGTGCTTGCTGTGGCTTGCAGCGACAAGAAGTCGGGCAGCGACGTTCTGAGCGCACGCATCGTCGAGCCAAACGGCATAGCGACGATTCTCAGGGGCACCGCGTTTGATCTCCGCGCGACCTTTGCCGACGGCCCCAACGCCGTAACGCCCGACAGTGTGAGCTGGCGGTCATCGGAGACTGACGATCAGCTTCCCCAGACCAATCCGGCGCACAACGTCGTGTTGACCCCGGGCGTCCGCGCCATCAGCGTGACTGGAAAGCTCGCGGGCAAGGAAGGCTCTGATCAGGTCGAGATCACCGTCGGCGACATCGGCGTCGCGATCGCGCGGCCCACGAACCGACGCCAGGTCGCTCCCGGTCAGACGGTGGCTCTGCAGGGCGAAGGTCAGGCCTACAGCGGCGTGAACCAAATCCAGCTCAACCCAGTGAACGCGGTGTTCGCATGGACGGCCGACGGCGTGGCCTTTGGCGGCAATCAGAACCAGCTGCAGAGCCCAATGACGTTGACGGTAGGCGAGCACACAATCGAGCTCACCATCACCTACTCCGATCCCGCGACAACGACGGTGTTCAGTGGCAGCGCCCGGATCACCTTGGTCGTGAACACCGCTCCAGCGGTCAGCATCACCGCGCCCAATTGCCCGATCGATCTGCCGGCCGGGTCCCCGCAAACGTTCGTCGGTATCGCCAGCGACGCCGAGGACGGACCGCTCACGGGGAGCTGGGTCGACCTGCTGACCGGCGAGGACACCAGCGGCGACACCTGGGTATTCGCGAGCGACGTGATCGGCAAACACGAGCTCGAGTACTCCGCCGCTGACTCGACGGACCACATTGCCCGCGACACGTGCGGTGTACGCGTCTACCCCGTGGGCGAGAGCGCGGCGGCACTCTTCCCGAGCGCGGCGGCGGTGAGCAGCGCCATGCCCAATGACAACATCGAGGTGGTCTACCTCGACGGCAGCGGCAACCTGCTCGCCGGCAGCCACGGACAGCTCGCGGTGTTCGACACGGCGCTTGCGCTGATCAACGACGGCTCCGGATCGTCGAACCCCTACGATGGTACCGAGCTCGGCGTCGGCGGCGGCTCGACGGTGCGAGACGTGATCATCGTGGGAACAAAGCTTCTCGCCGCGACCGCCGACGGCCTCGCGCAATGCGACTACAGCGCTGGCAACCTGAGCGCCTGCACCGACATTGGCGACGGCCAGGACTTCAACGGCGTCGCATTCGCCTCCGACACTCCGCTTGGGGGGGTCCTTGCCTCCTCCGCCGTCGACGGCTTGTTCGTCGCGACCTACTCCGCCGGCAGCATCACGGCGTCGCATTTCTACGATCGTGACGTGTTGACGACGCGAGACGACATCCGCGACGTGCTCTTCGTTGGCGGCGCTTTGTACGTGGCAACAGATTCAGGAGTTTGTGTCCTCAACGACCCCGCGGCGGCGGCGGCGGTGATTGCGACTACGCTGTGCGACGACGTCATCGCCGTGAACGACGCGCGCAGTCTATCGCACCGCAATGGCGTCCTGTGGATCGGCACCGACAACGGCCTGGTGCGCCGCGACCTTTCGAGCGGCGGCGCTGTAACGTTCGACCGCGATGCCGGACTGCCAAGCGACAACATCAACGACGTCGTCGTCGCGCCCGATGGCATCGTCTGGGTAGCCACCGACAGCGGCGTTGGCCGACTCGATCCCGAGACCGGTCACGTCGTGACGCTGAGCCCACCCGATTGGAACGGCTCGGCTCAGGTGAACAGCATCCTCATCGCACCGGACGGCAGCAAGTGGTTCGGTACGGACGAAGGCGTGGTGCACTACGTTGGTGCTTGACGTTCTCTCAGCGGACGAGCCAAGCGCCGAGCGTGCTGAGCACTTCCGCGAGCGCGTCGTCGTCCTTACCGAGCTTCTCGCCCTTGGAGAGCCAGCGAACGAGCAACGAGACTTCGCTGCGGCCGAGCGCGCCGTCTCCGATGAGCTTCGCGAACAAGCGGTCGCGCTCTTCGGGGAACAAGGCGCGCACGAGGTCGGCGATGTCCTCTGGTTTCAGCGCCTTGTCTTTCTTCTTGTTCTTGAGCTCGCCAGCGCGCTTCTTGATGATCTCGAGCGATTGGCCCGGCGATGTCGTGTCCGACAGATCCATCACGGGGGCGCCCGGCGCATCGACGCCGAGGGGCAGACCATCCCAGCCCGGCAGCGGCGGCACCTCGAGCGAACGGCCAACCTGATCGAGATCGCGGACGAATGCGCGCCCTGCCTGCTCACGCACCGACGGGTTTCCGGCCGTCGCCATGCGGGCAAACAACATCCACATGCGGCCGCACTGCTGCGCGGCGACCAGCTCGGGAGGCACGAGCGCCGAGCAGAGAATGCCCAAGCGCTTGGTGATCTCGTTGGCCTCGTCGGGCTTCTGCACGATGACGCGCGCCGCGATGGCGTACATCAACAGCACCTCGGAGACATCCGAGGGCATCTGCGGGCGGAATACGCCCGAGATGTCCATCTTCGAAGCTTTGCTCTTGGCGGCGCTCACAGAGGCTTCAACTAATCTTTCGCATCACCGCGCGCAAAGATGCTGGCGACGAAGTTGAGAACGTCAGTCGCCGACACCTCGTCATATCCGTAGTTACGGATCATGCGCTGTTTGACGATGTCGATCTTCTCTTGGGTTTCGCGGTCGACGACGTTCGACACCAGCGTCGTCAGCTTGATCGAGTCCTTCTGGTCCTCGAACAGCTTGAGCTCGAGCGCCTTGTGCAGCCGCTCGTTGGTGCGAAAGTCGAACTTTTTGCCTTCGACCGCGAGCGCGCCGATGTAGTTCATGATCTCGCGACGGAAGTCGTCCTTGCGCGACTCGGGAATGTCGATCTTCTCTTCGATCGACCGCATCAGGCGCTCATCGGGCTCTTCGAACTGCCCGGTGTACTTGTTCTTCACCCGTTCCTTCTGGGTGTAGGCCTTGATGTTGTCGATGTAGTTCGAGACCAGCTTGGTAAGCGCTTCTTCGTCGGCGCTGATGGCGCGCTGGACCTCGCTCTTCACGATGTCCTCGTACTCTTGCTTCACCATGGCGATGAGCTCGCGGTAGCGCTTGCGATCGTCTTCCTTGTTGATGAGCGAGTGGCTGGAGAGGCCGGCCTCGAGCTCGTTCAATACCAGGAAGGGGTTGATCGAGCCCTCCGCTTTATCGGACACCAGGGCGTTCGAGATCTTGTCCTGGATGTAGCGCGGCGAGATACCGCTCATGCCCTCGCGCTCGGTCTCCTTGCGCAGCTCCTTGACGCTCTCTTCGGTGAAGCCCGGGAGCATCTTGCCGTTGTAGAGCTTGAGCTTCTGCAAGGTCGTGAGGTTCGCCTTCTTCGGGTCCTCGAGGCGCGTCGCCACCGCCCACATGGCGGCCATCTCGAGCGTGTGCGGCGCGATGTGCACACCCTTGATCTTGTCCTTGTTGAAGTCCTTCTCGTAGATTTTGATCTCTTCGCCGAGGCGCGTGATGTACGGGATGTCGATCTTCACCGTACGGTCGCGGAGCGCTTCCATGAACTCGTTGTTCAGGAGCTTCTTGTACTCGGCCTCGTTGGTGTGGCCGATGATGACCTCGTCGATGTCCGTTTGAGCGAACTTCTTCGGCTTGATCTTGTGCTCTTGTGAAGCACCGAGCAGGTCGTAGAGGAACGCGACGTCGAGCTTCAAGACTTCGATGAACTCGATGATGCCGCGGTTGGCGACGTGGAACTCACCGTCGAAGTTGAAGGCGCGCGGATCCGAGTCGGAGCCGTAGACCGCGATCTTGCGATAGTTGATGTCGCCGGTGAGCTCGGTCGAGTCCTGGTTCTTCTCGTCCTTCGGCTGGAAGGTGCCGATGCCGACGCGGTCCTTCTCCGACAAGACGAAGCGACGGACCTTGATATGGCTGAACACCTTGCCCATATCGCCCTTGTTCTTGCTCAGGAGGTCCTGGAAGACGAAGCGGCAGGCCGGGCAAAGCTCACCCTCGACGTTCACGTGCGACGGCTCGATGCCGACGTCCTTCAAGGCGCGGGCGCGCACGTCGTAGGGGATGAGGTGGAGCGGATCTTCGTTCATCGGGCAGCGCATCGACTCGCCGCCGCTGCCTTCGCCGAGGTCCTTCCACTCGTAGGTGTAGAGCGCGCCATCGGCGGTGCGTGAATACGCCTCGACGCCACGCTTGAGCCTGCGCGCAATCGTGGATTTGGCGCTTCCGACCGGGCCGTGCAAGAGGATGACGCGCTTCTCGGTGCCGTAGCCCATGGCCGCGGACTTGAAGACGTTCACGAGGCGCATGAGCGGGATGTCGAGACCGTAGACCGCTTCCGAGCCGCCGTTGTCCGGATCCTCGAAGAACTTGTACTTCACCAGCTTCTTCTTCGAGTCGATGTACTCTTCGCGACCGTACGACAGGATCATGTCGTAGACGCGCTGGAAGGCGTTGCGCGTCACCTTGGGGTTCTTGCGCACGACCTCGAGGTAGTCTTCGAACGTGCCTTCCCAGTGCAGCTCTCGATACTCTTCGAGGTTCTGCAGAGCGGCGATTTTGGCGACCAAACCAGCCATGGGGTGCAATCCTTCGAGCGGGTGCGTGCGGTTAACGGGTCCGACACATGGTTACACAGTGGCCCAAGACACTCAACTTGCACTCGGGCTGTGGAGAGAGCAAGTAACCCCGGATGAGTCGTTGGAATTTCGCGTGTCTCGTGGCGGCGCTGGCGCTTCCTGGGGCGCTGGCGCTCGCGAAGCCAACAATCGAGACGCCAAAAGCCACGAACGCACCGCCTGAACAGCCCAGTGCTGCTCCTTCGCCTGTCTCGACGGCTCCGCCTGCACCGACTGCCCCCGAGCCTGCTCCCGCTGCCCCATCGCCGAAGGTCATAAGCGACGCCCGTGCCGGGATGGGCACGCGCATGCAAATTCTCGTCTACACCGCCGACGAAAGCGGCGCGCGTGCGGCCATCGCCGATTGTTTCGCCGAGCTGACGCGACTCGAGCAGGTGCTGTCGGAATGGATCCCGACCTCGGACGTGAGCCGCGTGAACCTCGGGGCGGGAACGGCGCCGGTGAAGGTCGGGCCCGACGCGCTGGCGGTGGTGACGGCGGGCAAACAGGCGGCCGAGCTTACGAACGGTGCCTTCGCGCTGACCTGGCTCGCGCTCGCCGGCTTGTGGCGGATCCCGCCGCCGCAAGGTGAGGCGCCGCGTGTACCCGCGAAAGCGGACGTCGATCGGGTATTACCGTTGATCGGTGACGCGGCGATCGTCGTCGATGCGACCGCGAGCACGGTGCAGCTCCCACGTGGCGGCATGGCCATCGGCGTCGGCGCCATCGGCAAGGGCTACGCCATGGATCGCGTCGCCGATCTGCTGGCGCGGCGCGGCTTCAAGAACATGCTGGTGTCGGCCGGTGGTGACGTCGTGGCCCGCGGTAGCAAAGGCGCGCGCCCGTGGTCGGTAGGCATCCAGGACCCGCGCGGACCCGGGTACTTCGCGGTGTTGAACCTGGTCGACCAAGCGATCTCCACCGCCGGCGACTACGAGCGCTACTTCGAGGTCGGCGGTGTCCGCTATCACCACATCCTCGACCCGCACACCGGCTATCCAGCGCGCGGCACACGCTCTGTGACCGTTATAGCAGACAAAGGCACAATCACGGATGGCCTCGACACCGGCATCTTCGTGATGGGTCCGCAAGCCGGCATGAAGCTGATCGAAGACGACCCACGGCTCGAGGGCGTCATCATAGACGATCAAAACGCCATGACCGTCTCGAGCGGGCTCGCGAAGACCTTGCGCGTGCTGCGGCAGCCAACCCAGTAATCAGGCGAGATCGAAGAGCAGCACTTCCGATATGTCGTCGCCGGTCAGCTCGATGGTCCCGGGGACGCCACCGTAGGCGGCGTCGCCACCCTCCAGCGTCTCGCCGTTCACGGTGACGAGACCACGCGCGACCTGCAGCCAGACATGGCGCCGCGGCTGCAATACGAAACGCACCCCATCGCCCTTCCCGAGTGTCGCCGCGTGGAGGCGGCAATTCTGACCGATGGTGACGCTCTTCTCGGCGCCATCGGGAGAGGCGATCAATCGCAGCTGGTTGCCACGCGCGGTCAGAGGTCGCTGCTCGTAGCTCGGCGCGTACCCCGTGCGCTCCGGCATCAACCAGATCTGCAGCAAGTGCACCGATTCGCTGTGAGAAGCATTGAATTCGCTATGGCGTATGCCCGTTCCAGCGGACATGCGCTGGACCTCGCCCGGCACGATGATGCCGCCGTTGCCCAGCGAGTCCTTGTGGGTCAGCCCACCCTCCATGACGTAGGTGACGATCTCCATGTCGCGGTGTGGGTGCATGGGGAAGCCCGAGTCGGCTTTGATGCGGTCCTCGTTGATGACGCGCAGCGCGCGGAACCCCATGTTGTTCGGATCGTAGTAATCCGCGAATGAAAACGAGTGATGGCTGTCGAGCCAGCCGTGATTCGCGTGGCCGCGCTCGACAGCGCGGCGAATCGTCAAAACAGCGCGTTCGGGCGCGGGACGAGCGTGGGAGCGACGGACGAAGCCCGTGGCCGTAAGGCCAAGCCCCATCGCCAACAGCGAACGGCGCGAGATTGCCATGGCGGGATTATCCCGCGTCGCACGGCCGCGTGTAAGTAGTTTCGAGCATCCACGCACCCACCGGCGTGAACGCTCTGGGGTTGCCGCCATGCCTCAGAAAAGCCTTGAACTTACCGCGAGAAACACGACCCGCCCGAGCCTCGAGCTCATCGGGCTCGTCGAGAAGAGCAGCGAGCACGGTTCCGAGGGGGGCATCGATTTAGCGGAGCTCATGGAGCCCGTATCCATGCGCTACGCACCCCACTTGGACCGCGCAGACGTCCGCGCATTCGTCGACAGGTTGGCGTTTGCATGACGACGACGCCCGAGTCGATCGCCGAGCACATTTTACGAAGCGACCTCGAGGGCAAACGTCGCTACGACAGCGCTTCTGTCCGTCACGTGCTCCCACTCATCGTGCTCCAAGGTGGTTACCCGCCGGGCGTGAATCCCCGTGTCGACACCATCATGCGCGACTTCGCCGAGGCCGCCGGGATCACGCCGAAAATGTCCGCTCGAGCGATGACCAAAGCGATCAACGAGTACTACAAAGGCCACCCGCCCAACCCCGAGCTCATGGCCGAGGTCAGCGAAGGCGTGCAGGCCATCGTCATGACGCGCATCGGCGCGGAATCGGCCCGTCACCTGCGCACGCACGCGCGCGAGGCCAAAACCCCGGGCCCAGTGCGACGCCAGGCGATCCCGCTGCACGACGCCTGAAGCCGCGCGCCAGGTCGAAGTGCCGCAAGGTCAGGGTCGCACACGTTCCCGCTTTTCGTGCGACGTGCGGTAAACTGAGTGGAGGTGCTTCGTCTCCCGGGCGACGAAGACACGGCGCATGGACAAGCTGCAAAACTACGTCAACCTGCCCATGGGCAGCGCTGACAATCCGAGCGGTGATCCGATGCTGCGCGATCTGCGCATGCGCATCGACACCTGGGCAGCGAACCCGGCGCCGTCGCAGGCGGAGACGCGCGCGGTCGCGACCCACCTCGAGAACCACATCAAAAGTGGCGACCCGAACAAGAAAGACGACCGCAAGCGCGGCGTCAAAGAGCAGCTGATCAAGGTGAGCGACAAGCACCTCGAGGATTTGCTGTCGGTGCTGCCAAAGCCACCGCGTGAAAGCCCGCTACGCGACATCGTCGACACGATCTTGGCGGAGCGCGAGAGCGCGCGCGCCGAGGAAAAACAGCACCTCAGGTTGGTACAGGCGAACAACGACGAGCTGCGCCCTGACCGAGGCGGCGCGGCGCGGGGCCCACGGAGCGACCCAGCGCCGGGCGCCTCGCCGTCTGATCCCCGCAGCGTCCAGACGGATGCGCCACAGGCGCCGACCGACCCGGCCTTCGGCAAACGCGCTCAGGAACGAGCCGGCAAGATGGAGGATGTCCTCCGCCCGTTTGGCGAGAACAAGGGCTTCTCGACGCAGACCATCGTCGAGCTCGAAGTGATCATCGAGTCCGCTAACACGGACGGAGCGTGGGCGCGTGGCCAAGCCTTCACCGCGGCCGGCAAGGCGCTCGAGAAGCTCGACATCTACAAGCTAAGGGCCCTCCTGCTCGTCGTGAACAATGGCGAGCTGAGAGATCTCATTCGCGACCTGATGAACGCGAAGGGCGGCGTCACCAGTGGCGCCCACGGTACGGCGGTTCTCGGCGGCGAAGGTGTCGAAAGGGGCGAGGCGACTCACTTCTTCGAAGTCACCCCCAAACAGATCGCCGACCGCGCCAAAGCGGTCCTCGAGCGCGCCAACAAGGGCGCGGCGTTGCGCGACGGGTTCTACGGCCTCGCCAAGGCGGACCAGGTGGCGCTCGAGAGACAGATCGGCCAGCTGCTGCTCGAGCAGGCAAAGAGCGGCGGCCCGGCGTCGAAGAGCTCGCCCGAACAGCTCTTCCAGGCGCTGCTTGGCCGCCTCACCGAACGTGACCGCAAGCTCTACGAAGCACTGCGCAGCAATGACAACAGCCGCTTTGCCGTCGAAGACGAGATCTACGCCTCGGTGAAAGGCATGGGCACGTACATGCCCGGCCTCATCGACGCCTTCAGGAAGCGCACGGCGGCGCAGCGCGCCCAAATCGAAGGCCGCTATTACAACCGCTATGGCGAACGCCTCGACGATCGCCTGTATGACGAGACCAGCGACACGTTCACCCTCACCGAAGACTATGCGCAGGTGGCGCTGCTTCGCCGGCAGCAGAAACCGGGCGACGGCGAGCTCGCCTTCCGCATCTGGCAGGCGAGTCAGAGTGCCGACGCCACCGGTTTGTTCACGGCGTTCGAAGAGGCCGTCGAGAGCGGACGCTTCGCGCACATCGAAGCGCTGTTTGCAGAGGCCGTTCCCGGCCGCGAGCTCATCCGCGACGTGATGGACAGCCTCCGCCGCTCCGGCCAAGGCTCGTCGCGCGACTGGTACGCGCGCATGGACGCGCTCCTCAAGGGAAAATACGACCACTACCTCGCGCTCACCGCCAAGCTGGTCGCCGAGCGCGGACACCCGCCCGCCGAGCTGGTCCGCGTCTTCGAGCGTTACAAAGGCAAGGTGACGCCCGAACAGCTGCGGGCGGCCTATACGGCGGAGGGCGGCAAGGGCGATCTCGTCGCCGAGGTCACCAAGCGCGATGCGGCGCTCGCCATCCTCTTTTCGGACAAGGCGGACGGTCCGCCCCAGGGCGGCGACCTCGCGAGCCTGGCGATGGCGTTGCGGGACACGCTCGAGAGTAGCTCCGAGCGCGGCCCGCGCGTATCGGCGCTGCTCGCCAAGGTAAAGCCGGAGCAGCGCGACGCCTTTCTCAGGACCTTCGAGACCATGCACGGCCAGTCCGTCGAGCAGGCCATCGCCAAGGCCTTCCCGCCCTCGAAGACCGGCAAATCGCAGCCCTGGCGTGACCGTCTCGTCTTCGAAGCCGCCGGCGGCAAACATTCACTAGTCGGTTTGCTCGGGTGGGTGCGTCCGGGCTTTGGTACGCCGAGCGAACTTCTGTCCGCTTTAGCGGCGGCGGCGCCGGACGAGCGTCGCACCTTACGCTCCGACTTCGACAAGCGCCACCGCCGCGGCGACTTCGATCTCTGGATGGCCGGCCTCGAGCCGCGCATACGCCGTGCCGTTCAGATGCAGCTCGGCATGACCCCCGAAGAGATCGAGAAGCTCTGGTTCAGCCAGCGCCGCGAAACCGGTTGGGCCGGTGCCTCGCGCTTCATGATGGACACCTTCGGCTTCAGCGGTGTTTTCCTCGACACGGCGGTCCACGACTTTTTCATCGAGTCCGAGCGCATCACCCGCCGCATCGAGCGCGACGGCGAGGTGTCAGCCGACGATCTGCGCACCTATCTCGCGGCACACGCTGCGATGCTCGAGCGCTTCGCGGCCTACGACCGCGAGAAGGCCGACGTCGCGGACACGGTGAGCGGCGCCGCGGCCACGATCGCGGGCATCACAGTCGCCATTGCCAGCGGCGGCTCGCTGTCTCCCCTCGTCTTGCTGGCAAGCGCGGCGACCACGGGCGTCGTCGCCTCGACCGCGACCGGCCTCGTCATGGGTAGCGACGCGACCTTCGCCCAGCTCGTCGAGACCGGGTTCAAGGCGGGTGCCGTCGACGCGATCTTTCAGGGCGGCACGGCGGTGATGATCAAAATCGCCGGCCGCACGGTCAAGCTCGTCGGAGGCCCAGGACCGACCGCCAGGATTGCACCGCCTCCTGGGGCGCCACGTGAGCTCCCCATGGTTCACGGTGTCCCTCAGAGCGGCGGCGCGATGTCGCCTTCGACCTTCGAGACGCTTCGCCCCACGTACATCAAAGAGATCGAGGGCGTGCATCCTCCGAGCGCCGCCGAGCTGTCAAAACTATCGAGTGACGAGTATCGCGCCATCTTCGGCGAGGCCCGTCCGCCGCGCTCGGTCGTCGCCCTCGCGGGCTTCCCCGGGTTTGCCGACTTCGCGCGCGCCAACCCTTCGCTCGTCCAGCGCCTGGTGATCGGCGCCGACAGCCTCGGCGTCATGAACGTCTGGAGTCGTGCCAGCGGCTTCTTTGAGCAAGGCGGCACCTGGGCCGACTTCGCCGCTTTCATGGATGCCGGGCTGCCACGAATCGACGCCGCCCCTGGCCTCGCCGGCTACCTGGCGGTCAACGGCGAGGGCGCCGACCTCGCTCTTTTCCCGCGCTACCAGCTGCGACCGACCATCGCCCATGATCACAACGGCGCCTTCATGCTGGCGAGCAACGCTGGACGATCGTGGCTACCGAACCTGCGGCCCATGCGCCCCGGCGATATCTTCGTTGACGGTGCGCCACTCGCGAGCTTCGACGGCGTCTTCGTCTTCTCCGGGCACGGTAGCGTCCACGGCATCTCGGGCATGGACCCGCGCACCGTGGCGCGCGTCATCGCCGACTCGGTCGAGCACCTACCGCGTGGCAGCGTTCAGAACATCGTGCTCGAGGCCTGCAGTCAGCGCGACGCCCACTTGCTGGTCGGTTCTTCGAGCTCACACCGCATCATGGAGGAGGTGCGTCGCGTCTTCGCGGAGCGGGGCTTGCCACCGGTGCGCGTGCTTGCTGCCGAACGGCCTGGCCACACCTTCTCCGGCGGTAGCGCCGACTACCCATCCATGCAGCGTGCGTCGTATTGGCCAGATGAGCTGTCGTTTCATAGCGAGCGCTTGGCTTGGCGGCTCGCGTCGACGCGCTTCACGCCCGCCGGAACGACACCGTACATTCCGTTCGAAACTCTCGCTCGGGGCGTGCGAAACACCGGCATCGGCGTGGGCGCCGTCGGTGGTGTCGTCATTACCTACGGCGTGGTGCGCGACCGTATCGAGTGAGGCCTTTGCAAAGCCGGCTGCTCCTGGGCTAGACCGGCACGCCGAGGTCGCGCGTGAATCCAAGCTCTGGTGTGGTCGAAGGCGGACGTGACGCAGGTCTGGTCCGCTCCGTCGGACTGTTCGCTTTCCTTACCACCATCATCAATTGCGTCATCGGCGCCGGTATCTATCGGCTCCCCGCCGAGATGGCGCATCTGTCGGGCGCGTATTCGCCGTTTGCTTATCTCGCCTGCGCCATCGCCATGGGCGCGGTGGCCTTGTGCTACGGCGAAGCGGGCTCGCGCGTGCCGACGAGTGGCGGCCCCTACGGCTTCATCGACGCGGCGATGGGCGGCTCGGTCGGCTTCGTGTCGGGCGTGATGGTGTGGCTCGCGGGCGCGCTCGCCGCGGGCGGCATCTCGGTGGCCTTCGCCGAGACCATGGGCGTGCTCGTGCCGTCGATGGCCGGTCCGCTTTGGCGGAACATCCTCATCGTGCTCGTGACGGTGGTTTTCACGACAGTGAACCTCGCGAGCGTAGCCACCGCGGCACGCATCATCTCGTGGGCAACGCTGGTGAAGCTCATGCCGCTCATCGTGTTTCTCGCGGCAGGAGCTTTCGCGGTCCACGGTGAGAACTACACGCCCCCGGACACCTTCGATGTCGGCGCCTTCGGTCGCGCGAGTGTCCTCGGCTTGTTCGCATTCACCGGCATGGAGACGGCGCTCGGCGCGAGCGGTGAGGTTCGCGATCCCGCGCGCACGGTCCCACGCGCCTTGCTCTGGGCCATGGGCATCGTCGCGGTCGCGTACGTCGCTATTCAGGTCGTCGCCCAGGGCCTGCTCGGCCCGGCGCTCGGCGGCTCACCCGCACCCATCGCCGACGGCCTCGCCACCGTGAGCCCAGCGCTGCGCAACCTCGTGCTCGCCGGCATGTTGGTGTCGATGCTCGGTTGGCTCACGGGCAACGCTCTCGGTTCGCCGCGCGTGTTGTTCGCCTTCGCGCGCGACGGCCTGCTGCCCAAGGCCATGGGCAAGGTGCATCCGAAGACGCGCGTGCCGCACGTGGCCATCATCGCGAATTCGGTGATCACCATGTCGCTCGCCTTGAGCGGTACCTTCACCAAGCTCGTCGTGCTGTCGACGCTCGCGGCGGCGATCGTCTACTTCATGGGCTGCATCGCCTGCCTGATCTTGCGCAAGCGCGACGTGAAGAGCGTCGGCGAGCCCCTGAAGCTGCGCATCACACCCGTCATCGCGGTCGTCGGCATGCTCGGTATGGCGGCCATCGTCTCTCAGGCCACCAAGGACGAGATCATTGCCTCGATTGGCACCATCGTCTTCTGCTTGGGCTACTACTTCGTGCTGCGCAAGCTAGGCCGCGTAGGGCCGACGGCCGTGGCGCAGGCTCAGCCGCAGCCACAGTGAAGCTGTGTCACATTGGGGCCCGGCATCTGCTGGGCTCGCGTCCCGATAACGCGGGACATGTCTGCAACAGCCACGGTCACTCAGCCGGCGTCCGCCCTCACGTCTCTTGAGACTGTCCCCGTCACGGCACAGCCGCTGGCGGTCGTCCCGGAGCAGCCGGCGGCACCCAAGGAATCACGGCTGGACAAGGCCTGGCAGGGCTTCCTCGCCAGCCCGCACGGCCGCGCCATGCGCATGTGGGGCAATGGAATCGGCGCCGCGGCCGGCGTCGGCTTGCCGCTCGTTCTGACCGCTACAGCGGGCTACTACGTGGGCGACCACAATCTTTGGGGCGCCTCGCAATGGTTCGGGCTCGGGCTCGGCGCCATTGCCGGAGGCATCGCCATCCCGGCCCAGGTCGCCGACAACGACGCGCTCATCCCCACGTTCGAGCGGGCCAAGAACGCGCACCCGAAACTGGCGAGCTTCCTGAACGTCATGGCCTACATGACCGTTCCAGCGACGATCGCCGGCCTCACCGCCTCGCACTACACGAACGGCGCCTGGGGCGTCACGGCCGCGGTCATCGTTGGCGCCATCGGCGCCGCGCTGGGCGCCACGGCTCATAACGAGCGGCTCAAGGACCACCCGGTCTAGAACGAGGCGCGTCTCAGTAGGCGACGATCGACTCGATCGCAGCGAGCACGTCTTCGTTCTGCGGCAGGATCGAGTCCTCGAGATCCGGGTGGTAGCCGACGAAGGTGTCCTTCGAGGCGACGCGACGGACCGGCGCATCGAGGTGGGCGAAAAGCTCGTCGCTGATGCGCGCGACGATCTCCGCGCCAGAGCCCCACGACAGCGAGTCCTCGTGCACGATCAAGGCGCGATTCGTCTTCTTTACAGAGGCGCTGATCGCCTCCCAGTCGTAAGGACTGATGGTGCGCAGGTCGAGAATCTCGACGTCGATACCCTTCTCCGCCGCCATCCTAGCCGCGTCGATCGAGCGCTTCACCAATGCACCGTAGGTGATGATGGTGACGTCTTTGCCCTCACGGACCTTGTTGGCCTTACCGAACGGGATCATGAAATCGGGGCCCGGATAGGGCGCGCGGTTGTACGTCTGACGATAAAGGTGCTTGTGCTCGAGGAAGAGCACCGGATCCTCGCAACGAATCGCCGTGCGCAAGAGGCCGTTGGCGTCGAGCGCGTTGGACGGCAACACCACGCGCAAGCCGGGGATGTGCGCGAAAATGGACTCGCCGGTCTGTGAGTGGAAGACGGCGCCGCCCTTGAGATAGCCGCCGTAGGTGGTGCGAATGACGAAGGAGCTCGAGTAGGTGTTGTTCGAGCGCCAGCGGAGCTGCGCCATCTCGCTGCGGATCTGCATCATCGCCGGCCAGATGTAGTCGAAGAATTGGATCTCGACGACCGGCTTCATGCCACGCATCGCCATACCGACGGCGCGGCCGACGATGTTCGCTTCAGCGAGCGGTGAGTTGAAGACGCGCTCGCCGCCGTAGCGACGTTGCAGGCCGTGCGTCACCTTGAAGACGCCGCCCTTGCCCTTCACCTCTCCAAGAGCCTCCTCGCGCGAGGCGTCCGCGACGTCTTCGCCGAAGACCACGATGCGGGCGTTACGCGCCATCTCGTCGCGCATGCAGGCGTTGATGAGATCGACCAAGGTCTTGTCGTCGCCTTCACGCAGCGGCTCGGACGAGAACTGTTCGCTGGTCGCCGGCTTGTCGGGCGAGAACACGAAGGTCGCCGCGGACTCGGGCGTCGGCGGTTGCGCCGTGAGCGCCTTCTCTTTGGCTTCCTCGAGCTCGATCGCGATCTGCGCTTCGATGTCCTTGATCTTCTTCTCGGGGATATCGAACTCGTCGATGAGTCGTTTGCGATAGGTGACGATCGGGTCGCGCTTGGCGTCTTCGTCGCGCTCCGCCTTCGCGCGGTAGAACGACTCGTCGTCCGACAACGAGTGCGAATAAGGGCGCACCACGTGCGAGTGCATGAGCACGGGGCCCTTGCGCTCGCGTGCGTGCGCGACACCGCGATGCCACGCGGCGTAGCTCTCCTCGGGGCAGCAGCCGTCGAACTCGATGCGCAGCAGGTTCGGATAACCCGACAAGAGCTTGCTGATCGACGCGCCCGCCGTCTGCACCTCGACGGGCACGCTGATGGCGTAGCCGTTGTCCTCGATGTGGAAGATGACGGGGAGCTTGAGATTGCAGGCGGTGTTGAGGGCCTCGTAGAACTCGCCTTCACTGGTCGTGCCGTCGCCGCTCGACACGTAGACGACTTCGTCATCGTGGAACGCGACGCCCTCGACGGCCTCCCGGAGCTTGGCCTTGGGCACACCGAAGCTGGTGTTTCCGTCGTCCGCCTTCGCGGACTTCTTCATCTCGCGGACTTTCTTGTTACCGGCGGCGTCGGCAAGCTTGCCGTAATAGACGCCTGCTTCGGCGCAGCCGACGGCGTTCAAGAACTGCGTGCCCGTGGGCGACGATTGCGACGGAATGTTGTGCTCGGCGTGGCCCCAGTGCGACGGCATCTGGCGACCACCGCTCGCTGGGTCATCGGCGGCACCGACGGCTTCGAGGAGCATCTCGTAGGGCGTGACGCCGAGGCCAAGACAGAGTGCGCGGTCGCGATAGTAAGGGAAGAACCAGTCGTAGCCGGACTTCAGGTGCATGGTCGCGGCGGTGAGCGTCGCTTCGTGTCCAGCGCCGGAGATCTGGAAGTAGATCTTGTTCTGACGTTTGAGCTGGATCTCCAAGTCGTCGATGCGTCGACTCGTTAGCATCGTCTTGTAGATCTGCAAGCGTTGAGCAGCAGTGAGCTTCACGCCTTCGCCCTTGATATCGAGTTGCTTCACCGACGCGGTCATGGCGGCGCAACTTAGCTGCGTCACTCGGTTTTGGGAAGGCTTGTCAGCAAGTGACGGGAGCGCGGTGGTTGTGCGATGATCGCCCGGTCGTGACTGCCGAGATCGTGCGCGAATACGTTGGAAATATGCGTGCCCTGCTCACGACCAATGCGGCGCGTTATGGCCTCCTGGTCGAGCGGCAGGTGCAATTCGCGCTCCTTCCCAAGGTAGCTGGGCCCCGCCACGCCCTCGAACCCCCCCTTTGGGAGCTCCTGGCCATGCTCCTGGATGGTCACGAAGTCGCCCCACCGGCCCTGGACGACGCCGTGTTCACCAAAGCCGTCGAGGCCGCCAAGGCAGGCAAGGGGCTCGCTTCCGGCGCCCCGGCCCGTTTCCCCAAGGCGGCTGCGGCCGTCCTCATCGCCCTCACCGAGCTGCGCGAGATTGGGGTGTATCCCAAGCCCAAGTTGATGCAGGCTGGGTGACGATGCTGCGGCAGAGCTGCTGCGCCCTCCTCCTATTCACCGTGCTCGTTGGTTGCCAGAATTCCCCGGCACCCGAATTCGTGGTGGTGCGCGCCTCCGAGCTGATCGACGGTACCGGCGGCAACCCCAGGCAGAACGTCCGCATTCTCATCCGTCACGGCATCATCGAAGCCGTCGAGGACGACAACGATCTCGTGCCCACGTTGAAGGGCGCCGCGGTCGTCGACGCGCGGGGTCTCACGGTAACGCCGGGGTTCGTCGCCACCTTGTCGGAGTGCGATCTGGAGGGGCTGCGGGACGGCACCGCCTTGCATCGGTCCATGAGCCTCGGGATCACCACCGCCGAGGTCGTCTCGGGCGACCCGGGACGCGCTGGAGCCTTGCGCAAGTATACCGGCGTCGCTCGCCATCGCGGACCACGAGTCGTCGTGGCGGCCACGATCGCTCCCGGAAAGAGCGGCGTGCAGACGTTGCGCGCCCTCGTGCGGCAAGCGGCGGACCGTGGAGCCGAGATCGTGCACGTGCCCTTGGTGGGCGCGACCGAGACGGCCCGCGAAGCCTTGTGCGCTTTGGTGGACGAGGCCCACGCGCAAGACATGCGCACCATGGTCGAGGTCGATAGCCCCGCGAGGTTCGAGGCGGCGCGCGCCTGCATCGCCGAGACCTTGGTGTGGCGCGGCAACTTGCCGCCGGCCATCGAGCCCGAGCCGCTGCGCGAGCTCCCGGAGGTGGTGGTGAACGCCGCCGAGACCACTCCCGCGGCGGCGCTCGCCTGGGAGAAGGCCGGCGCCTTGATGGCGATGAGCTACGGTGAGCCGATGTGCGCCTTGAACGGCGTCGCGCTGGGTCAGGTCATGGAGCGCCTCGTGAAGGGCGGCATGACACGCGAGCGCGTGGTCGCCGCGTTCACCGCGGGCGCGGCCCGCACGCTCGGTCTCGGTGATGCGCTCGGTAAAATCGTGCCCGGCTACCGCGCCGACTTGCTGGTCACCGAGGGCAGAGGCCTGGGTAGCGTGCGCCACGTGCTCATCGACGGCATCGAACAATCCCTAGAGGATCCGTCCCTCTTCCAGCGCTGGGTAGCGTGGTGGGAGCTCCGCTGAAATATCCGGGGTGCTCGCGCGTAGGGTGAAGCGAGGAGAAGAAGAATGTCTTTCGACAATCCCACCACCCGCCTCTATCGTCGCGACGGCGTCGTCGCCGGCATCTGCGAAGGGCTCGCCGACCGTTTCGGCATCTCGGCCATCTGGCTGCGCATTGCGTTGATTCTCGTGTCCCTGTTCGGCGGCACCGGCGTCGTGCTCTATCTCGTCTACTGGGCCATCGTGCCGCGCCGGGAAGACATCGTGCTCGAGCCCGCGGTCACCGACGCCGCCGGTCGTCGTACGTTCCGGCGGACAGTCAGCGATAAGAAGCTCTCCGGCGTCTGCGCGGGTCTCGCGCGTGGCTGGAACGCGGACCCCTCCCTCATCCGCTTCGCGACACTCGCGCTCTTCTGCGCCAGTGCCGGCAGCATGCTGCTCGTTTACCTGGTGGCGGTCTTGGTGATGCCGACCGTGCCCGAGGTCGCGCGCCCGCTCGTGGTGTGAGCTTGCTCGGGCGTTGCTCCGAGGCCGTCGACTGGGGCCACGCTGTCTCCCGCCGCCGCGGCGACGTAGGGGAGCTTGAGCGTGAAGGTGCTGCCCGCGCCGACGGTGCTCGCGACCGTGAGCGAGCCGCGATGCGCCAACGCGAAGTTGCGAGCGATCGATAACCCCAGCCCCGTGCCGCCGAACTGACGCGTCGAGCTGTTGTCGACCTGGAAGAACGAGTCGAACACGCGCTCGAGCTTGTCCTCGGGAATGCCGATACCGGTATCGATGACGTCGATACGGAGATAGCGATTGCGCTCGGGCTCGAAGAGATCGAAGCGATCGCTGCCCACCGGCTTGTCGTCTTCGACGGTGGCCTTGATGACGATCTTGCCGGCTTCGGGAGTGAACTTCACGGCGTTGCCCAAGAGGTTCACGAGAATGCGTCTGATCTTGTCGCTGTCGACGTAGATGGGCTTGACCCCGTCCGCGATAATGGTCTCGAGGGTGATGTTGCGCTTCCTCGCCTGCGGCACGATGTCTGAAAGCGCGAGCTTCACCAGATCGCCGGGCTCGCTCTCCGCCTTCATGATGAGGACGTTGCCCGACTCGATGCGCGACAGATCGAGCACCTGACCGATGAGCCCGAGCAGGCTCTCGCCCTTCTCGAGAATGGTCTTCACATAATCGCGTTGCTCGGGGACGAGCTCGCCGGCCATGCCTTCCAGCAGCATCTCGGAGTAGCCGATGACGCTGGTGAGCGGGGTGCGCAGCTCGTGCGACACCGTGGCGATGAAGTTCGACTTCAAGCGATCGAGCTCTTTGAGCTGACCGTTCGCGTCTTGCAGGGTCTTGTTGACGCGCTCGAGATCCTCGAAGGCGCCGTTGATGCTCGCGATGTGCACGCGGCTCGTCATCAGCTGCTTGTAAGAGCTGTGGATGACCACATCGAGCGTGCTCGATAGGTGCGCGAGTATGCGGTCGACTTGCTTCTCGGTGGCGACCGGAATGGTGCGCAGCAAGGTCTGCAGCCGGTAGAGGTCGAGCTCCTTGTGCTTGGCGAGCTCCGGCGGAACCTTGATGTCACCAGGAGCATACGGGCCGAAGATGACGCGGCCGGCGAGCGATCCTTCGTGGACGATGGGCGCGATCTTGTAGCGTAGCCCCACGAAGTCATCGACGACCACCGCCGGGTCCCCGGCGCGGATCGGCTGGTTGCGGAGCAGGTTCACGAGGCTCGTGAGCTGCACCTGCGTCTCGTGAATGCCGAAGAGATAGCTCGAGAGATGAGCGTCGCCGGCGCGAACATCGACGAGCTTGCCGCCTTCGGAGTCGAAGAGCTTGATGCCGATGCCGTAGAGCTCGCCGAAGCTCTTGCAGATCTCGCGGAAACCGTCGACGTCCAGCAGCTCGGACAACGGTGGGACTTCGTCGAGGATCGATGAAGCGCTCACGGTCGTGTCCCCCGTGGCGAGCGCGCAGCCGCTTTGCTCGCGATATCGGCACGCTGCGACAACGACGGCGCGCCCTTGAAGTCACCAAAGATAGCGCCGAGCATTTCTTGCGCGGTGATCTGGAAGCGGTCCACGAAGTGATATCGCTTGTTCAAGTCGACGAAGAGTAGCTCGATGAGCCCGTAGAGCGTGTCGAGCACACCTTCGCCGCGAACCGCAACCGCGGGATACACCGGCTCGCGTCCTTTTCGCGCGACCTCCGTCAGCTCGTCGATGCTACGGGCGCTCGGCAGGTCACGCTTGTTGAACTGAATGACCACCGGGATGCTGTCGGCGTCGAGGCCGTTCTCGGTGAGGAAACGCCGCATGCCCCGCCAGAACTCGTTGTTGTTCTGCGACTCGCTGCGCTGACTGTCGGCGACGAAGACCACGGCGTCGGCTCCGGAAAGCACGAGGCGCCGAGTCGCGGCGTGGATCACCTGGCCCGGCACCGTGAAGAGCTTGAGCTTGAGACGATAGCCGGAGCGTGTGTTCATCGTCACCGGCAGCACGTCGAAGAAGAGGGTGCGATCGTTGGCGGTGTCGAGGGTCGTGAGCCGGCCACACGCATCCGGCTTCAGGGCGCGATGCAATGCTTGCAGGTTCGATGTCTTACCGCTCAGCGGAGGGCCGTAATAAACGACCTTGAGCACGATCTCGCGCTGGCCAGTGTTGAATTGCACGAGTGCAGGATACCCAAATTACAGCTCGCGCGACAAATTAGCTCAGTCGAGCCTACCGTCGGCGAGCTGCCCTGCCACGTCGTAGTCGCTGGCCTCGTCGATGACGATTTCGACCATCTGGCCGGGCGAAGCGGTCCCGCTGGTGATGTAGGTGACGCCGTCGATTTCGGGGGCCTGACCCTGGTGGCGGCCTTCCAGGAGGAGCTCGGTCTCCGAGGACACACCTTGGACCAGCACCTTGATACGGGAGCCGATCATCGCCTGGTGCTGCTCACGCGAGATGCCGCGCTGGAGCTCCATGAGGACCTCCTGGCGCTCCTTGGCGAGCTCGGGAGCGATCTGGCCCTCCATGGTGGCGGCCGGGGTGTCTTCTTCGGGCGAGAAGGTGAAGACGCCCATGCGCTCGAAGCGGATCTCTTCGACGAGGTCGCAGAGCTCCTTGAAGTCGGCGTCGGTCTCGCCGGGGAGGCCGGTGATGAAGGTGGTCCGCAAAACGAGACCGGGGACGGTGGCGCGGAGCTTACGCAGCAAGTCCTTGGTGGACTCACCGCCCTTGCCGCGGCGCATGCGGCGCAACATGTCGTCGCTGATGTGCTGCAGCGGCATGTCGAGGTACGGCACGATGTGCTTCGAGCCAGCCATGACCTCCATGACCTCTTCGGTCAGGCCCTTGGGGTAGGCGTAGAGGCAGCGGATCCACTCGATACCGGTCTTGTCGAGCTCGCGGAGGAGCTTCGCCAGGTTCTCATCGCCGTCGCGGTCGTTGCCGAAAGCACAGAGGTCCTGGGCGATGAGGTTGATCTCGACGGTGCCCTGGTCCTTGAGGCGCATGGCCTCGTCGACGATGTCCGCGATGGCGCGCGAGCGCTGGGGCCCGCGCAGCTTCGGGATGATGCAGAACGAGCACGTGTTCGAGCAGCCCTCGCTCACCTTCAGGTATTGGCTGAAGAGCGCTTGGCTGGCCACGCGAGGCGAACGCGAGGTGATGGTGAAGTCCGGATCGGGGATGCCCTCGCGAAGGTTCCCTTCGGCGGAGTGTCGATAAGGCACGAGCGCATTGCGGCCGACGAGGCGGGCGTGGGGTTTCGGCTTGTGTTGCGGTGCGCCGAAGATGGGCAGCGAGGCGCGCGTCTTGGGGCCATGGTCGTGCTGTGTGCTATTGCGGAGTACGTCGGCGATGCCCTCGAAGTTGCCGGTGCCCAGGAAGTGATCGACTTCCGGGATCTCTTGCGCGAGTTGCGGCGCATACCGCTGCGACAGACAACCGGTGACCACGACCTTGCCTGCTTGACCCGCGGTCTTGAGCTTCACCATGTCGAGGATGGCGTCGACCGACTCTTCCTTGGCCGCGTCGATGAACGCGCAGGTGTTGACGACGATGACGTCAGCGCCCTCGGGCGCGTCAGCGTGCACGTAACCGTCAGCGGCCATGTGGCCGAGCATGACTTCGCTATCGACCCGATTTTTCGGGCACCCGAGAGATAGGAAATGGACGGTTTTCTTGGGGGAGGTACTGCTCATGCGCTGCTTCGACCTGGCGGCGCGGACCCTACAGATCGGGTGCCGAATCGGCAAGCCTGGATCGGTTGACAATCCACCTGCCAGGCGGGCCTTTTGCGGGCCATGCCGTCGCCCGCCCGGGTTTCCGTCCAATTTCTGCTCATCTCCGCGCTCGGCCTGAGCTACGCCGCTGGGTGCGGTTCCGAACCGTCCAAGGGGCAGCAGGACGAGGACACGGCCGATACCGACGACCTCGGCGGGGATGTCGACGATGGCGACGAGGACCTAGGGGACGGCGATGGCACGGTCGCTGGCGACGATCCTCCTCCGCCCCCTCCCCCGCCTCCACCCGCTCCAATCACGAATGCGGGGAACGCGGCACGAACCGGTTGGTACGCGAACCAGCCCGGGCTGAATCCGGCCATCGTCGCCGGCACCACGTTCGGCAGACGATTCACCGTCGACCTCCCGGGCGGCCCGCTCGATCAGGTGTACGCCCAGCCGCTGGTGTTCGACGGGCGCGTCTTCGTCGTCACCGAGCTCAACAACGTCTATGCGCTGGATGCCGAGACCGGCGCGATCCTCGAATCGGCGAACCTCGGTGATCCCTGGGACACGGCCGATCTCGCGCCGGCTTGCCCTGACCTCGTCCCCAACATCGGCATCACCGGCACTCCAGTGATCGACGCCGTCAATGCCGTCGCCTATCTGCTATCGAAGACATACGACGAGCCGAGTGGCGAGCCCGTCTACCTCGCGCACGCTCTCGACACCACGACACTCCTGGAGAAGCCGGGCTTCCCCATCGAAATCCAAGGCGTCGCCGATAACGACCCGAACGTTTCCTTCGCCCCGCTGTTGCATCTGCAGCGGCCGGGACTCTTGCTGCTCGATGGTGTCGTCTACGCCGCCTTCGGCGGGCAGTGCGATGTTGGCTTCTATAGCGGATGGGTCGTGGGCTTCACCCCGGAAGGCGTGGTCACCGCCATGTTCGCCGCGGAGACCGGCCCCGATTCCCTGCGCGGGTCGGGCATCTGGCAATCGGGCTCGGGTCTCATGGCCGACGACGACGGGCGCATCTTCTTCGTGACCGGCAACAGCTTCTCGACGGCGGCTCGCTTGCCGACTCCGGGCGCGACGCCGCCGGGATCGCTCGGCCAAGCCATGGTGCGTCTGCGGGTCGAGCCCAACCGCACGCTCGCGGCCGACGATTTCTTCATCCCGTACAACGTCCGCGCCCTCGACGATAACGACGTCGACTTCGGCTCCGGCGGTCCAGTGGCGCTGCCCGATGACGTCTTCGGCACCGACGCACACCCGCGTCTCGCCATCGCGGTTGGCAAGGTCGGGATCCTCTACGTCTTCGATCGCGACGACTTGGGCGGTCACAAGCAGGGCGCGAACGGCGACGATGCCGTGCTCGGGCGCGTGAACCTCATCGGCGGCGCCTGGTCACGACCGGCGATCTGGCCTGGCGACGGCGGGCTCGCGTACTTCGTGCTCAACAACGCGCGCATCCAAGTGATGCAATATGCGGTCGACGGCGCCGGCAACCCGTCATTCGCCAACATCGGCCAAGGTGAGACCGAGCTCGGTTACACCTCGGGGTCGCCCATCGTCACCTCGGACGGCACGACGTCCGGTACGGCACTCGTCTGGACAGTGGCAACCACCGGCGCCTTCGGCAACGGCGAGCTGCGCGCCTATGACGCGGTCCCCGACGAGGCGGGCGTCGTGCACCAGCGTTACGCCGACAGCTTTGGCGCCGCCACCAAGTTCTTCTCGCCGGGTGTCGGCGACGGTCGCCTGTATGTCGGCACGCGCGACGGCCGCGTCATCGCATACGGCGCGCCGGCCACCTCACCCGTCACGGTCGCCGCCACCGACTTCGGCACCGTCGTGGTCGGCAACACGGTGACCCGCACTGTGACGATCAGCGCCAACCAAGCGTTGTTGCTCGAGAGCATCACCATCATCGACCCGGCGTTCACCGTCGACGTAAGTGCGCTCGCCTTGCCGGTCACCATGGCCGCCGGCGAAGAGATAAGCGTCGACGTCACCTTCGAGCCCGACGATTCCGGCCTCTTCTTGGCGACGCTCGATATCGGCACGTCGGTCGGCGACGCTTCCGCATCACTCCGCGGTAGCGGACAGACGGCCGGCCCGAAGCTCGTGCTCTCGTCGCCGTTCGTAAGCTTCGGCGGCGTCACCACCAACGACACCTTCACGGTCAACGTCATCGCCAAGAACGTCGGGGCGCAAGTGTTGATCTTCAGCGGCTCGACCGACCCGGCGTCGCCGTTCTTCACGCAGAATGTCCCCGCCGCCGCGAGCACGCTGGCGTCCGGAGCGTCGGTGACCTTCACCATCGGCTTTCACCCCACGACGGCCGGCGCCTACGACGGCACGTTCACGCTCGCGAGCAACGGCGGTAGCGACAGCATCGGCATGAGCGGCACCGCGGCCGCGCCCGGTCACATGGTGATCACACCCATGACCGTCGACTTCGGCGACGTCGCCGTGGGCGACGAGGAGACCCAGTCGTTCACCGTCGCCAATGACGGTGGGACGTACATCGTCATCGCCAAATCGAAGCCGCCGATCACCGCCGGCTTCAGCGCCGTGAGCAGCCTCGATGAAGGCACCCGCATCAATCCCGGCGCCTCGCGCACCATCAACGTGAAGTTCGCGCCGGTTACAGTGAGCGCCGGCGCCGAGGCTTTCTGGACGATCACCGCGACGGACGGCCAAGGCGTGCAGAACGTCCGGCTCACCGGCAACGGCGTGCCCTAAGGAGCCTCGTAAAACTCGCGAATGGCGGCGGTCTCTTGACCGAGCTCGGCGATCCAATAAGTCGTCGCACCCGCGTCCATGTCGCTGCCCTTCAAGCGCGCCATCACCTGCTCGGCCTCCTTGCGGGTGTCGCAGAGCGCGCGCGTGAGGGGTTTGCCGCGGCTCTCGGAACAGACGGCGTAAGCGACGCGGATCATGCTGCGAGCTCCGGCAGGCGAATGGTGGTCGTTTCGGGCGCCTCGTCGGCCTTTAGCCCCTCGAAGCCGATGAGCTTGCGGTCGTGTCCCCAGCCGGGACCGAAGAACGCGACGCGCAGATCGGTGAGCGGCTCGTGCCACGCCGGATCGCTCACGTAGCGGGCCATCGACGGACGCAGAGTGACGACCACGAAGCCGTGCGGGGTGTCGGTCCTCAGGGTGCGGCCGGCGCAGACCATCACCTCGAAGGCGAGAGTGCGCGTGAAGGCCTGCAGGAAGCCGGCGGCGACCGCCCGTTGCACGAAGCAGATGCCTTGGCCCTGGGTGAAGAGAACGCCGGCCTTGTTACCGGTGTAACCCTCGGTGCCGGCGTAACGCATGCGTTGGCGGGCGGCGAGACGCGAGATCAACCGCTCCTGCTCGGCCCTCACCGCATCGGGGTGGCCGGTGAAGTCCAGCGCTTCGAGGTCGTGCGCGAGGTCGATGTAGGCCGCGCAGATCTGCGCCTTCATCAACGGCTCGTTGTAGTCGACATGAACGTTGGCGAGCACTCCGCCCGATGACGGCACGCCGCGTGGCTCGTTCCATTCGTAGATGTCCGTTTTAGCGACACGCAGGAGAGCGGGCGCGCCCTCGAGCTCGAGCACGAAACGGTCGTCGTCCTCGCCCAAGAGCCGCGCACGGTGCGTGAAACCGAGCTCGGCGTCGGCGCGGTACTCGCCCACGGGGCGCTGCGAATCGCGGACGCGATGATTGACGTGCGCCTGCACGAAGAGCTCGCGGCCGAAGACGTACTTCGGCTCTTGCATGGCCTCGGTAAGACCGTTGGGGAGCTTGGCAAGCAGCCCCAAATCGAGCAGCTCTCCCGGGTGGGTGGCGCCGGTGATCGACGGCAGCGCCGCGAACAGCGCCCGCGATTCGGTGCTCGTCAGCTCGCCCGTCAAGGCGTCGATGCCCGTTGCTCGCTGAAAGCCCCCGCTCTGCACCAGCTCCTTGAGCCGGGCGACGGCTCTGCGGCTCATGTCGCCGTGCCAGGTTTGAGGGAGACTCATCGTGGGAAGATCATAGTGCAGAAGACATGGCTCGCTCCAATTGTCGGCGCTACGGCCACTTCCTGCGAACCGTTACCACGAGGTTGTCCTCGACCCACCGCTTGGCGTCGGCCGCGCTCAGCCCCGGCCCGACGGGGCCTGGCGTTCGCAGGGCATCGAGCGTGCACTGCTTGATGCTCCGTCGCCACGCGGTTGGCAGCCGCTTGTCGAAGATCCACTCGAGAGCGCGGCCGGGCGGCACCGGATGAATCGACACGCCTTCCTTCTGATAGCGCCCGAAGTGACGAAAGGTTTGGTAGCACAGCTTGTTGGCGCCGAGCTCACGCTCCGTCCCATGCCAGCTCTTGAACTCCTGATCGGCCTCACGAGCGCCGTCGCGTCTCCTCGCGTCTCGGAACTTGAGGTGGTCGCGGCCCGCTCCCCCAACCGCCGGCTCGATCTCGATGAGGCTATTGGGGAGGTTCTTCGCGGACTCGTGAATGGCGAACGCCGCGCCACGAGAAGGGTCCTTCGGATACACCGCGAACTCACGGGCAAGTCCCTCCAAGCGCTCGGTGGCGACGGGATCGCCGGCGAACTGCCGGGATAACTTCGCGTAGTCCGCAAGGGCTGCCTTCGCGGCGTCTGGGCCCAGCTCCTCGTCCAGGTTCGTGATCGCCTTGCCCAATCGCTTCAACGCCTCGTCGTTGCCGTGCTGCTTGCCGACGGTCGCGAGCATGCGCAGGAGACCTTCCTGCGCGTCCGGGTCGTTCTTGACGATCGCGGAGATGCGCGGGTTGGTGAAATGCGACTTGACCTGGTTGAAGAACGAAACACGCCCAGGCGACGACCCGGGCTTGATGCTCTTACGCTTGCCCGCTTCGGCGGACGACCCGACGAGCAGCACGGCAACCAGTAGAGCAATGATGGGCAGCTTCATGGCGTCGTGCCCTCCAGCTCCGTCGCAAGCGGCACGACTCTCCTCATCAACGCGTCGAACGCGGCCGGCTGCAGCTCTTCGTGGAGGTGGTACCAAGCGAAGACGTCCGTGACGTTCGAGAAGCCGGCCATCACGTCGTCACCGAAATTCTGCGCCTGGGTCTGCAAGGTGGCGACGAAGGATTGTGCGCCGGCGACCCATCGCGGCCATGAGTCGCCCGCGAGATGTTTCGCGGTGACCTCCATGAATTGCGCTATAGCGGTCGAAGCGAGCTCGTCCTTGACGTTATCAGCGACCTGTTTGAGCAGGCGCTTCGAGACGGTGACCACGGCAGCACGTACGCCGCCAGCCGCGACAGAAGCGCCTCCAGCCGTAACGATGTCACCGATAAGCCCGAGCACCGCGAAACCGACGTTGAGCATGCTGACTTCGTCGCATCCACTCGCGGCCTTGTAGGCTTCCTGGGCGAGCGTTCTCAGGCTGCCGACGAACGGCAACATCTCGCTCGCCCATGCCGCGGCGCGCTCGTACCAGGCGGGGCTCTCACCGATGCCCTCGGTGCCCATCATGAAGGCCTTGCCCGCGGCGACGAGGTGACCCCACAGGGACTTCGGACACGCGGTCACCGTGACTTCGTTCTGCGTCGAGCCCGAGACGACTAGGCGTGCTTCGACCGGGCCGTAGACGGTCGGGCCACCAGCGTTTGGATCGATGCGCATGATGAGCAGCGCGTCGCCGTTCGCGTCCGTGCGGATTGTGCCGTCCGCGGCGAGGCCAACGAGCTCGAACATCGACTCGCCGCCGCCGTGCTTGACGAAGCGCAACTCATCGATGTGTCCTCTAAAACCGACACCGACGTCGACGTCCGCGGTTGAAACCGGAACCGCGACCGCGCCGAGAATCGCGAATGCGCCGTCACGCGCGGCGCCGGTTGGCTCGACGGACAACCGCAGTGAGCGACCGTCGAAGTACACTTCGGCTCGGGTCCAGGCTCCGATGGGCACGTCGATTGGGCTCTCCACGGACGCCGCCGTGCCTGCGATCTCGAAACGCAGCCGGTGCGCCCCGCTCGGATCCCGAACGAGCCGTAGCGCATACTGCCCCGGGCGCTGCAGGACCGTGGCGTTGCCGGCCACGGCCGGCCGCAGCGCTAGCGAAAAGACCATGCCGCCGGCGAGATCGTTGACCGGTGCGGCGGGGGCCACGACCCGCGCCGAGCCATCGAAGCGCATCGAGCCCTGACCCTCGGCGGTCACACCGCTGTCGAGGACGGCGCCGCGGACTTCACCTTGGTTGCGGCCATCGATGTCGGGAGTGAGGTCGCCCGGCAGGACCGTGTCGAAGGGATAATACGAGGAGAGCGTCCACACCGTCGGATCGACGACGTCGACTTTGTGCACGTGGCCCGGTTGACCGCGTAAGCGGACGGTGGTCTCGTTGTAATACGGCACGCCCAGGAGCCCGTCGTCTTCGGTTGCCCACGGGTGGGCTGCTCGCTCGCCACGGTCTTGGAGCGTCTCGACGAAGACGACACCGCCCGCACCGCTGCCACCATCGCTGGCCAAGACGTCGTGCTCGATGGCGATGGTCGTCGGGCTACTCGTGGTCCACCGCATCCCCGGCTCGCTCGCGACCGCGCCGACCGTGCCGACACTCGCGGTCACGAAGACGTCGCCCAGCTTGGCACTCTCGGCCGTGACCTCGATGCTGGCGACGCCGCCGGCGTCGGTAGGCACGACGCCACCGAGAGGCGCGAGGCGACCATTACTGGAGCTGAACTGGACGGAGGCGTTGCGCAAGTACACGCGGCCACCGCTTGGACTCTCGCGGTAGACCCAGACTTGGACGCGGCGCCGATCACGCTTGAGTAGGTCCGGCGCGAGAAACGTCGCCAGATCTCCGCTCGTCATGGTGCCGAGTGGCTTCCGCTCGATCTTCAGAGGGCCGAGCACCGGCGGCAATGGCGCTCCGCCTTCGAGCACGGAGCCGTTCGCGGGCGCCGTGGTAGTGCCGGTCGCGATGACGATCTGGCTGGGGTCCAGAGCGGGCGTCTGCTGCCACGGACAGCTCGGATAGCGTGTCTGCTTGAAGACGATACTGACTTTGCCATCGCCGTCGGTGAGGCCGCGCATCGCTTCCTCGGGTACAGGCACGGCGTCATCGGGCTGGTTCGGGTCGAAGGTCGCGCCCAAGAACCCACTGCCTTCGATGCTCCAGCTAACCTCGCGTCCTTGTTCGAGTGGATTGAGAAACCGGTCGAACATGTAGACGTCGATCGTCGCTTCCTCAGCCGAGCCGACGGGAGCAATGAAGCGGCTCGCGCCCCAATCTCGGCGTACATCGGAAAGCGGCCTGCCCCAGAGGCTCCCGGGCCTGAATGGCTGTGTCGGGTTGGTGACGTGATAGGTCTTCGAGCCCGGGACGACGCGTACCGCGAGCGACGCGGTCAAACGCTGACCATCCCCCGCCACGGCTCTCACGGTAACGTCGAACGTGTCGCCCGCTTTGGCGGACTTACCACCCGCGATGGCGTGCCAGAAGGAGAGGATCGCGAGCGACTCCGCGCCCTTCACCGGATGGTCGTCCAAGCGCGTACTACCGTTGCCGGCGGAGAAACCGGACCAGAGTTGCGGCGAGCCCGGGCCCCGCACTTCCCAATCGACCGTCAGGTCATCGGGCAAGACGCGACTTGGCAAGGCGACATCTGGCCGCAGCAGGGCGACGAGATTGACCGCGAGCTCCACCTCGCCGCCGTCGGCGTCGAACGCGACGTTGTCGGCGGCGACCTCGACCACTCCCGAACGATCGTACGCATCGACCTGGGGCTCTCCCGCGACGAGCTCGAGCGTCCAGCCGACGACCCGCAAGACGATCTCATCGCTGCATTCCGCGGCGCACGGGGTCTGTTTGGCCTCGAGAATCACCGAGCCCTTGGTGACACCTTCGACGGCGAGCTCGAGATCGGCGGTACGCACGTCCGACCAGAGGTCACGGCTCTCGCTTGCGTTGGGCTCGAGGATGCTCACCCAGGCGCCGCCTTGCTTGGCGAAGACGCGCACCCGCCCCGTTCCGCGTTGGCGGACACGCAGCTCGCCCCAAGCGGTGTCGGCGACGTCCTGCGGTGCGCGCAGGACGAGGTTCACCAGGTCCTTCTCGTCCTCGGGGCCGTTGACCTCGTCGTCCTGGTTGTCCGGGGTGTGGTCGAGGTCGTCGTCGTCGCCGTTGAGGAAGGCACCCGCGCCGGTCGAGAGATCTTCCTCGTTCTCGTCGTCGTCATCGATGCTGTCGTCGTGGTTGGCGTCGACGTCGAGATCGATGGTCGTACCTGGCCAGGTGCCCGCGACCTTGTCGTAGCGCCAGTGGGCTCGCTCGCCCCGCTTGCGAACGACGAGATGCCGGTCGGGAACACGCGCGTCTTTGCTGATGACGACGAACGGCTCCTTGGTGACGAACTTGGAGACGACGGTCGGCGCATAAGCAATGCCTGTCGGTGTGCCGATGGCCATGACGACGCGTGACGTCGAACCCTCGGGCTCGAGCTCGAAGTCCTTGTCGGCGATGTAGAACGGCCCCTTGTTGCCGCGTGCGTCGGTGACACGCGCAAAACCAGGGTCGAAGCAGCCACGCGGAGCCGGCTCACCGATGTCGACGCCATCGACCACCCACGTGTCGTCGTCGGGGTCGTTGGCAACGCCTTCGTCGACATGGGCGCGCACCGTGAAAGGGGTTTCACCTTCGAGACCGATGAGATTCGGACTGGTGCGCAAGAAGATGGTGGTGCTCGGCTCTTCGAGCTGGAAAGTGAGAGGTCGGTCGAGCTCGCCCACATACGGATACGGACGCAGGCGTGTCCCTGGCGTCGGGCGAACGTGCGTAAGCGCGAGGTGCGTCTCCGGGTCGTCGAGATCGTAAACGTGGTCGATGTTGGCGCCGTTGCCGGGCACCAAGTCCGAGAGCCGGTCCAGCACGCGTCCGCGAAGGTGGACGGAGGCGCGGTCCTCGTCGAGGACCTGCACCGACGATTGGGGAATGGGATCGAGCTCGATGAGGGGGCGCGTTTGCGTCGCGACCGCCGGCAACGTTTCACGATCGGTGTCACCGTCGAGACGGGCCACACGCACGTCGGTGACTCGTAGAGCGTCGGAGCAAGTCGGCGCTCCAGGCTCGGGTCGCACGATGGCGCGAATCTGGAGATCAGCCTGCGAATCGCTCGGCTGGATCCCCTCGACGTAAAACGTCGTGACGCGCCCGCCGCCGGGGAAATGCTTGGACGGTACGTACTCACGCCCCGGAGCGACGTAGTCACCGTTCAGGTCGAGAGGTTGGACGAGGCGCTCGGCCTCTCCGTTCTTGCTCCAAACCCTCAGCCGCCCAGACGCTGGTGTGTGCCGCGGCGGACCCGACGTCGAATAGCTCGCGGTCAACGCTCCCGGATCGGAGGCTTCGTACTCGAACGTCACCGTCGCTTTGTCGAGGTCGATCGGATCGGGTAGCTCTAGGACCATGGGCACGAAGGCCGCGCTCGCGTCAGGCGCGAGCTGATTGTCCTTGTCGATGCCGTCAGCCCAATCGGGCACGCAGTCGTCGTCCTCGTCGCCGAGGTTCACCGGCACGATCTTCCCGTCTCTACAGAGATCGTTTTCGATCAGATCCTCGATGTCGTCGCGCTCTGGTCCGCCTTGGCGGCCGTCGTCGTCGGGGCGCACCGTGTTGTCGCTGTCGATGTCGAGATCGATGGCGATGACTTTGATCTCGATCTTCTTGGACTTGTCCTGATCGATGGCCTGCAGCAGCGAGTCACGGGTGCGGATGGTGATTTGCTCGACCCCCGGCTTCTTGGGCGCGACGTAGATGGCGGTCGAAGTCCATCCAGGCGTGGTCGGGTTGCCATGGTGATCGGGATACGAACCGCGCAACGCGCCGAACGTGTGATGCACCTCGTCCGGGATTTCCATGCTCATGGCGCTGTCGCCGCATGGTCCTTTGCAGCTGAACGAGTAGCGATCGTTATCGATGCCGGCCGCGTTGAAGATGTAGCGCTCGCCCGCGCACACGTACGGGGGAATCACTGGGCCGTGGTCGAGAGCCGGATCGCGGAGCCAGGCGTGCTTGTGGTGGCCGCAACCGCACTCCTCGTCATACGGAAAACCACCGTCATCCATGGCGCCAGGGTCGGTGATGACGATGGTGCGAATGTGCAGCGTGTAGCCGCAAGCCGCGGCCAACGTCTCGAACGTCAGCCGGAACTCGACGAGAGCCGATGTGTCGTTGCCGCGACTGTCCGCGATCTCGGCCATGATGCGGACCAGCGTGGGGTTGCTCGGCAGCGCTTCCGGCGGCTCGTAGATGATCGACGGGCCAGCGCTGTTGCGCAGACGTCCTGGCCCAATGAGGGTCCAACCGAAGGCGACGGGATCGGTGATCTCGAGCCACTGATCGAGGGCACACTCCGACTCGCCTTCGCGACAGCCGCAGACCGTGACCATGTCGTCCAGATCGGCACCGCTGATGATGAACGGCATGGGCTCGAGGCGCTCGATCGTGCGCGTCCCCGCTGGTGGCTCGATGATGGCGGCACTGATGCCCGCGCCGGGATCGATCCCCGAATCCGAAAAACACGCCCCTTGCAGCTCGGGCGGTGGCCGCTGCTCGCTCGGGGGCGCTGGGGGCGCCTTCGGCCGGCCCGGTTTCTCCGGCGGCGCAATGCCACACGCGAAGACGACGCTCAAAAACAACGCGAGGCAAGGCCTCGAGAAGCCCATGCGCTGTGCCCACTTTCCGCTGCGATTTCCGAAATACCCCAACAGGGAGGGTCGGGACGAGGACCAATGGACGTCCGGCTCGCGGCGCGATACAGACGCAGCTGCCACGCGAGCGTGGCGGAATTGGCAGACGCGCTGGATTTAGGTTCCAGTGAGGTAACTCGTGAGGGTTCGAGTCCCTCCGCTCGCACTTGCCAGTGCCGCCGACGACATCACACTTTGCCTGCTATGAATCGCGCCGCTCTCCTAATCGTCTTGTTCGCGCTATCCTCTTGCTGGTGCGGTGCCGATGGCCCGCCTCGGCCCCCTCGCGCGGAGAGCACCCTTACCGATGAGGACTTGAAAACCCGCGCCCGAAACACCGAGACTGGAGAAGGTACGGCGCCGGCGCCGTTCGGAGGTCCCCCGTGAGAGACATGGCGATCGGCCCCGCGACCAAGGCGATCATGATCGCCACGGCCGTCCTGACGATCGTGTTCCAGCTCACCGAGTCGCGATTCCACGGCTTGAGCCTGGTCGTCTACGACGTACCGGCGATCCTGCACCTGCAGCTCTGGCGCATCGTCACCTATTCGTTCTTCTACTACGGCGGTCGCAACCTCGTATTCGGCCTCATCTACTTCTTCTTCATGGCGCGCTGGTTCGAGGCGACCTACGGCACGCGCGACTTCGTCCGTTTCTTTGCGTGGTCATCGCTCGGCGCCGGCTTCCTCGCCCTCCCCTTGAACCTGCTGATCAACGCAAGCGGCATCATCCAGGACGTCACCATCGGCGAGGCCCTGGGGCCGGCGAGCGACGCCATGATGATGGCGCTGGCGCTCAACAATCCCAACTCGAACATCCTCATGGGGTTCGTGTTGCCGGTGCGGGTCAGGACGGCGATCATCGCGTTTCTGTCGTTCCGTCTGGTCATCGGTATCCTCGACGACGGCGCCGCGGCTCTGTCGATGTCGCTCGCCGGCCTCGCCATGGGCTACCTCTTGGTGACCGGCAAATGGCGGCCTAACCGCTGGTTTGGACGAGGGTTTTCCCGGCGAAACCGGCCCCGGATCCGCAGCGGCTTGTACATCGTGCCACCCAAGCACGACGACACGCTGCACTAGCCGATAACCGCCGTCGATAACGGGGGCCATGGCTAGCCCCCAAGCTCTCTATTCGAGGTCCGAAGCCCACCGCAGTGGCGCGTCCACCGACTACGGTCGTTCGGTCAGCCAATACCCCTTGGGCGTGCTCTTCCCGAAGTGCGTCGGCGAGATCGAAAAGCTCATCCAGCACGCGGCGGCGGAGAAGCTGCCCGTCACTGTCCGCGGTCGCGGGCACTCGGTCTACGGCCAAGCGCAGATCGCTGGCGGCGTGGTCATCGACACGCGTGACCTCAATGGCATTCGTTGGTCGGGACCAAACACCATCGACGCGCAGCCCGGCGCCTTATGGCTCGACGTCGCCAAGCTCGCGTTGCAGCGCGGACTCACGCCGCCGGTCGTACCCGATGTCGGTGTGACCCTGACGGTCGGTGGCATGCTCAGCGTCGGCGGTCAGGGCGAGACCAGCCACAGGCATGGTGCCCTGGTCGACAACCTGGTCGAGCTCGAAGTGGTGACCGGCCGCGGCGACCGCGTCGTCTGCTCACCGTTCCGCAATCGCGACCTGTTCGACGCCGTGCGCGCGGGCATGGGTCAGTGCGGCGTCATCGTGCGGGCGCGGCTGAAGCTCATTCCGGCGCCGAAGGTCACCGCGACGGCGATCACGACCACCACCCCGGGCGAGTGGCTCGCTACCCTACGCGAGAAGACCCTCGCCAACGAGGCAGCCGTGACCGGCTCGCTGGTGAAGACGGCGGACGGCTGGCAGGGTCGCGTCATCGACACCGCCTTCGACCCGCCAGTCGTGGGCCCAAGCACCACGTACTTCCAGTATCTCGACCGCAACACAGCGAGCTACCAAGCGAGCGAGCGCAACGGCGACGTCCTGCTCCCGCATCCCAACATGTCGTTCTCCGTTCCAGCGGACGCCGCGCCGGCGCTCCTCGAGCGCATCTTGAAGGATCCCGAGATGACGTTGGGGATCCAGCGCATCAACGCGTCGTTCCATGACGCCTCGAAGTTCGGCGCCCCACTGCTCGCCAAGCCCGCCAGCTCGCACGCCTTCCAGCTACGGTTGAACAAGCAAGCGGCGGCGCCCGGCAGCGACGCCCACATGCGGATGCTCGCCGCGAATCGTCAGCTCATGACCGAGCTCCTGGCGATGGGCGCGAAGGTCTACTTGCCGTACGCTCCCCCACCGACCCGGGCGGACCTCGTCGCGCAATACGGAGACGAGCGCCTGCGTGCTTTCGCGGACATGAAGAAGCGATTCGACCCAGCCGGCATCTTGGGCCAGGGTGCGTTGGCCGCGCTGACGCAGTAGGCGTGCTTATTTGGCCCGGCGCAGCGCCATACCCAGCGCTTCACGGAGCTTGAAGTAGTTGTCGGAGAGCGAGAAGCGGAAGAGGTCGAGGGCTTCCGGGCTCTCGAGCAGCACCGCGGCGCGCTGGTCGTCGCGAACGTCGTCGAAGCCGCGCAGCCGCAACACCGCCGCGATGGCGTCCTCGACGTCGCACGAGAGCAGCAGCGCCGAGCGGCCCGCCGTCGCGAGGCAGGCGCGTCGCCACTTGCCGAGGTCGAGCTCGCCGTAGCGGTTCATATAGGTCTTGGCGCGGTCCCGCAGCGCCGCGCGGATCTGCTCGGTCATGGGCTGCCCGATGATGTTCGCCCAGGCGCCGCTCGACGGACCGGACCCCGGAGGCGTCGCGCCCGGAATGAGTGCCATGCACAACGCGGCCGCGAGAGCTTCGAGCTCCATCGGCGGCAGGCGCTCACAAAGCGTGTGGCCGCTCCGATAGAGCTCGGCGGCACGCGCCACCAAGAAGGCTCGCTGGCGCTGCGAGGCATCGCTCGCGAGAGTCGAGCCCAGCAAGATGGTGGGAGTCGCGACGAGCTCGGCCTCGCAGGCGAAGCCGCCGCCGCGCCACAAATAGAGGCCGACTTGTTGCAGACCGAGAGGCTCGAGCACCTTCGTGAGCCACTTCACGCGCTCATCCGTCGGCGCCAGCAAATCGCGCTCGTCGACGCCTCGGAGCTTCAAGTTGCCCGGGTGAGTCAGCTCGGCGAAACGGGCGAGCGGCGCGAACAGCTCTTCGACCGTGCCGAGCTGTTCGGGATGAACGAGGCCCTGAGCTCGGTCCGCGTCGGTGAGCGCGCGCTGCGGGCCCGGCGGCATGGCGTTGCGACAGGCCGTGACGAAGCGCTTGCCCTCGGCATCGTTCGGCGCGAGCACGAGGAGCGCGGCGTAGTAGCCGTAGGCTCGGTCGGTGTCGCCAATCTGGCCCGAGAGGCGCGCCGAGATCTTGAGCAGATCGAGATTGAGCGGATCGGCATCGAGCAACGTCGCGTACAGCTCCGCCGCCTGTCCGTAGCTCGTGGCGTCCAGCGCGTAAGTGTCGGCGAGTCGCCGCGTCATGGTGGCGTCGGTCGGATCGAGCTCACGCGCTTTGAGCATGAGCGCCGCCGCCTTCGCGGGGGTCTTGAGCTCGCGACCCACGACGTCGGCGAGCACTTGGTAGCGGCGGGCGCGCTCTTGGGTGTCTTCGATCTGCTCGATGTTCTGCTCTTCGAGCGGCGCCCAGATCGCGTAGTCGCCGGTCGCCAGCGCCAAGCGCAGGAACGTCTCGCGAAGCTCGCGTGACTGTGGCGCCATCTCGACCGCTTTGGCGATCAGTGCCTTGGCGCGCTCGGGATCTCCGACGTCTTCTTCGTAGGCGCGCGACAAGCGGCCGTAGAAGGCGGCATCGAGTGTACCTTCGGGCGCATTGGTGATGAGACGCTCGCCGACGAGCGCGAGCTTCGTCCCTTGCTTGGTGGCGTCGTAGACCGCGAACAGCTCTCGCGATAGCCCGATGTCGTTCGGGTCGATCTCGTGCGCCTTCTCGAGGTGCTTGGCGGCGCGAGCTTGGTCGTTCAAGTGCTCGCGATACGTGCTTGCGAGCGCGCGATGCTGTTCGAGCTGCTCCGACACATCCGTCGCAAGCGCGAGCTCGCGAGCTCGCAAGGCAACCGCGTCGGCGAAGCTGCCGTCGGCTTCGTGCAACGACCGCATCCCGCGGATGACCGTCAGCGACTCGGGTGTGAGCTGGTACGCCGCCTCGTAGTGCGCCATCGCCTGGCGGCGGTCGAGGTGGCGCAGGGCGTGGCGCGCGAGCCTCTCGTGCACACCCGCGATCATCATCGGGTCGGCGTCGCTGCTGACGCTGTCGAGATAGCGGTGCCACTCGTCCGCGGCAGCCTCCACGTCGCCGGTCTTCTCGAGGAGCTCGGCGCGCGCCACACGAGCGTCGACCCGCGTTGGGTCGCGCTCGGCGATGCGCGTGGCCACGGTGAGCGCCCCCGCGTCGTCGCCGGTCTCCTTGAGCGTCTCCAGGAGCGCAAGCCACTGTTCGATAGGAGCGTTGTCGCCGCGGGCATCGAGCTGAGCCTTGAGCAACGGCAGTGCGCGCTCGTACTTGCGGCGAGCGTAGGCGAGCAAGCCGAGCTCGAGCTGCGCGCCTGGATGCTCGGGGTCTTCGGCGAGTGCTTGCTCGAGCGCGGTCTCGGCACCGTCTTCGTCGAAGAGGTATTCCTTCCAGATCTGGGCTTTGCGATAGAGGCTGTCCGCTTTGTCGGACGAGTCCTTGGCGCGCCGCGCTCGCTCGTCGTGCATGTCGGCGACGAGCTGCCACTCGCCGCGTTTTCGGTAGAGGTGCTCGAGCGCCTCGAAGGCGCGCTCGTGCACTGGTCCGTCACCAACGCTCACGGCCTGACGGTAGGCTTCGATCGCGGGATCGGGCTCACTCGCCGCCTCGTGAGCTTGGCCCAAGAGGTAGAGCCAATCGAGGCGCTCGCTGCCGCGCGACGAAGTCGCTCGCGTCAGGATCTGCTCGCGCACATTGGCGGCGGACTGGACGACGAAGACCGCGCGATTGTCGTCACCGAGCTCGAAGGCAAGCTGGTAGGCGCGTCGTAGGGCGTCGGGCGACGGGTCCGGCGTGTCGATGGCGCTGATGAAGTGGCGGAGCGCTTGCTGCGGATCACCGAGCGCCATCGCGGCTTCGCCGGCCTCGGCATGCAATGCCAGCCACTCTTTGCCCTGGAAGTCGTGAACGTTCGCGAGCCGTGCCTCGACCTCGCGGAGCACCGCCTCGCGGTCGCCTTCGGCACGCGCTTTCGTCAGCCGCACCCCGGCCGCGAAGCTGGTGTCTGGATGACGCTGGGCAAGCCACTGGGCGAGCTGCTCGGCGTCGCCGGTGCTGCCCACCCCGCGGAGCGATTCGATGAGCTTGAGGCCGCTTCGCATCTCGGCCTCGGGCTGCCAACCTTCGCCCTTCAACGTGACCAGAGCCTGCTCGAGCTCGATGCGCTTCAGGCGCAGCTCGAAGAGTCGCTCGGTCACCACCGAGTTGCCGGGCATCGCGCCCAGCGCCATGTCGAGGAGCTGCACCTCGAGCGCCTCGTCATTCAGATGGTCGCGAGCGGCGTCGGCCGCGCGCAGCAAGTAGTCGAATGCCTGCTCGGCGTCAGGCGCGGCGGCCGCGCTGGTGCGGAGGATCGGTACGAGGTCGTCGTACTTCGCGTTGTCGGTGGCGTAGGTGATGACGAAATCGCGTGCCGCCTCGTCGTCGGGATAGCGGCCGTGCAGGTCACGTGTGATGGCGTACGTGAGCGCGTCGTCCTCGCCGCGGGCGACCTCGACCGCGAGCTGCAATAGCGGACGGTCGTCGGGAGTCGGTAAAACGGCGCCGCGTTCGTGGAGCGTCCGGGCCAGCTCCGTGCCGCGTCCGTGCCGAGTCATGAGCTTGCGCAATAGCCGCGCCAGCTCGAGCGAGGGCATCTCCGCGAAGGCGGCAAGCGTGAGCTCGATGGCGCGCTCGCCACGGTCGAAGCGTTCGTCGAGCACGCTGGCGTAGCGCATGACGACCTCGGCGCGCGCGCCCGGCGTCATCGCGGCGGTGAGCTGATGCTCGACACGGCGGACGAAGTCATCGACGTCGCCGAGCTTGGCGACGACTTCCATGAGCCGCTCGCGGAGGGCGTCGTCGTCGGGCGAGAAGCGCGAGAGCAGCTCGAGGGCGCGATACTCACCCGCGTCGTCGTGAGCGTCGTGGTAGATGCTCGCGGCGCGTTGCACGCGTGCGTTGCGCTCGATCTCCGACCAATCGGCGGCTTCGCCGGGCGCTTCCTCGAGCCACAACCCCGCGAGCTCGATCTCGTTGCCTTGTTGCTGCAACACGCCTTCGAGCGCGCGCACCCACCCAGCGGGCTTGCCGTATTGGGCGGCATCGACGAGGGACAGACGTGCTTCCTCGAGGGCGTTGCTGCCGGCGTACCATTGCGCAAGCTCGAGCCTGGTGCGCGCACGGCGCTCGTTGGCCCATTGGCTGTCCGCGCTCTCGGCGATGAGCCGAGCGAGCGACCGCAGGCGCGCTTCGCCAGTCAGAAGCTCGGCCGCCAGCGTGTGGGTCTCGATGGTGTCGATACCGCGCTCGAGCGCTTCGCTGATGAGTGGGCGCGCCTCCTCGGTGTCGCCCGTGCGCGTGAAGAGCGAGGCGGCTTTGACGAGGAGCTCGGGTTGGCTCGCGAGCTCGGGCTCGAGCGCCGCCGAACGCAAGTGGCGCGCGGCGCGATCGGGCGCGGTCGGCTCGAGGAGCCGCGCCAGCACGAGATGATCACTCGCGCCACCTCGCTCGCCTTCGACCAAACGTTGGCGCAGCGCGGCGGTCTCGTCTTCGCGGCCCAGCGCGTCGAGCGCCGTGACGCGGGTGCGCGCGATCTCGAGCGCATCAGCGGCATCCGGACCGATCACGTCGTCGAGCCGCTCCGCCAGATCGACGACGACAGCGGGCCGCTCGAGCTTGCCGGCGAGGGCAAGCGCCTTGCGCAGGGTTGGCTCGCTCTCATCGAGCGTCGCGGCCATCTGCAGCAGCTGCAACGCGCGCGGTGCGTCACCGAGCTGGTCCGCCGCCAGGTCCGCCGCGTCGGCATAGCGACGCGCGGCCTCGAGGCCACCGAGCTCTTCGGCGCGGCCCTGCAGGACGATGACTGCTTTCTCCCAGTGCTGCGTGCGTATGAGCGCCGCGAGGTAGGCGTCTTCGTATTGACCGTCGAGGCGCATGGACTTGGCCAGCGCGGCGAGCGCGAGGTCCGACGCCATGACGCGCTCGGCACGCTCCGCGATCGACATGAGCAGCTTCACGTCATCGGGCGCGACCTGCGTTGCCCGCTCGAGCGCACGCGTCGCCTCTTCCCGGTTGCCGCCCGCCTCTTCGACATCGGCGAGTCGTAGCCAAAGGCCGACGGTCTCTTCGCCGGAATGAACGGCGAGACCCTCGAGTAGGTCGCGACGCGCTTGCTTGGCGTTGCCGGCGGCGATGCTCGCGTTGGCGCGGTCGAGCGCGACTTCCGGCTCCTCGGGTGATGCGAGCTGCGCTTCCTTGAGGGCTTCGATGCCTTGGCTCTCGTCGCCCGTCTCCCACCATGCGAGACGCGCGGTGGTACGCAGCCAATCGGCGCGTTGCTCTTCGTCGGAGGTGAAGCGAGCGATGGTGCGGGCACTGTCCACGCGCCGGGCTACGTCACCCAGGCCGGTCGCGACGTCGTACATCAAGCGGCCCCAACCGAGGTCACGCTCATCATCGTGGACACGCTCGAGGGCGATGAGCGCCGCGGCCGCGTCTTCCCGGTCGATCTCGATGCGGGCGATGCGCGTCCAAAGGCTCGCGGCGTCGTGAGGCGACCGACTCTCCGCTCGCGCGGTCAGGGTCGCGACGAGCCCGTCGATGTCACCGCTCCTCTCGAGCGCATCGTCGAGCAGGCGTTCACCGCGCGGGTCACCCAAGTCGACGAGCTTGCGCGCATGCGTGACCGCTTCAGCAGCCTCGCCGATCGCGAGGGCGATGCGGGCGCGCGCGTTCACGACATCGGGCAGGCGCTCGTCGCCTTTGTCGAGCAGCTGGTCGAGCGCCGCGGCGGCCCGGGCTTCCCACTGCCGATCTTGAATCGCGCGAGAAAGTTGGAAGGCGCCCCAAGTCACCCGCAGGTCGGTGAGATCGACGCCGTCGAACGCCTTGCGCACGTCGTCATCGTCGACCTGTTCATGCGCGGCGATCAGCGTCGTGTAAGCCTCGACGCGAAGCGCGGCGGCCACATTGCCGCGCGCGTCGCGGTCGGCGGCCTGCAAGCGCCAGTTAGCCAGCTCGATGCGCGCGCTCGGGACCGTCCACAGCTCGTCGGCGAGCGCCCAACCCTGGGTGTCGTCACCGCGCTCGATGGCGATATCGATGAGCGTACGGGCCGCGGCATGGTCGTCCGCTTCGGCGAGGTGACGCGCGGCGCTGAGGAGCTGCTTGGTCGAGAGCTCCATGACGATATCGAAGGCCTGCTTGATACCCGCAACGTCACCGGTCGCGATCCACAGCTCGGCGAGGTGCCCTTCTTCTTCCGCGGTGCGCTCGGAGAGCGCGAGCAAGGCACGGATGGCAATCTTCGCATCGTCGGCGTAGTCGGTCGCGACCTCGACGAGACGTCGCAGATGGAGATCGCGCGCGATGGTGTCGTCGACGGCGAGCGCCAGCTGCTCGAGCCAATGCGCGGCGCGCGGCCAATTGCCGGCCGCGGTCGTGCGGTCGACCAAGCGCTGCAGCAGATCGAGGTTGCGTGGATCGTATTCGGCCGCGGCTTCGAGGACCGTGAGCGCGTCGCTGTCCTTGCCCTGCGAGCGCAGGTATTCGGCCAGACGCGCGAGCACGGGAGCGCGCTCCTCGCCCTCACGCTCCTTCGCCCAACGTTCGAGCCAGGCGCGCAGATCGCCCAGGTGCTCATGACGCTGCAAGAGATCCGCGACCAAGCCCCGCGGCTCATCGGACTCGGGGAACAGCGCCACGTAGCGCTGCGCCCAATCGAGGGCGGTGTCGGCCTGATCGAGCGGACCTTCGATCATCTCGACGAGCTCGGCGAGGCGCCCGTCGTCCGGGCTCGGCTCCTTCTCGAGCGACATCGACAGGACGTGGGCAAGCTCGGCATGCAGCTCGAGCTCTCGCAGCAGCCGCGTCAACCGCTCGTTGTCGGGATCGAGGCCCGCCTGACCGATGAGCGCGCGCAAGACCTGCGCCCCGGTCTCCTTGTCGTGCAGACGGTCGGCGTAGACCTGAACGCTTCGCAGACCGTAGTCCATCGCTTGTCCGTTATCGAGGACAATCTGACTCAGAGCGAACAAGGTGCTGGCGAGGTCCCCCCAGCGGCCGAGCTTCTCGAAGACATCGACGACGGCGTCACGCGACCGCATGTCGTCGGGCTCGCTGGCGATGACGTCTTGATAGAAGGGAATCGCCGCGTCGCTGCGTCCCAAGCGCTCGTGCAACACGGTCGCGATCTCGCGCTTGAGGGCCGTCGCGCGTGCGCCTTCGGCCCGCTCGAGCTGAACCCGCCGCAGGGCAAGCAGGCGCGTCCACTCGCCGGCGTGGGCCAGCATGACGCCGAAGGGAGTGGTGAGCGTCGTCGGAGACTCGTCTGGAAACTCTTCGGCGAAAGCCTTGTGGAGCTCGGGGAGCTGCGACTCGTCGATCTCGAGCGCCAACGCCGCACCCAAGACGTAAGCCTCCTTGCGCATGCTCTCGTGTTGCGTCTCGCGCGCGCCTTCGAGAACGAGCATCTGGAGGTTGAAGAGCGACTCGTGGAAGTTCTCGACGCGCAGCAAGCACTGCGAGAGGTGCCAGCGCCCCGGTACCGAGCGATCATCGAGGGCGACGAGCTTCTCCGAGAAGCTCTCGAGCTGGACCCAGTCCTGTCGCTGCGCCTGGGCGTGCGCCATGCGCGTGAGCAAGGGCACGTGGTGCTCGGGTTTCTCGACCTCGAGCTGATAGGCGAGCGTCGTCGCGACGGTGTCCCAGTCGGCGCTGGTCTCGGCGATCTTCTCGAGAGCGCGCGCCGACGGCAGCGCGGCTTCGCCACGCTTTTCGAGTAGGTCGCGATAGAGGACGCCGGCGCGGTCGGTCTCCCCGAGACTGCGGCGCAGGTCCGCCGACTTGAAGAGGAACATCTCGGCATCGCGGGGGGGAAGGCCGGCTTCGCTTGCCCACTCCTCGAGGAGCGTCGCGGCCTCCTTGATGCGGCCGAGGTGGCTGAGCACGGTGACGAGACGATCGCTGATCTTCTGGCCACGGATACCGGCCTCGACGGCGAGCAGCAGCTCACGCGCTTCTTCTTCGTCATCGTCTCGCGCGCGCGCCAGCTCGGCGAGCCGCTCGTGCAGCGGGCCCCGATTGACGCTGCGCCGCTCGGCTTCGAGGAGCGACTGCGCCATGACGTCGCGCGCCTCGTCCATCTTGCCGATGCTTTCGAGCAGACGTGACAGCGCGGTCCAGGTGGAGAAGTTGCCGGGCTCCAGGCGAACCGCCTCGCGCAACGCGGCTTCGGCGTCTTGCGGGCGCTTGAGCTGTTGCCAGAGCAGTCTGCCTTGGCGGAGCAGCGCATCGGCGCGTACGTCGGGCGACGTGGTGGCGACGGCGACCCGCCCCAGCGCTTTCACGAGACGCTCGTAGTCGTCGTAGTCCTCGAGTAGCTGCACGAGGGTCTCGGCGGCCTCGAACAGATAGGGGTTGGCGTCGAGCGCGTCTTCGAGCGCGCGGCGGCGCGACTCGGGATCCATGCCGAGCGCATCGCGGGCACGGGCGAGGTCGAGCAGGTACGCGGCTCTGCGGACGGGCTCGAGGGTCGCCTCGGCGGCGTGCGTGACGCGCTCCATGATGCCGGCGTAGTCGTTTTGCTCGCGCAGAATCGGCAGGAGTAGATCGAGCGTCTCGGCGTCGTCGGGCGTGTCGTCGAGGATGGTCTCGAGGAAGCCCTGCGCCGCGTGCGGGTCGTTGCGCTTGGTGAGCTCGAGTCGCGCGGCATCGAGCCGGGCGCGCTTGGCCTCGAGTCGATCGTCCGTGACGCGAGCAGCGGAAGCGAGGAGGTCGACGAGCTTCTGCCACTCACTGCGCTCGCGCAGGACGGTCGCGAGCTGATCGCGGGCCTCTCGCAAGTTCGGGTCGAGCTCGACGGCGCGCTCGAGACTCGCGATGGCCTCGGCGGTCATGCCCTCGGAGTTGATGACGATACGGGCGAGGCGCGTGTACGCGACGGCGATCTCGCGGACGAGCGTCGGATCGGTCGCCTCTTCTTCGAGCCCGACGATCTCTTCGAGCATCAAGCGCGCTTTGGGCACGTCGCCGGTGCGTTCGGCGAGCTCGGCAAGCCTCAGGCGTGCAACGCGGTCGCGCGGCTTGGCGTCGAGGACGCGCAGGTAACGGGCGGCGGCGCTCTCGGTATCGCCGAGCCATTTCTCCCAGATGTCGCCGAGCCTCAGATTGAGCGTAACGATGCGATTGAGGTCGCCGGATTGCTCGGCTTGTTCGGCGAGTCGCGCGAGGTAGCTCGCGGCACGCGCCGGCTCGCCCCTCGCGGCGTAGGTCTCGGCGAGGCCCTCGAGTGACTCGGCATCATCCGCGGCGAGCTTGAGAGCGCGCTCGAAGTAAATGCGTGCTTTCTTCAGATCGTTGAGATGCGAGCGAGCGAGGTGTCCCAACTGTTTGTAGATCGTGGCACGGCGCTTCGGATCGCGTTCGAGCCGAGTGAGCCTGTCGCCCGCTTTAGCGGCCTTGTCCCACTCACCGGCGGCGCTGCGCAGCTCGAACAAGGCGCGGTACGCTACGACGGAGTCACGCGCACGCGCCGCCGCGCGCTCGTAACCGGCGATCGCGGCTTCTCTGTCGATGGGTGCCGCCGCCGCGGCACTGGCCAGCTCACCAGCCACGGCGTCGAAGCGCTCCTTGCCATCCCGCGATTGCTCGCTGAGCTTGTCGAAGCGACTCGCGGCGTCGCCGAAGGCACGGTCGCGCAGAGCGATGGCGCCGAGCGCGAGGAGCGACTGCACGTCGCCCGGCGTCTTCGCGAGGATCTCCTCGGCGAGCTGCTTGGTCTCGAGCGCAAGATCAGGGAGAGCGGCGCCGATTTGCAGGAGTCGGTCGCGCACGAACTTGCCGCCGCGATCGTCGTCGAGCGCCGTGCGATAAAGCTCATGGCTCTCCATGAGCTGACCTTCGGAGAGCAGGAGCTCGGCTTCGTCGAAGAGGGACGCGCCTTCGTGCACGAGCGCGGCGTCGGTCGGCGGCAGGTGCTCATGCACTTGCTTCTGCGACGGCTCGCCTTGCGGACCGATGGCGACGATGAGCTGCCCGCGATTGAATTGGGCCTCCGCGATAGCGACCTTGCTGGTGTCCGGCACCTTCCAGCCGAGCTGCGGCATGATGTTGCGGACGAACTGCTCGGCGGGCTTGACGATCCAGGTGCTGGCTCGCTCGCCGCCCACCGTCGGCGCGAGGAACGGCACATCGAGAGCGCGCCGCAGCATGGTGGGAATGAGCGCCGACGGAATCGGCAGCACGCCGTAGACCCGCGTGTCGTAGAAGACGAGAGCCAGCTCATCGAGCGCGCGCGGCAAGAGCGCGGCGCGCATCGTGAAGTCAGCCGCGTGGTCGCCACCTTGAATGCGCCCGGCGAGCTCGATGTGGCCATCGCGCATCGCGCTCTTGAGCTCGTGGAAGCCGTGCGCGCTGGCGTCGGCGGCGTGGATGAGCTCCGCGATGGCCTCGCCCGAGAGCGCGACCGTGAGATGCTTGAGCTCGCACCGCCGCGTCTTGAACTTCTCCGCGCCGCCGGTGACGTCGAAGGGAAATTTGATGTGCGGGATCTCGAGCTCGAGCACCTTGATGTCGAACGGCCCGAGCTTCAGGTCCCGCGTCGTGAGCAGACCCTTCCCCGCCACGAAGCTGAGCGTGAACCCGAGCGGCGTCGCCTCGATCGGTCGACGATCGGCGCGCGGATCTTGCGTCCGGGTTATCTCAGTCACCGCTGTCCTCGAGACCTGGGGTCCCGCGAGTGTAGCAGCGGGTGGGTCCAGGAACGAATTTCCGGCTAGATCCGCGCTATTGGCCCGGGAGAGCCAATTGCGCATGACCCCTCAAGCACTTCTTGACACTCGACCCATGCAGGGACTACACGGGCGCCCACTTCGTTGCGGGGTGGAGCAGCCTGGTAGCTCGTCGGGCTCATAACCCGAAGGTCCCTGGTTCAAATCCAGGCCCCGCTACCTAAACAATCACGGTCGGTTACTTGCGTTGGCGGTAACCGGCCGTTTTTGTTTGTGGGTGACGCATCAACGCGGTGAACAGCGGTTCAGGGCGCAGTGGTACAAATCTGTATACAAAAATGCATATTCGCATACATATCGCCTCCGACATGTATAGAATCTGAGCTGGATGGCCCCAGCGCTGCGCTCTCTAGCTAACGTCGACCTTACGAAGATCGAGACCAACGCGGTCTTGAGAGTGGTTGCGCAAGCGAGCCGCGCACTGGGTGAGCTCAAGGGCTTAGCGGCGTCCATTCCCAACGACGCGATCCTCATCAATGCCCTCGCGCTCCAAGAGGCAAAGGACAGCTCCGCGATAGAAAACATCGTGACCACGCACGACGAGCTGTTCAAAGCTCACGCGGTAGTCGACACGGCGAGCCTGTCCGCTAAAGAGGTCGACCGCTACGCACAAGCCTTACGTCTCGGCTACACTCACCTCGGAGAGCGCAAGGTGCTGGCCACGAGCACCATCGTGCAGATTCAGGCCGCCCTCGAACCGGCGAAGGCCGGCTTTCGCAAAGTGCCAGGTACCGCGCTCAGAGACTCCGCCGGCCGCGTCGTCTATACCCCTCCGGACCCGTCCGCCATTGCCGCCCTGATGGGCGATTTCGAAAAGTTCATCCACCAAAGCACCAATGCCCGGCTCGATCCGCTGATCCGCATGGCCGTTGCGCACCATCAGTTCGAAAGCATCCACCCCTTCTACGACGGCAACGGCCGCACTGGTCGCATCCTCAACGTGCTGATGCTGGTGCTCGACAACCTCCTCAACACACCTATTCTTTACCTTTCGCGCGAAATCCTCCGCAGCAAGAGCGACTACTATCGTCTGCTCCAAGACGTTCGTGATTCGAACGACTCGCCCAACGCATGGGAAGCTTGGTTGATCTACCTAGTCGACGCCGTGCGGACGACCGCCGAGCAAGGCATCAGCACTGTGTCCGCCATTGCGGTCGCTCTCCAAGATGTAAAACATCGGGTGCGCGCGAGTCTTCCTAGGATCTACAGCCAGGACCTACTGAACAACATCTTCACGAACCCGTATACGAAGATCGAGTTCGTCGAGCGCGACCTCCGCGTCACGCGCCTTACCGCGACGAAATATCTCAATGCGCTCGCTCAACATGGATTCGTGACTCGGAAGAAAGCCGGTCGAAGCAACTACTACGTCAACGATGCGCTCGTGCGGATCCTGTCGAATGTCGGGGCGCCGCCGTGACAATTTGTCACCGCAACTTTACACATGGACAGCGGTTAAAGGGTGCATGGGCCTGAGACAGACCTCGTACCTGCTCGTTCTGCTTGCCGCCGGTTGCTCCGGAACGGGCGACGGCTCTAGCGACCCCGGGGACGGCGACCAGGACGACGCCGACGGTGCAAGCGGCGATGACGATGCCGGCCTGACGCTCGTCGAGCGGACCGCCGCCGCGACGGAAACCGCGCAGACCAACGCCGCCTGCGCCAACGACGCCTTGCCCGAAGGCTTCTACTGGGAGATCGGCGACCGCGACGGGATGCTGGCCTCGGGCTCCGTCAGCGGTACGAACACACCGACGCCATCACAGGTGATCGCGGTCGCCTCGGCGTCGAAGTGGATCTACTCGACCTACGTGCTGGAAAAGATCGGCAGCCTTCGCGAAAGCGATGTTCCGTTCCTGAATTTCACGAGCGGCATGGTGTTCCCGCTCGCCGCCGGCACGAAGGAGGCCGTCTGCGGTGCGACAGAGACCGTCGGCGAGTGCGCCGCCGCCGTCGTCGAGCAAGAGGCCTCAGTTGGCAACTTTCACTACAGCGCGGGCCACTTTCAGTACCACGCGACCAACACGATGGGCCTGGGTGATCTCGGCGCCTCGGCGCTGACGTCCGAGATCGTCTCCGTACTCGGCGGCTTGGACTTCACGTATTTGCAAACCAACCTCGCCGGCGGCCTCAACACGAGCGCCAGCGCATATGCTGCCTTCCTACGGCGGCTGCTGCGTGGAGAGTACGTGATGGCGGACCATCTCGGCGAGAATAAGGTCTGTGCCTCGAGCGCCTGCGCCGCCGGAGCGGTGTTGTCACCAGCTCCCACCGACGAGGCCTGGAACTATTCGCTTGGGCACTGGGTCGAGGACGACCCAACCCTGGGCGATCACGCGTTCAGTAGCGCCGGAGCGCTCGGCTTCTATCCGTGGATCGATAGCAGCAAGACCTGGTACGGCGTCGTCGCGCGTCGGGCCGCGTCGCCAGGTGGGAGCCAGGGTGTGGTTTCGCTGCGCTGCGGTCGGTTGATTCGCCAAGCGTGGGTGACGGGCCTCGCGGTCACCCCGTGATTAGCGGCTACGCGCCTTCGTGCGGCGCGCCGGTTTTCATTGCGCAACCACGAAAATGCCGCGCAGGTTCTCGCTCGTGGAGATCGGATCGAGACTCGTACAAGGGTTCGCCGACACGTTGCAGACGTAGGACGTGATGCGCCATTGGTAGGTCGCGCCCGGGGCGAGCACTGGACCGCCGTAAGCAAGCGAAGAGGTGTTCTTCGCGGCCTTCACCGTCGGCTCGACCGTCGTTGACGGCGCGTTGCCCCAGATACGCTCGCCGAATGCATCGAAGACCTCGATGCCGTAGAAGTCCTCGCCGGAGTCGTCATCCCAGTTGAGCGTGAGGCCCGCGGCGGCGACCGGCTCTTCGACCACTCCAGGAGTGGCGGCGCCGGGGCTCATGATCTTCACGTCGCCCGTGATCTTGAACTGCCCGACGTTGAGGGAGCCACCCGGCGCGTCGGCCGGCAGGTTGACGCGAATGGGTCGCGGCAGCTGACTCGGATCGGGGTCGATCACGAGGTCGTCGTTGTTGTACGACGCGAGGATGTCGTACGACCCCGGTGGGATGCCGGCGATCGTGAAGACATGGCCCGCCGTCATGGCGGACAGGCCAGCCGGCACTTCGCGCGTCGACGCCAGGGCCAACACGATGAGCGTCTCCGTCGTCGAGGTCTGGCCGTTCACGATCTGAATACCACCCGTCAAAGTGAAGAGCTGGCCCGCGGCATCGACCACGAGGTCGACTCCGGTCTTGTCCTCGCCGCTCGCCAAAGTAACAGCGTTGACCGGCGTGAATGCCACGCCAGCCAGATAGCCCTTCACCGCGTAGCTACCGGGAGCGAGGTTCAGCACCGAGAAGTCGCCCGTCGCATCAGCGATGGCCGAGTACGATGCGCCGGTCCCCTCGGCGACGATGAGCGCTCCCCCGATGCCGTCGTCACCTTGGTGCGCGCGACCCGAGATCGAGCCGAGAGTCGCCGGATCCACTCCGGCCAAAGCCAAGAGCGCGACGTCGCGCGTGTTGTCGGGCAACTCATCCTTGTCGTCCGCGCGAGTGACCGTCAGAGGAACCGCCTGCCGGATCGGAGACGGGAACTCTTGGTAGGCGGTCGCCGACACCCGCAGCGTGTAAATGCCGCTCTTCACATCGTCGCCCTCTTCGGTCGAGCGCCGGAGCTGAATACGTGCGCGAAAGTTCCCCTGGGCATCGGTCAGCGCCACGTTGGACGCGGCGGCGTTCGTGTCGGCGTCGAGCACCACCACGCGGGCACCAGCGACCGCATCCAGCGTCTCGGCGTCGAAAACCTTTCCGGTCACCACGGTCTCGGGAACGCAGATGGCGTCGCCGCCCTCTACTGCTTCACACGCAAGACCCGAGTCGCAGCTGTCGGCCTCTCCCAGCTCGCACTTGTCCGACTTGCTGCAGGCGTTGACCGAAAGACCGATAGCCAACGAGACGATGTAACCAAGAGTCGCTCTCATGGAACCCCCCTACGACGCGAGAGAGCTGACTCGATCGCGACCTGGGAATCAAGACTTAAGCATTGGCTTCAGCCCGCGTTTTTGTTCTTGTTACAGCGAAGCCGCATGCCGTGCCTGGCAGTACCGACCGCGAGGCGCAGACGTATGAACGAGAAGATTGGTTCGGACGTCGAGCTCAAGCGCTTCTTCGAGCTCACGTTCGAGATGATGTGCATCGTCGACTCCGACGGCCGCTTCCTGTTGGTCAACGCCGCCTTCGAGCGGCTGGGCTACAGCAAGGCCGAGCTACGGGAGCGGTCGTTCACCGACTTCGTCCATCCAGACGACCTCGCCAAGACACAGGCCATCTTCGACAAGCTGCGCGCCGGCGAGCCGACTACGTACTTCGACAATCGCTATCGCATCAAAGACGGCTCCTACCGCTGGCTGCAGTGGACCGGCACACACGAACCAACGACCCACGAGATTTTCGCGGTGGCGCGCGACGTCACCAAGCTCAAGACCTCCAACGAGACACTGGCGCAGGCGAACCGCTTTCTCGATGCCATGATCGACAACATCCCGCACATGGTGTTCGTCAAGGAGGCCGAGAACCTGTCCTTCGTGCGCTTCAACCGCGCCGGCGAAGAGCTCCTCGGCACATCGAGCGCGTCACTTTTTGGTAAGAACGACCACGATTTCTTTCCCAAGGAAGAGGCGGAGTTTTTTCAAAGCAAGGACCGCGACACCCTTCGCTCGAAGACGCTGCATGTCATTCCCGAGGAGCCCATTCAAACGCCCGGCGGAACGCGCATCCTGCGCACCTTGAAGGTGCCGATTTTGGACGAGCAGGGCACGCCGCGCTACCTGCTCGGCATCTCCGAGGACATCACCGCTCGCAAAGCCGGAGAAGAAGCTCGCGCGCGTCTCGCCGCTATCGTCAGCGATTCGGAGGATGGCATCTTCAGCATGTCGCTCGACGGCAAGATAACCAGCTGGAACCGCAGCGCCGAGCGCATGTTCGGTTACGACGCGAAAGAGATGCTCGGCTCCACGACCAACACCCTGATCCCTCCACATCGCGCCGTTGAAGAAGCGCGAACCATCCGCCGCATCACCAACGGCGAGACCATTTCGCCATACGAGACCAGCCGCGTCGGCAAAGACGGACGCGAGATCGATGTCTCGGTTTCCTGCTCTCCGATTCGCGACGACTCAGGCAAGCTCATCGGCGTCTCGAAGATCACCCGCGACATTTCGGCCATCAAGCGCATCCAACGAGAGCTAACACGCACCAAGCTTGCCACCGAAGCCGTCAACCGCGAGCTCGAGTCGTTCAGCTATTCGGTAGCCCACGATCTGCAGGCGCCTCTGCGCGGCGTCAATCGGCTCACCGAAGCGGTGCTCAACGCATGCGGCGACAAGCTCGATGAGACCCACCGCAAGCATCTCGAGCTGGTCCGCGAGTCGGCCAAGCAGATGACGCAATCAATCGACGCCATGCTCGCGCTCTCGAGGATGACGCGCAGCGAGCCGCGTCACGAAATAGTCGACCTGTCCGTGATCGCGGCAGCGGCGAACGCGCGACTCGCGCGTCTGGAACCGAACCGTCGCGTCCTCGTGCAGATCGAGGAGGACATGCGCGTCGAAGGCGATCCACGCCTACTCGCCATCGTCTTCGACAACCTCCTCGGCAACGCATGGAAGTTCACGGCCAAGCGCGACGAAGCTCGCATCGACGTCGGCTCGATCACCGTGGACGGCAGGCGCACGTTTTTCGTGCGCGACAACGGCGCCGGGTTCGACATGCGCAACGCCGGCAAGCTTTTTGGGGTCTTTCAGCGATTGCATCGCGCCTCGGAGTTCGAGGGCACCGGAGTAGGTCTCGCCACGGTGCAGCGGATCATCCACCGCCATGGCGGACGCACCTGGGCCGACAGCCGGCCCGACGAGGGCGCGTGGTTCTACTTCACCATTGGTGAGCACGGCAGAATGCGAGATCCGGAGACGCGCTGATCGCGCGCCGGCGAGCGTCCGCGCTAGCGGGCAGCTATGGGCCTTGTTCCGGCCGGCTCCAGGCGAACATCGAGCGCCTGTGTCTGGTCGTACGTTTCGACGGTCACGCGCACCGTCTTGGGCGCGTAGCCTTCGGCGGACACGACGACATCCCAAGTGCCGACCGGAAGCCACAAGCTGAAGGCGCCGTCCCCAGCGCGCGATGAGAGCGTCTCGCCGTGGCGAAAGATCGGCTGCTGCACCGTGAACGTCGCCACCAGCGGTGTGCCCGCGGAGTCGGTGACGCGCCCGCGCGCCGCCGGCGCCCAGGTGGTGAGAGCCTCTTTGAGGCCGGCCCACACCTTCTGCTCGTCTCGCACCGTGTCTTCGAAGCGCGGCTGGAAGGCGTTGCCCACCTCGACGAGATAGGAAAGCGTGCCTTGGCTCCAGTACCAGTGCGGCGCCTCGCCTGAGCCCGATGGAGCCCGCGTGGCGAACCCCATCGGTGCTCGCAGCTGATCGGCGTAGCGCTTGCCCATCGCCTTCATCTCGGGCGTGACGGTGGCGCACGGCGGATAAAGGCTGAGCACTTCGTTACCGTAACTGTGGAAGTCGACGTAGAGCTCGGGACGCACCGCGCGCTGCAGCGCCATCATGGTGCGCACCTCGGGCTCGCTGCCGGCCGACGGACCGCGGAAGACCTCCGACGAGCCACTGCCCGAGCTACCGCAGGCGCCGAAGAGGAACGGATAGTTGCGGTTGACGTCGACACCCGTGGTGCCGTCAGCGTTCGCGGCGCGATTCTTTCGCCACATGCGCTGTTCGCTCCACACAGCGCGCACCCCGTCAGGGTTGACGACGGGCACGATGTAAACGTCACGCTCGTCGAGGAGCTTGGTGATGGCGGGGTCCGTGCCGTAGCCCGACGCGAGGCGCTCCATGGCCGACATCGCCATGAAACCCGAGTTGAGCTC
>JBGGMJ010000113.1:0-22093 GCA_041288095.1 Myxococcota bacterium
ACCCGTCGCACCCACGCCGTAGAAGAGGGCTTGGCGACCAGCCGCGGCGGTGCGCGAAGATCCACGAGCCATCGTGGAAAGGACATGTCCAGCGTATTGGGCCCCGGCGAGAGGCGCGAACAGGAACGCGTCACGCACGTAGTCGGAGCCATGAAACTCGCCTTGGCGGACTTGGTTCAAGCTCGTGAACGTGACGCTCTGGGCGAGGACGTTCGCGGCGGCGACCCGCAAGGTGGAGCTAGTGAGTCCGGACACCGCGGCGGACGCAACGCCGCCGACGCCGAAAGAGACCGTGGCGAACGCCGCCGCGGTCACGACCTCGCCGCCGATGGTGCGCCAGTAGCGGCCGCTCTCCTCGCTGCTCATGCGACGGGCAAGCTCGCGCCCCGGTGCTTCGCTCGGCCCGACGATCTCGCGCATTGCGGCTCGGGCTTCGTCCGACAGCCCCGACCCTGGATCCGCGGCGCGCTGGTGAATGTCGCGCGCGACTTCCTCGGGCGAACGCAGCGCGAACGTCAGGAACATGCCGGGTTGGTCGGGGATCGGATGGAAGGCCGCGATCTCACCACGCGCGCGCCGCTGCTCCAGCTTCGCCTCGGTCTCGGGCTGGGTCGGCGAGCCCGCGATGTCCGGACGCGCGATCGGCACACGCGCCGCGGTGGCCGCCGCGAGCAGAGCCTGCGAGCTGTCGCGTGGCACACCATCGCCGCGCCACAGCGCCATGGCGACCTGGAGGTGGCCCTCTTCCGGCGTAGCTCGCCCCGCGGCTGACGCTATAGCGGACCTGTTGGCGGCGCGCATGATGCCGAGGTTGGCGACATCGGACGCGTGGCTTGCCGGGAAGAGGTAGTTGCCGACGCCGCGATCACTGCTGAAGCCAGGCTCTTCGGTGAGAGCAACGCGCTCTTGGCCGCGCAACACGCGCAGCGGCGTCTGACGATACGTTGGTGAAGCCAAATACTGCTGGATGGCCTGTCGGGCAGGAGCGCCCCCGGCTTCGAGTCGCGTGCGCGCGAGCTGCATCATGCGCTCGGGCGTGACCTCCGCCCAGCTCGTGACGCCGAAGTGCGTGGGGGCGACCCGATTGTGCTCGACGTCGTTGTTGACCGACCAGACCGCGGCGTTGGCGCGCAAAATTGCCGCGGCGGCGTCGTTGGGTCGCAGACGGCCGGTGAGACCCCAGCCGTCGTACATCTCGACGAAGCCACTAGCGTGGGAGCTGTCGAGGACGAGCTGGGTGCTGCTTTGATAGGTCTGCGCGAGTCGTTGGGCGCGCGCGACCGCGGCATCGCGCTCCGACAACGGCGGGCTCTGGCGAGCGCCGGCAAGGCGATCGAACGGGATCGTGATGTCGCCCGGGTGTGTCGCGAGGATCGCCTCGAGACGCGGCAACACGCGTGCGACGGCAGGCTCACGAGCGCGCGACCGCAAGCTCGCGACCATGGCGCGTAGCTCACCCGTCGGGACACCGCCGCGCAGGGTTTGAATGGTGCGCGTACTGATGCCGGCGTTGGCGAGATCAGTCGCGAGCTCGGCGCTCGCGTCACGGCGAATGTCGAGTGGCGCGGTCGTCGTCTCAGTCGGCTGGCGAAGCTGTAGCGGCGGGGTGACCTCTGAGCGCGGCACGACCGGCGCGGCAGGCACTACGGCCTCAACGCTCGCGACCCGGGCCTGAGCAGGCATGGTCTGCGTCGCGCCGCCGGCGGGCACAACCTGGCCGAGACCCTCTCGCGGGGGCACGCCAGGCCTTAAGGTGAGCGGCTCCGACACGCGTCAATTCTATCGAAAATGCTTATCTTGTCACTGTTCAACAGCGCCTACGCACTGCAGCGCTGGCGCTCGGTTGCCCGTTGACCCGCCCTGGGAGTAGAGAGGCGCCCCATGAGCACCCCCTATGACGTCGTCGTTATTGGCTCTGGACCCGGTGGCTACGTGGCCGCCATTCGCGCCGCGCACAATGGCCTGAAAACGGCCCTCGTCGAGCGTGACGGCCGCTTGGGCGGCACCTGCGGTCTGCGCGGCTGCATCCCGACCAAATCACTCCTGCACTCGGCCGATGTCTGGGAGGAATTCCAGAAGGCCAAGAAGAGCGGCGTCCTCGAGGGTGAGGCCTCGCTCAACTTCGACAACGTCCAGAAGGAGCGCGCCAAGGTCGTCGAAAAGAACTCGGCCGGCGTCACCTATCTGATGAAGTCGAACAAGATCGACGTGCACACCGGCTGGGGCACGATCACCGGGCCGAACGGCGTCTCGGTGAAGGGCGACAAGGGCGTAACCGAGCTGACCGCTAAAGCGATCATCGTCGCGACCGGCAGCGTCGTGCGGCATCTGCCTTTCTTGAAGACCGACGGTCAGAAGGTCGTCACCTCGGACGAGATCTTGGAGCTCAAGAGCGTGCCCAAGTCGCTGCTCGTCTTGGGCGCCGGCGCCGTCGGTACCGAGTTCGCCTCCGTCTACAAGCGCTTCGGCTCCGATGTGACGCTGGTCGAGATGATGGACCGCGTCTTGCCAATCGAAGACGAAGAGGTGAGCGCCGAGCTCGGCAAGGCTCTGCGCAAGCGCGGCATCAACATGATGACCGGCACCAAGCTCGAGAAGGCCGAGGTCACGAAGAACGGCGTCGCGTGCGTTTTAGCGGGCAAGGATGGCAAGTCGCAGAACCTCGAGGTCGAGATGCTGCTCGTCGCCGTTGGTCGCGCGCCGGTGACGCAGAACATCGGGCTCGAGAAGGTCGGCGTGAAGATGGACAAGGGCGGCTACATCGAGGTGAACGAGCACCTGCAAACCGCGGTGCCATCGATCTACGCCATCGGTGACATCTTGCGTACGCCTTGGCTCGCGCACGTGGCTTCGGCGCAGGGCATCAAGGCCGCCGACCACATCGCCGGCAAACACGTCGTGCCGTTGAACGTGAATCGCGTGCCCTCGTGCACCTATTGCGATCCCGAGGTCGCGAGCGTCGGTCTCACCGAGAAGACGGCGCGCGACAAGGGCTACGACGTGCAGGTCGGCAAGTTCCCGTTCTCGGCCATCGGCAAGGCCCGCATCATCAATCAGACCGAAGGCTTCGTGAAGGTGGTCTCCGAGAAGAAGTACGGGGAGATCCTGGGCATCCACATCATCGGACCGCACGCCACCGATCTCATCGGTGAAGCCATCGTCGCCTTGCAGCTCGAGTCCACCGCCGAGGAGCTCGCGTTCACGGTGCATCCGCACCCGACGCTCACCGAAGCGATGATGGAAGCCGCGCACGCCGCCGCGGAGGGTCGCGCGATCCACATGTGATCGTGGTATCTCGTTGGTCTCGGGTCTGCGTTGGCAGACGCGCGTAGGGAGCTGCATGCAGGTCTTCGGAGGCAGCAAGAGCGTCGCGGCGGGCAGCGGTCCGTACGCCGTCGGCCTCGGCATCTTCGATGGCGTGCATCGCGGGCATCGGGTGCTGCTGGGGAAGGTGCTGGAGCTGGCGCAGCGTGACGGCGTCCAAGCGCTCGCCTACACCTTCCACCCGCATCCAGCGCACCTCTTGGCGCCAAAGAGCGCGCCGCAGCTCATCGAGCCCATCGAGACGCGGGTCGAGCGCTTGGGCGGCATGGGCTTTCAAGGCGTCCTCGTCGAGCCGTTCACGCGTGAGCTCGCCGACATGCCGGCGGAGACCTTCGTGTTGCACGTGTTGCTCGCGAAGCTCCAAGCAAAACACGTCGTCGTCGGCAGTGACTTCGCGTTCGGCAAGGATCGCGGCGGTGACGTCGCGTTCTTGCAAGGTATGGGCGCGCGCCTCGGCTTCGAGGTGCACCCGGTGCCGCTCCTCCAGCACGCCGGCACCCCTGTCAGCTCGACGCGCATCCGCAAGCTCATCGCCGCCGGTGCCGTGCGCGGCGCGAACGATCTGCTCGGCCGGCCCTTTGCCTTGTCGGGTATCGTCTTGCGCGGACATCAGCGCGCCACCGGTCTCGGCTTCCCGACGGCGAACCTCGAGCCGCACAACGAGCTGATGCCGCTGCCGGGTGTTTACGCGGCGCGCGTGCAAGGACCTGTGTCGAATGCGCCCGCGGTCGTCAACGTAGGCTATTCGCCGACGTTCAACGTGGGGCGGTTGCGGGTGGAGGTGCACCTCCTCGATTTCCCACCTCGGCCCTTGTATGGGCTGGGCCTGGACGTGGACTTCATCGATCGGCTCCGCGACGAACAACGCTTCAACGGCGTCGACGAGCTGGTCGATCAGATCAAGCTCGATGTCGCCGCGGCGCGCCGCATCTTCGGCCTGTCGCAGTCGTCATGACGTCGCGGTTCGCGCTGGCTGGGTCACCGATCGCGCACTCGCGATCACCGGTGATGCACCAAGCGGCCTTCCGGGCACTCGGCATCGACGCGACGTACGAGCTGCGTGTGACCGAGGTCGAGGGTCTCCCTGGATTGCTCTACGAGCTGCAGCGCGGCGTGTGGCAGGGCATCAACGTGACGACACCCTTGAAGACCGAGGTGGCGCGTCATTGCTTGTGTGATGACGGCGCGGCCCGTGCCGGCGCGGTCAACACCGTGTGGCATGCCGGCGAAAGCCTCTGCGCCACGCTCACCGACATCGATGGGGTTCGCGAGCCACTGACGGCGCGCAAGGTCACGTTTTCGCGGGTCGGCGGCGAAGCCGTGATTCTCGGCGCGGGTGGCGCTTCGCGAGCGGCGGCGCTGGCGCTCGCAGCCATGGGCGCGCGGGTGTCGGTCGCGGCGCGCGACGCGGGCAAAGCTCAGGCGGTGATCGATATCCTGCACGAGCACGAGCGCGGCGAGGCGATGCCGCTGGCCCGGATGGCGGCGCCGGGAGCGCTGCGGGACGTTCGCGTCTTGGTGCAAGCGACGCCGCTTGGCCGCAACGGCGAGTCACTGGCGCTGGATTGGGAAGGGACGTCGCTGGTCGCCTTCGAGATGCTCTACACGCCTCGTGAGACACCCTTTTTGGCGTCCGCTAAAGCGGCCGGGTGCGCGGTCGTCGAAGGCTGGGAGATGTTACTCGCGCAGGGGGCGCGGTCATTCGAGCTTTGGCTCGGCGTCGACCCGCCGCGGGACGTCATGCGCGACGCCTTGCTTGCGACGCTCGCCTAATCGCGCGAGAAGACATGCGGAATCATCGAGCCAGGAGTGCGCCGTGACCGCCGTAGCCACAATCGCGTCGAAGGTCCCGAGTCTGTCGCCCAGCGACACCGTGTCGACCGTCATCCGCATCATGGCGAAGACGCGCTTCCAACAGCTGCCGGTCGTGCGGAAGGGCGAGCTCGTCGGCATCGTGAGCGCTCGCGATGTCCTGCAATCCGTTGGGCGCAATCAGACGAACAAGACCGCCGGCGACATCATGACCCGCAACATTCATACGATCGACGCTGACGAGCACACCTCAATGGTCGCGGCTCGGCTCGTCGAGGAAGCGATCGGCTGTCTCCCGGTCTTGCGTAAAGGCAAGCTCGTCGGGCTGCTCACCTCGGCGGACCTCCTCGCCCACCTGGCGCGTGAGCAAGGTGGGACGAAGGCACCGGCGGCGCGGAAGCCGCGTACGGCCAGCCGCGCGAAGACAGCGGCGCCGAAGCGACGGCGCTAGCGTTCTGGCGGTTTGGGCTTCAGAGCGCGGAGTAGACGGCTTCGTAGGCCGCGACTTGGTCCTGGATGTCGAAGGCGCGGCGGGCGCTCTTGAATCCGTCGGCCCGTGCTGGCGGGTCGCGGAGAAAGCGTTCGGCGCCCGCGGCGATAGCGTCGGGCGTGGCGTCGGTGAGCGCGCACACTTCCGGGACCGCACCGAGTAGGCCGGCGGCTCCGGCCGAGCACGCGACGACTGGCAGACCCGCGGAGAGATAAGTGAGCGCCTTGACGGGCGCGCCGACCGCGAGCGTTCGCGTCACGAGACCAACGCTGCATGCGCGCAGGTGAGTGGCGAGCTCGTCCGCTGAGCGGTAGCCGACGTGCTCGACCCCCGGGTCCCGAGCCAGCGCACCGAAGGTTTCACGTGGGTGATTGCTGATGAGGCGCAGCGTCAGCTCGGGCGTACGCTGGCGCAGCAGCGCGAAGGCGGCGCGGAGGAGCTCGAGGTTCTGGTACGGGTCGGGATTGCCGGCATAGGCGATGCGAGCGGGCCGCGCGACACCGGGCTCCGGGCTGGGCGCGTTGGTTTGCGCCAGCTCGTCCATGGAGAGTCCCAAGGGGATGACGTGCAGGCGAGCCGCCGACACGCCGGCGTGCTTGAAGCGCGCGGCTTGCTCGCTGTCGAAGCAAATGACCGCTTTAGCGGTCTTAGGAAGGGTGCGCTCGAAGGCCGCGCCTGCGACCTTCGCGGCGCGCCGGCCGATGCCCGTGCGGGCGTACAGAGGTAGCTCGGACTCGAGCCGGGTGTGCGCGTGGTAAACGAGTGGCACCTCCATGAGACGGGAGGCGACGGCGCCGATGCTCAAGGCCTCGACGTTGTGGACGTGCAGCAGATCGATCTCGCGCGTCGCGAGAAGCTTCAGGGTGTGACGCAGCAAGGCGGCGTCGGCGGCTAGCCGCGCGAGGCTCGGGCCACTACGGAGGCCGACGGGGGGTGTCGGCGCCCGGTGCCAGGCGACCCGAGGATCGAGCTGCGCGACGAGCGGCTCGGACTCGCCGTAGGTGACGAGGTGCACGGCATGACCAGCGACGGCGAGCGCGTTCGCCAGATGGCGAATGAACACCTGGGTCCCCTGATGCGAGGGAAACGGACAAGCGGCGATCATGGCGATGCTGCGGCGCGGACCGGAGCTCACACGCGTCGCGGCATCGAGCTCCTGGGCGCCGCGGGACGCGAGCTTCGAGTCGCTGCGGCCGGCTGGAGCACGGGTGCTCCGACTCCGGCGGGCTGCTCGATCGTGTTTGGCCGCGCTTGGAGCGGCCTCCTTCGTGTCTTTTATAGCGGACGGGCGCCGGCCCTCATCCGACCCGGAGCGACTCACGGCGCAATGGCGTCGAGCAGGCGATCGAGCTCATCCAACGAGTGGAAGAAGATCTCGATGCGGCCCTTGCCCTGACGGTGGTGCAGGCGGATTTTGGTGGCGAGCTTGCGCTGGAGGCGCTCTTGCACGGCGACCTCGGCGGGCGACGTGGCCCCTTCGGCTGCCTTGGCGGCCGTCGGTTTCTTGGCCAGGCGGGCGCGCTGCTCGGCATCACGGACCGAGAGCTTGCGGGCCACGATTTCGTCGGCGAGCTTCTGCATCGCCTTCGGCTCGGCAAGCTGCATCAGGGCGCGCGCGTGACCGGCGGTGAGCCGACCATCGGCGAGCATGTGCAACACGGGCTCGGGCAGGTTGAGCAATCGCAAGGCGTTGGTCACGGTCGTGCGCTTCTTGCCGACCGCGGCGGCGACCTCGTCTTGGGTGAGCTGATGCTCGCGGATCAGCCGCTGGTAGGCCTCGGCCTCCTCGAGGGGATCGAGGTCCTGACGTTGCACGTTTTCGATGAGCGCGACCTGGAGCACGTCGGTATCGGCGAGCTCCTTGATGACCGCCGGGATCTCGTGCAGGCCGGCTTGCTGCGCTGCACGCCAGCGACGCTCACCGGCGACGATCTCGTAACCATCACCGAGACGGCGAACGATGATCGGCTGCAAGACGCCACGCGTCTTCACCGACTCGACGAGCTCGGCAAGCGCGTCGGCTTCGAAGTGTTTGCGCGGCTGGCTACGGTTGGGGTGCACCCTCTCGATGGGCAGCGCACGAAGACCGGCGGGCGCCGGCGTCGTCGGGGCGGCACCCGGGATCAACGCGGCAAGGCCACGCCCGAGCGCGGCGCGCTTGGGAGCGCCCGTGTCTTTGTTCTGGTCCATCATGCTGCTCCCGGCGTTCACGTCAGTCATCTCGGCTCGTCCTACGGTTTCTCGGCTATCGGTCTTCGGCTATCGGTCTTCGGCGATCGGCTCATCCGCCATCAAGCAGCGCTGTGCGCCATAGCGGACTGCTCCAACATCTCACGCGCGAGCTCGAGGTAGCTTTGGCAACCACGCGAGCCGACGTCGTAGAGCAAGATTGGCTTGCCGAAGCTGGGCGCCTCGGACAGGCGCACGTTGCGCGGGATCACCGCCTTGAAAACCGGACCGCTGAAATTGGCGCGGACGTCTTCGGCGACCTGACGCGCGAGGTTGTTGCGCGCGTCGAACATGGTGAGGAGCACACCTTCGACGGTGAGGTTCGGATTGGGACCGGCTCGCACCATCTCGAGGGTGCGGGTGAGCTGACTCAAACCTTCGAGCGCGTAGTACTCGGTCTGCAGCGGGATGAGCACCGAGTCAGCGGCGCACAGCGCGTTGAGGGTGAGGACGCCAAGCGACGGCGGGCAGTCGATGAGGATGATGTCGTAGTTGTCGAGGACCGGGGCGAGCGCTTCCTTGAGACGCGTGTAGCGATCGCTCTGCTGAATGAGCTCGATGTCGGCGCCGTAGAGGTCGGGGCCCGAGGCGACGAGGTGCAGGGTCGGCAGCTCGGTGGAGCGGATGAGCTGACGCACGGCGCGAGTGCCCGCTAAAGCGGCGTACACGCTGTCGTCCATCGGTTGCGGGCCGATGCCCAGACCACTGCTCGCGTTCGCTTGAGGGTCCATGTCGACGAGGAGGATGCGACGCTCGGTGGCGGCGATCGAAGCGGCAAGGTTCACGGCGGTGGTCGTCTTGCCGACGCCGCCTTTCTGATTGGCGATTGCGATGATCTTGGCCATGCGGGTCACCTCACGATGCACACTAGCTTGGTGATCTGACGATCTCGGGGCCGGACATAGTGCGCGGGGATCGTGCTTGGGAAGCGGGCGCGATCGTTTTTGATCGTCCGCGGAGCTGCTGGGCGCATTTGGGCGCTTGGTGCAGCGAGCGGGGCGACTGCGCCTTGCGCTCCTCACTCGTCCACGTTCGCGCGTTTTTCGCCGGCCATGGGTGACCTCGCCTGGGACCGCCCGACGAAAAGTGCGCGACCGCGGCCGAGCTCCGGTGCTCGGCTCCGTCGCCCCTCTTCGCTCACTGGCAATTGGGCGCAGCTGGGAATCTGATCATGATCATTTTTGATCGTCGCGCGCGGCGACTGTCACTGAGCGCTACTTCGCCCCTCCTCTCATTAAATCAGGGAGAGGGGAGGAGAGAGAGAAGAGGAGGGCCGTAGCCGGCACCGGAGCCTGTCAGCCCGAGCCCCCGCAGGCGGAGCGCGCCAGCGGAGCTCCTTACGCCCGCCGAGGACAGGCGCGGGATGACAGGCGAGGAGCGCAAGGCGAAGGCACTCCGTTCGCTCTACCGACCGCGCTCAATCACCCCACCGCCTACAAGTCCCAAATATGAAGCGCGTGCGTCTTCCCATTGAGGTCATAACGAACCACGCTGCTCGCCGAAGAGCTCACCTCATCCGCCCGGTACGCAATCAGCCGCCCCCCCGGGGTCAGCCACCGGAGGCAGCTCTTGAGGTCGCCTTCGTCGGAGAAGGTCGCACGCGTGACCACGTTGGCGAACTGTTCGGGAGGGGTGTCCTCGGAGCGCCCGATGCGGGTGCGGACGTTGCCCAGGCCGAGGCGCGTGGCGGCAACGTCGAGGAAGGTGGTTCGCTTCTGGCGGGGCTCGACGAGGAGGTAGCGACGCTCGGGGGCGACGATGGCGAGGGGGATCCCGGGGTAGCCGGCGCCGGAGCCGAGGTCAACGACGGACCCGGGCTTGAGGTGGGGGAGGCCGGCGAGGGAGTCGGCATAGTGGACCCAGGCCGCCTCGCGATCATTTTTGATCGCGGTCAAATTGACACGCTCGTTCCAGGCCAGGACCAGGCGCCAGTGCTCCTCGCAGAGACGGTACTGGTCGTCCGAAAACGCAGACTGGGTGGCTTCGCGAAGGGTCGGCTCGAACGAAGGTTTCACGTGAAACCATCTTTAGCGCCCCGACCAGGTCGGGCCAAAATGTTTCACGTGAAACATGCGTCACGTCGTTCGCCGGAACGACGGATCCCGGGCACCGATAACGCTGGGCTTGCTTCGCATCTCCACACCCGTAAGGCCTGCGTGGCCCCCCATCGGCGCCCCCCTCCAGGAGCCTACGAAGGCCCAGTGGAAAGTCCCGCTGGGCCCCCTGCAGGTCGGAGCCGCGCTGCCTCTCCTCGAAGTCCACTCGCTCACGCAGCGGGCCGCGACTGGGCTCCTGAGCAACATCGTCGAGCATCCCACCGGCCGCTACCTGAGCGCCGGCCAGCACCAATTTCGCTCCCTGTGGAGTCGCGACTTCTGCTGGTCAGTTCCGGGGCTGCTCACCATCGATCGAGGGGATGTCGTGCGCGACCACTTGCGACTCCTCATCAGCTCCGCCCATCCGGAAACCGGGCTGGTGCCCCGCGCTCTCGATAGCATCAACCCCAAGATGCGCGTCGTCCGCGCGACCCTCGCCTACGCCTTCGGCCTCAAGGGTGCCCAGGCCGCACCCACCAAGGACCTCGTCCCGGAGTACCACGAGCAGAACGGCCACCCCTGCATCGACGGCAACCTGCTGACGATCCTCGCGACCCTGGCCTACGTCGACGCCACTGGCGACCGCGCGTTCCTCGCCGAGCATGCACCCGCCTTGCAGCGCATCCTCCGTTTCTACGACACGCGGATTCACGACGGCCTCATCGTCCAGCCGGGCTTCTCGGACTGGCAAGACAGCGTCCGTCGCGACGGCAAGACTTTCTATACGAACCTGCTCTGGTCGGTGACCCTGACCGAGCTCGCCGAACGCGGACTCCTGGGCGTCCGTGAGCAGCAAGCCCTCGACGTCCGAACCGCCGTGCACGCCACCTTCTTCGACGAAGCCAGCGGTCTCTACCGCTCACTGGCTGAAGGGCCGCAGCTCTCCATCGACGGCAACCTCCTCGCCATCGACCTCGGCTTCCTGCGCGGCGCCCAAGCCCACTCGCTCTACGCGGCAATGAAGCGCCACCCCCTTTGGTCGGCCGCCAATGGGCTCCCCGGCGTGGTCACCATGCCCGACTATCCCTGGGAGAGCCGCAACTGGACCGTTCGCATCGTCGGTCTCGGCCACTACCATGACCGTCTCGCCTGGTCGTGGATCACGGCCATGAGCGCCAAGGTCGCCAGTCGCATGGGCGATCAACCCGAGGCCGAGCGCATCCTCGACGGACTCGATAAGCTCATCGCGCGCGACCACACCGTGGCGGAAATCTACGAACCGCAGCGTACGATGAAGCCCTGGCAACGTTGGCTGTACCACTCCGAGCGTCCCTTCTCGTGGGGCGCCGCCGCGACCCTCGACGCCGCCAGTGTCGTCGCCCGCAATCGCTCCGCCAGCGCCTAGGCTCATCCACGGGCAATCCGCGGCCGCATCTTTGCTGGCTCGACCCGCCTCAGCTATCGTTCAAGCCGATGCCTCTCGCACGCCCAGCGGAAGCAGGTCGCGAGGTCCACAGCCTACCGCCTCGGCGTCGGCTGAGCCGACTGCTCTTGGTTGGGCTGATCGCCGTCGTCGCAGCCGACTTCTTCCTCGCTCGCTACGGCTGGGTCTACCCCCTGGTGCTCACTGCCCTCTACGTCGCGACGTTCGTCTACAGGTTCCTGGCAAGCGCCCGCCAACCGCACCTCGTGTCCATCTGCGAGAACGGCCTGGTGGTCGACAACGACGGCGTCGTGGAGTGGATCGATTGGCGCGAGCTCGCCTCGGTCGTCTTCTTCGAGACCCTGAGTGGCTCGCAGTACGACGTCAACGCCAAGGGCGTGGGCTACCGTCTGAAGCAGGGCGCCCTTGGGGAAGCGCGGCTGGAAGACATCATCGGCTTCATCATCCACCGCACCCGCTTCGAGTGGATCACCGAAACGATGGCCGCACGCCCCGAGATCCTCGAGCGCTACCGACCAACGCGCGTCGATCCCGAGTGAGCTGACGTCCTCGCGCGCTAAGGCTCTACAGCGACGGTCGCGCGGTGAGCATGCACGCGCAGCAACGCCAGCGCCGCGGGCGTCATCCCAGGGATGCGGCTCGCCTGTCCGAGCGACAACGGCTGCACCGCAGCGAGCTTCTCTTGCACCTCGCGCGACAAGCCCGGCGCATCGAGATACTTCATCGACGCCGGCAAGTGGAACGACTCGAGCTCGCGCATGCGCTCGATCTGCTTGGCCTCGCGGGCGATGTAGCCAGCGTACTTGATGTCCTCGTCGATGAGCTGCACGGTGTCCGCTGGAGCAGACAGGCCGGCGCAGCGCAAGACGACTTCCGGATCGGCTTCCGGGCGACGCACGACGTCGGCGAGACGTTGGCCATGGATGCCGGTTAGAGAAGGGATGGCAGCGATCAAAGCCGCGGCGAGCTGGGCGTCGACCGGGCGATCGGCCAAGGCTGCCCGCAACGAGGTCCGCTCCGCGTCACGCGACGAGGCTGACGCGCGGCGCTCATTCGAGAGCAGGCCCCATGCGTCGGCGACCTTCCACAGCCGCTCTTCGGCGTTGGTCTCGCGCAGGGTCAGGCGGTGCTCTGACCGCGATGTGAACAAGCGATAGGGCTCGTCGACACCCTTGGTGACCAGGTCGTCGATGAGCACGCCGATGTACGCCTGGTCGCGCCCAAGCACCGCTGGCGATTCGCCACCCAACCAGCGCACCGCGTTCAAACCGGCCATGAGTCCCTGAGCCGCCGCTTCCTCGTAGCCGCTGGTGCCGTTGATCTGCCCGGCCAGGAACAGGCCCGGGGCGCACTTCACCATGAGCCGCGCGTCGAGCTGCGTCGGTTGCGCGTAGTCGTATTCGACCGCGTACCCGTACTGGAGCACGCGGGCGTTCTCGAGACCGGGGATGGTCCGGAGAAACGCGTCCTGGATGTCCTTCGGCAACGAGGTCGACAAGCCGTTCGGGTAGACCCGGTCCGAGCTCAGGCCCTCGGGCTCCAGGAAGATCTGGTGTCGCTCCTTGTCGCTAAAGCGGACCACCTTGTCCTCGAGCGACGGGCAATAGCGCGGCCCACGGCCGACGATGGTGCCGCAATACAAGGGCGAGCGATCGAGACCCGAGCGGATGATCGCGTGGGTTTCATCGTTGGTCGAGGTGATGTGGCAGGGGATCTGGCGCAGCGTCGACGGCACCTCGTCGAACGAAAAACGCGGACGCGGCTCGTCGCCATACTGCGGCTCGAGGCGCTCCCAGGCGATGGAATCCGCGGCCAAGCGCGGCGTCGTGCCCGTCTTGAAACGGCCGAGCGACACCCCGACCCGGGTCAATGCCGAGGACAGGCGCAGCGCCGCGGCATCGCCAACCCGGCCGCCGGTGAACTGCTCGCTGCCGACGTGGCAAAGCCCGTTCAGGAAGGTTCCTGTGGTGATGATCACCGCCCGGCACACCACCGCGCCGCCACGCGCCATGACGACGCCGGTCATCCGCCCCTCGGCAAAGGAGAGATCGACGACCTCGTCCTCGAGCACCGACAAGCCTGGCGCCGCCGCGATCACGTCCGTCATAGCGGAGCGATACAGCGCCGAATCCGATTGCGCCCGAGTCGAGCGCACCGCCGCTCCCCGCGAGGTGTTCAAGCGCCGGAACTGAATGCCGGTTGCGTCGGCGACCCGAGCCATGGCGCCACCCAAGGCGTCGATCTCCCGCACCACGTGACCCTTGGCGACGCCGCCAATCGCCGGGTTGCAGCTCATCTGGGCGATGCGATCGGCCCGCAGGGTCACGAGGCCGACGCGAGCGCCTAGGCGCGCCGCCGCGAGCGCCGCTTCGCAGCCCGCATGCCCGGCACCAACCACGATGACATCGAACCCCATGCGACCCGCTACTTCCCGATGCAAAAATCCGCGAACACCCGATCGAGCACCGCCGCGTCGACGTTGCGCCCGAGCAGCCGCCCAAGCGCGAAGGCGCCAGCCTCCAGCAGGCTGACGACGACATCGACCGTCGCCCCAGCGCGGCACTCGTTCAAGGCCTGCTCCAAGGCCTGCGCCGCATCCTTGAGCTCGGTGACCTGGCGCTCGCGGACGACGATGATGTGGCCGGCGCGATCGTCATTGTCGGCCCCACGCGAGAGGCGCGCTCGCAGCGCCTCGACACCTTCGCCGGTGCGCGTCGAGACCCAGCCCAGCCAGACGAAGCCGCGCTTGTCGGCATCGCTCTCGAGCATCGTTCGTCGTGAAACACTCGCCTGATCGGCCTTACCACCGATGACGCGCACATCGAGCCCGGCGGGCGGCCAGACCGGTGCGTCCGGCGCCACCACCCAGACCGCGAGATCCGCGGTGCGAGCCCGCTCCAGTGCCAAGGCGATGCCCCGGGCCTCGAGGCCAACCGCCTCTTCGCGGAAGCCCGCTGTGTCCCAGACCGACCAGCGCTGCAGCCCTTCGGTCATCTCGACTTCGATGGGGTCCCGCGTCGTCCCGGGAGCATCATCGACCAAGACGCGCTCGCTGCCGCTCCAGGCGTTGAGCAAGCTCGACTTGCCCACGTTTGGCGCCCCGCACAAAACGACCGTTCGTGCTTTTTTGGCCTCCGGCCGCGCCCCCTCGATGAGCACGTGCAGGTCCTTGACCAGCCCGGCGACGACCTCGAGATGCTCGGCGGCAAGCCCGGCCCCCGTATCGTACTCAGGGAAGTCGAAGCTCGCGCGCCCCTCGGCCACGACCTCTTCGAGGGCCGTCAGCATGGCGACCGCCCGCTTCGACAACGCGCCCTCGAGCTGCGCTTGGGCATGCCCGAGCTGCTTTGCGTTGGCGGCGCTGAGCACGTCGGCCACGGCTTCGGCCTGCGTCAGATCCATGCGTCCGTGAAGGAAGGCGCGCAGCGTGAATTCACCCGGCTCGGCGGGCCGCGCCCCCAGCTCGCACGATCGGGCGACGACGCTCTCGACCAGGAAACGGGCGCCATGCAGGTGCAGCTCGACCACCGGCTCACCGGTGTAGGATCGCGGCGCGTGCATCTCGCAAACCAACGCGTCATCGAGCTTGCCCCCGTCGCCATCGACGATGGTCGCGCGATGCATGACGTGAGAGCGGCGCTTGCCTGGAGCCAAGATCTGCCCGATCTCGAGCGCCAGCCGACCCGAAAGGCGCACGATGGCCACCGCCGCCTCACCAGGAGCGGTGGCGGGGGCGACGATGGTGTCGTTCAACGTGGCGATCGGGGCCTGCATCGGCCGGGCGCCATAACACAGCGCAATATCACCCGTCTCGCGCCACGCGCCGCGACGCCCGCGAAGCGCCACGGGAGGCCGCAATTTGTGTTGGCTGCCGACTTCGATGCTAGGCTCGGGCCGACATGCCGGAGATCTCCGAGACCCGCATCCACCGCCCCCGCTTCAGCCTCAGCGCCAAGCTCAGCATCGGCCTGACGCTGATCATCGGCATCCTCTTTTCGGCCATCAACGTCTGGAACATCACGACCCATCGTGAGGCCCGACGCCGCGACGCCGCCAACAATGCGAGCACCATCATGTCGATCGCCGCATCGACGCTGGTCTCCGAGCTCGCGAACACCGCGCTCCAGAGCGAGCGCTTCAAGACCGTTGTCCGCAATATCGGAACGACCAACAAGAACCTCAACAGCGAAGACAAGACGCTCGCCTACCTCTTGGTCACCGACAACGAGCGGCGCGTCATCACCGGCTTCGCCAAGCCATCGGTCACCGTCTTCCCGGGTGGCGTCACCTATCAAGACGAGCCCGCTGTCCTCGAAAACATCGCCAAGCTCGAAGGCAACCTCGGCGGCTTCATGCGCGCCAAGTCCTTCAAGTTCACGGTGCCGCAGACGGGCGAACAAGGCCGACTCCTCGTCGGTCTGTCACTGGCGCAGGTCGAAGCCGAAGGCCGCCGTGACCTCATCATCAACCTCGGTGTCCTTTTCGGCGCGCTCATCGCCCTGCTCATCTACTCGAGCATGACGCTAAGCCGCATGGTCATCGCGCCGATCACCACCATCATGACCTCCATGCGCAAGCTCCGTGACGGCGACCTCACGACCCGCGCCAACATCCGGCGCAGCGACGAGATCGGCATCCTCGCCGACACCTACAACTTCATGGTCCAGGGCCTCTCCGAACGCGAGAAGCTCAAGGATGCCTTCAATCGCTACGTCTCGAAGCAGGTCTACAAACAGCTCGAGGCAGGGGCCATCACCCTCACCGGCGAGCAGCGCGACGCCACCATTCTTTTCAGCGACATCCGCAGCTTCACGGCGCTCTCCGAACAGCTTACCCCGCCCGACGTCGTCGCCATGCTCAACGAGTACTTCAACGAGATGGTCGAGATCGTCTTCAAGCACGACGGCTTCTTGAACAAGTTCATCGGCGACGCCCTCATGGCGGTCTACAACGCGCCCATCGAGCAGACCGAGCCCGAGCTGCGCGCCGTCCGCACCGCCATCGAGATGCTCGACGCCCTGCAGAAGCTCAATCAGAAGCGCACCGCCCGCGGTCAGTTCCCGCTGCGCATCGGCATCGGCATCAACACCGGCGCGGTCGTCGCCGGTAACATCGGCCACGTGCAGCGCCTCGAGTACACGGTCATCGGTGACGCCGTGAACCTGGCCCAGCGCATCGAGAGCCAGACGAAGGTCACCGGCAGCTCACTGCTCATCTCCGAAACGACCTATGCCAAGATCGCCAAGTACGTTATAGCGGAGGCCCTGCCCGCCGTGAAGATGAAGGGCAAACAAGACGCGGTGGCGCTCTACGCGGTCCAGGGACTCCGGCGTGGAGCTCCGCTCTAACGGCCGATGCAGGCCTTGGCGCCGGCGGTCACCAAGTGCGCGGCCGCGAGGAACGGGCACACGAAAAGCTCGGCGGCGTCGACCACGAGGCCACCGGTCGCCATGAGCACCGGCATGTAGAAGGCGGGGATGTTGTGACCAGCGTTGTAGCCCGAGAGCATCATGTCCGGCGTGAACGCCTTGACGACGTGCCCCTTGGCGAGCTCGAGGTGACGGCTCGACGACGACTGCGCCTCTTTGGGCAGGTTGAAGAGTGAGGCACCGGCGGTAGCACTAAGCAGTTTATCGAGGTTCATTCTCACGACAGGTCTCCCGGACGCGGCTCGCCCTGATTGAAAGTCGCGCTCTGTATCGGCGCCCTCGAAGCGCCCGGTCCGTGCCCCCATCTCACTCCGCCCTGCGCTCCGGATCACAGCCTGGTCGCGCGCGCCCCGGCCACACCGACGTTGAGCACACCGAGCACGAAACAAGGCGCGGCTTCGGTCAGGTCGACGAGGGCGCCGAGCAGCAGCGCGGAGACGACCGAGGAGCCCGTTTCCACCGCCCGCGTGGAATAGACGATCATTGCGTCCGGCAAGATGGCGCGCAGGAGGTGACTGAACCCCACGACCGCCTGGTCGCTCGGCGACCCACGAAGGCCCGCCAAGGGCGCCGCAAGCCGGGCGTAATCCCTGTTCTTGGCCAGGTCGTCGGCGAAGGTGCCCTCGAGCGGGACAGCCGGTGGCTGCGGGATGTCGCGACGCTTGATTACGAACATGAACGACCTCGACCGCCTCGTTGGCTTATCGGCCGCCTCGCGCCCTCCGGTGTCCCGCACCCTGCTGTCCTGGCGGCACCGCCGCTGCACCGATCCACAAACCTTCGTGGAAGCGACCCGGTCTGCGTGCTAACGTCGCCATCTCAGAACAGCTCCAGGGAGACCGGCAATGGCAGTCTTGAAGCGCGACGAGGCGTACAACCCCGACCTCAACATCAACGACGTGCACACCATCCTCGGCCCCGAGAGCAGCTTCGAGGGCAAGCTGGTGTTCGACGGCACCGTCCGCATCGACGGCCGGTTCAAGGGTGAGATCCAGACCAACAACGTGCTGGTCGTCGGCCAGGGCGCCCATGTCGAAGCGACCATCGCGGTAGGCAGCGTCATCATCAACGGTGACGTCGTTGGCGACGTGACCGCCAAGCAATCCGTCGAGATCCACGCTCCCGGTCGCCTGCGCGGCAACGTGTCGACGCCGCAGATCATGATCGCCAAGGGCGTCATGTTCGACGGCACCTGCCGCATGCAGGACAAGACCGGCGCCCCGGTTACTTTGGTCAAAGAAGAAAAGTAATCCCACGGCCGCGAAACGCAGCGCCCAATGGCGGTAGCGAAGCGTTAGCGGAGCTAGCGCCATGAGCGATCCCAAAGCTGCTTTCGCAAGACATGTCGCCCGCATCGTCGCGGCCGGGCTCATCCCCGAGCGAGCGCGCCGGCTCGATGTGCTCGACTTGTCTTGCGGCCGCGGCGACGTGCTCCTTGAGGTCGCGGGTCGGCTCCCCTCCGGCTCGCGAGTCGTCGGTGTCTGCGACGATCGCGCCCAGCTCGATGCCCTGCACGCGCGACTCGCGATCATCCACGGGCACCACGCGATCTTTCCGCGGCACGAGCTCCCCGATCGCTTGCCGTTCGCCGACGGCGTCTTCGATCGCGTCTGGGCGGGTCTCGCGAGCACGAGCCTGGAGCCACTGCGGCCGGTGCTCCGTCAGGCCCTGCGCGTGTTACGTCCGGGCGGTCAGCTCATCATCGTGGCGCTGTTGCGCGACACGCTGATGGACCTCATGCGCATCGCCGGCCAGTTCATGAACAATCACGAGGATTCGTTACGCATGCGCCCGCTGGCGCTCGACCACGCGCGGGCCCTCGATCGTGCCGCCTGGGAGGACGCCGTCCGCAAGAGCGGAGCGATCGACGTCGAGACCTCCACCCATCACTTCGAGCTCGAGGTCGGCACGCCCATCTCGGACGACCCGGTTTTGCTCGAGAGCATCGTGCCGGTCTGGCTCGGCGCCGACGCCAAGACGAATGCCGAGACCTTGAGCTACCTGAACGGCTTCATGAAGGCGGCCTTCATCCTGCCCATCAGCATGATCCGAGTCGTTTGCAAGCGCGGCGACGCGCCGCCTCGCGCCGCGATCGGCTGAGGTCAAGCCGTGGCGACGGCCGTACTGCCCGAGCGTTGCCGGCGCAGGTAGACGTAGACCGCGATAGCGGCACCGGCGACGGCAATCGAAATGTACTGCGAGGTCGACAGCAGGCCGTAGACACCGCGCTCTTTGTCGCCGCGGAAGAGCTCGATGATGATGCGGCCGAGCGGATAGATCGACAGCCACGTGAGGAAGAGCTGGCCGTGGAAGCGCTTGTACGGCCGGATCATGAGCAGCAGCCAGAAGAGCGCCAGCTCGAAGCCCGCCTCGTAGAGCTGGGTCGGGTGGACCGGCAGCGCCGACTCACCAAGCTCGACCAGCCCTTGCGACTGTTGCTGCTGGTGCGCCATCGAGGCGACCGGGAAGATGATGCCCCACGGCATCTCGGTGGGCTTGCCGAAGCAACAGCCCGCCGCGAGACAGCCGAGGCGACCGAAGGCGTGCGCCATCGCGACGTACGGGATCATCACGTCGACGAGCTTGAAGTAGTCGAGCCGGTAACGTCGCGCGTAATAGACGAGATACACCGCCGCGCCGATGAAGCCGCCGTAGAAGACGAGGCCGCCGCGCCAGAACATGACAATCTCGAGCGGGTTCGCGATGTACTGATCGAGCTTGGTGAAGATGAAGACGATGCGCGAGCCGATGAGGCCCGCGAGGAGCAGGTAGAACGCGAGGTCGATGAGACGATCCGGGTCTTCGCCCTCGCGACCGGCCTGACGCGCCGCGAGCTGCATGGCCAAGAGGAAGCCGGCGGCGATGAGCAGGCCGTAGACGTGCAGCGACCACGGTTCCTTGAACAGCCCGAAGAAGGTCGTCGAGAAGAGGACCGGATGCATGTGCTCGCCCCTAGCGGCTCGGCGCCCGCGACTCCGCGGCGACTTTCGTCCGCTCGCGCGGCTTGTGGAACAACATATCGGCGGCCATGATCACCACACCGACCGTTATCGCGGAATCGGCGACATTGAAGGTCGGCCAGGTGAAGCGGCTGAACCAGTGCCAGTCGATGAAGTCGATCACGTATCCAAGCCGCACGCGGTCGAAGAAATTCCCGAGCGCGCCGCCGAAGACCAGCGCCAAGGCGAGCCGCAAACCGCGCTGCTGACCCTCGGTGCGCCGGAAGTAGACGACGATGAAGATCATCGCCGCCACCGACACGAGCAAGAAGAACGGCGTGCGGAACCACTCGGGCGCGTCGCGCAGGAAGCTCCAGGCGGCGCCGGGATTCTCGGCGTAGACGAAGCTCCAGAAGCTCTCGGAGACGATGGTGCGGCCTTCGCGCACCGGATGATGCGTCGTCAAAAACAAACGCACTTGCTCGCCGAAGCCCGGCTCACCGGCCATGGCGTTCGTCAGGTGTTTCACCACCAGGAACTTGGTGATCTGGTCGAGGACCAAAATGGTGACGGCAATCGCGACCGCGATGCGGGCACGCGTCGACAAGTAAAACGGGCGCGGGTGACTGTGGCGGTCCATCGAAGGTCCAGCGCTATACCCGCGCGACGGCCCTCCTAGCAACCGGTCAGCGGGGGGTGGGTCGCCGCTCCTGCTTTAAAGCGCGCTTGGCGGCGATACGAGCCCGGCGGGCCTCCAGGCGCTTGCGCAGGCCGTCGATGCGCACTTTGCGCGCGGCGAATCCTCGGCCAAAACGCCGGCGGGGTTGATGCGCCTCGACCGACACATCGATGGCCTGGGCCGTGCTCGCGAGCAGCCGTGGCACCGCGTCACGTCCGACCCAACGCTTGAGCTCGGCCGCCTGCGCCGTGATCTCGACGAAGGTCATCCCCGCCCCGTGCTCGCCCCGAAGGACCTCGCGCGTCACCCACGAGCCGCTGTTCAAGTAGTAGGCGCTCTCACCGACACGATGCAGCTCGGCGAAATGCGAATGGCCGAAGGTGACGTAGCGCGCCTGCGTGACCTCGGCGAGGCGGCGAGCCGCCCGGCGCAAGACGCCGGCGATGTCGAAACGCCGATCGCGATGGCCGCGCTGCACCATGCCGATGCAGGCCGAGAGCACGAGCACCGCGAAGATGAGGCCCGCTGGACCGCCGATCACGAGGGACGTCAGCGTGCCGGCGATGGCGACCCCGGTCGCTAGCACCACGTCGAGCCAGAAGACGCGGATCATCTTGATGACCGAATATTCGGCCGGCATCGCCTTCAAGCCGTCCATCCGCGTCAGGGTGCCGACATCATAGGGTGAGTTGGCCGCTAAAGCGTGCAGCTCGCGGCGATGCTCGTCCCACAAGCCCAGGAGCTCGTGGCGGCGCTTCTTGCCGGCTTGGCGCAAGAGCTCGAGCATCGCCACCAAGTAGACCTTGAAGAGCACCCAGGCCTTGCGCGGGCCGAGCGACGCCATGAAGCGCAGCGCCGAGCGGCCGTCGAACTCCTCGACCGGTTGCGCGGCGTACGAGCGCAACAGCTCCGTGAAATACGGAATCGCCCGGTGAGCGAGCGGCATCGCCACTTCGCGGCGCGACACGTCGTCGTAGGGCGCGAGATTGTACTCGAACGAGCAGAACTCGTCGTACTGATGACCGTGCTCGATGTGGAAAGCCGCGCCGGCGACGGTGCCCGCTTCGAACCAGGTGCGAAAGCTCATGCGCTCGGCCACCAGCTCGGCGGCGATCGGCGCTTGTTGCAGAGTCTCTTGGTGGCGATGCGCGAGCTTCATCACCGCATGGCGCAGGTCGCCGCGCACCTCGCGCCAATACACCTCGGCGTCGTGATTCCCCTCGATGATGGTGATGCGGTGCCCCTCGAGGAGAAACACCGCCAGCTCGTGAAAAAGCGGCTCATGCACTTTGACGATGCGGGCCAAGCGTTCGCGAATGGCCGACGCCTGCTCGGCCGCCACCGATGTCGCATCACCGAGCCGCGCGAGCTTCACGAAGTCGAACATGTCGCCGTTGATGACCAGGTGCCACGCACCCTCGGGCGGCTGACGCTCGCGGTGAGAGGCGATGAAATCGGCGAGCTCTCGGTTGAGCGCGTGGACGTAGTCGGCGAGGCCCGGCGCATCCTCGTTGTAGAGGATCTCCCCCAGGTGAATATCGCTGATCACCAGGACCCGCGCGCCGGCCATACCTTCACCTCTACCAGGTGAAAGGTAAGCCTACGACTCGAACTTCGCTGCCCGAACGGCAGACCGCGAAGAGCCGGTTAAGCCTCGGCGTCGTGATTCCCCTCGATGATGGTGATGCGGTGCCCCTCGAGGAGAAACACC
>JBGGMJ010000114.1:0-24285 GCA_041288095.1 Myxococcota bacterium
ACCCGACGATGCCGCCGGTCGAAACCCAATACCGAGCGCTCGAGGCCTTCAAGGACAAGCCCATGATCATCCGCTGGCTCCTCGCCGACGGCATGACCTACGAGGGCGCCAAGGAGGCGTATGAGCCTTTCGACACGCTCAAGGGCGTCGATCCGGAAAATCGAAGGGCGCTTGCCGAAATTATCGCTAGACACGACGCCGGCTCCGTAGTGGTTGTGAACAACCAAGCCGAGGGGTCCGCCCCGCTTTCCGTGGCTGCGCTTGCAGACGCGGTGGTTACTCGTCGCCGGAGCTAGCTCGATGAAATTGCGTGTTTTGGGTGCTGCCGCCGTCCTCGCGGTGCTCGCTTATCCGTTACCGTCGTATGCGTCGTTTCACTTCACCTTGATCAACGAGGTCTTCGCCGGCTCGCAGTACGACGGCGACGTTCAGTACATCGAGATCAAGGCCTACTCGGGCAGCCAGAACCTCTTCAACGGTCAGAGCCTAACCATCTCCGACCGCAACAATGTCACGACGACGCTGACGTTCAACCGGAACCTCCCCGGCAGCGCCAGTCAGATGACGGTGCTGATCGCGACCCAAGCCGCGGCCGCGCGCCTGAACGTAACGCCTGACTTCATCATGCAGCCCGTGATCGATCGCGAGGGCGGCAAGATTTGCTTCGTCGGCGTCGATTGCTTCGCCTGGGGCACCTTCAATGGCACGACGGGGACGGGCGCCAATGACTTCGGCACGAAGTACGAGGCAACGAATGGGCTTCCGCTCGACCAGGCCGTCGTCCGCGATGACGGAGGCGATGTATTGCAGGCGAGCGACGACACCAACGACAGCGCCGCGGATTTTGACGCAGGGACACCGACACCACGCAATAACGCCGGTGTCACCGGCGACTACCTGCCCGACTGCGGCAACGGAGCGGAAGACAGCGGCGAAGAGTGCGACGACGCCAACACCTCCCAGACCGACGCCTGCAGCGTGCGCTGCGAGGACGCCGAGTGCGGTGACGGCATCGCCCAAACCGGGGGTGTCGAGGAGTGCGACGACGGCAACGGCGTGAACACCGATGCTTGCCGCAACGACTGCCAGCTCCCCGCGTGTGGCGACGGCGTGGTCTCGACCGGAGAACAATGCGAGCCGCCGAGCACCGCGACGTGCACCGACACCTGCTTGGTCATCAATGTCGGCTGCGGCGACGGCCTGCCCGACGCCGGTGAAGAGTGCGACGACGGCAACACCGCGAGCAACGACGGCTGCCGCGGCAACTGCACCAACGAGGTCTGCGGCGACGGCATCGTCGACTTCGACGAGGACTGCGACGACGGTAACACCGCGAACGGCGATAGCTGCCGTGGCGACTGCCAGGTGCCCGGTTGCGGCGACAGCGTCGTCGACGCCGGCGAGACCTGCGACGACGGCAACACCACCGTGGGCGACGGCTGCGACGCGACCTGCATCATCGAGGAAGACGATCACGATCACGAGGAGCCGGGCGACGAGGACCCGGTGGCCGAAGACGACGGCTGCGCGTCGACCAAGCCCAACCTCGCGTGGCTCGCGATGTTTCTGGCGATCATCGGCGGCCGCCTGATCCGCCGGCGGTGATTGGGCGCACGCGGGGACCTGTCAGGTCGGCAGGCTCCAAACCCGGAACGCTGGGGGTGGGCTGCCGAGCATGAAGGCATGACCCCAGAAATTCGCCCGTCGCCCACTAGCCCAACGATCGTCGATAGCGCAGGTGCCCAACACGGCAGCACCGCAGCCGCATCTCCGCCTCTCGGGCATGCCATGCAGTCGCCGGGCGAAGCCCAAGCCCCGCAAGCTCCACCTTCGATCGAGGCCGCGACGGCCCGCAAAGTGACGGTCCCTTCGCGCGAGCACTTTCTCGCCTTGATCGCGGAAGCCGCCCAGCTCGGCACAGTCACCCTCGAGAGCTACCCCCGCTTCGACCAACTTCTCTACTATTTGATCGACGCCAACGTCTTCGGGAAGCACTACGCCAAAGAGGCGGGGCTCACGGTCTCGCCCGCCGAAGAACGCGACGCCCCAACGAAGATGTCCGTCAAAGCAGTCAATGGCGGTTACGACGTCACGATGGTCCGTCTCTTCGAGGTGGGTGACCGCCTGCCCTACGAAAAGACGAGCGACGCGACAGTGCGCCTCACCGAAACCGGCGGTCAGGTGACCATTGGCCGCGAGCGCAAGGTCGCTGCCAACGAGGAGGCGGCCAAGGCGAAGCCCTGGTTGCCAATCCTCGGCGCGCTGGGCGCGCTGCGCGCCATCGTCTCGAAGATCTTCGGCAGGGATTAAGCGTCAGGGGGCAAGAGCTCTTCGAAGCGCTGCTTGTTGGTGGCCTTCATGTAGGCCTCCTTCGGTAGCACCCTGCCCTCTTTCACCAAGGCGAAGAGGGCGTCGTCCATGGCCTGCATGCCGAGATTCTTTCCGCTCTGGATGATCGAGTAGATCATCGGCGTGTTGCCTTCGCGGATGACGTTCGGCAGGCCCGGCGTGCGCACCAAGATCTCGTTGACGGCGCAGCGGCCCTTGCCGTCGGCGGTGGGCAACAGGAGCTGCGAAACGATGCCGGCGATCGACTCCGACAACGTCGTCCGGACCTGCGACTGCTGATCCGCGGGGAACGCGTCGATCAAACGGTCGATGGTCTTGGCCGCGCTGTTGGTGTGCAGCGTCCCGAAGACCAAGACGCCCATCTCGGCCGCGGTGATCGCGAGCGCTATGGTCTCGAGGTCGCGCATTTCGCCGACGAGGATGACGTCGGCGTCCTCGCGGATTGCCGCGCGTAACGCGGTGCCGAAGCTCTCGGTGTCTGCGCCGACCTCGCGCTGCGAGAACACGCTCTTCTTGTTCTGGTGCACGAACTCGACGGGATCCTCGATGGTGACGATGTGCTTCGCGTACGTCGAGTTGATGGTGTCGATGACGCCGGCGAGCGTCGTCGATTTACCCGAGCCGGTCGGACCGGTGACGAGCACCAAGCCCTGCTGCAGGTGCGCGAACTTCTCGATGGCGGGTGGCAGCTTGAGCTGGGCGAGGGGCACGATTTTGTCGGGGATGATGCGGAACACCGCGCCGGCGCCGTTCTCCTGTCTCAAGAAGTTGGCGCGGAAACGCGCGAAGCCCTCCATGCCGTAGGCGAAGTCGAGGTCGCCCGTCGTGTCGTATTCTTGCCACTGCTTGGCGCTGCACATCTCTTGCAGCAACGCGCGCAGGTCTTCGTCCGTCAAAACGGGCCAGCCTTCGACGTCTTCGAGCGAGCCGTTTTTGCGGATGCGCGGCGCGAGCCCGGCGGCCATGTGCAAGTCCGAGCCGCCTTTGTCCTTGAGATAACGGAAGAGCTGATCGATGCGGGCCATGGTCATGCCCCTTTCAGCTTGGCGGGTTCTTCGGCGTGTTTCATCGCTTCCTCGAGAGTGACGACGCCCTTCTTCACCAGGTCGCGCAGCGCATCGTCGAGCAGCACCATGCCTTGCGATACGCCGGTCTGCATCGCCGAGCGGATCTGGAAGGTCTTGTCCTCGCGGATGAGATTGCCGACCGCCTTGTTGACGACCAGCACCTCGAGCGCGAGCGTGCGACCTTTACCGTCGGCGCGCGGCACGAGTCGCTGCGACACCACGGCGCGCAGCGACTCCGAGACCATGGTGCGGATCTGCGCCTGCTGCGCGGGTGGAAAAACGCCGAGCAGGCGATTGATGGTGCGGATGGCGTTGTTGGTGTGCAGGGTCGCGAGCACCAAGTGACCGGTCTCGGCCGCGGTCAACGCGAGCGAAATGGTCTCGAGGTCACGGAGCTCACCCAGCGCGATGACATCGGGATCTTCGCGCAGCGCGCCACGCAGGGCGCGCGCGAAGCTCGCGGTGTGCTTGCCAGCCTGTCGCTGATTCACCGAGCAGCGCTTGGGCGTGTGCACGTATTCGATCGGGTCTTCGACGGTGATGATATGATCACGCCGCTCTTCGTTGATGATGTTGACGAGCGCCGCGAGCGTCGATGACTTGCCGCAACCCGCGGGCCCAGTGAGCAGCACCATGCCCTGGTGAAAGTTCGTGAACTTGGCGAGCGACGCCGGTAGCCCGAGCTCTTGCAAGGTGGGCGGCTTCTCGGAGATGGCGCGCAGCACGCAGTCGGTCCCGCGCTGCTGGCGATAAGCGTTTCCACGAAAGCGGCCGACGCCGTCGAGGGTGTACGCGAAGTCGACCTGACCCTTTTCGTCGAGGATGGCGCGCTGCCCATCGTCGAGGAGTTGCATGACCAAGCCCGCGGAGCGCGCGGGAGTCAGCGGATCAGCCTCGACGTCGTGCAAGACGCCATGTACGCGATAGCGGATGGGCGCGCCGGCATGCAGGTGAATGTCGCTGGCTCCGTCGGCGACCGCTTTCTTGAGCAGCTCGACGTGACCGACGCTCGACGTGGCGCTCACCGTCGGGCGCCGAGTCGCGGCCATGTTCGCCACTGCCTGCGCCGCCGCGCCGGCGACCGGCTCTCCCGAGGCTGGCGCGGGAGCCGGCTTGGGTGCCGTCGTTTGCTGCTTGGCCAGGTACTCGCGCTGCACCTTCATCAACTGCTCGAGCTGAGCCGCGTTGATGACCCCCTTGGCAACGAGGAGCTGACCCAAGGGCTGCGAGCCGCCCGCGCGTGCTTGGTCGCGGGTGGCTTGGTTGATCTGGTCGAGGGTAGCGAGCTTGTAGTGAACGGCGAGACGCCCGAGGAGGCCGTCCGTATTGGCGTCACTCATGGGGCTATACGGTACAGAGAACCGACTCTTGCCGCCAATCTATGATGATCGATAGACTAGGTTTAACGCCATGACCGGAAGCCCAACCACCTCGTCGCGCCTCGAGCTGCTTTGTGAGCAGCGCGGTCTCCGTATGACGGACCAGCGCCGGGTCATCGCGCGCGTGCTCTCCGACGCCGAAGATCACCCCGACGTCGACCAGGTCTACCGCCGCGCCACCGAAATCGACCCGCGCATCAGCATCGCCACGGTCTACCGCACCCTGCGGCTCTTCGAGGAAGCCAACATCCTCGAGCGTCACGATTTCCGCGATGGGCGGGCCCGCTACGAAGAGACGCGTGAGACGCACCACGACCACTTGATCGACACCGAGAGCGGCACCGTCGTCGAGTTCCAGAACGCCGAAATCGAAGCCCTCCAGCACAAGATCGCCAAGGAGCTGGGATACGAGCTGGTCGGGCACCGCCTCGAGCTCTACGCCGTGCCGCTCAACTCGAAGCGTCCGAAGAAGTCGTAGTGTTCGAGCTCATCGACCGGTGGGACCACGAGGCCATGGATTGGCTCGCGGCGAATGTCCACACCATCGTGCTCGACTTGCCGATGCGCATCTTCTCGAGCTTCTGGGCGTTCAGCTGGCTCATTCTCGGGATCGCGGTGTGGTTGGTCTGGCGAGGCGGCGATCGGGGTCGGATCCTCGTGATCACCGCGCTGTTGTTGGTGCTGCTGACCGACCAGCTGGCCGCGAGCATCATCAAGCCGCTGGTTGCGAGGCCGCGGCCGTACGGCGGCGGCGGCTCGTTTTCCTTCCCCTCGGTGCACGCCACCAACATCGCGGCGCAGGCGACGCTTTTCGCGCGCTTCTATCCGAAGATCACCGCGGCCTTCGGGCTGATCGCGGTGCTCGTCGGCTTTTCACGCGTTTATCTCGAGAAACACTACCCGAGCGACGTCATCGGCGGAGCGCTCCTCGGAATAGTGCTTGGTGGGTGCGCTTCTTGGGCCGCTTTACGCTGGGGCAACCGCGCCATGGCGTGGACAAAGAGCAAGTGGATGAAAAGTCACAGGTCCGCTCCTTGATTCGCGCGCCCGTGTCGGCCAAAAGTCCTCGCATCCATGTCTAGTCGCAATCTCACGCAGCGCCGCACCAAGGTCGTCGCGACCCTGGGCCCCGCCACCGATAGCCCGGAGATGATCCGCAAGCTCATCGACGCGGGCATGAACATGGCGCGCATCAATGGCTCGCACGGCGATCACGAGACGCACGCCCGCACCATCGCCGCCATTCGCGAGCAAGCCCATGAAGCCCGCCGCGCCGTCGGTATCCTCTTCGACTTGCAAGGCCCCAAGATCCGCGTCGGCAAGTTCGAAGGCCCACCCAAGCCCGTGAAGGTCGGCGATATCGTGTCGTTCGCGGTCGGGCGCGCACCCACCGGTGACGAGCTCCCCAGCGATTACGAAGGCCTCGACCGCGACGTCCAGCCGGGCCAACCGCTGCTCATCGACGACGGCAACATCATTCTGCAGATCACCCACGTCGAGAAGGGCTTGGTTCGGGCCCGCGTCTTGAACGACGGCGCCATCGCTCAACGCAAGGGCATGAATCTGCCGCAGAGCATCGTGTCCGCTCCAGCGATCACCGAGAAGGACCGGGCGGACGTGCTCTTCGCGGTGCAGCAGAAGGCCGACTGCATCGCCATGTCGTTCGTGCGACGCCCGCAAGACGTGCTCGAGCTCAAGGAGCTCTTGGCGTCGGTGGGCGCGCAAACACCGATCATCTCGAAGATCGAAAAACCACAGGCGCTGCAGAACCTGCGCGGCATCCTCGAGGTGTCGTGGGGCGTCATGGTGGCCCGCGGCGATCTCGGCGTCGAGCTATCCCCCGAAGAAGTGCCGATGGCGCAGAAGCGCATCATTCGCGAAGCGTTGCGTATCGGCCGCCCGGTCATCACGGCGACCCAGATGCTCGACAGCATGACGCGCAACCCACGTCCGACGCGTGCCGAGGCCTCCGACGTCGCCAACGCGGTGCTCGACGGCACCGACGCGGTGATGCTCTCGGGCGAGACCGCCTCGGGCAAATACCCGCTCGAGTCCATCACCATGATGGACAAGATCATCGAAGCGACCGAGAAGACGCTGCAACCGAACCCGCAAGCGCGGCGCCGTGAGCGCGGCCTCGACACCTCCGACAAGGTGGTCATCGACTCGGGCTGCAACGTCGCGGCGCAGCTGCACGCGCACGCCATCGTCGCCTTTACCCTGCGTGGCACCACCGCGGTGCTCTGCTCGCAACGCAGGCCATTGACACCAATCATCGCCTTCACGCCGTCGCCGCAGGTGCGCGATCTGATGAGCGTCGTCTGGGGTGTGCAGCCGCACATCATCAGCCAGCCGGCGGAGACCACCGAGAAGATCTTCGAGGAGCTCGACTCGGCGCTCTTGAGCGCGCAGCTCGCCGAGAAGGGTGACCGCCTCGTGGTGATGATGAGCTCGCCGAAGATGCGTCACGGTCCGACGAACGTCATGACCGTGCACCAGGTCGGCTACACCTAGGCGCCGCAAATGCGCTGGCTCGTTCTCGCCGTCATCGCCAGTGGCGCGTGCGCAACGCCGCGCACGCACCGCACCGGGCAGCCACTGGTGCTCGCCGCCGATCCCGCGCGCGGGCCTTGTGAAGAAGCGGCGTGGGTAGCGCTCGCGCCAACTCACGTCGGTGCCGAGGCTCAGGAGACGGTCGCGGCCACGCAGAGCTGGATCATGTACAGCACGCACAACGAGTCTGCGGATGGTCTCGCCGCCTACCAGAAGGGCCTCGAGCTGCGGCTCACCAGCGAGCAGACCGCGCGCCTCATTGGCAACACGATGTTGCGGCCCGACATCGACGCTGACGTGAGAGCCATTCACAAGAAGAAGTCGACCGCGACCGGCTTCCTCGTCGGCGGGCTCGTCGCCACCGTCATCGGTGGCGGCATTGCTTTGGCGGATCTCGAGAACCCGACCGTGGGCCTGTCGATCATGGGCGTGGGCCTGGTGGCTGAGCTCGTCGCTTTGATGATTCGCCCTCATAACGCGGACGTCGCGTGGGCGGAGGTTCGCGACCGCATCTTCCTGGAAGGCGAAACCGACATTCCCGCGCTCGTCACCGGCGTCGATGCCGCCAACCAACGCACACGGGCATCCTGCGACGAGCAACCCTGATCGCCAACGCGGACGCCAGCGCGTCGATTGACGCCCTTCGTCGCCGGGGCTATCGAGCCGGCGGCCGACCGCGGCTACAGCATGCTCAGCCTTCTCGTTGCGACGATGCTCGCCCAACCAGCAAATCCAGGCCTACTGGACGCGGCGCGCGCCGCGCTGCGGCATCCGAAGGTGCGCTCGTGTGTAGCAGACCGGCAGGTCATCGAAGCCCGGCATGACGAGGCGCGGGCCGGGCAGCTCCCATCGCTATCGCTCGCGGCACAACTGAATCGCGGCACCGGCAACGTGGTACCCGGATCGTCGTTCGCAACACCTGGAACCCCGGTCAGCGCTGGGCCGCCGCGTGGCGCGAGCTTCGACAGCGGCACGTGGACGACCATCGCCAGCTTGGGGGTGAGCTTCGAGGTCGCAAACTTCGTGCGGCGCATGCGCGAGGTCGATGCCCAGCTCGCCCGAGTAGAGAGCGCGCGGGAACGTGAAGCGGTTTGTGCGCTCGATGCCGCCTACGAAGCGGGATCGGCGTTTCTCGATGTCGCGGCGCTCACCGCCGCGCTAAAGGCCGTCGATGCCGACCGCGGTCGTGCCGAAGCTCTGCGATCGCGGACGGCGGCGCTCGCCAAGGCAGCGCTGCGACCCGGCGCGGAGCTGGCGCAGGCCGACGCCGAGCTCGCCGGAGTCGAGGCGCGAGCCGCGACGTTGCGACGCGATCTGCGCCTGGCGCAAGCTCGCCTCGCCGAAGCCATGGGTATCGAAGAGCTCCCGGTGATGACGCTCGAGTTGCCAGCGGTGACGGCCAGTGAGCGCGAAGTGGCCGCGCATCCGCGCATGCGCGGTGCGGCCCGCGACGTCGACGCATCGGAGCGCTTCGTCGCCGTGGCGCGCACCGGCTACCTGCCGCGGCTCGAGGTCGCGGCGGCGCTCTGGGCTCGCGGCAGCGGCTACCCGGGCGCGGCCGGTGAACAGCTCGGCCGGAGCGGCAATGGCCTCACGCCCGATGTCGCCAATTGGCTCGCTGGCGTCGTCGTCAGCTGGGACATCTTCGATCTTCCCGAGACGCGCGCTCGCGTCGCCGGCGCCGAGGCTGAAGCGGCGGGCAGACACGCAGCGTACGACGCGACCCGGCTTAGCCTGGTCAACCAACTCGAGGGCGCACGCGCCAGCGTCGTCGAAGCTCAGGCGGTACTGCGGCACACGGCGCCGGCCGTCGAAGCATCGCGCCTGGCTCTTGCGCAAGCAGAGGCACGCTACGCCAGCGGCCTCTCTGATTTCCTCGACGTCGCTCGCGTGCGACAGCTGCTGACCGACGCCGAGCTCGCGCACATCGCGGCCGAAGTCGGGTTGGCCCGCGCGACCATCACTTTGGCGCGAGCCATGGGTGACGTCGGCGCCCTCACGGAGCCGCGCTAATGCCCATCGTGCTCGCTGCGTTGCGCCGGCCGTACACCGTCGTGGTCGTGGCGCTCGCCATCACTGTCGCGGCAGCCTTCTCGATCGCCCGCGCACCGGTCGACATATTTCCGTCGCTCGGCGTGCCCGTCATTTACATCGTCCAGCCGTACGCCGGGATGACGCCGACGCAGATGGAGAGTCAGCTCGTCAATTACTACGAGTATCATTTTCTCTACGTCGCTGGCGTCGAGCACGTCGAGTCGCAGTCGATCCAAGGGATGGGGCTCATCAAGCTCTACTTCCACCCCGGCACGGACATCGCGCAGGCAATGGCCCAGACGACGGCGATGGCGTTCCGTTCGATCGCGTTCATGCCGGCCGGCACGCTACCGCCGTTCATGGTGCGCTTCGACGCCGGCTCGATCCCGGTTGGCCAGCTGGTCTTCAGCAGCGGCACACGCGGTGAGGCGGCGGTCCAGGACACCGCGCTCAACACCGTGCGTCCCATGCTAGCTACCCTGCCGGGCGTCTCGGCCCCACCACCCTCCGGCGGCAAAGTGCGCACCATCGTCGGCTACTTGGATCCCGAGCGTATGCGGGCCCACGGCCTGTCGCCGGATGACGTGGCGCGTGCCATTGCCCGCGCCAACGTGGTGCTGCCGGCGGGAAATCTCCGCGTCGGCGACACCACGATGATCGCCGAGACCAACGCCCTCGTCGCCCGTCCGCAAGATCTCGAGAACGTCTCGATACGCGAGCACGCCGGCACGCACGTTTACCTGCGGGACCTCGGCCGCATCGCCGACGATGCGGACATCGTCTACAATGTCGCCCTCGTGAACGGTCGCCGCACCGTCTACATGCCCGTGACCAAGCGTGCTGACGCGTCGACGCTCGACGTCGTGCGCGCGGTCAAAAACGCGTTGCCGCGCATGCGGGCCGCTATGCCGGACGACGTCGCTCTGAGCTTCGAGTTCGATCAGTCGCGCTACGTGACCCGGTCCGTGGTTGGCCTCGTCGAGGAGGGCGCACTGGGCGCACTGCTCACTGGCCTCGTGGTGCTACTTTTCCTGCGCTCCTGGCGGTCGGCGCTCATCGTCATGCTGACGATCCCGTTGTCTGTTTTAGCAGGCATCATCGGCTTGCGTCTCGCCGGCCAGACGTTGAACGTCATGACGCTCAGCGGCTTGGCCATGGCCATCGGGATCCTGGTGGACGAGGCCACGGTGGCCATCGAGAACATTCACACCCATCTCGCGACTGACGCTTCTCCGAGCCGGGCGGTGGTCGACGCGATGCGCGAGGTAACCTTGCCGCGCGTGCTGGCGCTCCTGTGTATCCTCTCGGTGTTCCTACCATCGTTCTTCATGGTCGGGGTGAGCGCCTCGCTCTTCCCGCCGCTGGCGCTCGCTGTCGGGTTCACGATGATCGCCTCGTATGTCATCTCGACAGCGCTCGTCCCAGTGCTGTCCGTGTGGTGGCTACGTCGCGAGAAGCATCACGGCAGTGGCCAACCGCTCATCGCCGTGCGGTACGAGCGGCTGGTCACTGACATCTTGCGGCGGCCGTGGCTTGCGCTCGTGGTCTACGCCGCGCTCCTCGTTCCAGGTGCGCTGCTCGCCACACGCATCGGCACGGAGCTATTTCCACGTGTCGACGCTGGCGAGATGCAACTGCGCATTCGCGCGCCCGCAGGCACTGGCCTCGAGCGCACGACGGAGCTGGTACGCGCCATCGAGCGCATCGTCCGCGAGGAAGCGGGCGAAGGGCATGTCGCTATCACGCTCGCCAACATCGGTAACCCCGCGTGGACGTTTCCGGTCAACGCCGTCTACGTCTTCAACGCCGGTCCACATGAAGCCACACTCATGGTGGCGCTCCAGGGCTCCGGCCGACCGTCCGTGCGCGACCTCGAGGGTCGCTTGCGCGCACGCTTCCACAGCGAGCTCCCCGAAATGCGCGTGTCATTCGAGCCGGGCGATATCGTCTCGCGCGTGATGAGCTTTGGCGCCAGCGCTCCGGTGCATGTGAGCATCACCGGCAAGAGCCTGCAGGCGATTCGCAAACACGCCGAGACTATTCGCGACGCTCTGGCCGTTCGCACCGAGCTCAGCGACGTGCAGATCCCCATGGCGCTCGATTATCCCACGATGCACGTGGAGATCGACCGCGAGCGGGCGGCCCTTCTCGGCCTAGACGCGCAGAGCATCGGCCGGTCCCTGGTCACCGCGACCTCATCCACGATCCTGACGACCCCGCTCTTTTGGACCGACCCCGCGAGTGGCAATCCCTACCGGGTGGCCCTGCGTGTGCCCGAGCGCGAGATGCGCGGCGCGGATGACGTCGCGACAACGCCCGTCGGCGACGTCGACGGATCGGTGGTGACGCTGGGCCAGGTGGCGGCCGTGTATCCGACGACGACGCCTGGGGAAGTCGACCGCTATAACAATCAACGAACCGTCGTGGTAACGGCCAATGTCGCTGAAGCGGACTTGGGCACCGCGACACGCGTTGTTGCTGATACGCTCGTGGGTCTCCCACCACCCAAGGGGATCGCGGTGGCGGTCCATGGCCAAGCCGAGCAACTGCAAACCACGATGGCGAGCCTGCGCACCGGTTTGTTGCTCACGGTGATCATCGTGCTGCTCCTCTTGGTCGCTGCCTTCCAATCGATTCGTGACGCAGCTGCCGTCCTGGTGACGACACCGGCGGTGTTCGTCGGTGTGGCGCTGGCGCTGTTTCTGACCGGTGGCACCTGGAACGTGCAGTCGTTGATCGGGACGATCATGGCGATCGGCGTCTCGATGGCGAACGCGGTGCTGCTCGTGACCTTCGCGCGGGATCGCCTCGTTGCCGGCGACCAGCGGCTGAGCGCCGCGGCTTCGGCGGCCGTGGCGCGGCTACGGCCGATCGTCATGACGAGCATCGCCATGGTGGCAGGCATGCTGCCAATCGCGCTCGCTATTGGCGAGGGGGGCGAGCAAACCTCACCGCTGGGTCGCGCCGTCATCGGTGGGCTCCTCGCCTCGACCGTGGCAACGTTGTTCGTCTTGCCCGCTGCGTACGCGCAGTTCGCCCAACGGCGCTACCGTGACCCCTCTCTCTTGGAGACGACCTCGTGATGCGGCGTGCTGCGCTCTTTGCGCTCCTGATCCACGGCTGCCAGGCCCAGAGCGACGCGCCTCCGCCCCCCGAGGCGCGATCGACACCGGTGATCGAGACGTTCTCTCTCGCGGTCGCGAGCGTCGAAATGACGGTATCGCTGCCCGGCGAGCTCTCGCCTTACGAAGCCGTCGACATCCGCGCGCGGGTATCGGGTTTGATCTCGGCATTGTCCGTCGATCGCGGCTCGAAGGTGCGCAAGGACGACGTCCTGCTGCGGTTGCGCGCTCCCGAGCTCTCCGCCCAGCGCGCCGAGGCGCAAGCGCGCTCGCGCACCCAGGAAAGCACGCTGAAGCGCCTGGAAGAGGCGGCCCAAACGCCCGGCGCCGTCGCCACCAACGAGGTCGACATCGCTCGGACGACCCTCGAGGCCGAGCGAGCGCGCACCGCGTCTCTGGAGGCTCTCGAGAGCTACACGAGCATCCGGGCGCCGTTTGCCGGCATCGTCACCAAGCGCTACGTGCACCCGGGTGCGCTCGTTTCACCGACTGACCGCGACCCGCTGCTACGTCTCGAAGACGTGTCCCGCCTGCGTCTCACGGTCGCGGTGCCGGAGCATGCGAGCGGCTCCCTGACTCTCGGCGAAAGCGTCCCCTTCACGGTCGCGGCATACCCGGGCGAACGCTTCATGGGTGTGATCCAACGATCGGCGGGCTCGATCGACACGACTACCCGTACCCTGCCGGTCGAGCTCGATGTCGCGAACGCCGACAATCGTCTGGCGCCCGGCAGCTATGCACAGGTGGCTTGGCCCGTTCGTCACGAACGAACGTTCATGGTTCCACGGACGGCGCTCGTTCAAACCGCGACGCGCCTGTTCGTGATCTGCGTCCGCGAAGGCAAAGCAGCGCGAGTCGAGGTCCGTCGTGGTCTCACACGAGGCGACGATGTCGAGATCTTCGGCGAGGTGCGCGAGGGCGACCGTCTCATCAAGCGCGCCTCGGAGGACATCGCTGAAGGGGCGACTGTGAACGCGACCTGACGGGACGGCGTCCACGCATTATGAGCCGGACACCTCCATGGGATAGAGTCCCGGCCGAATGGTGACCTTCTTCCTGGTCGTGCTGGGCGGGTTGATGGGGGCGGCGGCCGATGAAGCCAACGGGGCGTTCATCGGGATGATCATCGGCTATCTGGCCGCGCGGCTGATCGTCGATCATCAGCGACGCAAAAAGCTGGATGAGCGGCTGAAGGCGCTGGAGCTGCAGGTGGCGCTGCTGCAAGGCGGGTCACGCGTGAGCGCGGCGCAGGCACCCATCGTGACACCGGTGCCGGTGACGCCCGCGGCGATTCGCGCGGCGAGCGAAGATGATTTGCCGGCGTCGGAGAGGAAGACGGTCGAGCTGGGGGCTCCCGAGCACTTGGTGGCCGAGAGCCGATCACCGACTGCCGAGAGCCGAGAGCCGGTAGCGCCGTTGTTTCCGGCGGCGCCTTCGGGCCCCGATCCCATCGAGCGTCTGCGCGCGCTCATCTTCGGCGGCAACACGGTCGTCCGCGTCGGCGTCATCATCCTGCTCTTCGGCGTCGGCTTCCTCGTCAAATACGGCGCCGAGCACGGCATGTTTCCGATCGAGCTGCGCCTCATCGGCGCCGTCATCCTCGGCATGGGCTTGCTGATCGTCGGCTTCCGCCTGCGCAACAAGCGCCTCGCCTACGCCGTGAGCCTGCAAGGTGGCGGCATCGGCACCATTTACTTGGTCACCTTCGCGGCGCTGAAGATTTACGAGCTCATCCCGCACGGCGCGGCGCTCGCGGTCTTCGTGGTGCTCGCGGTCGCGACGGCCTTCCTCGCCATCGTGCAGGATGCTCTGGCGCTCGCGGTGCTCGGCGTCCTCGGCGGCTTCCTCGCGCCCATCCTGGCGTCGAACAACAGCGGCAACTTCGTCGCGCTCTTCACCTACTACGCCATTCTCAACGCGGCGATCCTCGTCATCTCCTGGTTCAAGGACTGGCGCGTCCTGAACCTCTTGGGCTTCACCTGCACCTTCCTCGTCGGCACGGCGTGGGGCCTTTCGGCCTACCAGCCCGAGAACTACGCCTGGACCCAGTTCTTCCTGGCGCTGTTCTTCGTGTTCTACGCGACCATCGCGGTCTTCTACGCGGTGAAGCGGCCGGCGAAGAGCCGCGGCATCATCGACGGGACACTGGTGTTCGGACTGCCCGCTATAGCGTTCGCGCTGCAAGTGGGATTGGTGAAGGACACGCCCTGGGGACTCGCCGTCTCGGCCGTCGTCGTCGCCGGCTTCTACATCGGCGTGGCGTCGATCGTCTGGAAGAAGTCGCCGGAGCACGGCCGCTCGCTCGCCGAGGCCTTCACCGCGCTCGGTGTCGTGTTCGTCACCATGGCGATCCCCTTCGCGCTCAACGCGAGCTGGACCGCCGCTGCCTACGCGCTCGAGGGTGCCGGCCTCGTCTGGGTGGGTCGTCGCCAGAAGAAGCCGCTCGCCGAAGCCGCGGGCGTCCTCTTGCAGTTCGCCGCCGGCGTCACCTTCGATTCGCCTGGCTCGGCCGAGCTCAGCCAACCGGTCATCGATGCGATCTATCCGTATGCGTTCCTACGCGCCGTTGGTGCCCTCGCGTCGGCCTACTTCCTGCGCACGCGCGTCTCGGCGATCTCGTCGGTAGCGCAGGGACTCTTGGTCGTGTGGGCCATCGCTTGGCTCACCGGCGGCACCATCTACGACATCTTCGATCACGACGAGAACAAGCACTTCGCCGTCATCACCCTGGGCGCGATCACGGTCCACGCCCTCCTCCTCGACCTGATCGGCAAGCGCCTCGCGTGGACGGCCGGTCGCCTCGGGGCCCTGTTGCTCGGGGCCCAGCTCGCGGTCGGCGTCGTCATCTGGGCCATCCTCGAGCTCGGCTTCGAAGAGCAGCAAGATTGGTCGTGGGCCGGCTGGCTGTTCGCTTTAGCGGTCTGGATGTTGCTGCTGAAACGTCAGGATAAAGAGACCTACCCGAAGACCTTGGCGGTCGCATACGGCGTGACGCCGCTCCTCGTCTCGACGGCACTCGCGGGCATTGCCTATCTGCACATCGACCGACACGTCCCCGAGGGTGTCTGGTCCGCCGTCGCGGCCGCGCTCATCCCCGCGTTCGTGTTGTTCGCGTTCCTGGCCGCCGACTTGCGCGATCGCTGGCCCATGGTCACGCACCGCGCCGCCGTCATCAACGGCTTCGTGCCCGTCGTCGTATACCTGCTCTTCTGGAGTCTCGGCGGCAGCTTCGGCAGCGACGGTGATCCATCGCCGCTCCCTTACGTGCCACTGCTCACGCCGCTCGATCTCACGCAGGCGTTCATCATTCTGGCGGGCGTCGCCTGGGCCCTGCGCGTCCGTGTCCGCTATCCCGAACGCTTCGAGGCGTTGCGCGTGCCGTTCATCGCGGTGCTCTGTTTCGTGCTCTTCGCGCACCTCTCCGCGGTCTGCGTGCGCAGCTGCCACTACTACGCCGGCGTGCCCTGGGATTGGGACGACCTCATGGACTCGACGGTGGTGCAGACCTCGTTGTCGATCGCCTGGACGGTCATCGCCCTCGTGGTGACGGCGCTCGCTTCGCGCAAGAAGTGGCGGGTCGTGTGGATGGTCGGTGGTGCCTTGCTCGGCGTCGTCGTGCTCAAGCTCTTCATCGTCGACCTGTCACACATCCAGACGGTAGCTCGCATCATCTCGTTCCTGGTCGTTGGTCTCTTGCTCTTGCTCATCGGCTGGATCTCGCCGGTGCCGCCACGCTTGGCGCGCGCCTGACGTAACGGAGCTCACGTGCACTATCTCGCGCTCGTTGCCGCCATAGCGGCCACACCCCAAAACGACATTCAGGTCAAACGCGACGACTTCGCGTACGGCGCGACCCTCGAGGTCGACCCCGAGCACGCGCTCCAGCGCCTGGTCGTACCGGTCACGATCTACGAGCAGCTCACGCGCGACGACGCCGCCGATCTGGCGGTGTTCAACGCATCGGGCAGCCAGGTGCCGCACGCGCTGCGCCGCGCCAGCGAGTCGGTCCGCGAGAACCCCGACGTGAGTCTGCCTGTGTTCCCGCTCAAGGCGACCTCGCAGGCCAACGCGGGCAGCGTCGAGATCACCGTCGAGCGCGGTGCCAGCGGCGCCGTCACCAAGGTGAGCACCAAGGACTCAGGGGGCGACGCGACGAGCGTGCTCACCGCGTATCTCGTCGACGCCTCGAGCGTCACGCAACCCATTCGCAGCCTCACCTTCCGCTGGAAGGGAGACTCCGCGAGCTTCGTGCAGCATCTGTCGATCGCGGCGGGCGACGATCTGCAGAGCTGGTCCACCGTCGCCGCGGACGTCACCGTCGCGAGCCTCACCCACGACGGACACCGCATCGAAAAGGAGCGCATCGAGATCGCCCCGGTGCGCGCCAAATATCTACGCGTCACCTGGCCGGGGAATGCGCCGCCGCGCGAGCTCGACGTCGTGGTCGCGGGTCTCGCGAGCAGCGTCACCGAACCAGTGCGCGACTGGGCGGAAGGTGGCGAGGTCACGACCCCACGGCCGGGTGTCTACCGTTTCCACCTCTCCGGCTTCCGGCCGGTCGACCGCGTCCGCATCAACCTGCCGGAGGACAACACGCTCGCCGAGGCGACGCTCTCGAGCGCCGACAACGTCGAGGGTCCGTGGAGTACTCGTTATAACGGACTCATCTACCGACTCGACAAAAACGGCGTCGGCCCGGTGACCATCAACGTCGGCGACGTCGCCGATCCATTCTGGCAGCTCGAGGTCAGCACCCAGGGTGGCGGCATCGGCAACGGCGCGCCAAAGTTCGACGTGGGCTGGCTGCCGCACGAGCTGCTCTTCGTGCGCCGCGGTGAGCCACCGTTCACCATCGCCTACGGCAACGCCAACCACGGGGTCCAGAGCTTCGATCCGACGGCGCTCGCCAGCATGGCGCGCATGGAGGGTGGCGAGTCGCTGGGCGCGGCGCGCATCACCGAGGCGAAAGTGACGCTCGGCGGTCCTTCGAAGCTCACACCCGAGCCGCCGGACACGACGCTCCCGATCCGGCGCATCGTCCTGTGGGCCTCGCTCGCCGCGGCGGTACTTCTGCTCGGCTGGATGAGCCTCAGACTGTTCAAACAGATGGGCTCTGCCGCCTGAACCTATGGTAGAGAAGCCGCATGTTTCTAGTTAGGCGCGCTGGCGCGACCCCCCTTTTGGTCGCGGCGGTGTTCGTATCGACCGCGCTCGCCTGGGTCGTGCCGGTGCTCTGGCCCACGGGCACGACGGCGACGCCGCTCTACGCCATCCGGTCCGCTGCGGCGTGCAACACCTGCCACATCGAGCCCGCCGGTTGGTACAACCCGCCCGACGACGCCGGCCGCAAGTGCACCCTCGACTGCACCGGCTGTCACATCAGCAAGACCGGCGGCGGTCTGCGCACCGCGACCGGCGACTTCTACGGCTACGAGAGCCTCGCGATGTTCGGCTCGCACCCCGGCGACGGCGTCGACCCGAGCAAATATCGGGACCCCGACGACAGCTACAGCACCAAGGGTCGTTATCGTTTCTGGGAAGGCTTCTCCGGCTGGCAGGCCGGCAAGACGCCGATGGTCAAAGTGAAGGATCGCTTCGGTCCCATCGAGCCCGACCCCAAGCTCAAGTGGGGCGCCGACGTGCGCATCTTCGGCTACCTGCCGCTCGGCAGCGAAGAGTCGCCGAAGGTCTTCCCGATGCAGGCCGAAGTTTACGGCTTCGCCAAACCGGCGAAGAACATCTCAATCTACGGCACCGTCGGCCTGCAGGGCGATCGCCGCGACCTCATCCAGAAAGGCGAGTGGCACGATCGCTTCGCCATTCGCGAGCTCTGGATTCAAGCCGACAATTTCAAGAACAACGGGTACGTCCGCGCCGGCAGATTCACCAAGCCCTTCGGATGGCGTCACCCCAACCACACCCTCTTCACGCGCGCGGGCCTCGACTACGATCAATACGCGCAAGTCTTCGGCGCCGAGATCGGAGTGGCGCCGAATTACCCGTACGCCAATCTCGCGGTCTTCTATCAAGGCATCGAGAAGTGGCCGGGTGAGCAACAAGACACCGGCTACGGCGCGGCGCTCACGGCGGGCGTTCGCGATCTAGGCTGGCAGCTCGGCGGCAGCGCCGAGATCTTGAAAATCACCGAAGCCGGCACGACGAACATCGGCGCGGGCACGCAGGTCACGGCCGGTCCATTGTGGGCCCTGAATCTCTATCCGTTCACGATCCTCGGTGAAGCCGATTTCCGCGCCTACAACCCCGTCGAGCGCGCCGACACGGCGTACCAACTCTTCATCTTCCACGAGCTCGACTACATGCCGACGCGCGGCATCAACATTTTCGGCACCTACGAGTGGCAAGACGTGAACCTCGTGAACCGCGAGGATCACCGCCAGCGCTTCTCGGTCGGCGCCGACTGGAACATCTACAAAGGCTGGCAGGTCACCGCGCAGTACCGCCGCCTCTACCAAGCGACGACGTTCCTCTCGAACGATCTGCTCCTGATGCTGCACTTCTGGATCTGAGGCGATCGCGTTAAGGTGGGGTGAATGTTCACCCCCACTCTCGTGCTCGTCACGCTCATCGCCGGCCCAGAGGTCGTCGTCATCGACTCACGCGGCGACGGCTTCCGCTCCGAGACCAGCGTCAACGGCTTCCCCACCGAGCACATGCCGTCGGTGCAATCGATCAGCGAAAGGACGACCGGCTATCCCTCCTGGGATCACCGTTGCTTCCCGGTACATCCCTACTTCTTGAGGCCGGGCGCCAACACCGCGGTGATGACCTACACCTTCGACGAGAGCCTGGTGGCCCGCGAAGAGAAGGGCCCTTGGACGCAAAGCGTGGAGGTCGTGACCAGCACTCTCGTTGACGAGGCGCAGCCAGTGTCGCTCGCCAAACAAAGCGGGCCCGCCCTCACCCGCGCCGCCAACAAGAAGCCACAGAAGCTCACCGTGACCTTCAAGCTGCCTACCGATCCACCGGCCTGGGGTTGGATGAAGGGTGTCGCTATAGCGGACAACAAGGAGGCCGCCGCGAGCCTCTACGCGGAATATCAGAAGCTCTGGGCGACTCTCGAAGGCTTGCCCAAGCAGACACCCGCCGACCGCGACGCTTTCCGGGCGGCGACGCGCGCCAGCACCGCCGAGTTCATCCGCGCCAGCGAATCGCGCGGCAAGCGTTACACGTTCGTCGAGGACCTCACGCACGCCGCCGGAGTCCTCGGCATGCCGGGAGAATTCCCGCCCGTGCCCGAGCCGAAGGGCAAGGCGAAGACGAAGAAGGCGGAAGACCCGAAGGTGCTTGCGCCCCCGAGCCTCGCGCCCGTCCACGACGCGCCGTCCGACACGGGTCCCAATGATTGGCCGCATCTCAAATGGGTCCCGCTGCCCGCGGCCGGCTCGACCAAGCTCGTCGTCTTCGCCGGCGGGCGGCTCGCAAAGCTCGTCAACACGGGCGGCGGCCATACCTTCACGTTCGCGAGCAATTGGACCGACGGTCCCTGGAGCTCCCGCGGCACCGACAAGCTCTCGTTCGAGGCCTGGTATCGCAAGAACGCCGCCGGTGCTTGGGAGCTCGACGCGCTCTACCCCACGTATTGGGCGAACATCGCCAGCCTCTCGGTTAGCTCCATGGTGGACGGCATGGCATTCTAGGCGGAGCGCCATGGCCCCCATCGACGCCAAGATAGACCTCGCAAACCCGCGCCATTTGGCCGCGGCCCGAGGTCTCGCCGCCGCCGTGCGCGATCTCGACAAGCGCGGCGTCGCGGGCGCGGAGGTCAAGCTTCACCTCCCCCAAGCCGGTGGCGGTAGGGACGTCGTCGTGGTCGGCGATCCACGAGCGCTCGCCGCCCGGGCCGAGACCGCTTTCGCGGAGCAGATCGCGCGCGCCTTGAACAAGCTCGCCGGCGGCGAACCGCCCGAGGAGCACGGCGTTTCAGCGTGGCGGACGGCGACGCGGGCGGCGTTGAGCACCGGGACCAGGGCGGTCACGATCATCAAGCCACCGCTCGTGCAGGCGGGACGCGCCGTCGCCGCGAGAACCCCCGACGTCGTCAAGAGGCGGGGCGCGCAAGCCGGCGCGGCCGTCATGTGGGGCCTCAATGAGGGCTTGAGCCTGCTGGGCCAGGTGGTCCGCGGCACCGAGAGGGGCCGCCGCCTCATGCAGCGCATCAGCAACTCGCACCTCGTCGCCGAGCGCGCCTACGTCGAGGTGCGCGAAACCAACGGTCTTCACTACGTTTACGCGCCGTGGGTCGTCGACCCGATCGCGACGCTCGCCAATGAGAGCTTCGCGTTCCGCCTCAACATGACCTCGAGCACCATCGGCTTCGTGCCCTTCACCGCGCCGGCTATCCAAGCCTTGGCGGCGGGCTGGCTCTACGCCTGGGGCTGGACGTACAGCACCTCGCCCGAGGGCGAAGCCTCGAAGAACATGGCCATCGAAGCCGCCATTCAAACGCTCGCGACCGTCGTCCCAGGCCCAGGCTGGGTGACACTGCCGGCGGCTCTCGTCGCCGGGGGCGCCGACTCCGCGGAGATCAGCGAAGGTATCGAGCGTGGCGATCCGTTCGTCACCTTCAGCTGGTCGCGCACCGGACGGCCCTGAGAGGCGCTACTCGCTCGTGTCCGCCGGGGGCGCGCCGATCTCGACCCACTTGAGGAAGGCCGCGCGGTCGATCGGCGACATCGGTGGGTCGGTGAGCGGCGGCATGATGCCCGCGTCGACGAGGTCGCGCGCATCGATGCGGCGCTCGTAGAGCGTCTCGTAGGTGTCGCCGTCGAACTCGCCCTGCGGGTTCGAGCTGTTGTGGCAGCGCAGGCAGTAGTTGGCGGTGACCTGCGCAATCTCACGGTAGGTCGGCCGCTCGGGCACCTCTTGGAGCACACTCGTGTTCTCGCTGCCGAAACCGGGGCAGGCGGTGAGAGCCAGAAGGACGAGAGGAAGAAGCCGGCGCATACGAATGCGTGGCATATAGCACCACCCTAGCGGACGCGCAGCTCCCAAACGATGTTGCTGGTCACGACCGACGCTTCCGCCGGGTTCGGCTTGTAGACGTTCATCACGAAGTGGCGCACCGCGTCCTCGACCTGCGGCACGAAGGGCACCAGCTCGATGCTCAACACCTTACGGCGCCGATCGACGTGCAGCAGCAAGTGACCCTCTTCGGTCGTGCCGTGGACGAGACTCCAGTCGCGCTCGCCCGGGTGCACGACGCGATGGGTGAGCGTGAGGTCCGCGGCCTTTTCGACGACGTCGACCAGCAGGTCGAGGAAATACGGCATGGCGAAGCGCAGCTCGCCGATGTCCTCGAAGGTGCCGATGAAGCTCGGGCGACGCTGGGCGAAGTCTTCGCGATAGAGATTGAGCGGCACGGAGAACGCGTCCGCTAAAACGGTCGGCTTCGTGCTCTCGGTGAGCGACAGCTCGACCCAGTCGCTCTCGTACCAGTGGAGCTTCGCGGCGTGCGTGTAGTAGCGGTTGTGGCGCGCGTGCCAGGCGTCGATGCGCAGGCCGAGCTCGCTTGCGACCTTCTTGAAGAGCTTGGTGGTCGGAGGGAAGACCGCCGAGAGCAAGCGGCCACCCGGCTTGCACAGCGCGATGGCGCGCGACAGGAACAGCTCGAAGCACTCGCGATTCGCCATCGGGTCGGTGAGGACGACGTCGTAGAGCCCGAGCAGCTCGGGCGGCATCGGGTCACGCAGGTCGACCTCGCGCGTCTCGATGGAGACACCCTGCTCGCGCGCCGCATCGCCCAAGAAGCGCAGCAGGAAGTCGTCGATGTCGAAGACGCTCACCTCGTGGCCGAGCATGGCGAGTGGCATGGCGACCAGATCGTCGTCGCCCAAGCACAAGACCTTCTTCTTGCCGACCACCGTGGCGTCGCCGACGGTCAGGGCAAGGCGCACCGCGGTCTCGGGGAGCACTGGGCACTGGCCGATCTGCTCGAAGAAGCGCTTGCGACGGGCATGCGCGCGCAAGGTCGCTTCGTGCGCCGCTTTGACGCGTGGCGACCAACCGACCGACAGCTCACGGCCGACCACCGCGTCGAGGCCGCCGATGACACCCGCTAACACGGAGTCCGACTTGGGCGGGCCCTCGGCGAGGAAGCCCGCGGCAACGAGCTTCGGCGCCAGCTGCTCGACGCCCTTCATGTCCCAGCCGAGGGCGAGCTGCTCCAACGCGTTCACGTAACGAAAGTCGACGGTCAGCTCGTCGTCACCGTTGAGATCGACGAGGCGCGAGTTGGTGGGGCCGATCGACAGGATGATGCCGTCGGCCAAATGATAGAGCTGCGTCGCGCCTTCGGGCGGTGTCCGCGCCGGCGGAATACGCGGTAATTTGTCGAGCTGCAGGGACTCGAGGACGGCGAGGCGTGACGTATTCATGCGAACACCGTCCGCTCAGGCGTGCGCTCGGTGCGCCGTGGCCGCACCCGCGTGTCTTCGTCGGCGAAGAGCGTGAACGCCGCGGTCATGGTGGCGTGATCGAGCGCGTCGTCGTAGGGCACGAAGCTCACCAGCAAGTGGCCGAGCTCGGGATTGAGCTCGGCGACGAAGCCTCGACCCTCGTCGTCGTACCAACAGAGGATGTGCTTGTCTTCGTAGGTCTTGAGATCGGAGAGCTCGGGCTTGCGGCCGGAGATCTCCGCGACCTTGGCGCCGAAGGTCTCGAGGGTCGCGCCGCGCGCGAGATCGAGACCATCCATGTCGAACCAAGCGTAGGGCGGTGCATCGACGCTCACTGGCAAGAGCTGTGACAGCTCACCGCTGCGCGGAGCCGGCAGCTCGGGCACGCTGGTCGCGATGGCGCCGGACAAGAGCACGAGGTCTCCGGCGCCGTCGGCAACGTGGCCACCCGCGAACAGCGTGTGATCCACTTCTCGTTGATAGCCGATCACCTTCACGCCCATGACGCGCACGTGCTCGTAGAAGCCGCGGTCGAACGGCCAGCGCAGGCGAGCGATGACGGTGCCGGAAGGACCGACTGACGCTAAAGCGGACTCAAGCCGAGCAGCGGTCAACGCGAGGTCCGATGCTTCGAACACCGAGACGTCGGCGACCACTTCTTTCACGGGCGGCGCATCGGCGCGCACCACTTTGACGGACACGTTCGCGAGCTGGCCCGCCAAGCCGTCGACGTCACCGAAGAGCACGACGCGCTTGGGATGCAGTCCCTCAATGGCAACCGCGCGCCGCACCACCGACGACGGCAAGGTGGCCCGTTCGCCCAGCACCAACGGAATTCCTTCGCGAGCCCGCGCTTCACGCACCCGCGCCACGCGCTCGCCGTGTGCTTGCATGAAGCCGGGGAGCGAGCCGCTGTACATGCTGTCGAGCGCGGCGAGTCGTCTCGCGAGGGTGTCTACGTCGTGCATCTTGAGGTCGTAGAAAGCAGGAAACGCGCGGGCAAACAATTAGGCGCTGGTTCAGCCGACGCGCGTGCGCAGATTCTGATCGCGGCACTCGTACGCCAGGTTGTCGCGCTTGATGGCCGCATGCGGGACGTTGCGGCAGATGCTCTCGAAGGCGGCGCGGGCCGCGACCTCGCCGGAGCACGAAGCGATGTCGATGAACATGACGCCGTTCTCGGGCCAGGTGTGAATGGCGATGTGCGACTCGGAGAGGATGACGGCGCCGGTGAGGCCCTGCGGATCGAAGACGTGCAGGTAGCGGTGCAGCTCGGTGAAGTTCCCGGCTGACACGGCGTCGGTGAGCACACGGTGCATGTGCGCCGGATCGTTCAAGTGCTCGAACGAACAGCCTTCGAGCGTGG
>JBGGMJ010000115.1:0-9218 GCA_041288095.1 Myxococcota bacterium
AGTTCGCCAAGAACAAATACGTCACCTTCACCTCGGAAGAGCTCGACGCCATCGAAGCGCAATCGACGCAGACCATCGAGATCACCGAGTTCCTGCCGCTCGAAGAGATCGACACGATCTACTACGACAAGAGCTACTACCTCGGCCCCGACAAAGGCGGCGACCGCGCTTATCGGCTCCTCTCCGCTGCGCTGCGCAAGACCAAGCGCATCGCCATCGCCAAATACGCCGCGCGCGGGAAGATGTACCTCGTCGCCGTGCTTCCGAAAGACGACGGTCTGCTATTGCAGCAGCTCCACTTCGCCGACGAGGTGAAAGACTTCGCGGACATCCCGCGGCAGACCGGCAACGTCGACGACACCGAGATGACGCTCGCGCAGAAGCTCATCGAGCAAAGCACGTACGAAGAGTTCCACCCCGAGAGCTACCACGACGAAGTCCGAGAGCGCCTCCAGTCCCTGGTCGAGAAGAAGGTCCAGGGCGAGGACATCACGGTGCAAGAAGAGGAAGCACCTCGCGCCAAGGTCGTGGACCTGATGGCGGCGTTGCGCGCCTCGCTCGACAAAAAGGGCGCCTCGGTGCCCGCGGCCGAGGACCGAAAGCCCGCAAAGAAAGCCGCGAAGAAAGCACCCGCGGCCAAGAAGAAGGCGAAGGGTTAGGGTCGGCGACGCCAGACCGGCACTCGCGCAAGCGCAACGGCCCCGCCCTGCTGCCGAGCATCCCCACTTCCGGGGAGCTTGGGAGCAATTCGTGACGCCAATCGTCATCAAGGAAGCGCAGGCGGCCGCTCGCCTGTTGGTCAAGGAAGTGAAGAAGGCCGCCGGCAAGGACGGCGTGCTCGACGCGCGTGAAAAAGGCCGCACCTACGGCAGCGACAAGGTCGTCGGCAAAGCGATGTACGCGTTCGAGAAAGCCATGCATCACCACTGGTGGGGTGGCGAAGGCGGCGTTGGCGAGGTCACCGTCGACCACTATCGTCGTGCCGTGCAGCAGAGCATCGGCCAGCTCAAAGCCATCGACAGCTACGCGACCAAAACCAAGACCGTCGGCGACGGCAACGGCGTCGTGACCGAGAAGGAAATCAAGGGCTACGCCCGCACCGATGGGCACCTGCCGCTTTGGGCGAAGACGCTCGTGAGCTTCATGATCGAGGCCAAGCGGGCTGGGAAGCTCGGGTAGCGGTAGCACGCGGGACGCATCGATGCGGTGAACGACGCCTCATCGATGCGGCGCCTCCGGGTCTCGGAGGCCGGCATCCCCTCCTTCGCGCGCCCGGGTCATTCCCCCTTGAAAAAGACCGACCGGTCGTGCTATTTTGTGTTCCATGACGGCCGCGACCAAGGGCGAACAAACACGCGCGCAGATCATCGACCAGGCGCTGCGCATGGCCGAAACGGTTGGCCTCGAGGGGCTGACCTTCGGCGAGCTCGCCGCCGCCTTGGGCACGTCGAAGAGCGGCCTGTTCGCTCATTTCGCGTCCAAGGAGGACCTCCAACTCGAGGTCATTCAAGCGCTCGTCGATCGCTTCATCAGCAGCATCATCCACCCCGCCTTCACGAAGGCGCGCGGTGAGCCACGCCTGCGAGCGCTGTTCGAACGCTACCTCCCGTGGGTCGGCAATCACGCCGACGGCGGCCGCGGTTGCCTCCTCACCCAGCTACAATACGAGTTTCAGAACAAACGCGGCCGCGTGAAGGACAAGCTCGCCGCCGCCGAGCGCTCTTGGTTCGAGACGCTGACCAAGGCGTGCGATATCGCCATCAAGGAAAAGCACTTCAAGGGCACCATCGATCCCGAGCAGTTCGCCTACGAGCTCTTGGGCATCTTCACGTTCTATCAGCACGCGGCCCGCTTCTTCGCGGATCCACGCGCCGAGCAGCGCGCCACGGCGGCCTTCGCCGCGCTCGTCGAGCGCAGCCGCGCTTCGAAGTCTTAAGCCCGCCCAACTCAAGGAGCCCGTCATGTCACGTGTCCCAAAGCCCGTTAAATCGCAGCCCAAAAAAAGCACGACCTGTCGGTCGGAAATCGCCACCCTACCGTCCGACACACCTGCCTTCACCGCCAAGCCCGTGCCCGCACCCTGGCTCCTCAAGCAAACCATGCGCGCTCTAGGGGTCGTCAGCCCGCGCCTCGCCGCCAGCGCCGCGCGTCAGCTCTTCTTCCATCCGCTCAAGGCTCCCGTGAAGCCCGAGCAAGCGGCCGTGCTCAGGCACGGCTCACCGTTCCACGTGGTGGTCCGCGACTGCGACGTCCACGGACACACCTTCGGCGACGGGCCGGCCATCTTCTTGGTTCACGGCTGGGGCGGCCACTCCGGCCACATGGCGGCGTTCATCGAGCCCCTCGTCGGCGCGGGATTTCGCGTCGTCGTCGCCGACATGCCGGCGCATGGCCGCTCGAGCGGACGACTCACCTCCCTCATCCACTTCGCCGACTCCATGGACGCCATGGCGGAGCAGTTCGGCGCGCCGCACGCGGTGATTGCCCACTCGTTCGGCGCCGCCGCGGCCACCGTGGCGATGGCGCGAGGGCTCGACGTGGGTCGTGTCGCTTTCATCGCGCCGCCCGCGACCTACCGGACTTTCTGGGCCCGCTTCCGCGACGGCGTCGGCGTCTCCAGCCTCGTCTTCGACCGTCTGGTGCGCCGCGCCGAGCTGGAGTTTGGCGTGCGTTTCGCGGAGATTCATCCCGAAACCCTGGCGCCGCGACGCCACGAGCCCCTGCTCATCCTCCATGACGCGGCGGACCGCGAGATCGACGTCGGCGAAGGTCAGGCGCTGGCGCTCGCCTGGCCGCGAGCGGAGCTCACGTTGACGCGGGGCCTCGGCCATCTGCGCATTCTGTCGGACAGCCAGACCGTCCGCCGCATCGTCGAGTTCGTCAGCAACGGGCGCCAAGAAGAACGCGCGAATCCCAGACAGAGCGTTGCTCGCGAGGCCGTGCTCTAGAGCAACGGCTTGCCCGGCACCGCGGGTCGCTGCCAAGCTGCGGCCCTCATGGGCATCGACAGCATCGCGCTCATCGGCGCCAGTAACGCCGGGCTCGCCTTCGCATTGGCCGCGCGACGCCGCGGTATCGTCGTGCGCGGCATCTGGAACCGCGGGGCCGTCGGTCGCGAGCGGGCAACGGCGCTGTTGCCGGGGGTCCGCGTCGCCGGCCTCGATGCGCCCATCGCCAGCGACGCCGCGCTCACGCTTGTCGCAGTAGCGGACAGCGCCATCGCCGACATCGCCAAGCGGGTCACGCACGTCGCCGGCACCCTTGCTCACCTGTCGGGCGCGCTCCCCGCGAGCGTTCTCGGCCGCGAAAACGCCGCCGGCATCCATCCGATGCTCTCCATCGCCAACCCGACCATCGGCGCCGACGCCCTGACCGGCGCCATCGTCACGGTCGAAGGCGCACCCGAGCCTTCCGAGCATGCCGGCCTCTTCGTACGTCGCCTCGGCGGACGCCCCGTCCCGATCGCCGCCGCGGACAAGGCGCGCTACCACGCCGCGGCCGTGTTCGCGTCGAACTTCGTGGTTGCCACCATGGCTAGCGCGGCGGACCTGGTGGGTAGGGGGCTCGCGGAGGGCCTGATGGGGCTCGCGCGGTCGGCGCTCGACAATGTCGCCAAGAACGGACCGGCCGACGCCCTGACCGGACCCGTCTTGCGCGGTGACGTCGTGACCGTCGAAAAGCACCTGGCGGCCCTCGTAAATTCCCAGGATCGGGCGCTGTACCGCGCCGCGTCGCTCAAGGCGCTCGATCTCGCACTCTCGCGAGGTCTCCCGAAAGACAAGGCCGAGGCCCTCGCCAAAGCGCTTGGCGCTTGATCATCCGCGGCCAAAGGGGATAGCCCGTCCGGCCAAGCGAGGTTTTCGCATGGCCCATCCCGCAGAAGCACTGGCGCCGCCTTCGTCGCTACCGGCTCGACCAAAGTTTCCCCGCGGCATTCCGTACATCGTCGCCAACGAAGGCGCCGAGCGCTTCAGCTATTACGGCATGCGCCAGATCCTCTACATCTACCTGGTCGGCCTCTTCTTGCAGTTCGTCGCCGAGAACACGCTGCCCGCTGGAACGGTCACCGACGCGAAGGTCCACGCCACGCAAGTGACGCACACCTTCTTCGGCGCCGCCTACATGTTCACGCTGCTCGGCGCGACCGTCGCGGACCGTCTCCTCGGCAAGTACCGCACCATCTTCTGGGTATCGCTCATCTACTGTGTCGGCCACGCGGTGCTCGCGGTCGCGGGTCGCCTGTCCGTGATGGGCGACTACGCCGGCGCCGAGAACCTCATGTACGTGGGTTTGGGTCTGGTCGCCTTCGCCGCCGGTGGCATCAAGCCCTGCATCGCCGCGAACCTGGGCGACCAGTTCGAGGGCGAGAACAAGCCGCTCCTCGATGTCGTCTTCCAGATCTTCTACTACATCATCAACTTCGGCTCGTTCCTGAGCACGATGTTGACGCCCTACCTGTACCGGAAGTTCGGGCCCGAGGTTGCGTTCGGCGTTCCCGGCATCCTGATGTTCCTCGCCACCGCCGTCTTCTGGGCCGGCCGCAACCGCTTCGTTCGCCGGCCGCCGGCGGCGACACCGACGCTCGGGCTCCTCGACACGCTCGCGACCCTGGCGCTGTTCACACCCATCTTCGTGCTCCTGTGGGGCGTGAATCACGGCTGGGACCCAGCATGGAACATCGGCATCACGGTGACCGGTCTTGCGATCGGCGCGGTCCTTGCGCGCGTCCGCTATCGCATGCAACCGCACGCCAGCGTGCTCACAGTCATCGCCTACTCGGTCAAGCACCGCGGCGAGGCTGAAGGTGGCGGCTTCTTCGCGCCGGCTCGCAAGCACTTCGGCGAAGCGGCCGAAGGGGCGCCCGCGGTGTTGCGCATCGCGCTGGTGTTCGTGATGATCACCATGTTCTGGGCGCTCTACGACCAGCACGCTTCGACCTGGGTCGAGCAAGCGCGCCACATGAACCTCGCCGTGACCGTCCCCAAGGTCTTCTGGGACTATTTCTTCCTGCCGGCCGTGATCGTCGCGGTGCTCTACTCGGCGGTCTGGCTGATGCGCTACGTCTCCAATCAGGCGCTGCCACGCGCCCTGAATCTGGGGTTCGCCGGTCTGCTCGCGCTCTGGTGCGTCGGCGCCATCGTCGCCCAATCCATGAGCGGCAACTGGCAAACGATGCAGCTCGACGCCGCCCAGAGCTCGTCGCTCAATCCGTTCTTCATCCTGATCACCATTCCGCTCTTCAACGTGTGCATCTACCGTCCGCTACAGCGGCGCGGTCGGCCTCTGGGGCTCTTGACCCGAATGGTGATCGGCATGTTCTTGACCGCCATCTCGTTCGTCGCCATCGCGTTGATTCAGGTCTATCTCGAGCATAACGGAGACGGCACGCTGCATGTCGCGTGGCAGGCGCTGCCCTACTTCTTGCTCACCGCCGGCGAGGTACTCGTCTCGACCACCGGCCTGGAGTTTGCTTACTCGCAGGCTCCGGCGTCGATGAAGTCGACCATCTTGGGTCTCTTCTATCTCACCATCACGCTCGGCAATGTGTTCGTCATCTTCATGGCGCCGCTGCTCAAGCTCCAGTTCTCGCTGTTCTTCTGGGCCTTCGCGGCTGTCGGTGGCGCTGCCGCGGTCGTCTTCTGGGTGATCGCGTCGATGTACAAAGGCAAGAGCTACGCGACTTAGCTGTACTCTATAGCGGATGTCCCACGAGCCATAGTAGTCGGGCCGCCGCCACCATCAGAGCGATGGTGAGCAATGCCACCGCCAGCGCAATACCGCCAACCACCGCGAGCTCGGCTCCCCCGGCGATGAACGCCCAGGCCGGGCTCGTCTTGCGCCGGTTTCCGAAACGGTCCGCGAACGCGCCAGTCGAAAACCGAGCGCCCTCCGCGACGCGGTGCCATTTCGTCTTCGCGAGATCGCGTGCCCAAGTGATGACGGCGCGGCGACGACGATCATCGCGCCATACGACGGCGATGGCTCCAGCCACGATCGCAAGTAGCGCCAACATCTCGAGCCCGCGCAGCCAAGCGCGGCGCAGATAGGTGAGCTCCACCCAAACGGGATCCTGCGCGTCGATCCAATAGCGCCGGTAGCCCATCTCGCGCCCGGCGTGCGGCACTTGCACGCGTACGGCGACGCCTCCGCTATTGCCGTCGCCCACGGCGCCCGGCGCTTGCGCCTGGATCGGTAGCGGCACCTGCCGAGGAGCGGAGCCACCACGGAGCGCGCCCAGCGCGTGGCCTCTGCGAACGCCTTGCGACTGCATGCCCTGCTCGAGCTGGTCGTCGAGTTGGTCGTAAATGTCGGACTCGTCGTCGTCGCGGTAAGCCTCCTCACCACGCGGGCTCTGCCATTGCGCCGTGCCCGCATAGCTCTGCTGCGCCACCGGCCCGCGCAGGCGCGAGACTGCGTAGCGCTGCGGCACGTCCACGGTCCACTGCAAGGACGCGACCGGGAGCTCGATGGCCGGCAGATCGAGGTGAGCCCGACCGAAAATGGAGAAGGTGCCCGCCTGCTCTTGGTAGACGAGCTGCACGTTGATCGGCCGCAGCCCGTCCCCCTCCTGGCGCGAGCGCACGAGCGGCAGCAAGAGCTTTCCCTGCGCGTCACGGCTCGGCTTCACCGGCTCGCCCTCGACGGTGGCGCTACGCACGGTGGCGGCGGTGGGCACACCGACAGTCAGATATTGCCGATGGGCGTTGCGTAGCTTCACCGCCAGCTCCGTGAGACGCGAGCCATCCTCGGTCGCGACGGTATGCACGACGAGCGCGTCGATGCTGTCGCCTTCGACCGGTTTGGTCGGATAGCGAGCGATGGCGATGGCGGCGCGGCTGGCGGCGTCGTTGTATTGGAAAGCCCGCACGATCGGGGTGACGCTACTGTCGATAAGGGTCGCGGGCAGCTCCCGCACGTCGAGCGGCGTGAAGCGAGCAGCTCCTTCCGGGGTGACCGCGGTGATGGCGAGCTTGCCCGGCACCTCGATGGCGACGAAGCCGCTATCGCGTTCGACATCGAGCATCCGCGGGATGGCTAGCGGGACCGAGGTCTCGCCGGCGGCCAAGGGCCGTTTCAAGCGCAGCGAGATCTCGTAGCTCTGACGAATGCCATAGCTGGTCTCGCCGGTGATGACGCGCGCGCCGTCGACCGTCTCGACCGTGTACTGGAAAGCACCCTCTCCGTCGGCGCTGACCAGCTCGTAACCGGCGGGCAAAGCGATGCGAAAGCGCTTCTGCGGCGCGTACAGAATGGTGAGGTTCACGACGGTGAAAAGCTCGACACTCTCATCGGCGAGCGACATCAAGCTCTGCGTGTCCGCATAGAGCTTGGCGGCCGCCGTCGGTGCTTGCGCGAGCTCGCGGAAGCCGACGAGGTGAATGCTCCGGGTCGGCCCGATGATCGCCGTGAGCTCGCCGCCGGTGGGCGTCTGGCGTACGACGTTGCTGACGGCGCCGTCGACACGCGGCGACAAGTCGCGGTCCGCGAAGGTGCAGGTCAGATCGGTGACCGGGCTCTCGACGACCTCGAAGAGATATTCAGCGGAGCCACGCGGGCCGCTTGCCGGCACGACGAGCTCCACTGTGAGCTCGGCGACTCCACGTTGGCGGGTCACCCAGGTCCAGTATTGACCATTGTCGATGAGCGCGATCGGAGCCGCCGCGGTGCGTGCCGCCACGACGACGACACGGTTACCGATGACCGAGACGTCCTTGTAAAGGTCGTTGGCGCCGAGCTCGACGCGCATCACCATGGTGAGGTGCAGGCCCGCGGCGTCGATACGTCCGCGATAGCGAGTCACACCGACGACCACCTCGGCCTCGCCGGACGCTTCCGCCCGCACGCGTAGCAAGCGCTCGCGCTCCCGCAAACTCTGCCACTCAGAAAGCGGCATGGTGACTTCTTGCGCGTGGGCGGCAATGGCGGCGAGCAACACGGCCGCGAAAGCCAAGCGACTAACCATGGCGCACCTCCAGGCGGCGAGCGACGAGCCAAGCGAGCGCCACCAGCGCAATGAGGCTCCAGAACATCGGGAACATCACGAGGATGTAGGCGCCCGCGACCAGGACCGCGAACCGCAACAGCCACCGGCCCCGGAAGCCCCGTCTCAAGATCATGGTCTGATGCGCGGTCGGCGATGATGGTTTCCACCGCCGCCAGATATCGTGCACCAGGAAGAGCAGCAGCCCGACGTCTAGCGCCAAGAGCACACTTCTGTGGATGCCGAGCACGTAGTGACCCAGGATCGTCGAGATGCCTAGCATCACGGCGAGCACCGCGAAGTCGCGATTGCGCCAAGCGAACCGGCGGGTCTCACGGCTTCGTGTGAGCCACACCCAGAGCGCGAGCAACACGCACACGAACACCGCGCCGCGGACCCATGGTTGTGCGCTTCGGCGGACATAGCTGACGTCGAGCTTGGCGCGCTCGGTTCCCAGCAAGACGCGGCTGAAGCGATAGCGCTCCCCGACCAGCGGGAACGACGTGAGCACCACCTTGGCCTGCTTCTTCTGCTCCTTGTCGAAGATCATCTTGCGCGAGCGCAGGATGTTCTCGTAGGCGCTGCCGCCACCCGCCCAGGCATCGCGGGTCGCGAGCGCGGAGGCGATGTAGTAGCGCAAGCGCGTCAGAGGGTCGTAGCGGAGCGCGTCGAGCTGCCGGAGCTCCGTCGCGAAACGCAGCGGCTCGTAGGCATTCGGCAGGTAGGCGTTCCAGTGCACCGTCATGACCGCGATGTCGAGCGCGGGTAACGTCAGCACCCGGCGGCCGAAGGTTCCCAGCGCGGCACGGCGTGTCTCGTAGGCCAGCTCGACGACGAAGCTGCTCTCCTGGACCGAGCTGCCGCCACTCGGCACGACCAGGGCCTGCCCGACCTGGAGTTGATCGGCGCGAAGGTTTCCGTTGGCCGTGGCGATGTCGCGCGCCCGGTCGGCACGGTTGTAATAGCGCAAAGCGATCCCGCCCAGCGTGTCTCCCGATTGGACGTAGTGGACGCGGCGGCCACGCGCGCCAATCTTCTCCGATTGGCGTAGCGGTACCAGCAGGACCTCGCCGGTATCCTTCGCGGTTACCGCGGGCTGGATGGGTGCGCCGTCGATGAGCGCATGCGTCACGTGACTGTCCGCGGGTAGCGTCACACCAAGATACTGTCGTGTGTTATTGCGGACAAAGAGCTTGAGCTTGACGATCTCGACACCCTCTTCGCCGACGATGGTCAC
>JBGGMJ010000116.1:0-3519 GCA_041288095.1 Myxococcota bacterium
CCGAGTTCACCGCGACGGTCGCGCCGTTCTGCGCCTTGATCTCGAGCAGCACACCGGCGGCCGGCGACGGGATCTCGGCGTCGACTTTGTCGGTCGAAATCTCGAACAGCGGCTCGTCGCGGTTGACCGTATCCCCAACTTTCTTGAGCCAGTTGGTGATGGTTCCTTCGGCGATGGATTCACCCATCTGAGGCATGATGACGTCGGTTGCCACGAGCAGATCTCCCTATTGGGTTAGCGGGCGCGTCCTACCAGGGATCGCGGCCAAACGACAATTGGGGGAGGCCCCGGCAGGAATTTTGACGGATCGATCCACCGCCCTCAAAGTGCGGGCATGCGCAACAACCTCGGCATCGACCTCGATTTCGGTAGCCTCTACCCCTATCCGGCTCAGCGCCGTGACCGTCGCGCCCGCGACCGCTCGGGCATGACCGCGGACCTCAGCTGGGAAGCGGATGCGCCCTGGAACGATTCGATTCAGCGTAGCGCCAACACCTCGCCGATTGCGCAACGCGAGATCGAGTTCGTCTACGAGCTCGAGCGCAAGATCGCGCAATGGGAGCAAGCCCGGAAGGACCGCCGCAAGCTGCTGCGCGCGCCGGTCATGACTCGCGTCTTCATCGACGGCCAGGAGCACATGCTCGCCTGTGACGTCTCGACCCGCGGTCTGCGCTGCTCGGGCCGGCCGAAGAAGACGACACTCGACGTCGAGTTCAAGATCCCGGGCCTGCCCTTCCCAATCGACGCCAAGGCCGAGGTCATCGAGTACTTCGATCGCCCGGTCATTCCGCTCGTCAACATGAAGTTCGTCGACCTGGATACGCCCTACGAGAGCCACATCGAGGCCTATGTGAACCGCAGGCTTGCTCATACCTTCTAGCGGTCGCACTCTCGGAGGCATGGCTTTCGAGAACCCGAAGCCCGAGCGATTGCGTGCCCTGTTCAAGGACGTACGCCGCGTCGCCGTGGTCGGCTGCTCGCCGAAGCCGTATCGACAGAGTCACCAGATCGCCGCCACCATGCAGCGGCGCGGGTTCACCATCGTGCCGGTCCATCCGGCGGGTGGCACCATCCTCGGCATGTCTGCTTTCACGGACCTATCCCTCGTGCCCGACGACTACGGCATCGACATGGTCAACGTGTTCCGCCGCCCGGACGCCACGGCGTGTCTCGTCGCCGAAGCAAAGCGCTTGAATGCGCGCGCCATCTGGTTGCAGCACGGCATCGAGAGCGCCGAATGCGCCGATGCCGCGCGCCAGCACGACCTCATGTGCGTCATGAACTGCTGCTGGGCAGTGACCTACACCATGCTGCTGTAGGGGTTACTGCACCAGCCGCAGGTGCCCACGCACGCCGGGAGTCTTGGCGATGTGCTGGAGCTCGGAGACGTCCTCGACGATGCGCTTGATGTACGCCATCGCTTCGCTCGCCTCGTCGTGGATTTGCTCGGCCACCAAGGGCCGCTTGTCGACGTAGCGATGCACCGCCAGCATCGCCTCGGGCGCCAGGCGCAAGAAGCGTAACGACAGGCCGATGCCGCGCGGTACCTCGACGAGGTCGACGACGCGGCAGGTGCAGCGAATTGCCTGATCCTCACCCGGTAGGGTGAAGCGTACGGCGACGATCTGACCAGGCCAGCGGGGCCGGGTCGTGGTGACCAGCATGCCGCCGAGGCTCACGTCGTGGGCGATCATCCAAGTGCCGTCGCCCGTGCACTCGACCTTGATGGCGATGTCGGCGCGCGGCAGTTGGCGGCGCTCCCCGCTCTCGTCTTGCGTTCTCATGAGCGTATTGTGAGGAGAGCTTGGGCAAAACCGCAAAATATTGTCTCTCCCGCCGCTTGAGGCGGGAATGTTCGTCCGCTTGATCGGCGCCGGGGGCGGTGCGATTCCACATGGGTGTTCACGGGCTCGTTCCAGTGGCCGCCAGTGACGCGCATCGGCCCCACAACCGATGCGTTCGGCGCCGGCCGTTCCAGACATGGTTTCGAAGCGAGCCCGCGCGCACACCACTCGGGGTGGCGAGCGAAAGCCCGCGCCCCGCTCAAGCCAAGAAGCTTGCTCAAAGGAAAACGGAAGCGACGTCTCGCGGCCGAGCGGAATTGGCTTTGGCCCAGAGTCGGGTTGCCTCTGTATCGCGACGGCTGGTCGCGCCATGCTCCGAACCTGTCCGCGCGCGGGCGAGGCGGAGCAGCGCGGCCTGTCCGGCGGTGCACGCGATTCGTCCCGCCATTGTCCATGGCGAAGCCGTGAGGCGTCCTTCCATGTCCGAGGTCCCGCGATGTTCACATCGGTATTAGTCCGCGAAAACGAACGAGGCATCGAGCGTGTCGACGGCAAGCTCCGCGCCGTCTTGCAGCCTGGCCGCTACACCGCCTTCGGCAAGCGCACCATCGAGGTGGTCTCCGTAAAGCCGACGTTCTTCGTGCACGACGACCTCGAGCTCATCGCCAAGTCCGGGCTCTTGAAAGAGGAAGCCAAGATCATCGACCTCAAGGTGCATCAGCGGGCCTTGCTTTGGGTCGATGGGCGCTTTCACGCCGCTCTCGTCCCCGGTCTCTGGGTGGTCTGGGGCATCAAGCGTGACGTGAAGGTGGATGTCTACGAGGCCGCGACGCTCGCCTTCGCGCACCCCGAGCTGTCGACCATTCTCGAGATGCCGAGCGGTCAGAACGCGTTGATGTCGGTCGTGGTCAACAACGGCGAGGTCGGCGTTCTCAAGAAGAACGGCGCTATCGCGGACATCCTCGAGCCGGGCCGCTACGCCTTCTGGAAAAACGTCGCCAAGCTCGAAGTGCAAGTCGTCGAAACTCGCGAGGTCGTGCTCGACATCGCCGGCCAGGAAATCATGACCGCCGACAAGGTGACGCTGCGCATGAACGCGATCGTCACGTATCGGGTCGTCGACGTGAAAAAGTCGCTCTCCGAAGCGCAGGATTTCAAACAGGCAATCTACCGCGACTCCCAGCTTGCCTTGCGCGCCATCGTCGGTGGGCGCGAGCTGGACGTGCTGCTCGCCGCCAAGGACGAGGTCGCGGCGGAGTTGTTGGCGAGCATGGCGCCGCGCGCGCTCGAGCTGGGCGTGCGCATCGTCAACGTAGGGGTTCGCGATATCGTGCTCCCCGGCGACATGCGGGAGCTGCTCAACAAGGTGACGGAAGCGCGCAAGGCGGCGGAAGCGGCGGTCATCACCCGCCGCGAGGAGACCGCGGCGATGCGCAGCCACGCCAACACCGCCAAGCTCTTCGAGAACAACCCGATGCTCATGCGCTTGCGCGAAATCGAGGCAATCGAGAAGGTCGCCGACAAGGCGAAGCTCCAAGTGGTGCTCGGAGAAAAAGGCCTCGCCGACAAGCTCGTCAATATGCTTTAGCGGACTAACATGGTCGTCTTCGAGTGGATCATCACACTTTTGCTGATCTCGGTGCTGCTGACCTCGGTGGCGCGGCGGATCGGCATTCCCTACCCGACGTTGCTCGCCGTCGGTGGCGCCGTGCTCGCCATCATCCCCGGCACGCCG
>JBGGMJ010000117.1:0-5779 GCA_041288095.1 Myxococcota bacterium
GCGGAGCCGCTGCCCATCGCGACGAGCCGCGGGTCGTCGATGCACGCGAGCGCATCAAGCGCTGCGCCGCCGCAGCCGCCGCGAATCTCGCGACCATCCTGAGCCGCTAGCCTGCGAGAGCTGTTCCCGCGCGCTTGCATCGCGCCGCGAATAAGCGGGGAAGATGAATTCAAGCAGACAGCACGCGGGGAATTCGCACCCGCCTCCCAGCCCTCACGACCGCCGCATGAGGTGCTGCGCGACCCACGGAACATCGGCTGCTCCAATCAGGAGCTTCGGATCGTTCGACCAAAAACATTTGGCGTGAAAGCGGCGGTAAAGCCGGCGGGCTTCGCGGACGCGAACCATGGAGCGCGCGGTCACGGGGTCTAGCCGCCGCGCACTGAACATTTGACACGTATCCATTTGTTCAGTATCCAAAATCAAAAAGCACGGAGACTCGACCATGTCCAACCGCCGGCAGCCGAAGAATCCTGTGGTCAAGGTCCACTTCCCTCTGGACCCCGAGGAAGACGGCATCTGCGGCGAGAACATGTGGTGCGAGCCCGCCGGTAACGGGCTCTACAAGCTGTGGAGCGTGCCGTACACCGTCCGCGGGGTCAGCCTTCACGACATCATCAGAGCCAAAGAGATCGACGGCCGCCTCACCTTCGTCTCTGTCGCCATCCGCGCGGGCCACTCGACCTACGCCTACGTCAAGCTCGATGACACGCGCTTCGACGAGTTCTGGCTGCCGCTCGCCGAGCTCGGCATCGAGAGCTCGAAGTCCGAAGGGGTGATCGCCATCGACATCCCTTCGCGCGCAGACATCTTCGACGTGCGTCGCGCCTTCCGTCGCGGCCAGGAGGCCGGCGTGTGGGATTGCGAGGAGATGACCTGTGGCCATCTCATGGCGCTCGCGCTCGCCAGCTAAGGAAGCTCTTACTGGTTACTGGTGACTGTGATCAGCGCGTTCACGGCGGCATCGACGTTGAATGTGTCGGTGCCGGCGAGGCCGTTCAGGGTCAACCCGTCCGTCGCGTCCGCGGCCAGGATGTCCACCGAGGTAAAGAGCCCGTCGACCAGAACCGCGCCAGCGCTCGTCGAAACCTGGATGGTGTCCGCGTTAGCGGTTCCGTTGATCGTCACGGTGTCCACGGCGGCGTCGCCGGTGGTGGTGCCTGGCCCTGCGAGATCAACGGTGAATTGTGCAACGTCCGTCCCTGACATGTCGTTGAGCGTCAGCGTGTCCGCGCCGCCGAATATGTGCACCGTGACCTGCTCGACGTCGTCGAGGTCCATGATGATGTTGCCGACATTCCGCGTGAACAGGGCCCTGGCGCCATTGGCGGACAGAGCGATGATCTCCGCGCCGGCAGAGCCATTGAACTCCAGCGTATCGGTACCGCCCTGCCCTTCGATGGTGTCGCTGCCGTCACCGGGATCCCACTGGGCGACGTCATTGCCTTCACCCAGGAACACCGTGTCATTGCCCTGGTTGCTGTCGACGCGATCGTTGCCGGGCCCACCTAGCAAGGTGTCCGCGCCGTTACCGCCGAGCAGCACGTCGTCACCTTCACCACCGTCAATCTGCAGCTTGACCAGCGCCGCGAGGTTGGCCGCCGCGCTGATCTCGTCCGCGCCGCCGAGGCAATTGATCGTGAGCGTGTCCGCGGGGACGTAGCCACTGATGTCCACGCTAGCGGAGTAGATGGCGCCCGCGAGGCGCACCAGCGCGCCGTTCGCCGTGACCGTGAGCTGATCCGCTCCCTCGGTGCCGCTCACGGTGATGAGGTCGTTGCCCGTCGCGGCGAGCACAATCAGGTCGCCCGCTTCGTAGCCTTTGACCGCGACCTCTGAAGACGGCGCGTCGACGACCGTACGGCCCGCTTCCGTGCTCACGGAGACGGTATCTTGGCCAGCCGCGCCGTTCAGCGTGATGGTGTCCGCTTGTCCGTCGCCCGTACTGCCGGCAGCGGCTCGCAAGTCGATATTCATGCGACCCAACGCTATGGCGGACAGGTCACCGACCGTGATGCTGTCGGCCCCGCCGAGTGGCTCGAGGGTCACCTGCTCCACGCTCCCGGCGTCGACCGAAGAGCCGTTCCACGCGACGAGCAGGCGCTCGCCGCTGGCTGAGAGCGTGATGGTCTCGGCGTCCTCGCTACCGGTGAACGACAGGGTCTCGTCGCCATCACCGCCGTCGATCACGTCGCCGCCGTGGCCCGCGCTCCAGAAGAAAGTGTCGTTGCCCGAGCCGAGGTTGACGATGTCGACGCCGATGCCGCCGATGACGGAATCATCTCCGTCGCCGCCAGAGAGCGTCTCCGGACCAGAGCCACCGATCAGCGTATCGTTGCCGCCGCCACCGTTGATGATCGTCGGCTCGCTGACGGTGAAAACGCCGTTGGCTTCGTCGATGCGGACGACGTCGGCACCACCGTTGGCATTGATGACGATGGCGTCGAACTGCGTGATGTCGAAGCGGTGCTCCGCAATGGCGTCGTCGCCGATGTCGACTTCGAGGATGACCGGGGCGCCGAGTTGCAGGCGCAGGGCAAGGCTCGAGTCAGCGGCGCTGCCTTCGATCTGAAGCGTCCGACCGACGAGGTCCGCGGTGTAGAGAGGGACGTCGGAGTCCTCATCCGTGGGCGGATCGCCATCCGTGTCTGGGTCGTCTTTCGAGCACGCCGACAGCGCGACTGCGAGGCAGAGGATGATCCGGTAGCGCATGGCGCTCTCTATCCAACCTGCTGCACATCCTCAACGCGTGCCAAACGTGAGCGCCACTGGCGTGATCCGTAGCTACATCGCCGGCGCATCAAGAGTGACGTGCGCCGCCTGTCGCGCCCGGGCCGCCATCAAAGCGCGTATCTCATCAGCCCGTCTGAGCAGCGCAAGAATCGCATCCTCATGCTCCGCCGTCGCGCGCCCGCGACTCCGCGTGACCGCACTCTGATTGTAGAGCTGCAACACATACGCGACGAGGGGGATCGCAATCACCCCAAGGAGAAGCCAGGGGCTAATGATGAACCCGAGGAAGGGCAGCATGCCGAACACCGCACCCAGGACGCCGCCCAGCGTGACCGCAATCTCGAGCAATCGGCTCGGGATCGGCTCTCGAGGCGGTGCTACCAGCGCGTTCAGCGATTGGCGAACGCGTTCCACTGCGGGCGCGGACGCGGGATCCGTCGCGACAACGCGAGCAGCGTCATCGATTTGCGCCCTCAGTACGGCATGCGAGATCAGCTGCGCACCGGCAGCCTGAACGAGCCTTGGCGCTTCCGATGCAGCCAACACATCCGCGAACCCGTCAGTCTCGAGGACATGCGTCGCGTATTCCAGGCCGCACGCTGCGTCCTGGGCGGGTGAGCACGCCAAAGGGGGAAGCTGGCCAAGGCCGTTTATGGGGCTCGGCGTCATCATCGCGGCACGCCCTTGCGGGTCATGGTGGTTCCCCGCCCATGTATTGTCGGGTGGTTGAGCCGTGGTGTTGCCCGCTGCCCGCCCCCGAACCGGGTCCCAAAAAACCCGCACCTCTCCACAAAACTTAACTTGAAATCCCCCGAATCCGTGTGAAACCGTACGCGCGTGACTAGACCAAGCACACCCCGCCTTGCTCCAGTTCTCATCCTCGCCTCGTTCCTCCTCGCCGCCCCCGCGCGCGCCGAGGTCAACTGGAACCTCCGCCTCGAAGGCGGTGTCGCGTTCCCGTTGAGCGAGCCACAAAAGCGCCTCTTCGACCTAGGCGGCGACGGCCAGCTCCGCGTCTCGCTCGAAGCAACGAGCTTCTTCGACATCTACGCGAACGGCGGCTTCCTGGGTCTCACTGCCGACGACTCGAACCCCAACCAGGATCTCGGCACCGCATGGAACGTCGGCGGTGGCATCCGCTTCAAGCGGCCCTACCGCCGCGGCATCGTGTCCCCGTGGATCGATGGCGACCTCGGTTGGTACCGCACCGACGATCGCAATCGCATGGGCTTCTCGGTCGGCGCCGGCCTCCACTTTCCAGTCGATGCGAAGCGCCACTTCCGCATGGGGCCGTACGTTCGCTACGCGCAGATCATCCAGCGTGAAGACGCCGCGACTGGGTTGGACGACGCCGACGCGCGCGTGCTGATCGCTGGTCTGTCGTTCGAGGTCGGGGGCGCGCCGAAGATGGGGCCGGACGACCGCGATGCTGACGGCGTCATCGATGCTTCCGACGGGTGTCCTGACCTGCCCGAGGATCGGGACGGCTACCAGGACACCGATGGCTGCGCCGAGCCCGACAACGACCTCGACGGCGTCGCCGACACCGCCGACAAGTGCCCCATCGACGCCGAAGACAGAGACACCTTCGAGGACGAAGACGGTTGTCCCGAGACCGACAACGACGCCGACGGCATCGCCGACGTCAACGACGGCTGCGCGTTCCAGGCCGAGGACAAAGACGGCTTCCAGGACGAAGATGGCTGCCCCGAGGCCGACAACGACGCCGACGGCGTGCTCGACGGCGATGACAAGTGCCCGACCACGGCCGGTCCAGTCGGGAGCGGTGGTTGCCCCGATCGCGACGCCGACCTGATCGACGACCAGCACGACGATTGCCCCGACGCCCCCGGTCTGCCCGAGAACAAGGGCTGCCCGGTCTACAAGAACGTCACGGTCAGCGACACGCGCATCGAGATCAAGGACAAGATCTTCTTCGCCTTCGGCAAGGCCCGGATCCTTCCCAAGTCCTTCCCGGTCCTCAACGAGGTCACCAAGGTCATCAAGGATCACCCGGCGCTGAAGATCCGCGTCGAAGGTCACTCGGATTCGGTCGGCAACGCGAAGCGCAACAAGAAGCTCTCACAACAGCGCGCTGAAGCGGTGCGCGACTATCTCGTGAAGGCAGGCGTCGCCCCTGAGCGTCTCACCGCGCAGGGCTATGGCTCCGAGCAACCACTCGACTCCAACAAGACAGCGCCGGGCCGCGAGAAGAACCGTCGCGTCGAGTTCGTCATCTTGAACCAGCAGGTCACGCAATGAAACGGCTCACACTCGCTTTCCTCCTCGGTAGCTTCTTCACGGTCGGGTGCGGCCAGCGGCTCGTCGGGCTCCCTCCGGAGGACGACGACACCACCGACCCGGTGCCGGTGCTCTCCAGCATCTCGCCCCAGCGTGGTCCTGCCGCGGGTGGGACCTCCGTGGTCATCACGGGCACCGACCTCGCCGGCGCGACCAGCGTCACCTTCGGGAGCTCCAGCGCGTCGTTCACGGTTAATTCGAATACGCAGATCACCGCGGTCTCACCGCCAGGCACCGCGACCGTCAACGTCCGCGTCGTCACGCCAGGGGGCACGAGCAACCTTCTGCCTTACGCTTACGCTGACGCACCGCTCATCACCGGCATCACACCGCCCTCTGGTCTCGTCGCGGGTGGAGCGACCGTCGTCATCACTGGGTCCGCTTTTACGGACGCAAGCAGCGTCACCTTCGGTGGCACCGCGGCGACCTCGTTCGTCGTCAACTCCGCCTCGCAGATCACGGCCGTCACGCCGGCTCACGCTGCCGGCACCGTTCCGGTCGTCGTCACCACGCCCATCGCGGCCAGCAACGTCTTCACTTTCACCTACGGCGAAGCGCCGCAGCTCGTCAGCATCGCGCCGAATCTCGGGCCTACGACCGGCGGCACCGTCGTCACGCTGACCGGCGACCATCTCACCGGTGCGACCGCGGTCACGTTCGGTACCACCGCTGTCACCACAGTCACCGTGGTGAATGACGACTCCGTCACCGTCGCGGCTCCCGCCCATGCCGCCGGCGTCGTGGC
>JBGGMJ010000118.1:0-13056 GCA_041288095.1 Myxococcota bacterium
GGGGCCAAGCAAGCCTCAAGCAGCGTTTAGGGGGTGTCCAACATACGGGGCGAGGATGGCGCGCGCCTCGTCGATGCCCTTGAGGTCGTAGGGCATGTCCACACCGGCGCCTCGTAGGGTGCGAATCAATACCTCGGTGGCGATGTTGCCTCGAGCCCCGGTGGCGTAAGGGCAACCGCCGATGCCACCGGCGCTGGCGTCGTAGCGCACGACTCCATGGGCGAGCCCCGCGAGGACGTTGGCGCGCGCGTTGCCGAAGGTGTCGTGAAAGTGCAGCGCCACCCGCGCGGCGGGCACGACCGGCAAGAGCTCATCGAGCACCGCGCGTACTTCGTCGGGACTCGCCTTGCCGATGGTGTCGCCGATCGAAATCTCGTCGCAACCCAGGTCGGCCAAACGCTTGGCGACCTCGACGACCCGCGCCGGCTGAATCTTGCCCTCGTAGGGACACCAGAAGGCCGTCGATACGTAGCCACGCGTGCGTAGGCCCTCGTGTTTGGCTCGCGCCATGACCGGCACGAAGCGTTCGAAGCTGCCGTCGATGGTGGTGTTGATGTTCTTCTGATTGAAGGTCTCGCTAGCGGCGGTGAAGACCGCGATAGCGTTGACCTTCACCGAGAGCGCGCGCTCGAGGCCCTGGACGTTGGGTACCAGCGCCATGGCCACCATTCCGGGCCTGCGGACGACACGCTGGAACACCAGCTCCGCGTCGGCGAGCTGCGGGATGCGCGGATGCGCGACGAAGGCGCTGACCTCGATCTCGAGCAAACCAGCGGCGGTGAGCGCGTCGACATAGGCCACCTTGACGTCGGTGGGTATCGTTCGCGCCTCGTTTTGTAGGCCGTCGCGGGGGCCTACTTCGATGACGACCGCCATCCACTCAAAATGCATCCGCCCGGCCAGGGGTACAAGCGTCACCGGATCGGGATGCGATCCCACACAACCCACCACCCTTCGGCGCCGAATATCTCGACTCCGTGCAGTTCAGATTCCCAAGGCTAGCGGCGACACGCATCGCCGTTGACGGTCCTTCTTCGGCCGGAAGCCTCGCGCCGTCCAAAGGCGCTCAAATCCCACCCCGACGGGCGGAATTTCCGGTTCCTCCGCTCCCACCTCGCGGGCCACGCCTTAGCCTCCCGGGTCTCACGGGGACGCCGCCGGTCCCGCTGGTCGACCTGTCGGCTTATACGTTCAACACCCATCGCCGGCCCGACGGGCGTCAGGTGCAAATCGAGCGCTGGGGCGAAATCGTCGTGCCCGACCTTCTCGGGCCTGGCGGCGCTGAGCTCCCGCCACTGATCATCGACGGGCCCGAAGCGCGCTTTCAGGTCTTCGGGGACACCGGCAAGGGCAGCAAGGCGCAATTAGAAGTGGCCGCGAACATCGTGGCGCTGGCCAAGGAGCGACGCATCCACGCCAACATGCTCGTTGGCGACATCATCTATCCGCGCGGCCTGCTGTCAGCCACCGACCCCAAGCTCGTCGACCTCTATCTGAAGCCCTACGGCGCCCTCTCCGAGGTGCACCTGATGTACGGCAACCACGAATACGGCGATGGCCGGGGCGCTGGCGTGCCCGAAGCTTGGCTCGAGGCCGTGCGCACGGGCAAGGCCGGCGACGCGCGCATTCCGCAACGCTATTACAGCCGCCGCTTCCTCGTCGACGGCATGACCATCCGCGCGCTCTTCCTGGACACAGCGACCATCGCCGTCGATCCGCTGCAACTCGCCTGGATCAAGCACGAGGTCGACAAGGGCGCGGACTACACCTTGGTGTTCGGTCACCACCCTATCTACTCGGCCGGTCTGCACGGCGTCCTCGCGCACATGGAGAAGCTGCTCTTGCCCCTGCTCGAGGGCAAAGCCGACATGTACGTCTGCGGCCACGACCACAATCTGCAGCTGCTGCGCACCGACAAGGGCCTGCCGCTCATGGTCAGTGGCTCGGCCGGCGAGGAGCGCGTCAGCTGGCGCACGCCGAAGACGGAGTTCTTCAGCCAGCGCATGGGCACCGCGTTCATCACCGTCGACCGCGAGGGCATCAATGCCGAGTGGATGAACGGCAAGACGCGCGAGTCGCTGCACAAGGCACAGTTCGCGCGGAGAAAACCGCTTCGCTGACGATTTGGCGCACATCCCCGCGCAACCCTGGCGAGGTCGCTCCGAAAACATGACCCTATGTCGCTCTCTCCGGTTTCGCGTTATGCGCAGGGTCTCGAGACCGTTGCGCCCTCGGAAGCCCCGCTAGAGGGCGCGGCACCAGCGCCCGCACCGAGCACCGCCGTCGTCGTTTGGACGCCACCGCCCGAGCCCAGCGCCTGGCAGCGTCTGATGTGGAGCATGTTCGGCCGGCCGGAGCCGGGTCTCGACGGCCGCTTCGATCACGTGCTCGTCGACGCCTCCATGATCACCATGCCGAAGGACCAACGTCTCGCGGCCATCGTCCTGGGGCTCGCCAAGGGTGGCCGGCTCTCGGTGAAGGGGCTCTTCGAGACACTCGCGAGCGATGGGGCCGGGAGCATCAAGCCCTCGCAGGTCGACGGCGTCCGCAAGAGCATCCGCCTCGCCGCCGAGAAGCTCGAGCAACGCTCCCCGGGGGCCAAGCTCGCGGATGCCGCGAGGGTCCAACTCGACGTTCTCCGTCGCGACCTGGACGCGCTCGATAGCTTGCGAACCGAGCCGTACCGTCTGCTGCAGCGGGCTGAGGGCGGGGTCGCGTCGCTCCTCGCGCCCTTCGACGGACACCATTCCGAGCTGCAGGCGCTCCTCGCGGGTGCCGCGAGCGCCGCCGGCGCCGAGCACGACAAGATCGAGATCATTCGCGCCGGGCTCGCGGGCCTGGTGGCGCGGCGCGACGCCGTCGGTCCGTCGGTCGACCAGCAGCTCGCCGCGATCCACACCGCCGCCCGGGAGCACAAGACGAAGGCCGCCGAAGCCGCCAGGGCGGATGAAGCGCGTGTCGCCGTGATCACGGCGCTCTCACCCGCGGAACGTGCCCGCTATGGCGAACGCCTCGAACAAGCGGCGAAGATCGGCGCACGCTTCTCCACTCCCACGGGCAGCGCGGTACCGGCGCATGACGTTCTCGCCCATCTCGCGTGGCATGGCGTCGAGGTATCGCTCGGCGGTCCCGGCCTGTTCTCGCAGCTCTTGCGACAGCCGACCGGGCCGAGTCAGACGATCAGGGACCTGACGAGCCTCGAGGACCTGCTCAAGCGGCTGGGCGTTCCCCGCTAGCTGCTCTCGAGGCGCACCAGCGTCGTCCCGAGATCGACGAGCTCGCCCTCGCTGCAGCCAACCTCCGCGACCACGCCTTCGCGGGGCGCGGTGAGCCGGTACTCCATCTTCATGGCTTCGAGCACGAGCAAGAGGTCACCCTCTGCCACCTTGGCGCCCGGCTTGGTGCGTACCTGTACGACCCTCGCGGTCATGGGCGCGACCACGGCGTCCCCGGTGCTGGCGGCGTTGCCTGCTTTCGCGGACGTGTCGGCGAAGAACTTGGCACCACCCGGGTAGCCGACCCAAACGCCTTTTGGCGTGCGCACCACGGCGACGCGCACGCGGCGGCCTTCATGCTCGATGATGCGAAAGCTCATGTGCCGGTGCTCATGCGGAACCCGCCGAGACGCTGCCACGGTGAATACACGTCGCCACCGCTCGCGGAGCTCCTGCGAACCGTGACCGCGGCGGCACGCGCCAGCTCATCGACGTAGGCCGGCACCGGCGGTTCGGGCCAGGTCGCGGTCTCGACGGTCGTCGTGAAGGTCTGCGCCGTCTTGAAGGCGTCGCTCTCGAGGAGCTGCGAAAGAAAGATCTGGTTGGTGACGACGCCGAGCACCGTGGTCGCCCGCAATGCGGCGAGCAGCCGGGTACGCGCTTCCTCGCGGGTCGAGCCGTGCGCGATGACCTTGGCCAGCAGCGAGTCGTAGGCCGGCGTCACCTCGGAGCCCTGCGCCACGCCCGCGTCGACACGCACACCGGGTAGGCGCGGCCACTCGACGACCAGGAGCTTGCCGGTCTGCGGCAAGAAGCCGTGGTACGGATCTTCGGCGTTCAAGCGCGCTTCGATGGCGTGTCCCCGCGATGGCGGCGCTTGCTGCGGCAGCGAGCCACCGAGCGCGATCTCGATCTGCGCACGCACGATGTCGAAGCCGGTGATGAGCTCGGTGACCGGGTGCTCGACCTGGAGACGCGTGTTCACCTCGAGGAAGTAGAAACCGCCGTCGGGGCCGACGATGAACTCGACCGTGCCCGCTGAAGCGTACTGGGCGGCTTCGGCGAGGCGCACCGCCGCGGCATGCAGCGCCTGACGGGTCTCGTCACTGATCGCGGCCGACGGACCTTCCTCGATGATCTTCTGGTAGCGCCGCTGCAGCGAGCACTCGCGATCACCGAGCGCGATGGCGCGCTTGCCGTCACCCAAGACCTGCACCTCGACGTGGCGCGCGGGATGCACGTACTTCTCGATCTGCATGCGGTCGTCGCCGAACGCCGCTTTCGCCTCGCGCTGCGCCGCCGCGAAGGCCTCGGCGATCTGCTTGGCATCGTCGACGCGGCGCATGCCCTTGCCGCCGCCGCCGCCGGAGGCCTTCAGCAAGACGGGATAGCCGATACGATCGGCGATGCGCTGCGCCGCCGCGGGGTCTTCGATGCTCTTGTCGCCTGGCACGACGGGGACCTGAGCGCTCTCGGCGAGCTGGCGTGAGCCACGCTTGTCGCCGAGAGCGCGCATCGCTTTGGCGGACGGACCGATGAAGGTCACCTTGGCCGCGTCACAAGCCTCGACGAACTCCGCGCTCTGCGAGACGAAGCCGTAGCCTGGATGAACAGCCTTGGCGCCGGTGGCTTTCATGGCGTCGATGAGCTTGGCGATGTCGAGGTAAGCCCGTGGCTCCCCGAGGCCTATGGCGTGGTCGGCGAGCCTTACGTGCGGCGCGTCGGCATCGACGTCGGTGAAGACCGCAACCGCCTCATGACCGAGCTCGCGGATACCCGCGATCAGCCGGCACGCGATCTCGCCACGGTTCGCGACCAGGATCTTCACGACCAGCTCGGCTTCTTCTTGGCGAGAAACGCGTTGAGGCCTGCTTGGCCCTCGGCCGAGACCCGCAGGTCGGCGATGAGCTGCGTGGTCATGGCGGTGTGATCGCCGCGGCCACTGACGTCGTGGATGAGCTTCTTCGCGGCACGCACGGCCTTCGGTCCGTTCGCGCGGATGGCGTCGACACAGAGCATCACCTGATCGTCGACCGATTCGCCATCGACCGCCTCGTGAATGAGACCGATCTCCTTGGCGGTGCGGGCATCGAAAATCTCGCCGGTCACGAAGTAACGGCGCGCCGGACCGACGCCGATCTTGGCGATGACGTAGGGCGAGATCACCGCCGGCACGAGGCCGAGCTTCACCTCGGTGAGCGCGAACTTCGTCTGGTCGTCGGCGATGGCGATGTCGCAGCAGGCAACGAGCCCCAGCCCCCCGCCCATGGCGGCGCCGTGAATGCGACCAATGACCGGCACCGGACAGCGATCGACGACCTCGAAAACCTTCGCCATGGTGCGCGCGTCGCTGACGTTCTGCTCGACCGAGTAGGTCGTGCTCTCCTGCATCATCGCGAGGTCCGCGCCCGCGCAGAAGACCGCGCCGTCGCCCTGCAAGATGACGACGCGCGCGCTTTCGTCGATGGACCCGAACGTTTGGATGAGCTCGTGGACGAGGGTGGTGTTGAAGGCATTGCGCACATCGGGACGCGCAAGGTTGACGGTGACGATGCCGGCGTCGCGCTCGACGCGAAGGGTTTCCATGGGCTTCACATCCTGAAGACCGGAGCGCGTCGCTCGCGCGCTTCCGCGTTCAAGGCCGCCGAGAGCGCGAGACCCACCACCTGGCGCGTCTGTGCCGGCTCGATAATGCCGTCGTCCCAGAGGAGGCTGGTGCCGTAGTACGGATCGCCTTCGCGCTCGTACTTCTCCATGACGGGCTTCATGATGGACTGCTCTTCTTCAGCGGACATCTGCTGGCCGTCGCGCGCCAGCTTCTCACGGCGCACCTGCGCCAGCACCCGCGCGGCCTGCTCGGCGCCCATGACGGACACGCGCGAGTTCGGCCAGGTGAAGAGAAAGCGCGGCAAATAGCCTCGGCCGCTCATGGCGTAGTTGCCGGCGCCGTGCGAGCCACCGATGAGCAAGGTGATGCGCGGGACCGTCGCGGTGGCGACCGCTTGCACCATCTTGGCGCCGTCTTTGGCGATGCCGCCCTGCTCGTAGCGCTTGCCCACCATGAAGCCGGTGATGTTCTGCATGAACAGAATCGGCACGCCCCGCTGGTCGCACATGTTGATGAAGTGCGCGCCCTTCAGGGCGCTCTCGCTGAAGAGCACACCGTTGTTGGCGACGATGCCGACCGGGTAGCCGAGCCAGCGCGCGAAGCCGCAGACCAGTGTCGCGCCATAATTGGCCTTGAACTCGTGGAAACGCGAGCCGTCGACGAGGCGGGCGATGACCTCGCGCACGTCGTAGGGATGGCGGTTGTCCGTCGGCAAGATGCCGTAGAGCTCGTCCGCGGGATATAGCGGGTCCTCGGGCTCGGCGACGTCGACGCCGACTCGTTTCACCGTGTTCAAGGTCTCGACGATGTTGCGGCAGATGCGCAGGGCTTCGGGCTCGTCGGCCGCCAGATGGTCCGTGACACCGGAGATGCGCGAGTGCATGTCGCCGCCGCCCAGGTCCTCGGCGGTCACTTCTTCGCCAGTCGCCGCCTTCACCAGCGGCGGACCCGCGAGGTAGATGGTGCCCTGGTTCTTGACAATGATGTTCTCGTCCGCCATCGCGGGCACATAGGCGCCGCCGGCCGTCGACATGCCGAGCACCACGGCCACTTGAGGAATGCCGCGCGCGCTCATGGTGGCCTGGTTGTAGAAGATGCGGCCGAAGTGCTCCTTGTCCGGGAAGACCTCGGACTGCAGCGGCAAGAAGGCGCCGCCCGAGTCGACGAGGTAAACGCACGGCAGGCGGTTCTCGGCGGCGATCTCCTGCGCGCGCACGTGCTTCTTCACGGTCTCCGGGTAGTACGAGCCACCCTTCACCGTGGAGTCATTGGCGACGATCATGCATTCGCGGCCGTGGATGATGCCGATGCCGGTGATGATACCCGCGGACGGCACTTGGCCGTCATGGCGCCCGTAAGCCGCTAGAGCGGACAGCTCGAGGAACGGCGTTTGCGGGTCGAGCAGACGCTCGATGCGGGCGCGCGGCATGAGCTTGCCGCGGCTCTCCTGGACTTTCTTGGCGTCGGCGCTGCCTCCCGCGCGCACGGCGGCGATGCGCTCGCGGAGCTGTTGCACCAAAGCTTCATGGTGCCGGCGGTTGTCGCGGAACGCTGGGTCGCCGGTGCGTACGCGGCTCTGCAACACGTCCATCGCTCGCGGTCAGACCACGGCGTGGCTGGGCGCGCAAGCGGACTCAGTCGCGATGCTCGACCCTCGATTGCTTGGTGAACGCGTCCTCCGGGTCGAAGCCGGCGCGCTCCAACATCCGCGAAAAAACATCATAGCGGTGCACATGGCCGGGTAGATTCACGATGAACGAACGGCCATGGTGCACACCGATGCGGATCCACGGGACGTTGACCCGCTCTTCACCCTGGGGATCGCCGGAGTGGAAGTCGGCGTTTTCGAGCGCCGCGATCGGCACGTCGCGAGAGGCGCTGCCAAACAGCGACGGGTGCTCGAGCTCGAGGACATCACCGGGCTTGTAAAAGATGCGCTGGGTCACCTTGCGGTTATGGAGCCAGGCCCAGCCGAGGAACGCGAGCCCACCACCGGCGATGACGCTCGCCCATGCGAGCCGCTGGCCCACGGGGGCGAGCTGAGTTCCCCAGTTCATGCTGGTGAAGACGTAACCGGCCAAGAAGAATGAGAAGATTGCCGTACCGATGGCGAACAGGGCGGTCACCCGCGCTCCGGTCATCGGCTCGTTCTCGTACACCAAGACGCGATCGGCATCTTTCGAGCGGTTCATGACGTCCTCCCACCTGGCTCTAAGCTAGGGCGTCTGGGTCCATGCGGTAGGCCCTGGGGAGCAAATCCCCAGTATTCACGGCCCTCATGGCCGCCGCTACCGACGCGTTGCGACACAGAGACGTGCTGTAGTGGCGCGCAACGATCGCGTAGGCGGGAACGATACTGTTTTTGGCTCATTGCGCGCCTACGCTTGCGCGCCGTGATTCAGGAGCTCTGGTGACCCTTCTGCCCGTCGACGCCTTGGCTGCCACTCATCCGCGCGCGGAATCCGCGAACGATGAGCTCCCCGTCCGGACTGCCCCGCGCCTCGCGGTCGCCGCCAATCTACCGCCGCGTCAGCCTCGTTTCGCGGCCCCGGTGACCAGCAACACGGCCGGCCTCGCGGTCCCGAGCGCCGCCAGCACGTTCAAGCTCGCCGCGGCCCGCCTGCGCGCCCTCGAAGAGCTCGCCGGCAACGTCGAGCGCGACATGGGTGACGCCTATCAAGCGGTCGCCGGTCACTTCGAAGCGCAGATCGCCGACGCCCGCGCCGAGGTCGAGTCCCTCAAAGCCTAACGATCGCGCTACCCCCGCTTATCTTGAGAGTCGGGGGATTGGGATGCGACGTGTAACGCTGCTGTGCCTCGCGCTTTGCGCATGTGGCATGCCGCGCGACCGCAAGGATACCTTGGCGCGCGTCGAGCACGGTGAGCTGCGCGCCGGCTTCACGCACCATCCGCCCGAGGTCGACTGTCATGCCGGCGGACCGCGTGGCGATGAAGTGGCGATGATCGAGCGCTTGGCCGCGAAGCTCGAGGCGCGCCTCGTCACCACCTGCGCCTCGGAAGCCGAGCTCGTCGAAGACCTGCGGGCGCTCCGCATCGACATCGCCGCCGGAGCGTTCGATGGGCAATCACCGTGGCGCAAGAGGGCCGGGGCCACCCTGCCGCATAGCCGCCATAGCGGACGGAGGTTTCTCGTACCACCCGGCGAGAACGCTTGGCTGATGCGGGTCGATCGCCTCATCGCCTCCGCGGAGCTCTCGCCATGATGCTGACGACGCCGGTCGAATACCCGAAGAGCTTTCTCGCCGCCGAGCGCCGCGCCAAGCGCATCGCGGCGTGGTCCATCATCTACGTCGTCTCGACGATCGTCTTCATGGGCCTGACCATGGGCGGCTCGCAGGCCATGAAGACCGTTTGGTTCGACGACATTCTCGGGCTCATTCCGCCGGTCTCGTTCCTGGTTGGCGCCGCGGTGGCCAAGCGCCGCGCCACCGCCGACTACCCGTACGGGTTCCTGCGCGCGCCGATGATCGGTCACCTCGCGAGCGCCCTCGCGCTCATCGCCTTCGGCATCATGCTGGCGGTGGAAGCCGTCTTGGCGTTGCTCGAGCACACACCACCGTCGATCGGCGGCACCGTGGTGTTCGGCCGCGTCATCTGGAGCGGATGGCTCATGCTAGCCGCTTTAGCGTACAGCATCGTGCCGATGGCGATCTTCGGCCACTCGAAGGAGAAGGCCGCTCTCCCCATCCACGACCGCGCCCTCTTGGCGGACGCGGCCATGGCGCGCGCCGACTGGCTCAGCGGCGGCGCGGCGGTCGCCGGCGTCGTCGGTGTCGGCTTGGGCTTCTGGTGGGCGGACGCCGTCGCGGCGCTCGTCGTCTCGCTCGACATCCTCCACGATGGCGCGCAGCAGATTCGCGGCGCCGTCAGCCGCCTCATCGGAGCTCCGCCGCGCACGCTACAGAAGGGACGCGAGGACGTCTTGATCGAAGACGTGAAGCGCCATCTCCTCGAGCTCGACTGGGTCGCGGGAGCCGACGTGCGGCTGCGCGAAGAAGGCCATGTGGTCTTCGGCGAGGCCACCGTGGTACCGCGCGTCACCGACGACATCGGCACCAAGCTGAGCGATGCGCGGCAAGCCATTCGCCAACGTCACTGGCGCATGCACGACCTGACGATCACGGTCGCCGCGCGATTGCCGCCATGACCACCGCCACCATGCGGTCGCAACGCGGAGCCTGGAACCCGAAAAGATCCGCCGCGGCGGAGCCGAGCTCCGCGCTGAGACGCGCCCGCAAAAGCGAGCGCGCCCGCGACAGCCGCATCTTCAGTGCATCTTCGCCAATGTCGAGGCATGCCGCGGCCTCGGCGGTGCTCATGGCCTCCACGTCGCGCAGGACGTAAGCGGCTCGCAACCCGGCGGGTAGAGCGTCGACAGCGCGCTCGAGCAACACGCGCAGCTCTCCCGAGAAAGCGTCGCGCTCGGGGGAGCGCTGGCTCTCGTCCGCCATGATGGACTCCTCGTCGTCGATGATGCTCATGCCGCCGCGTCGCTTCTTCAAGCGACCAAGTGCCTCGTACAAAGCGATGCGCGTGAGCCAGGTCGATAGCTTTGCCTCGCCACGGAAGGTCGCGAGCTTGCCGAAGGCGTCGATGTAAGCGTCCTGCATCGCGTCTTCGGCCTCGGCGTCGTCCTTCAGCACGGAGCGCGTGACCCGAAAGAGGCGCTGGTTGTAGCGGCGGATGATGAGCTCGAAGAGCGCGACTTCGCCGGCGAGCACGCGCCTCACGACGGTCTCGTCGTCGAGTTGAGCGGCGTCCGCGAGTCGCGACGGTTGATTCTCTGCCTTCATGAACGGACAGAGCCCTCCCCGCCGAAAAAGGTAACAGGGATGTTAGCTGGGGGCCCACTGCATACCTCTCCAAGAAAGCGCTGCCGATTCCGCTGGTCTTGATCCACGGCCTAGCGGCGATCACCGGCTTCTGCTTGCTCCTGGCCGCGGCGTTCCAAGCAGCTTCATGAAGCTGGGGTTGGGGTAAGCCGCAAGAGCTGCTAGGCTTCGCGCGCCCATGGGCCCCCTCGCGGTAACCTTCGCCAATCTGCTGATCACTTCCGGAGACGACGGCCACGCGGTCATCGGCAACATCGCCTTGTGCGTTGTAGCGGCCAGCATCTTGGGCTTCCTGATGAAGATCACCAAGCAGCCGCTCATCTTGGGCTACGTGCTCGCCGGCGTGGTCATCGGCCCGATCGGCGCGCGCTTCATCACCGACAACTCCGACATCGCCACCATCTCGGAGATCGGTCTCATTCTTCTCCTCTTCATGATCGGTCTCGAGATCGACTTGAAGAAGATGCTGTCCGCCGGCGCCAAGGTCATAGTCCCCGGCGTCTTGCAGTTCCCGCTGTGCCTCGGCGCGGGCTACCTCGCCTTCCATGGCTTGAAGGCGATCGGGCTGTCGGTGGGTGATTCCGCTTACGCGGAGCTCTACTGCGCCATCGCCATCAGCATGAGCAGCACCATGATCGTGGTGAAGCTGCTCTTCGACAAGTTCGAGCTCGACACTCTGCCCGGCCGCATCACCGTCGGCATTCTCGTCTTCCAGGACATCTGGGCGATCATGGTTCTGGCGGTGCAGCCGAACTTCGCCGATCCCCAGATTGGCGCCATTCTGCTCACCTTCGTGCGTGGGGCCGTCCTCGTCGGCGCCGCTCTGATGGCTTCCCGTTACGTGTTGCCCAAGATCTACCGCACGGTGGCGCGTGTCCCCGAGCTGATGCTGGTCATCTCGCTCGGCTGGTGCTTCCTCGTGGCGTTGGTCGCCGCGTTGCCGCAGGTCGGTTTGTCGATGGAGATGGGCGCGCTCATCGCCGGCGTCTCGCTCGCGACCTTCCCTTACAACACCGACGTCATCGCCAAGGTCGTCTCCATCCGCGACTTCTTCATCACGCTGTTCTTCGTGGCGCTCGGCATGACCATTCCGCTGCCCGAGGGCAACGTGCTCGTCGTCGCCGGAGCGGTCGCGCTCATCGCCATCACCGTGCGCTTCCTCGGGATCTTCGGCGTCCTCTACAGCCTGAACAGCGGCCACCGCGCCTCGCTGCTCGCCACCATCAACCTGGCGCAGATCAGCGAGTTCGCGCTGGTGATCCTGACCCTGGGCGTCAGCCTCGGCCACGTCGAAGGCGGCACTCTCACCACCATCACCTGGGTGTTCGCGTTGCTGGCGGTCGCCTCGACCTACGGCATTACGTACAGCCACCCGATACAGCGCGGCATGAGCGTGGTGCTGTCGGCGGTGGGCATCCGCGACCTCGCCAACGTCAAGGAAGACGAGGGCGGCGACCACGCGCATCCCATCGTCATGCTCGGGTTCTTCCGCATCGCCAGCGCTTTCCTCGACGAGGTGCTGCGCAAACATCCGCACCTGAAAGAGTCGATCAAGGTCGTCGACTTCAATCCCGAGGTCCGCGAGAAGCTGACCGGCATGGGCGTCGCCTGTGTCTACGGCGACGTCAGCAACGCCGACACGCTGCACCACGCCAACATCCACCACGCCCAGCTCGTGCTCTGCACGATTCCCGACGCCTTCTTGAAGGGCACGAACAACAAGAAGCTCATCGACCTGGTGCGCAACCTTTGCCCGCACGCCAAGGTCCTGGTCACCGCCGAGCGCACCACCCACGCCCGCGAGCTCTACGAAGTCGGCGCCGACTATGTCATCCAGCCGTCCGTCTTGGCGGGCGAGAGCGTCGCCCGAGCCGTCGAGCTCGGCCTCTCCGGCGACCTCGAAGTCCTGCGCAGCACGGCTCGGGAAGAGCTCGGTCTGCGCAACGAAGTGTTGGCCTAGCACTCGCGGCAGCGCCACTGCGACACCGCACGACGCGCTCCCGCTCGCGCAACGGCGCCGCAGCTGCTCCCGATATCTCCCCCGCGCCCGGGTCCCCGCGGCGCACCCTCACACAATCGGAGCATTTCAATGGCCACCATCAAGTGGGCAAAGGCACACGTAGGTACGCACGTTCAAGGCGTTCGCGCGGGCGCGCGGGAAATCGGCGCCATCATCCGCAAGGCGAAGGAAGAGGACGGCGCCATCGAGGACACCGCCCTCAAGGTCGCGTTGCGCGGTAAGCCGCGCGCTCTCTGGTCCGCGGTCATGGGCACCTACGCCTCGACCGTCGGCGACATCCACCACTCGCCCACCCGCGAGCAGCTCTTGAAGACCCTCGGCCGCCGCACCGCCGACGTCATCAGCGCCGACGCTGATGGC
>JBGGMJ010000119.1:0-6746 GCA_041288095.1 Myxococcota bacterium
CGCGGCCGCCTTCCGTGAAGCTGTGATCGACGTGGCACGCAACGCTGTCACTCTCTGAATCGAGCCTCCCAGCGGTTGCCGCTGTCCGCCGCGATGCACATATCGCTGAGACACCATGCTCAGTTTCGCCATCGTGCTCGTAACCGTCTCCGCCGGTGACGTCGAAGTCTTCGCGACCGTCGGGCAGTCGGCCCAGTGGTTCGTGTTGCCGGATGGCGAGGAGAACCCCGCGGGCATCGCGACCGGGGGCGGTGTCGCCTACGCGTGGCGGCCGTTCGACGGGCGGTTCACCTTGATGCCGCGACTCGATGTGCAGCGGATCATCGGGGGGCCCGAGAGGAGTAACCTCGGGCACTTCGCCTTTCTCATCGGCGGCACCGGCGCGCACTTCAGGCCGACGATCGGGCCTTCGCTGCAGGTCGGACATTCCTTCTGGGGGTTCCATTCGGCGATTGGCATGTCGGTCGATCTCGCGTTTCTCTATCGCCCGCTCGTGTTCGCCCTGTTCGGCGACGCCGGTCTCGGATGGATGAGCGCGGCCAGAGTAGGGCTGCGGCTCGGTGTGATGTTCTGAGAGCGCGAGCGTGCTAAATCCCCGGCATGCGCATCACCAGCCGCGACAACGAGCGTTGGAAGACCCTGCGGGGCCTGGCCGACTCGGAGCGTGATCGGCGGGCAGCGGGGAAGACCGTGCTCGATGGTATTCACCTGCTGCAGGCGTTCACCTCGGCCGGCGGCGTCCCCGAGCTGCTCGTTGTCAGCGATAGCGGACAGAAGCGCGACGAGATAGCGGCGTTCTTGCAGGGAGCCGGGCCGGAGGTCATCGAGGTGCCCGACGCCATGTTCGAGCAGGCGAGCACCGTCGCGACGCCGACCGGCATCATGGCGGTCATCGCGATTCCGAAGACGAGCGCGAAGCTCGTGGGAACGTGCGTCGTTCTCGATGGTGTTCAAGACGCGGGCAACGTCGGGTCGATCCTCCGGTCCGCCGCGGCGGCCGGCATTCAGCATGCCGTGCTCGGGGTCGGGTCGGCCAATGCTTGGTCACCACGGGTGTTGCGGGCGGCCATGGGCGCGCACTTCAGCATGACGGTTCACGACGGGGTCACCATCGCGTCAGCGTTGGCGGACTTCCAAGGAGCGATTCTCACGACGGAGGCGCAGGCATCTCATACGATCTACGACACGAACCTCACGGGCGACGTTGCGTGGCTCATCGGGAACGAGGGCGCCGGCGTCAGCACGGAGGCTCGCGCCCTGGCGACAGGCAGCGTCGCCATACCCATCGCCGAGGGCACTGAGTCACTGAACGCGGCGGCGGCGGCGGCGATTTGTTTCTTCGAGCAGCGGCGGCAGCGGCTCAAATAGCGCCGCGGCGTGACGTCAGCTCATATCGAAGAAGTCGACCTGGCCGGTCTCGAGCGAATACTCGGCGCCGACGACACGCAGAATACCTTTCGCGATGCGATCCTCGAGCAAGCGACTGGCATGACGCAGGTGACCCACGGACGCGCGGACGTTGGCGCGAGTCGCGGCGCGGACGATGTCCTCCTTGGACTTCTCGGTGGTGACGAGCTCGGCGATGCCGGGTGCGACGCGGTCGACGATGTCGCGGATGTTCTCCGACATGGCGCTCTTGCCGGAGCGCAAGGCCTCCACGGTCGCCGCGACGGCGCCGCAGCGGGTGTGGCCCATCACCACGACGAGCTCCGTGCCGAACGTGGCCGCGGCGAACTCGACGCTCCCAACGATCGAAGGCGCCACGATGTTGCCGGCGACGCGCACGACGAACAGCTCGCCGAGTCCGCAATCGAAGACGAGCTCCGACGGCGCTCGCGAATCGGAGCACGAGAGCACGATGGCGAACGGCTTTTGCCCGTCGATCAGGGCCTCGCGCTGCTCTTGTCCGCCAAGGGAGGAGATGCTGCGCACGTTGGCGACGAACCGCTCGTTGCCCTGTCGGAGGCGAGAGAGAGCCGCATCGTGATGAACTGGGTGACGATCCATCTGCTTCATTCCTCGTGTTGTGTGTTTCGCGATCACTGCGCTCGGAGCTGCGAGGTCATCGCGAGCCCGCGCGTGAGCCGAACGCTGCTCGGCATGAAGCTGCGCACCGCCACACCGATGAGCACGGCCGCGGGCGCCGCAAACGCGATGTATCCCGCGGCATTGACGAATGGAAACATGAGCGCCGCTCCCATGATGAAGCTCAAGAGCTTGCCGCCGCGAAGCCACGCGATTTGAAACGCCTTCGCGCGATCTTCGCCTCGACTCACGAGGGCGGTCGCGAGGTTCACGCCGAAGTCACTCGCGGGCCCCGTCATGTGCGTGGTGCGCACGGCCAGCGCGGTGCTGCTCGCCACACCTGCGTTGAGGAGACCCATGCCGAAGGCGATCATGCTGAGGAACACGAAGTTGGGCAGCTCTTCGGCGGCGCCTCCGACTGGGCCGAATGCGCCGGCGACACCGAGCACCGTGACCGCGAGCAGGATGCCCGCGGCGCCCCATAGAGGTGCCGCGTGTACTGGACGCTCGCCGCGCAGCGCTCGTGCTTGAATCGCCAGTACGGAAGCCATCGCGCCGAGGATGAAGGCCGCGAGGACCATGGAGTACTCGAGCGTCAGAACCAAGAACCCGATGTCGATGCCAATGCGTGTCGCGTTGCCGGTGACGTGGGTAACGAAGCGGTCGCACACCGCGAATGCGCCGGCGTTCACCGCGCCGGTGCTCAACGCGAGCAGCAGCATGCTCGGAAAGTGCTTGGAAGAGACGACCTCGGAAGCCGAGAGGAGGACGACTGGGACGTCGGCGTCTTTCTTCTTCATGCAGCGCAATGTGCGCCAGGTGCGTCATGTAGACCATGACGAAAGTTAGACGTAATATGTAGATATGACCGACATAATTTCGGCGCGGCTCGAGTGGCTCAACTATCACCACCTGCTCTATTTTTGGGTGGTCGCCCGTGAAGGTGGCCTGGTGGCGGCCGGCAAGGTGCTCCGCCTTTCGCACCCGACATTGAGCGCGCAAATTCACGCGCTCGAAGATCACCTGGGCGAGAAGCTCTTCACGAAGGTGGGACGAAAGCTCGCGCTCACCGATGTCGGCCGCATCGCTTTTCGTTATGCCGACGAGATCTTCACGCTCGGGCGCGAGATGGTCGACTCGGTCAAAGGTCGGTCAACCGGGCAGCCGCTGCGCTTGGACGTCGGTGTCGTGGACGTCGTGCCCAAGCTCGTGGTGCGCCGGCTCCTCCAGCCCGCGCTCTCCTTGTCACAAGCAGTGCGGCTGGTCTGTCACGAAGACTCGTACGAGAAGTTGCTCGCCGATCTCTCCCAGCACACCCTCGATATCGTTATCGCGGATGCCCCTGTCCCGTCGGGCAGCAGCGTGCGTGCTTTCAATCACCTGCTGGGTGAGACGAGTGTGACCTTCTTCGGCGCCAAGGGGCTCGCGCGCAAATACAAGCGAGGATTCCCGGAGTCGCTCGATGGAGCTCCAATGTTGTTGCCGCTCGAGAGCTCTCTTCTACGGCGATCGCTCAATCAGTGGTTCGATCGCAACGGCGTGAGGCCCCACGTCGTCGCCGAGTTCGAGGACAGTGCGCTGCTCAAGGTGTTCGGCGCGGACGGCGTCGGACTGTTTCCCGCGCCTGCCACCGTCGCCAAGGAGGTCTGTATGCAGTACGGCGTGCAGATCATCGGTCAGGCGCCCGAGGTGAAGGAACGCTTCTACGCGGTATCGGTCGAGCGTCGTCTGAAGCACCCCGCGGTCGTCGCGCTCACCGACATCGCACGCCATGAGACCTTCGCCGCGCATGAGCCGCGTTGACCCGCCTCCGGTCTGGTGTTTGTCTTCCGCCCATGCACATCACAACTCGAAGTATTCCCTTGCTCGCCGCCGTGGTGATGTTGGCCGCGGCTTGTAACGAAACCACCAAGCCGAAAGAGCCGGTGGCCCTGCCCGCCGACGCCGCCCCGGTCACCGCGCCGGCCGCCGCCAACTCTGGCGAAGGCGAGGTCAGCATCGTCGCCTGGCCTGGCTACATCGAGCGCGGCACCACCGACAAAGCCTACGACTGGGTGACCAAGTTCGAGCAGGACACCGGCTGCAAGGTGAACGTGAAGACCGCGGGCACCTCGGACGAGATGGTCGCGCTCATGAACCAGGGTGGCTACGACCTCGTGACCGCGTCGGGCGACGCCTCGTTGCGACTCATCGCCGGCAAGACGGTACAGCCGATCGACGTCACCAAGATCGCGAGCTACGCGACCGTCGACGAGCGCCTGCAGAACGCGGCGTGGCACACGGTGGATGGCAAGCACTACGGCGTGCCCTATCAGTGGGGCCCGAACGTGCTCGCGTACAACAGCAACGTCTTCAAGACGGCGCCGACCTCGTGGTCGGTGGTGTTCGAGGAGCAGAAGCTCCCGGACGGCAAGAGCAACAAGGGTCGCGTCCAGGCGTACGACGGACCTATCTACATCGCTGACGCGGCCATCTACCTGATGGCAAAGAAGCCGGCGCTCGGCATCAAGGATCCCTACGAGCTCAACGAGGCGCAGTACAACGCGGCGCTCGACCTGCTGCGCAAGCAGCGTACGCTCGTGCACCGCTACTGGCACGACGCCAACGTGCAGGTGCAGGACTTCACCAACGAAGGCATCGCGGCGTCGAGCACCTGGCCCTTCCAGGTCAACACGCTGCAGGGCAACAAGCAGCCGGTCGCGAGCACCTTCCCGGTGGAAGGCGCGTCCGGTTGGGCGGACACGACGATGATGCACACCAACGCGGCGCATCCGATCTGCGCCATGAAATGGATGGAGCACTCCGTGAGCCCCAAGGTGCAGGGCGATGTCGCCTCCTGGTTCGGCTCGGTGCCGGCGGTGCCGAAGGCTTGCGACGGTACGCACGAGAAGCTCGGCAAGGACGGCTGCAACACCAACGGCTTCGACAAATTCGAGCGCATTCGCTTCTGGAAGACGCCGACCGCCGAGTGCGCATCGCAAGGGACCTGCGTGCCGTACGCGCGTTGGGCGACCGACTACGTCGCCATCATGGGTAAGCGCTGAGCGCAGTCGAGCTGCAAAGCGTACGCAAGACGTACGGCGCGACGGTCGCTCTCGAAGGTGTCTCGTTCGCGGTGAGCGAAGGTGAGTTCTTCTCGATGCTCGGCCCCTCGGGGTCGGGCAAGACGACTTGCCTTCGTGTCATCGCTGGTTTCGAGACGCCCGACAGCGGCACCGTCGCGCTGTTCGCCAAGGACGTGGCGCGCCTGCCGCCGTACGAGCGCGACGTCAACACGGTGTTCCAAGACTACGCGCTCTTTCCGCATCTGTCCGTCCTGGAGAACATCGAATACGGGCTGCGCGTGAAAGGCGTCGCCAAGGTGGAGCGGCGCAAGCGAGCCGCGGCAATGCTCGATCTCGTCCGCTTGAGCGGTGTCGAAGAGCGCAAGCCGGCGGCGTTGTCCGGCGGACAGCGCCAGCGCGTGGCTTTGGCGCGGGCGCTGGTCAACGAGCCCAAGGTGTTGTTGCTCGATGAGCCGCTGGGCGCGCTCGATTTGAAGCTGCGCGAGGAGATGCAGAGCGAGCTCAAGGCGCTGCAGAAGCGGCTGGGCCTCACATTCGTGTACGTGACCCACGATCAGGGTGAAGCCCTGAGCATGTCGGACCGGGTCGCCGTCTTCTCGAAGGGCAGGCTCGAGCAAGTAGCGGCGCCGCGTGAGCTCTACCGCGCGCCCAAGACGCGTTTCGTCGCCGATTTCGTCGGAGTGGCCAACGTCATCGACGGAGCCGTGCTGCGTCCAGAAAGCATCGCCATCGCGGACGGCGGCGAGGGAGTCGCGGGTCGTGTCGCCGACGTGCAGTTCCAAGGTCCGCTAACCCGCTTCGAGGTCCTGACCGATGAATTCGGCAAGCTCATCGTCGTGGCGCCGAGTCGCGAAAGTTTACCGGCGCCGGGAGCCGATGTTCGCTTGAAATGGGACGCGAGCGCCGTGGTGCCGCTCGGGGACGGCGCGTGATCGGCAAGGCGCTCTACACGCATCCGCGCGTGTGGCTCGCCGTGCTGCTCGTGCCACCCCTGGTGTGGCTCGGCGTCGTCTACCTGGGCTCGCTCGCGGCGCTGCTCGTGCAGAGCCTCTTTCACATCGACGACTTCAGCGGCGTCATCGTGCGCGAGCCGTCGCTCGCTACCTATCGCCAGCTCGTCACGACACCGGCGAACGTCGACATCATCGTGCGCACGGTGCTGATGGCGCTCGCCGTGACGCTCGCCTGTGCTCTCGTCGCCTATCCGATTGCCTATCGCGTCGCCTTCTTCGCGCGCGGGCGCTCGAAGGCGTTCTTCTACCTCGCGGTCATGCTGCCGATGTGGGCGAGCTACCTGGTGAAGGTCTACGCCTGGCGGCAGGTGCTGGCGCGCGAGGGCATCATCACCTGGCTCAGCGAGGTCGTGCATCTGCGCTGGCTGCTCGAGGGGATCTTGGGCTTGCCGGTCATCGGTGGGCCGTCGCTGTCGGCGTCGCAGCTCGGCACCTTCATCGTCTTCACGTACATGTGGCTGCCCTACATGATCTTGCCCATTCAGGCGGCGCTCGAGCGCGTACCGGGCCATTTATTGTCCGCTAGCGCGGACCTCGGCGCCCGCCCTCGGCAAACCTTCTTGCACGTCGTCTTGCCACTGAGCCTGCCGGGGGTCGTCGCCGGTTCCATCTTCACGTTTTCACTGACGCTCGGCGACTACAT
>JBGGMJ010000120.1:0-8133 GCA_041288095.1 Myxococcota bacterium
GTGAAGCGCACGGCGTCGGTGCCGTACTCGCTCATCAGCTCGAGCGGGTCGAGCGTGTTGCCCTTCGACTTCGACATCTTCTGGCCGGTCGCGTCGCGCACCAGGCCGTGGATGACGATGTCCTTGAACGGCACCTCGCCCATGAAGTGCATGCCGAACATCATCATGCGCGCGACCCAGAAGAAGATGATGTCGAAGCTCGTGATGAGCACCGTGGTCGGATAGTAGCGCGCGAGCTCCGGCGTCTTCTCCGGCCAGCCGAGGGTCGAGAATGGCCACAAGGCGGAGCTGAACCAGGTGTCGAGCACGTCGGTCTCGCGGGTGAGCTCGACCGGCTTCTTGTAGTGCGCGTTCGCGATCTTGCGCGCGTGCTCCTCGGTCTCTTCGACGAAACACGTGCCGTCCGGCCCGTACCAGGCGGGGATCTGATGGCCCCACCAGATCTGACGCGAGATGCACCACGGTTGGATGTTCTTCATCCACTCGAAGTAGGTCTTCTCCCAGTGCTTCGGGACGAACTGCGTGCGGCCTGCCTCGACCGCTTCGACGCACGGCTTCGAGAGGGTGCCGGCGTCGAGGTACCATTGATCGGTGAGCCACGGCTCGATGACGACGCCGCTGCGGTCGCCATAGGGCACCTGCAGGGTGTGATCTTCAACCTTCACCAAGGCGCCCGCGGCCTCGAGATCGGCGACGACCTGCTTGCGCGCGACGAAACGGTCGAGCCCGCGGTACGCCTCGGGCACGTTCTCGTTGAGCTTCGCGTTTTCGTCGAAGATGTTGATGACGGGGAGGTTGTGTCGCTTGCCGACCTCGAAGTCGTTGAAGTCGTGCGCCGGCGTGATCTTCACGGCACCGGTGCCTTTTTCCGGATCGCTGTAGGAGTCGGCGACGATGGGGATCTTGCGGCCGACCAGCGGTAGCACGACGTGTTTGCCGAGGAGGTGCTGGTAGCGCTCGTCCGTGGGGTGGACCGCTACGGCGGTGTCACCGAGCATGGTCTCGGGGCGCGTGGTCGCCACGACGATCGATTCGGAAGAGCCTTCGATCGGGTAGCGCAGGTGCCAGAAGTGGCCCTTGGTTTCGCGCTGCTCGACCTCTAAGTCCGAGATAGCGGTGTGGAGCTTGGGGTCCCAGTTCACCAAGCGCTTGTCGCGGTAGATGAGACCCTTCTTGTAGAGCTCGACGAAGGTCTTGCGCACCGCGGCCGACAGACCGTCGTCCATGGTGAAGCGCTCGCGCTTCCAGGCGACGGAGTCGCCCAGCGCGCGCATACCGGCGGTGATCTGTCCGCCGGATTCGGCCTTCCATTGCCACACACGCTCGATGAACTTCTCGCGCCCCATGTCGTTGCGCGATTTCTTCTCGGCCGCGAGTTGGCGCTCGACGACCATCTGCGCGGCGATGCCCGCGTGGTCGGTGCCGGGTTGCCACAACGTGTCGTTGCCCAGCATGCGGTGATAGCGGACGAGCGTGTCCTGCAGCGTGTGGTTCAGCGCGTGGCCGATGTGCAGGCTGCCGGTGACGTTCGGCGGCGGGATGACGATGCAGAAGGGCTTACCGTTGCCCTTGGGCTCGAAGTATCCGGATTTTTCCCAGCGGGCGTACCAAGTCGATTCCGCTTGGCGAGGGTCGTAGGCCGTCGCGAGGGTGCTGTCTGTCATTTGAGGCTCATCTACGCGTCCGTGACGCGTACGGGCAAGGCCGTCGACGGTCTTAAGGGACTATCGACCCTGGTCTTTGAGCAGCTTGTCGAGGTGCGCGCGCACGATGCTCTCGGCGAGCTCGGGCACGATCTCCCAGGCGATGCGCTCGATGACCTCGCGGGCGACCGCCTTGATGACGTCGTCGCTCATGCCGGCAAGCTCGGGCGGCAGACCGGCGCGTGCTTGAGCGCCGGCGGCCGGCGCTTGCGCCTGCATCGGTTGTTGTGGACGCGCCTGGCCCAAGCCGAAGGGATCGCGGGATGCCGTCTGCGGCAGTGGGCTCGTGATCGACGCGGCGGCGGCGGGCGGCGGGGTCGGACGCGGCGGGACGGCCGGTGGCGCGGCCGGACGAGGCGGCGGGCTGTCGGCGAGTCCACCGAAGTCCATCTCGAGACTGCCGAGGCCTTCGGACTGACGCGCTTGCACAGGTGCCTGCGGTGGCGCCGCGGGACGTTGCGGCGGCGCGGCGGGTGGCGTCGCGGGCCCGGTGCCGAACGGTGAGCGCGGCATGGTGGTCGGAGCACCTTGCGGCGGCGGCGGTGGGCCAGCCGGACGAGCTTGCTGCGCCGGGGCCATCGGCGGTTGCGCTGGCGGTGTCCGCTGTGGCGGAGGCTGACCCGCGGGCGTGCCGGCGGCGAACGGGCTCGCGGGAGGCTGACCTGGCGCGCGGGGCGGTGGCGTGAAGGGTGAAGTCGGCGGCGCCGCGGGGCGCTGTGCCGGTATCCCGGGCGGAGCGCCGGCGGGCGCGGCGGTGGGCGCGACTTGCGGACGGGCAGGGCCACCCATCGGCGCGCCAAAGCCACCCGAAGCCGCGGGCGCGGCTGCTGGCGGGGCCGCCGGCTTCGCGGCGACAGGCGGAGCCGAGGTGGGAGCACCGGCCTGCGGGATCGAGCGGATCGCGGCCTGGACCGGCGCGCCCAGGATCGTCTTCACGCGGTCGAGCAGCGCTTGCGACTCGAAAGGCTTCATGACGTGCGCGGTGGCGCCGACGCTCTGGGCGCGGGCTTCGTCAATCGGTTGGAAGTTGCTGGCGAGCAGCACCACGGGGATGCCCGAGGTGTCGGCGTCCGCTTTGATGGCCTGACAAACCGCGTAGCCGTCCATGCCGGGCATGCCGACGTCGACCAGCGCGAGCTGGGGCTTGAGCGATTTGGCGGTTGCGACCGCGGCCTGACCGTTGTCGACGGCGGTCACCTGGAAGTCTTCGTTGGCGAAGACGATCTGCACGACGCGGTGCATGGTGGCGCTGTCATCGGCGAGGAGCAGTTGGTAAGGCATCGCTTAGGTCGTCCTTCAGTGGATTCGATTCAACAGGTTGTTCTCGATGGATGCTTGCAACCTCTCGAGATCGAGGAGCCAAAACGTCTCGTCGGCTGTCACGGCGGCGCAGCCCGGTAATGGCTGGCCGAGACTCGGCGGGTTGACTGCTTCCTCGAGGCGGTAGTCGTCGACGACACGGCCGGTGCGCTCGACGCGCAAGCCCAGCGATGCTCCGTTGACGCGGACGACGGCGAGCTGACAGTCCATACCGTGATCGTTGGTCGCAACCAGATCCAGCACGGGGACGAGCTCCTGTCCGTCATCGAAGAGACCAGCGTAACCCTGGCAGGTCATCGGCACGGGCCAAAGGCGACGCGACCGTTCTTCCGACGAGCCGACGACGCGGTCGAGATCGGCGACGTGCACCGCGAACCAGACGCCCGCGGCTTGGAAGGTCATGACGGGTCCGGTCATTGCACGCGGCGTTTATACGTTGGCATCCCAGGGGGGTCAAATAGGCGGCGGCCTTCGCGATCGAATCTGCTCATAACCCAATCAAGCTCCGTGGTGACAGGATGAGCGTGAGGCCGTCCGGACCGCGCAACGCGCCCTCGAACAGATCGGGGCGCAAGAGACCGAGCTTGGGAACCGCGATCGGGTTGCCGCGCAGCGGCTCGTGGCCCACGCGATCGACACCGACGAGGACGATGTCCCCGCGCGCCGAGGTCACGACGGCGAACGGCGCCACCAACCGCCGCGTGCCCGCGAACACCGCCGCGAGGTCGATGACGGGCAAGCGCTGACCACGAAACGAGGTCGGCTCGCCGTTCAGGACGTCGGTCACTACGCCGTGCACCGCGGCGGCCGGGAGCGCGAGGCGGAAGGCACCCACGGTGACGGCAATGTAGGTCGACGTACTTTCGTTCATCACATAATCGGGCGAGTCGTTTGCCCGCGCCTTAACCGGCGGCTAGACTGCGCCCGATGCTCGCCAACTGGTCGCAGCCACGATTGCTCGCAGCTCTCGTCATGCCGTGTTTGCTGTCGCTCGCCGGCTGCCAAGATTATGCCTTCGATTTCCGCCGACCCGAACGCATCGAGGCACAACGGCTGAACCAGCTGGTCGCCACCCTGACTCCGGTCGACATTCTCTTCGTCATCGACAACTCGCCTACCATGCGCGAGGAGACCGACGAGCTCAAGAACAACGTCGAGCGCTTCGTGACCTCGCTCGCCACCGAAGGCGTCGACTTCCAGATCGGCATCGTCACTCCGGACGTCGAGTGCAACTTGCCGACGCGCTCGTGCACCGGTGGCGCCGGCTCGTTCTCCAACTCGTGTTGCGCGCTCAAGACCGGCATCGCTACGTGCACCGACCTCGACAACAATGGTGACTCGGTGTTCGAGACCAGCGACTGCGAAGCCGGCCGTCTGCAGGGCATCAACGCGGGCGGCACGCGCATTTTCACGCCGCCCTCGGAGGCCGACCGGCCGCAATGGATCTCCGACTTCGTGCAAGCCATCGACTTCGCGCTGCACGGCCTCAAGGGCTCGGCCTTCGAGAGCGGTCTCCAGGCCGCGGCGCTCGCCGTCGCGTGCGCGGTTGGCTCACCCGATTGCAGCGATGAGGCCACCGGCAACTCCGGGGCCGCGCTCTCCTTGAACAGCGGTTTCATCCGCACGAACGCCGACCTGGTCCTCATCTTCTTGACTGATGAGGACGACTGCAGCGCTGGCGACCGCAGCATCTATCTGCGCCCCGACAACCCGAGCAGCACCCTCGATCAGGCCGCGCACTTCTGCAGCCCCGACGAATGCTATGCCTATTACAACGAAGGCACCGACATCGACGGCGATGGCCTCGACAATTGGTCCGATCCCAGTGGTCCCACACCTACGGCTCGCCGCCTTCGTTGCGGCAACACCGGCACCATCGACCGGGTGGTGAATCCACCGCAGCTCCGCGATGTCGGATTCTTCCTCGACAAGATCGTGGGCTACAAGTCCCTCCGTCAGGTCCGCGCCGCCGGCATCATCAGCGCCGTGCAGCGCTCCGCCGACGTCGCTTTCGAGGGCATGGCGTGTTTCGTCGCCGATGGTGGACCCTCGGCGGTGTGCGGTTGCGTCGCCGGCGCCAACGACTTCTCGTGCGAAGTGACCGCCGCGAACGGGCAGGGCGCGACACGGCTGCCCGCGCGCAGTGATACACCCGGCGGTCCCGTGAGCCCCACCGCGAGCGGTTGCACCGCGGCGCCCGGCAACCGCTACGTTACGTTCCTCGACGAGCTCGGCAACCGCCGCCAGAGCCAAGGCTACGGGCGCGATGTGCTCGTCGACTCGATCTGCCGGACCCGCTACGACTCGACGCTCGACGCCATCGTCAACAACGTGATCATTCCGCGCTGCTTCACCCTCGGCGCGGCGCCGAGCTCACCGGACTTCTTGAGCGTGACGTTGAATGGGCAGGTCCTGCAAAACGTCCCGGTCGGTAGCCCACGGGAGGGCTGGAGCCTGGTCGAAAACTCGCGGCAGATTTGTCTCGAAGGCGGGCTGCGCAAAAGAGTGGGCGATCGCTTCGAGATTCTCCAAGTCACGGCCACGGATCAATGAAACGTGCGCCAGGGTCCAAACGTCTGCTAAGCTCTTGCGCCATGGTCTCCTTTTGTAGATCCCGTCGTCAGGCGATCGCCTGCGCGGGCCTCCTCGCGGGCTTGTTCGCCGCCGCCTGCCAGACCTACGATTTTGCCTACCAACCGCTGCAAGATCGTCAGGGCCGTCACCTGCGTTTCGAGGTCCAGACGCCATCGCGTGCCGACCTCTTGTTCGTGGTCGACAACTCATCGTCGATGACCGAGGAGCAGGAGGCACTGACGCGATCGTTCGACGCGCTCATCGAGGCCTTCGGCGACACCGACACCAGCTATCGCGTCGGTATCATCTCGAGCGACGGCGTCGGCTTCACGCAAGACTGCGACGGCAACGATTTGCCCCCCGAGGGCGCCGCCAACCCCGACAATCACGGCGCGCGCGGCAATTGCTTGCGCACCGATGTCGAGCTGCGCCGCCCGCACGACGGGGCGCTGGGCCGCTTGCTCGCCTCCTACGATCCGACCGTGCTCGATGTCGACTCACCGATGTTCGCGGACCTGAACGCCGAGCAGAAGCTCGCGCTCGCCAAGCTCTTGCCCAACAGCGCGACGACCTTGCCCACCGGTCTGCCGAACAGTGTCTACTCGAATGGCACCGCCGGCGTGCCTTGGGTCATCGACCGTGACGTCATCCGCCGCGATGCCTGCGTGGCCGCGGGCTGCGCCGTCTGCGACAAGACCGACACCTGTTACATCAGTCGCGCCGAGCCGGTGGCTGGCGCGCTCGTCAAGGCGTTCTTCGCGAGCAACATCGCCGGTCTCGGTATCGCCGGTATCGGCTGGGAAGAGGGCATTCGTACCAGCCTCCTCGCGGTGGGCGTCGATGCGCGCGCTCCCGCGGGCGGCGAGCTGTCCGCCGCGGCGGCCATCACCTCGCCGGGCCGCCCGAATAGCCACACCGGTCTCGATCAGAACTTCCAGCCGCGCGAGCAGCCCTGGATCCGCGACGACGCGGCGCTCGGCATCATGTACGTCACCGACGAGCAGGACTGCTCGATGCCGCTGCTGCTCTGGCAGAACCGCGCCAACTACGAAGAAGACGCGCTACCGCTGCCGCAGCCGCTCGGCTCGATGTGCTACCAGCCCGACGCCCAGTTCAGCATGCTGTCGACGACCTCGATGGCGAATCTGTTGAAGCAGAAAAAGGGCAACTCGAACGGCCGCGTCGTCGTCGGCACCATCGCTGCGCTCCGCAAAAACGGACCGGAAATCAACACGACCCTTTCGGGCGTGGCCACCGACTGCATCGCGGCCGTCGCGCCCGAGCCGAACGTCGCCTGCAGCTGCCTCGAAGGCGAGCCGGACGACTGGTGCGCCTACACGGTCAACACCGACCCCACGGATCCGCAATGCTCGGCGTTGTCGGCCTCGCGCTACGTGAGCTTCTCGTCGCAGTTCACGCGCAAGACCTACGAGTCGATCTGCCGCGATGATGCGCCCGCTTACAGCGATGCGCTGCGTACCTTCGCCGATCTCGCCAAGCTCGCTTGCTTCCAGCTCGCCGAAGTCGTTCCCGCCGGTCTCACCGATGAAGCCAAGGCGGACAACATCTCGGTGCGGCGCGCCGAGGCCGGTGCCAGCGGCCAGCCCGCGCTGCTGCCGCGCGTCGATCCCGATGGTACGGATCCAGGCTGGTACTACCGCGCCGACGAAAATCAGGTGTGCTTGGTCGGTCGCGAGCGTGTCATCGGCGATGTCTACGACATCTTCGTGACCACCGTGGACGTCGTCGACTACACGCGCTGACATTAGGCTACCAACAAGCCATTCCGTCAGACGAAAAGCTTATCCGGACGCGGTGCGATTGGTTTAGGTTGAACCCATGAGCACGCCGAAAATCGGCCCCCCCGGCTCACCCGGTATTCCCGCCGAGACCCACGAAGCCGCGGATGCAGCCAGACCGACGTCCGCGAAGGCGGCCCACGCGACGACCGATCACGTCGCCCAGCATGCCGCGCCCAAGGGAGCCGACGCGCGACCCCTGCAAGCCACGACGCTCGCGATCGCCGCGCCACACCAGCCTGAGCGCCGTACCTTTCTCGGGGGCGATCGTGGTGCCTGGGCGCCGGCGGTCCGCGATGCCATTCTCCTCGCAGCCGAGAACCGCGACCTCGGCCGCGCGTTGCTCGACGCCTTCAATCGCGGCGTAGCCTAGCGGGCACTGCTCGCGAGCATTCTGCGCGCCGCCGCCGCCGCACCGAATCCGTTGTCGATGTTGACGACGACGATGCCCGAGGCACAGCTCGTGAGCATGCCGAGGAGAGCGGCGATCCCCTCGAAGCTCGCGCCCTAGCCGACGGAGGTGGGCACGGCGATGACCGGCTTGGCGACTTGCCCACCGACCACCGACGCCAGAGCGCCTTCCATGCCGGCGACGACGATAACGGCGTCGACCGCACGCAAGCGCGGTAGCACGCCCGCCAGTCGTTGGAGGCCGGCGACACCGACATCGGTGAACCGCGTGACTCGGATGCCGAACGCTTCACATGTGACGCTCGCCTCGTCGGCAACCGGCAGGT
>JBGGMJ010000121.1:0-3002 GCA_041288095.1 Myxococcota bacterium
GATTTGGTGAGCCGCGCGCTCCCGAACCATGGCTTCACCGTCATCTCGGCGAAGCTCGGCTACAAGTCGAAGAACCCAGTCGATCCCGCACGGCTGGACGAGCAAAAGCGCGAAGAGGTCGAGGCGTTTCTGGCGGCTCTCGACGCCCACGACGACGTGCAAACGGTCTACGCGGGTCTCGCCGGCTAACACGCGCTCGGCGCTCGCGACGCAGCAGGCGCTAGACCTCCCCTTGCCTCCCGCCAATCCGTGCGCTACATACTGAACCACATGGTTCAGTTTTCGAGCACCCGCCTCAACACCTCGTTCGCCGCGCTGTCGGACGCGACCCGGCGCGGCATTCTCGAGCAGCTCGGACGCGCGGACGCTTCGATCACGGACCTCGCCGAGAAGTTCGACATGACCCTCACGGGCATGAAGAAGCACGTCGGCATCCTGGAGCAGGCCGGCCTCGTCGCCACGCAAAAGATCGGGCGCGTGCGAACCTGCAAGCTCGGGCCGCGCCAGCTGCAACAAGAGACTGCATGGCTCGAGAAGTACCGCGAGCTCTGGGCCGCACGCTTCGATGAGTTGGACAAGGTCGTCGAGGAACTAGAACAGAAGGAGAAGATTCATGGACGCAAGAAGTGAGAGTGACCCTGTGAAGAACCGCACGACATCGGAGCGGAAATCCGAGCGCGAGCTCGTCGTCACCCGAACCGTCAACGGCCCGGCGCGCCTCGTCTTCGAAGCGTGGACCAAGGCCGACCTGTTCAAACGGTGGTGGGTTCCGAAGTCGGTCGGTCTCACCCTGCTCTCCTGCGAGATCGACGCTCGTGTCGGGGGCACGTACCGTCTGGTGTTCCGCCACCCTGCTTCAGAGCAGCCCATGGCTTTCTTCGGCAGGTACATCGAAGTGACGCCGCACTCGCGCCTCGTCTGGACCAATGAGGAAGCTGGTGAGGCTGGGTCCGTCACCACGGTGACCTTCGAAGAGAAAGGCGGCAAGACGCTCGTCGTCGTGCATGACCTCTATCCCTCGAAGGCCGTTCTCGACGATGCCATCGCCTCCGGGAGTACGAGTGGCGACATGAACGAGACGTTCGAGCAGCTGGATGAGCTACTCGTTGCTCTGGGCGCGACCGCGTAAAATCCATTTCGTCATGCGAATTGACTATTGGCGCCAAGCAAACGTGCCATGGTCTTTCGCGGCATGGTCTCGCATCGTCGGGGCTTCTCTCGCTGGAAGCCCCATCGATGTGCTCGTCGTCGGTCGCGCGGATACGCTATGGTCCCGCGCGCATGTCCCCTGCCCGTGTCGATGGCATTCGAGCCGTGAACGCCATCGATGTCGTCGAGATGGCGTATCGCCTCGACGGTAACGAATCCGAGTGGCTGTCCGCTCTGCTCGCACGCGCGCGTCCTGACATCGACAGCGGCGGCGGCGTCTATGCTTTCACCGGCAACGAGAACGTGCCGAACCTCGAGGCGAGCCCGGTCTTCGTTCAGCACGAGCTCGATCCAGGCTTCGGTCAGTGTCTCCTCGAGCTCAATCGCGACGCGCCGCGCGACATCTACGATCTACTGCGCACGCGGCTCGTCACTTGCGGCGGTCTCGTGGAGGAGCTCGGCGAGAGCTCACCTGTGGTCCAGCACTTTCAGGGCGTGCTGAGACCAAGCGGCTTTTGCGACGGCTTCTCGATGTTCGCGCACGATGCCGAGGGTGGCAGCGTCTCCATCTCCGCACCGTCTCGTCACGTCATCCATGCCGCGCCACGCGTGCGCGGCATCTGGCGGCGCGTGGGTCTGCACGTCGCGTCGGCACTTCGCCTACGGCGTAAGCTCGCATCGCAACCCGCGGTGCGCGACGCACTGTTGGATCCGTCCGGACAGCTGCACGACGTTGAAGATTCGATCAAGGACGACGCAAGGGCGCGACGCGCTCTCGTCAGTGCCGTGCGTGCGATGGAGCGCGCACGCAGCAGCAAGATGCGCGCGTCCGCCGGGGAGGCCCTCGACCTCTGGCGAGGTTTGGTCGCCGGTGAGTGGTCGCTGATCGAACACTGGGAGAGCGGCGGCCGCCGCTATCTCGCGGCGTATCGCAATCGCCCAGAAGTCCGCGATCCGCGCGCTCTGACACCGACCGAGCGCTCGATGCTCAGGTACTTGGGTCTGGGTGCCACCAACAAAGACATCGTCTACGCGCTTGGTCTGCCGCTGAGCACCGTATCGACATCGGTGACACGCATCCTCAAGAAGCTGCGGTTGCGGAGCCGCGTCGACGTCGCGCTTCTCGGTGACCCTTCACGCATGGACCGCCTCAACCTGGAAGTCGACGGTGAGCACATCGACGTTCTCGCGGTCGATGCGCGACTGGATGCCGCCGCCACCGCGACGCTATCGCGGACGGAAACCGAAGTAGCTGCCTCCGTGGCGCGCGGTCTGAGCAATCAGCAAATCGCGACAGAGAGACAGGTCTCGCCGCGCACTGTCGCCAATCAACTTCGCTCTATCTACGAGAAGCTCGGCGTCAAAAACCGCGGCGAGCTCGCTCACACACTCACGCGTCGCTGAGTGAACAAGAGGTTCCCTTTGTCCAAGCATTATTCCGTCGCGGTCTTCGCGCTCCTTCTCAGCCTCCAAGCGTGCGGCGGCGACGATCGCGGCCAGATCGATGACGACGTCACCGATGACGATCACGTCACCGACCAGGACACGGACGAAGACATCGTCAGCGACACTGACGTGCTCGGTGATACCGACAATCTACCGGCCGTAACCATTACTCAGCAGCCAGCGAACAAGACCGTCGTCGAAGGCGCACCGGCGAGCTTCAGCGTCGTGGCGACCAACGCGACCGGCTATCAGTGGCAACGCAGCAGCGACGGCGTCGCCCCCTTCGTCGATGTGAGCAGCGCGACGCTCGCCGAGTACACGACGCCCGCTACGTCGCTCGCCGACAATGGCGCCCGCTACCGAGTCGTCGTCACAGGTGCCGCGAACAGCGTCGCGAGCCAGGCCGC
>JBGGMJ010000122.1:0-24068 GCA_041288095.1 Myxococcota bacterium
GGCTCCCGTGCGCGCCTCGACTCCGGTTCGCGCCGCCGGTCCGATCACGCCCGCGGCGACCCGTCGCGACGCGCCCATCGGTGCAAAATCCTCCGAGGACGAGACCAAGGCCATTGGCGCCCGTCAGTCGCCGGTGCTCGCCAGCAAGAAGCTCAAGAAGAAGGTCGTCGTCAAAAAGAAAGTCTAACGTCGCTGTTGTGCTTCCGGTTTCCCCGGAACTACAACTCACGGCATGGACGACTTGCGAGCGGCGCGTACGCGTCTGCTCACCCTCTTGAAAGAACGCTCGTGGCGGCGCGGCCCTGTCGTGCTCGCCTCGGGACGCACCAGCGACTTTTATCTCGACTGCAAGCAGACGGCTCTGTCCGCCGAGGGCGCGTACCTCATCGGCAAGCTGGTCTTCGAGCACGTCCGCGAGCTGCGTAACAAAGGTGTCACCATCGAAGGGGTCGGCGGCCTGACGCTCGGCGCCGATCCGATCGCGGTGGCAACCGCTCTGACGAGCCAAGCCGCGGGTGAGCCGGTGCAGGCGTTCATCATTCGCAAGGAGCCCAAAGGGCACGGCACCGGCGCTTGGATGGAAGGCTCCGCGATGCTCCCGGAAGGCTCGAAGGTCCTCATCGTGGAGGACGTCGTGACGACCGGCGGCTCCTCTCGCAAGGCGATCGAGCGCGCCGTTTTCTCCGGGCTCACGCCCATGGCGCTCATCTGTTTGGTCGACCGCGAAGAAGGCGGGCGCGCCGCTTTAGCGGACACAGGCCTGCCGATGACGTCTATTTTCACCCGCAGCGACTTTTTCGCGGAGCCTTGATGTTGCGTCGCGTAGGTCTCGCCCTCGTCCTCTGTGCGTCCGCCTGTACCAAGCCCGCCCCACCGGTGGCCGGCCGCTACGATGCCGCCGGAACGGACGTGCAGGCGGAGGACTACCCACACGTGCTCGCGAGCTGGACGCGTGACAATCGGCTCTACAACGGGCTCGAGAATAAAGTCTTCGTCACCTCCGTCTTTTTGACTCCAGAGCTACGCGCCGCCGTGCGTACCGCTTACCCGGACGTCGTCGGCCATGGCGGAGCAGTGACGCGCGATGAGCTCGCCACTGGTCCCGGGAACGACCTGGTGTTCTTCGTCACCATGTACACGGCGGACCGCAAGTGGAACGACCTGCAGGCGCCGACGTCGATCTGGAAAGTGACCCTGAAGGGCGCTTCGGAAGTCGCGCCGACGTCAATCGTCCGCGTCCGCCCGGACGAGAACATGCGCACCGTGTTTCCTTTCATAGGGCGCTACGACGAGACCTACGTCTTGCGCTTTGCCCAGGGCGACGGCGCCGTCATCGGCTCGGGCACCAACGAAGCGACCCTGCGTTTGGCAAGCGGGCTCGGCGAAACCAGCCTCACATGGCAGCTCGCGCGTGGCACGCAACCGGTACCGAAGACCGGCGAGCCACCGATGGCTCCAGCGGTGCGTTGATGAGACAGCGCGGGGCGGTGCTCATTGCGCTCGTCACCGCCTGCGGCGTCGACCTGCCGTTGCGCGACGACGTTACTTACACCTGCCGCACGAGCGCCGATTGTCCGCTCGAGCTGTCTTGCGCGGTTGCCATCCAGAGTTGTGTCGCCGACCTCGACACGATTGCACCACGACTCACGAGCATCACGACGTCGAACCGCCAGACGGTCATTCTCGTCTTCGACGAAGCGGTCGACCACGACCTCGCGGCACTGCCATCGACCTTCATCATCGTCCGCGATGATGGACAGCCGCTCGAGGTCCTCGCGGCGGCGCCGCTCGAGGACGGCAAGAGCATCGTTCTGCGCACCGGCACGCAACGGGGCGCGGCGGTCTATACGCTCGAGACCTCGATTACCGACGCCCAGGGGAACCTCGCGACCCTCGACCAAGAAACGTTCACCGGCTTTGGCAGCGCGCCGGACTCGACGCCGCCGCAAACCATCGCGCCCGTCGACGCGAGTGTCATCGTGGTACCGCCGCCCGATCGCGACGACCTCACCGTCATCCTCGCCTGGACGCCCCGGTCTGGCGCCATCAACTACACCGTCGAGGTGTCGAGCAAGGCGACGTTCGATCCGATCGACATGACGATCGAGGTCCGCGGAGATGAGTCGTCGCAGGTGTTACGCGTCGTCGAAGGCACGACCTACTTCTGGCGTGTGCGCTCCGATGCCACCGTCCCGGGTGAGTTCGGGAGCGCTTCCTTCACCATCCTATTCGATACCGTCTACGTTTATTGTCCGGTGGGCACGGCCTGCAGGGCGGGCGACGGAGTCGGGAGCAAAAATGTGCCGCTCGCGAGTGTGGCCCGGGCGATTACGCTAGCGACGGATCGTGCCTTGCCGACCATCGCGGTCGCGGCGCGCGGCAATGATGCGGGTGGCAACGTAGCGACCTACGACGAGCCGATCTCCATCACCGGCGCGGGCCGAACCATCGTCGGCGGCTACGACGGCAGCTTCGCGGGTCCACCCAATCGGGCCATCAACCGCGCGCGCATCGCGTACGAGCTCGGCGTCCTCACCGTCACGCAGAACACGGGTGTCATCACCATCGACAAGCTCGAGCTCGAGGCGACACTCACGAACGAGGTCGCGCCACCGACGCAGGAGCTCGTCACCGCGACGATGTCGGAGCTGGGCGCCGACGTCGTCTTCAGGGATTGCCTCATCACCACCGCCGACACCAACGATGGAGGCACACCGGAAACGACCTTGCCCGCGGCGACGCTGGCGCTCGCGGCCGTGAATATCGGGACGGCAGCCGTCCGCCTCGATGCCGCGACGACGGTGACCGCCGGCCGCGCGTTTCGCAGCACCACGGCCGCGCTGAGCTTGAACGGCCACCTGGTCGTCGAAGGCAGCCACCTGACGGCCCGGCGCGTGTTCGACTCCAACGCGGGCGCTAGCTCGGTAGGGCTCGCCGCCGTGGGCGGCATCGTCGAGGTCGTCGATGCGCTGATCGAGGCGGGGAACTTCGTGCCGACCATCGGCTTCCCGTCCGGCGCCGTCAACGTGCTGAACACCGCCGGCGCGATTCGCCGCTCGACGATCGTTAGTGGCGATGGTGGCGCGCGCGGCAATGGCGTCGTCGTGCTCGGGTTGACCAACGACCTGCTGGAGCTCACGGGCAACACCGTCGTCGTGACCTCGGCGATCGAGAATGGGACCGGCATCATCTGGCAGGAGATGGCGTCGACCCTCGCGAACAACGTCGTCGTCGTCGACAGCCCAACGAGCGCGCGCGGCATCCACGTGGTGGGCCTCGAGATTCACCGCGTCGTCAACAACACCATCGTCGTCTCCGGCGCCGGCGACAGCACCGGCTTTTACGTGAGCACGGGCGCCCCGGACCTCGCAAACAACTTGGTCGTCTGCTCTAGCGGCGCCGGGGCGAGCAGCGGCGTCACCGAGAGCCTCCAGCAGTCCGATCCGCGCGCGCTCATCAACAACGTCTTCATCGGTTGCGACACGGCGTACCAGCAGGACGACGGTGCCCTGGTCGCCGACGCCAACGGCGTCGACGGCGAGCTGATGGACTGCGGAGGCTGCACGCAGGTCCGCTCGAGCGGCAACGTGTCGATGGCAAGCTTCGACCCCTTCGTGTCGGCCGGTGGCGCCGACGGCAATCTCGATACTCCCGACGGCGACTTCACGCTCGCAACGACCGACGTCGCCATCACCGAGGGTGGAGTCGACACGGCATCGACGAGCTGCGGCAACACCGGCCAGCTCCACGATTGCGGCGCGCTGACCGTCGACTTCGCCGGCCGCGCGCGTACCCTCCCCACCTCGATCGGCGCCCATGAGAAGGACTGACATGAAGCGCTTGCTGCCCTTGCTGCTGCTCACGGGCTGCGGCGTCGACCTCGAGGTACCCGAGGGCCTCGAAGTTACCTGCGCAACGGACGCCGAGTGCCAGGACGGTAAGGTCTGCGCGCTCCTCATCGGTCGTTGCGTCGACAGCGTGGATTCCGTCGCCCCACGCATCGTCGCCGCCGACCCGCCCACGCCCGATCGCGTTCGTGTCGTTTATAGCGAACCGGTCGCTTGCACACAGGCCACGAGCAGTGCCACCTACGTCATCTCGCCGCCACTAGCGGCCAGCTTGGTGAACGGCAGCGGCTGCAAGGATAGCGACTCCTTCACCACCGAAGCCGTCCTTTTCACCGACCTCCAAGCGCCGCTCGTCGATTACACGCTGACGGCAATCGGCATCGTCGACAGCGGCGGTAATCTCCTCGCCGCCGACGGCAGCTCCACGACCTTCAAGGGGTTCGGTGCAGCGCCGGATCCGTCGCCGCCACTGGCGCTCGTCCCGCTCGACGCGAGCCGCGTCCTCGGGCGGCAGCAGAGCCTCGTCTGGACCGCGCGTCCCGGTGTCGACACGTACATCGTCGAGGTGGCGACGGACGCCGGCTTCGCGACCCCGATCTCCGGTAGCCCGTTCGTGGTCGAGGAGGCGACCCTCAATCTGACCGGGCTCGAGGACGTGACCTACTTCTGGCGCGTGCGCTCGAACCTTACCGCCGTCGGCACCGTGCTTGCCGTACAGAGCTTCGACGTCTTGGTGGACACGGTCTACGTCGCTTGCGCGAGCGAGCCATGCGAGGGTGGCGTCCGCAATGGCAGCCGCACCCGCCCATATGCGGGGCTACAGCGCGCCCTCGCCGCGGCCGCCGAGCTCTCCACGTCCATCGACGTGCCAACGCCGACCATCAAGATCGCGGCGCGGGGCCCGAGCACGCCTTACGTCGGCGCGGTGATTTTGCAGTGGCAATCGGTACGCGTCGAGGGCGGGTGGGACGCGACGTTCACGAGCAGAAGCACTGACCCGACACAGACCGTCCTCGAAGCACCAGGCTCGGTCATGCTGGTGAGCAACCTGCCTGGAGCGGTGAGCGCGTCCATCGAGCGGCTCACCTTGCGGACGCCCAGCGACATCGACGCGAACACGCTTACCGTGACCGCGGCGAGCAGCAGCCTCTTGTTCAGAGAGGTGATCGTCGAGGGTCGTTCGAACGGTCTCAGCCACGCCCTCAGTATCAGCGGTGGGCCGGCCGCCGGACCGCGGTTCCAGAGCTGTGTCTTCACGATGGCGCCCGCCGACACCAGCAGCGTGCAATTGGCGGTCATAAGGAACGCCGCGCCGTCTTTCGACAGTTGCACCTTCGCGTTTGCCCCAGGCAGCGCTCAGGACGCCGTCGCGGTCGAAGTGCAGGGGCCGCTGCCCGGCAATCTTGTCTTCGACGGCTGCGACATCGCGAGCGGCGCGGGCGCCAATCTCGACGGTCATTCCTATGGTGTGCAAGTGAGCATGGTGGGTGCGTCGGCCGGCCGCGTCGAGCTCGTGCGATCGACGGTGACCAGCAACACCGCGGACGTGAGCGGCGCCGTCTACCTCCAGCAACAAGCGCGCATCATGGTCGATTCCTCGGTGCTCGCGGCGAGCGACGCCGTCGCGGCGAGCGAAGCCCTGACCCAGAGCATCCTCCTGGATGCTCCCGAAATAGTCGTCCGCAATAGCGTTCTGTCGGCGGGTGAGGCCACGAACGCCTATGCGCTACGCGCCGCGAACAGCCCAAGCCTCACGGTGACCAACTCTTTGCTCCTGACGCGCGCCACGTCGGCAGGCGCCGCCGACGCGATGACGCTGTACAACATCCATCCCATCCTCACGAACAACATCTTCGCCACGGCGGACATCAACCAGCCATGCGTCGGCATGCAGCTACTGGACAGCGACGTGCTGCCCATCGCCATGCTCAACAACGTCTTCCTCCACTGCAACGGCTACAGAACCGGCACGTACACGGCAACAACGACCGCCGGCATCAACGCTCTCGATGGCGTAGAGATCACCGACGACGGTTGCCTAGAGCCTGCGTGTCCCAACGCGCGGTTCGCGGGCAACGTGGTGATGGCCGACACCTTCGACAACGTCTTCGTCGATTGGGACGGAGACGACGACGACCCGGCCACGATAGCGGACAACGACTATCACCTACTCGCCGGCGCCGACGCTCAGATCACCGAAGGCGGCCTGGACAGCAGCGCCAACAGCTGCGCGCCGCAAGGCGAGAGCGCGCCGTGCAACGTGCCACTCACCGACATCGACGGCCAAGCGAGGGACGTCCCCTACTCGATCGGACCCGACGAAGTACCCTAGAGGTGCTTCAAGAGAAAATCAGCGAGCATGTCCTCGGGCTCGCCGAACGAGCTGCCGGTCTTCGCTGGGTCCACGGGAGCAGCCGCCTCGGGTGCGTCGGCGGGGGCGGTTGGCGTGGCCGGGACCACACTCTTGGCGGCGCCCAGAAACCCTTCTTCGCATTGGTAGGCGGTGTCGCCGACGATGAGGCTGCCCTGGAAGTGCTCGGCGCCGGCCGCCTGGGCCTCTTCGACCGAGAGGACGCAGCCCATCCAGCCATGCACGTCATCGCCCGAAAGCAGCTCGGTGACGCGAACCGCGGGTGCCAGCTTGTACGAGGTATTCTGCTCGAAGATCGTGAGCATATCGTCTTCGAAGAGCACTTCGCCGTCGTCGATCCACTGTTCGATCATTTCGTGCGTAAAGAACAGCGGACCAGCCACGTTGCTTTCCCTCGTACCCGCCCGCATAGTAGTGGAACGTCATAAACCGCGCCAGCATTCAGGCTGGCTGCACGCGGGAAGAGCAAACCAATGGCAGAAGGCATCCTGACCCTCACAGATAGCGACTTCGACTCCAAGGTCATCAAGGCCGAACGCCCCGTTTTGGTCGACTTTTGGGCCGAATGGTGCGCCCCGTGCCGTGCCCTGACCCCCATCGTCGAAGACGTGGCCAAGCAGTTTTCCGGCAGAATCGATGTCGCCAAGATGAACATCGATGAGCATCCGGAAGCACCCGGCCGCTACTCGGTTCGTGCGATTCCGACCCTGCTCGTGTTCAAGGGCGGCAACGTCGTCGACCAGATCGTCGGCTTGGTTTCGAAGGCCAAGCTCGAGCAAGTCCTCGCCAAGCACGTCGCCTGAGACGTTTTCGGCTCGGATTCGCCAGCATCGCGACGCTGACGATCGCGGTGCCGGCGTGGGCACAAATCGAGACGGCCGAAGACGCCGCGCGAGCGACCAACGCCAAAGTGGTCGATCTCGTTGCCAGCGACAATCGTACGTGCGCGCGACTGCGCGACGGTACCTGGACCTGCTGGGGCGAGGCCTTGCTCGGCGATGCCGGCGCCGTCGCCAGCTATCCGCGGGAGCTTCGCTACCTGGTGCCGAAGGCGTCGGGGTGCGGCGTCGCCCAGGCAGGGGACGTCGTCTGCTGGGGCAGCTGGGGCGACGGCACATCACGGCCAACGCGCATCGACGCTCAGCGCGGCGCGCGCGTCATCGGGCTCGCCGACGATCGCTTGTGCATCGGCACCAGCGACAACCACGTATTTTGCCGTCGCCGGAAGAGTGCGTGGCAACCGCTACCCTACGACGACGTCGTGCGCTTGGGCGTCGCGGACAACCGCGTGGGCCTCGTGCGCCATGGTCACCAGCTGACGCTGGTTCAATATGCCCGCGATAGCGACGTGAGCAAAGCGCGCGACATCGGCCTCCCGGCGCGCACGATCGTTTTCGGCGCGGACACGAGCTACGTGGTCACACGCGACTATCGCGGCGTCGCCATCCCGGACGGTGGCGAGCCACAAGGACTGCCCGGACTTCCGAACGCCGTGCACATCGGCGCTGATCCCTCGGCGCGCCACGTCTGCGCCACCGACAAAGGGGGGACAGTTCGCTGCAGCGGACAAAACCAGGCGGGGCAGCTCGGCACCGGCGACACCGCGAACCGGGCGTCATTCGAGCTGGTCCCTGGTATCGCGGGCGCTCAGCGCGTGGCCGTCGGCGCGTTCCACACGTGTGCCCTCACCACGACCGGCGAGGTCTTCTGCTGGGGCGCGAACGACGCGGGTCAACTCGGCGTGAAGCTCGCCGAGCCCGAGCCCGCCGCTCCGAAGGGCCGTCAGAAGGGCTCGTTCACGCGCGCCAACGTCGGCGAGAGCCCGCGAGCGAGTCTCTGCACGATCGCCAAGAAGACCGCGCCGGTGCAGTGCGCGCTGTCGCCTGTTCAGGTCGCCGTGCCCTGACCCTGGGTCTCCTCGGACGAGGAAGCGTCAGCCGACGCGCCGCCGCAGGTGCACGTTGAGGACGATGCCAATCGCCGCGAGCTTCGCAATGAGACTCGAGCCGCCGTACGAGAAGAACGGCAACGTCAAGCCAACCACCGGCAGCACCCCGATGACCATGCCGACGTTGACGATGGCTTCCCAGAACAAGCCCGCCCCCAGCCCGGCCGCGAGTAGCGCTCCATAAGGCTCACGCGCATCGGCCGCGACGCTGAAGATGATGACGAGGAGCGCCGCGTACATGGCGAGCAGCAGGGCACAGCCGACGAAGCCCTGCTCTTCCGCCCATACGCTGAAGGCGAAGTCGGTGTGCTGCTCGGGCAGGAACGATAGCTGCGTTTGCGTCCCTTCCATGTGACCCTTGCCGACCCAACGACCCGAGCCGACCGCGATCATGGACTGCACGGCGTTCCAACCAGCGCCCTGAATGTCGTTCTGGGGGTCGATGAACGTCATGATGCGTCGCTTCTGGTAGTCCTTGAGGACACCGAACCAGCTGACGCCTGCGACCGCCGTGCCGAGGAGGCCCAACAATACGATCGTCCGCAATCGCACACCAACGACGAGCACCATGGTAAGGCCGGTGCAGAAGATGACGATGGCGTTGTCGAGGTCCGGTTGCATGGCGACGAGCGCCGCCGGCACCGCCATGATGTCGATGGGCGCGATCAAGATGTCCGTGAGAGAGCCACTCTGCCGTCTTCGGACAGCGAGCAACGAGCCCGTGAGGTACGTAGCCCCGAGGCCGACGAGACCGATGCGCAACCACCAGCTCGCGGCGAGCTCGGCATGGCTGCCGCCCGGCGTGCCCGCTTCGTTGAGGGCGTTGATGAGGAACGCAATCGGATCGCGCACGAGCGGCGCGTTCCACGACAGCCCGAGCCACACCGCGAGCGCGACCGTCATGAGACCGATGAGAATCAAGATGCGCCGCCGGCGTGTGCGCGGCCAGGGGTTGAGCAGGGCTTGGCTGCGCTCGATGCGGACGACGACCGCGATCGCGATGGCGGCGATAATGACGACCCCGAGGGCCAGCACCACGCGGAACCACATGAGATCCGCGGGCTCCACGCGGGCGGTGCCCATGCGCCGGTGGACCAAGCGCGCGAGCTCGCCGATAGGGTCCGCTAAAACAGGCTTGTTCCAGAACGCGGCAATGCCGGCGAGCACCGCGAGCGGCCGCGACGGATTCAAGGGGCGTAGCAACGACAACAACGTGTAGCCGTCCGGCACGACGCGCGTGCTCAGGTAACGCGACATGCCGAAGACGATGGCGAGCTTTGCGAACTCGCTCGGTTGGAACTGGAACGGCCCCAGCATCAGCCAGCGTTGCGCGCCCTTCGCGTGATGGCCGTGCATGATGACGCCGACCAAGAGCAGGCAGAAGACGCCGTATACCGCATAGGCCACGCTCTCGCTGACGCGATAGTCAGGAATGAGCAAGAGCAAGGCGAAGGCGATGCCGAGGCCCATGAACTTGAGCTGTTGGAGATAGAGGCCGGGTGATTCCGCCGCGGCCGCCGAATGCAAGTTGTAAACGCCGAGTAACGACACCAGGATGACCGCGCCGGCGAGCGGCCAATTGAAGCCGGAGAGGGTTACTCCGCCGCGGCGGACACTCGGGCTCACTCGTGCGCCTCGGTCGTCGCTGCCGCGGTCGCCCTCTTGGGCGCTGGTGGCGGTACCCACGGCACCGGGTTGCCCGACGTGAGACTCATGTCGCGCAACGCGCGCTTCTCGGCCAACCGGTAGAAGGTATCGATGACCTCGGTCACCACGGGCTCGGCGGTGACGCCGCCGTGACCCGAGTGCTCGTTGAGCACCGCCACGACGATCTCCGGCTTTTCGGCGGGAGCCCAACCGACGAACCAGCCGTGGTCGCGATGGAAGTAATCCATCTGCTCCATCTTCAAGCGCACCGCCCCGATGCGCACGACCTGCGCGGTGCCGCTCTTGCCGGCCATCGTCACCTTCTGTGAGCGGTTGCGATAGCCGGTGCCACCCGGCTCGGCGACGGCGATCAGGCCCTCGCGGATGGGCGCCAGATAGTCTTTCGGTAGCTCCACCTTGGAGCGCACGACGCTTACGAGCTCGCGCATGAGCGAGGGCGCGTCACCCTGAACGTCTTCGCGGATGGCTCCGTAGGCCTGCAGGGTACGGCGCTTCACGCGCAGGTCCGCCGACTCGATGCGCTCGACCATGCGCGGCCCATAGACGGTGCCGTCGTTCGCTATAGCGGCATAGGCATAGGCGAGCTGCAGCGGCGTGACGAGCACCGAGCCCTGACCGATGGCGGCGTTGATCGCCATACCCTTCTGGTAGCCGCCGGAGGCCTTGTCGGCGCGGTTGTGATACGCCTCGTCGGGAATGAGGCCCGAGCGCTCGCCGCGGAGCGCGATGCCGCTGACACTACCGAGGCCGAGCATGCGCGACGCCTTGGCGATGGGCTCGAGGCCCATGCGGCCCGCCATCGTATAGAAGTAGGTATCGCACGACACCTGCAGGGCACGCTTCAAGTCCACCGACCCGTGCGTGCCGTGGCAGCGCCACGTGTAGTGGCCCATGCGGTACTGGCCAGGGCAGTGCACGTGCTCGCTCGGTGTCGCCGTGTTGCTCATCAGCGCGGCGAGAGCGGTCGCGACCTTGAAGGTCGACCCCGGCACGAACTGGCCCTGGATAGGACGGTTCAACCACGGGCGCAGAGGGTCCTTGTCGAGCGCGGCTTTCTCGCTGGCCCCGAGCGCGCCACTCGCGGCATTGGGATCGAACTCCGGCGCGGACACCATCGTCAGCACGCTGCCGGTGTTCGGATCGATGGCGACGACGCTACCGGCGACACCTTGCTTCTTGAAGGCGGCCTCGGCGGCGAGTTGCAAATCGAGGTCGACCGACAAGTAGACGTTTTTGCCTGGCTTGGGCTCGAAGCGGCGCTGGTCGCCGAGCAACGACGTCACGAACGCGTCATGCTGGCGGCGTCCCTTGGCGTCGACGACGACTTGCTCGTAGCCATCGGCGCCACGCAGATCTTCCTCGAAGGCGCGCTCGATGCCTTCGCGGCCAACCAAGTCGCCGAGCTCGTAACCCATCGGGTTGTTCTTGGCACGCTCGGCCTCGAGCGACATCGGGTCGATCTCGTTGACGTAGCCGAGCATGTGCGCGGCGAGTGCGCCATAGCGGTAAGCGCGTCGGCGGCCTTCCATGATGTCGACACCGTCGAGCAGGAACACGGCACGGTCGGCTTCGACGGCTTCGATCTCGCTCGGGCTCAAGTCGCGCTTCACCAGCACGGCCTGGAACTTGTTGAGTCCGCTCTTACGGAGCACCTGAGCGGCGACCTTGTCGATGTCTTCTTGCGTGAGTCCGAGAATGGACTGAAGACGCGACAACGTAGCCTTGGCGTTGGGACCGCGGCCCAAGAACGCCGGCGTGATCTGCAGGTCGAGCGACGGCCGGTTGTCGACGAGGATGCGTCCGTGGCGGTCGAAGATGATGCCGCGGTCGTGGGGAATGCGGACGTGCTGCACGAAGTTGCGCTGGCCCTGGGACGAGAGCTCGTCGCCGCGCACGATCTGCAAGGTGTAAAGGCGAACGAGCATCGCCACGAACACGATGATGACGATGGCCATGGCAAGGCCCAAGCGCGCCCCGAAGGCGCGGACCGGATTGCGACCCGTGGATTCGGCGGTAAGGGCCATGGCTCCGATTTCCCAGCTATCACAGCCGACTAGGCATGACGACCACCCGCTTCATGGTCGCGTACTTTTTGTTCCGTGGAAGTTCGGTGAACCCTTGCCATGGAGCAGTCGATAACCCCGGCCATGCAGGTCAGCGGTATCCCCTCCGGCACCCCCGCGCGAACGACAGCTCCGCTCACGCTTCCAGTGAGCGAATGGCTGAAGGTCTCCCGCTTCCATCCACTCGGACAAGCCGAGACGCTGCGCCTCGTGCTGCAGCTCACCAGGCAGGCGATGGATGCCTACCGCCGTGGTGAGGGCCCGCGCCCGGTCGTGGTCTTCGACCTCGACGACACCTTGTTCGTGAGCCATCAGCCGCGGACCCACCGCATCTTGCGCGAGTGGCTTGCCGCGCGGCCCGCGCTCGATACCGGCATCGCGCGGGCGCTCGCCGCGGTGAACGAACGCGACATCCCCTACGGCGGCGTGAAGCCGACGTTTCAGAAGGCGGCGCGCCTCGAGCTCGGGGATCCGAAAGTCGCGGCGGCGCTGGTCGATTTCGAGACTTTCTGGAAAGCGCGCTTCTTGTCCAACGCCTACGTCATTCACGACCCACGGCAACCGGGGGGCGTCGATTACGCGCGGGCCATTTTCGCGATGGGCGCCGGCATCGCCTATCTCAGCGGACGCGACGCTCCCAATATGGGGGAAGGCACGCGCATAGCTATCCGCAATAGTGGACTTCCGGAGCCGTCGGATCGCGTGCAGCTCTACCTGAAGCCGCGAGCCGACATGGACGACGCGGAGTTCAAACGTAGCGTGCGCGCGGCCATCGCGGCGTCGGGCAAGGTCGTCGCGACTTTCGACAACGCTCCAGCGAACGTGGTCGTGCTCTCGAAGTCGTTTCCGGACGCCGCGCACGTTTTCGTGGACACCATTTACGACAGTGCGCCGGTGGAGGTTCGCGACGGCCTCTATCGCGTCAAAGGCTTCACCATCTAGCGCCAGGAGAGCGAGGCGCGGGTATCTGGAGCCAGACGGCGTTCGATCTTGTCGAGCAACGGCGTCACGAGGACACCGACGAATGCGGTGAGCAAGGCTGCGGGCACCAGGATGGCGGTCGAGAAGCTCGCGAACCCCACGCTGCCGCGTAGGCCATAGAGCAGCGCGAAGAGCAGCGCGTGGTACGCGGCTGTCGCCGCCGCGGTCACCAAAGCGGCGAACACCGGGCCGCTAGCCGCAATCGAGCCAGCCAAGAGCTGCGTGCCCAGCGCGATGACCCCCAGCGCCAACGGATGCAGGCCAGTAGGGCCCAACTCTTGGCGGCCGACGAGATAGCCGAGCGCCAGCGCAATCATCACGACCTGCAGCGCTTCGCGACGCAGGGCCAGGTACACGATGACGATGATGACGGGGTCGGGCATCACGTAACCGAAGCCACCGTGAGCCTCGAGAGCGGTGATGAACGACGTCCCTATCCACGCGACCACGATCCACACGAGCGCGCTCAAGGCGTCACCTCGCGCACCGGCTCGGCGAGCTCCACCGCGTTGGGCGCAAAGAGACCCTCGCCGCGCAGCAAGACGTCGGGTGAAATGGGCCCTATGTCGGCTTCCGGTGTCTCGAACGTGGTTCCGGGAGCCCAGCGGCCGATGACCACGAGCACGTCCTCGAGCTTGCCGACATCCACCGCCGGCTCGATGGTGGCGTTCTGATAGAGCCCGAAAGCGCGCGTCTCCGTCGCCAAGACCTTGCCGACGCGCAGGCCCTTGGGGAAGACCTCGCCGACGCCACTGGTAACCAAGACGTCGCCGGGCTGCACGTCGGCGGTGCGCGACAGGTACTCGACCTGGATACCGAGCTGGCGATCGCCGCCGAAGCCACGCACCCGGGCACGGGCGCGCGTGCGCTGCACGAGGACGTCGGTCGAGCTGTTGGCGTCGACGAGCAACATCACATCCGACCACTGCATGGTCACGGCGGCGACGCGACCAACGACACCGTCGGCGTTCACCACGGCGGAGCCCACGGTCACGCCGTCGTTGCTGCCACGATCGATGCGCACGGAGCGAAAGAGCGGCGTCGACGCCATGGCGATGATTTGCGCGTGCACCATGGGCACTCCGCTCGCGCGGTGTCGCACCGACATCAGTGACTTCAAACGCTCGTTCTCGAGCCGCATCTCTTCATCGCGCGCGAGCTGTCCGCGTAAGCGGCCAAGCTCCTCCGCCATCACCAAGTTCTGCTCGGCGGTGTCGATGAGATAGACGTAGCGGTTCCAGACGTTGATGACGCCCTCGACGGTGCCGCGAACGATCCACTGGAACGGCGCCGAGACCGTGACCACGACCTTGTCGAAGATGTTGTGGTCGCGCGCTTCCTTCGCGTTCGAGACGTAAAAGACGAACGGCAGCGCGAGCAGCGTCAGGACGATCAGCGGGTCGCGGTAGCGACGTAGAAATTCCGACGAGGCCATGGGCGCTTACGAAATGAAATCACCCGGACACACTGCCGCGTCAACTCGATCTGGGTCGAATTGAGCGCAGTTTGTGACCACCACGTACGTTAGTGGATGGCCACCATCTTGAGCAGCTCGAGCTGATCGAGCACGCGACCAGTGCCGAGAACGACGCACGAGAGCGGATCCTCGGCGATCATCACCGGGAGACGGGTCTCTTCGCGCAGGATGACGTCGAGGTTGTGCAGCAAGGCGCCGCCACCGGCGAGGACGATGCCCTTGTCGACGATATCGGCGGCGAGCTCGGGCGGCGTGCGCTCGAGCGCCACACGGACGGCTTCGATGATGGCGCTCACCGGCTCCGAGAGCGCTTCACGCACCTCGTCGCTGGTGATCTCGACAGTGCGAGGCACGCCGGCAATCATGTCGCGGCCCTTCACCTGCATCGAGCGAGGCTCGTCGAAGGGATAGGCGTTGCCGATCTCCATCTTGATCTGTTCGGCCGTGCGCTCACCGATGAGCAAGTTGTAGCGGCGCTTGATGTGCTGGACGAGGGCCTCGTCCATCTTGTCGCCACCGACGCGGATGCTGCGCGAGTAGACGATACCGGCGAGCGAGATGACCGCGACTTCGGTGGTGCCGCCGCCGATGTCGACGATCATGTTGCCGGAAGGATCCGCCACGGGGAGATCGGCGCCGATCGCGGCCGCCATCGGTTCCTCGATGAGGTAGACCTCGCGGGCGCCGGCGCTCTCTGCGCTTTCGCGGACAGCGCGCTTCTCGACCTCGGTAATGGCGTTCGGAACGCAGATGACGATGCGCGGCTTCACCATGGTGCGGCGGTTGTGCGCCTTGTTGATGAAGTAGCGGAGCATCGCTTCGGTGACGTCGAAGTCGGCGATGACGCCGTCCTTGATCGGGCGAATCGCGGTCACGGCTCCCGGCGTGCGGCCGATCATGTCCTTGGCCTCGCGACCGACGGCGACGATCTTGCGCCCACCGCGTGAATCCGACTGGACCGCTACAACGGACGGTTCGTTGCAGACGATGCCTTTGCCCTTGACGTAGATGAGCGTGTTCGACGTGCCGAGGTCGATGGCCAGGTCATTCGAGAAAAATCCGGAAACCCAGTCGAAGATCATCCGCTCTCCCACATACGCACTTCAGCGTATCACAGCGCTCACCAGAAGCTACAATTCCATAACGATTCCCGAGCCATATTGGCCTCGAGCACGAATTGACTGTGGGTCATGCCTTACATCGGCCCACATGATCAACCTGGCGCGCAATGCCCCGAGCGATCGCGTGGCGCGACATAAATGTCAGAAAAACCGCGGCCAAACACAGCTTGCGGCCCGCGCGCGCGGCTTGATAGTCGCGGCGCGTGCATTGGGTTATTCGGTCGCATTGCTTCCCTCTACGGGCTGAGCCGATCCAGCGGATCGATCGCCGGGCTTGCCGAGCGCTTTTTGCGATCGCCCTGCTCGCTTTGGCGGGCTGCGGCTACGGCTTTGCGGAAGCCCGGGCGCCCTTCGGTGGCAGCCGGGTCGCCGTTTTGACCTTCGCGGAATATGAGCCCTTGGGGATCGCGCCGGACATTGCGCGTTATCTCGCCGAGCTCGCCGGCCACGAGGGCGCCCAAATCGTTTTCGATTCCGCCAAAGCAGACGAGACCATCAAGGGTGTCATTCGTCAGGGTCGAACGGCGGCGTTGCCGGTCGTCGATCCGCAGGCCGCGATCGCCGGATACCAGATCGTCGTCGACATCGATGCGCAGATGGTCGACGGCGCCGGCACCGTGTTGTGGGCCTCGACCATGAGCTTCAGCGAGGATTTCTTGCCGGGCGCGGGCAATCCCGCGCAGCTCGCCTTGGGCACCGAGACCTCGCGCCGGCGTGCCCTCGACCGCGTGGCGCAGCGGGCGGCTCGGGAAATCTACGATCGCATTGCCATGTCGAGCGCCATGGGAGTGCGCGCCGGGCCGCTGCAGCCCGGCAAGAACGTTCCGCGGATGTCGCCATGGGCGCCGCTGCCGCCACTCACCGCCGCCGGCGCCCCGGTCCTCGGCACCGAGGCGACGACACAGACCGCTCCGCAGAGCGGCACCTACGCGCCGCCACAATCACCGACCAATACTCCGGCGACCCGCATCCAGGAGCCCGCCGAGACCACGGAGACGCCCTGATGCCGGCACGCAGCGATTTCGACCGCTACATCAAGGATCCCAACGAGCCTGTCGTCGCCCTCGTCGGCACCGACACGCTGTTGCTCCGCGATGCCATCGACGTCCTGCGGGCCAAGACGTTGACGCGCGCGCCCGACTTCAACCGCGACGAGATGCGGGCCGGCGAAACGACCATCGAGCGTGTCCTCGATGCCGCGCGCACCATGCCCATGATGGCGGAGAAGCGCTGGGTGCACTTGTCGGCCATCGACAAGCTCAAGGTCGAGGCTCAAGCCGCCGTGCTCGCCTACTTGGAGGCGCCGTCGCCGACGACCGTGCTCTGCTTGTCGGGCGAGAAGATCGACCAGCGCACCAAGCTCGGGTCACGCCTCGCCAAGGACGGTCGCTTGTTCGCCTTCGAGCCGCCACGGCAGAACGAGCTCGCCCAGTGGGTTGCGCGACGCGCGGCACGCCATCAGACGAAGATCGATCCCGACGCGGCGCAGCTGTTGGCGGATCTCATCGGCATCGAGCTCGGCTCGCTCGACATGGCTCTCTCCAAGCTTGCCGTGTACGCCGGCGCGGATACAGCGATCACCGCGGAGCACGTCGAGCAGTTGGTGGCTCCGACGCGCGTCCACAGCATCTTCGAGCTGACGGACGCGATCGGCGCTCGCGATGCCGCGAAGGCGTCGGGCTTGCTTCGCAACGCCTTGGACGGCGGCGAGAACGGCTTGATGGTGCTGGGGATGATCGCTCGCCAGTTCCGTCAGCTCATCGGCGTCAAGGAGATGCTCGACGAGGGCGCGCGCAACAACGATCTCGCGAGCGAGCTCGGCATCCGGCCCTTCTTGGTCGACGCGTTGAAGGCGCAGTCGCGACGCTATAGCAAACGCGAGCTGGAAGAGGCGTTGCTCGCGGTGCAGCGCACCGACGTGAAGCTCAAGTCATCGCGGCTGGCGCACGGCGTGACCCTCGACCGGCTGCTCGTCGATGTGATGGGCGGCGCCTAGCGCCAGACGTTGGAGTTGTCGTCGGTGAGCGCGCCTCGCTGTGGCTTCACGACACAAAAGCGCGCGCCCGTCGGCGCTTCCATGACCCACCAGGTGCGGATCAGCGCAACGCGCTTGGCTCCAAGGCCCTCGAGCCTCCGCACCTCCGCCTCGATGTCATCGCTCTCGATGTCGATGTGCGCTCGGCTCTCGTGCGTGACTTGCTGCACCGCCATGGTCGGTTGGTCCGGCGGCGTCGTGAGCGCAACGTATTTGCCGTCGTTCTCACCCATGGCGCAGCCTAGAGCCTTGCTCCAGAACGTCGCGGCGGCGGCCAGGTCATTGGTCTGGGAATCGAGGATGACGGTGGCGAAGCGGCTACGGTGCATGCCCCGGACGATGGCAACGGCCACCGCCCGGAGCAAGCGCGAGCTTCGCTCTTAGAACTGGTGCGCCTCGGTCGAATCCTTGAGCGCCAAGGTCGACGAGCTGCCGCCGGTGATCACCTGCATGACCTCGTCGAAGTAGCCGGTGCCGACCTCGCGCTGATGGCGCGTGGCCGAGTAGCCCTTCTTCTCGCTCGCGAACTCGGCCTGCTGCAGCACCGAGTAAGCGGCCATGCCGTTCTGGCGGTAAGCGTCGGCCAGCTCGAACATCGAGTGGTTGAGCGCGTGGAAGCCCGCCAGGGTGACGAATTGGAACTTGTAGCCCATGGCGCCGATTTCCTTCTGGAACTTCGCCATAGCGGACTCGTCCATCTTCTTCTTCCAGTTGAACGACGGCGAGCAGTTGTAGGCCAGGAGCTTGCCCGGAAACTTGGCGTGGACGCTCTCGGCGAACTTCTTGGCCTCGCCCACGTCGGGGGTCGAGGTCTCGCACCAGATGACATCGGCGTAGGGCGCGTAAGCGAGGCCGCGCGCGATCGCCTGGTCGATGCCTTCGCGCACGCGATAGAAGCCCTCGGTGGTGCGCTCACCCGTGCAGAACGGCTTGTCGCGCTCGTCGACATCGCTGGTGAGGAGGTTCGCGCCGTTGGCATCGGTGCGCGCCACGAGCACCGTCGAGACACCCATGACGTCGGCCGCGAGACGCGCCGCCACCAGCGTGCGGATGTGTTGACTCGTCGGCACGAGAACCTTGCCGCCCATGTGGCCGCACTTCTTCTCGCTCGCGAGCTGGTCCTCGAAGTGAACGCCGGCCGCGCCCGCTTCGATCATCGCCTTCATCAGCTCGAAGGCGTTGAGTGGTCCACCGAAGCCGGCCTCGGCGTCGGCCATGATCGGCGCCATCCAGTGGCGGGTCACCTTGCCCTCGGAGTGCTCGATCTGATCGGCGCGCTGCAGGGCCTGGTTGATGCGCTTCACCACCATGGGCACGCTGTTCGCGGGATAGAGGGACTGGTCGGGATACATGTGGCCCGCGAGATTGGCGTCGGCGGCGACTTGCCACCCCGAGAGGTAGATGGCCTTCAAACCGGCCTTCACCTGCTGCACCGCTTGGTTGCCGGTGAGCGCGCCGAGCGCGGGGACGTAGTCGTCCGTGTGCATCAGCTCCCACAGCCGCCGAGCACCCATGTCGGCGAGCGTGTACTCGATCTTCACCGAGCCGCGCAGCTTCTCCACGTCCGCTTTCGAGTACGGACGGTTGATACCTTCCCAACGTTTGGCGGCGATTTCGTCAGCAGACTTCGACATTCTTACATCCTCTTTAGTTTTGACGTGAAACCTCGACGAGCCGGTCGTACGCCGGCAACGTCAGAAAATCCTCGAGGCGGGAGCTTAGCGAGAGCCGTGCGAACAGTTCCTTGGCCTCCTCGAACTTGGAGGCGCCAAAGTTGTCACCGAGCTCGACTTTGATCTTGGCCATCTCTTCGTCGAGCACCTGGTTGAACAGATCACGCGTCACGGTGCGGCCGTCGTCGAGCTGTGCGCCATAGTGGATCCACTGCCACACCTGCGTGCGCGAGATCTCGGCCGTCGCGGCGTCTTCCATCAGGTTGTAGAGCGGCACGCAGCCGATGCCTCGCATCCAAGCTTCGAGATAGCGGACACCGACATCGATGTTCTGCCGCAGGCCCTTTTCGGTGCGGGCCCCGGCGGGCACTTTGACGAGGTCGGCGGGCCCGACCTTCACGTCCTCGCGCTTGTTGGCGATCTGATTCGGCGTCTTCATATGCGCGTCGAAGATCTCGAGCGCCACGGGCACGAGCCCCGGGTGGGCAACCCAAGTGCCGTCGTGGCCGGCCTTCACCTCGCGCAGCTTGTCGGCGCGCACCTTGGCGAGCGCGGCATCGTTGGCCTTCTCGTCGCCCTTGATGGGAATCTGCGCGGCCATGCCGCCCATCGCATGGACGTTGCGGCGGTGGCAGGTCTTCACCAAGAGCTCGGTGTAAGCCCGCATGAACGGCTGCTCCATGGTGACGAGCGCGCGATCCGGCATGACGTATTCGGAGCGCGACCGGAACGTCTTGATGAAGCTGAACATGTAATCCCAGCGGCCGCAGTTGAGGCCCGCCGAGTGGTCACGCAGCTCGTGGATGATCTCGTCCATCTCGAAGGCCGCCGGTAGGGTCTCGATGAGCACCGTGGCGCGGATCGAGCCGTTGGGGACGCCGAGCTTCTGCTGCGCGTGCACGAAGACGTCGTTCCAGAGACGCGCCTCCAGGTGGCTCTGCATCTTCGGCAGGTAGAAGTACGGGCCCGAGCCCTTCGCGAGCAGGGGCTTTGCGTTATGGAAGAAGAACAGGCCGAAGTCGAAGATGCCGCCGGGCACGGGCCGATCGCGCAAGCGGACATGCTTCTCCCACAGGTGCCAACCACGCGGGCGCACCATCAAGGTCGCGAGCTTCTGGCCCAGCTTGTAGCTCTTGCCGCTCTTCGTATCGTCGTAGGTGATGGTGCCGCGAACCGCGTCGCGAAGGTTGATCTGGCCGTCGATCTGGTTGTCCCAGAGGGGCGTATTCGAGTCCTCGAAGTCCGCCATGAAGACGCGCGCGCCCGAATTGAGCGCGTTGATGATCATCTTGCGGTCGACTGGGCCGGTGATCTCGACCCGACGATCCTCGAGATCCTTCGGAATGGAGGGACCGGTCCAGCCGCCCTCGCGGATCGCCTTGGTCTCCTCCAGGAACTCAGGAAGCCCACCGGCGTCGAGCTTGGCGATGAAGGTCTTTCGCCGCTCCAGCAGGTCGTCGACCCGCGCAGTGAACGCCAGCGCAAGATCCTCAACGAAATCCAGCGCCTCGGGCGTCAAAATGTCGCGGTACGCTGGGGTTAGACGGCCAAGTACTTCGAGCTCGCCCATGTCCTTGTTCAATCCTCCCGCCGGTCCAAGAAAGTTCCTGGTGCTTTCTCAAGCGGCGGCAAACTATCAACCAATGACGCACTTTGTCACGCGACCTCGAAGACAATGATGATCGCGCGGCGCGACTTCAATGCCGGGCCTCAAGCTGGTAGCCAGCGGGCCTCATGGCTAGCGAGACACTCTATCTAGTCGACGGTAGCGGCTACATTTACCGCGCCTTCTACGCCATCCGTTCCCTGACGAACCGCCAAGGCGTGCCGACCAACGCGGTTTTCGGGTTCGCGCGCATGCTCATCAAGTTGCTGCGCGAGAAGAAGCCGCACCTGTTGGGGATCGCTTTCGATACCGACACCGACAACTTCCGACACGAAATTTATAGTGAGTATAAAGCGACGCGCGACGAGAAGCCGGAGGATCTCGCGCCGCAGTTCCCGCTCATTCACGAGCTGGTGAGCTGCATGGAGATCCCGCTCCTGGCGCACACGCGCTACGAGGCGGACGACATCATCGCCACCCTCGCCCACCAAGGCGTGGCGAGCGGCTACGACGTCGTGGTGGTCAGCGCCGACAAGGATCTCATGCAGCTCGTCGGCGACCACGTGCGCATGTACGACCCGATGAAAGACGTCACCTACGACCGCGCCGGCGTCATCGAGAAGTTCGGCGTGCCGCCGGAGCTCGTGGCCGACGTGCTCGCTTTAGCGGGCGACACCAGTGACAACGTGCCGGGCGTCCCCAAGGTCGGCATGAAGAGCGCCGCCAAGCTGGTCGATACCTACGGCGACGTCGAAAAAGTCATCGCCGGCTTGGAAGCTCAGGCGAAGCTGAAGGCGGTCGAGCTCTCGGTGATCGAAAACGCGCACCTGGCGCGCTTGTCGAAGCAACTGACGCTGCTCGCCAAGGATGCACCGTTCACGTTGGATATCGAGAAGCTCAAGTACACCGCGCCGCGTGCCGAGCTGATGGCGCCGTTCCTGCGCAAGATCGACGCGCTGCAGCTCTTGCGTGAGCTTGGGCTCACTGAGATTGCAGCGGCGCCACCACCGGGAGCGACCAGCGACCCAGATGTGCCCGATGCGTCGCCGGAAGCCGTCGATGGAGATGACGGCGACGAGCAAGGTGATTTGTTCGGCACGCCGACCGAAGCCGAGGTCGTCGAAACGCGGATGGTCACTTCACCGCTGCGCATCGTGGAAGAACCTGTGTCGATCGACCGCAGCGTCTATCGCATGGTGACGACACTCGAGGAGCTGGACGCCTTCCTGGCGCTTGCCCGCAAAAACAGTCAGCTGACCTTCGACACCGAGACCACCTCGCAAGATCCCATGCGCGCCATCTTGGTCGGCGTCGCCTTGAGCACCGCCGGCACGCCCGCGGTCTATGTGCCGGTGAGCCACCGCTATCTCGGAGCACCGCCACAGCTCTCGACCGTCGACGTGCTCGATCGCCTCCGGCCGCTCCTCGAGGACTCAAGCGTGCGCAAGATCGCCCACAACGCCAAGTACGACATCATCGTCCTGGCGCGCGCCGGCATCGATATCCGCGGCGCCGTCGACGACACCATGATCGCGGCTTACATTCTCGACCCGTCGCGCCTCTCCTACTCGATGGACACCTTGGCGCGCGAAGTGCTCGGCCACGACACCATCCGCTACGACGACGTCACCGGCACCGGCAAGACGCGCCTCAACTTCGAGGAGGTGCCGCTCGACCGCGCCACCGAATACGCCGCCGAAGATGCCGACGTCACTCAGCGTCTCGCCTCTACCCTGATGCCCCGTGTCGATCTCGCCGGCCAGAGCGAGCTCTACAGCGATCTCGAGATGCCGCTCACATACGTTTTAGCGGACATGGAGCGCACGGGCATCCGCGTCGATCACGACACCTTGGCATCGCTCGGCAACGAGCTCGGCGAGCGCATCCGCGCCATCGAGATCCGCGCCCACGCGAGCATCGGCGAGCCCGTGAACCTGGGGTCACCCAAGCAGCTTGCCGAGCTCTTTTTCGTGAAGCTGGGTTACCCGGCAGGCAAAAAGACGCGCACCGGCTTCTCCACCGACTCCGAAGTGCTCGAGGTCCTCGCCAAGGACTACGAGCTGCCGCGCATCGTCCTCGAGCACCGGCTGGTAACCAAGCTCAAGTCGACCTACGTCGACGCCCTGCCGCGCATGGTCAACCCGGACACCGGACGCGTGCACACGACCTTCAATCAGACCGGCGCCGCGACCGGCCGTTTGTCGAGCACCGATCCGAACCTCCAGAACATTCCCATCCGCACCGAAGACGGCCGCCGCATCCGCGCCGCGTTCGTGCCCGAGCCCGGCTGGACCATGATCTCGGCGGACTATTCGCAGATCGAGCTGCGCATCATGGCGCACCTCTCCGAAGACCCGGACTTCATCGAGGCCTTCCAGCGTGGCGAGGACATTCACGCGCGCACCGCCCGCGAGATCTTGAAGGGCTTCGATGAACGTGAGGCGCGCCGCCGCGCCAAGGCGATCAACTTCGGCATTCTCTACGGCATCTCGGACTTCGGTTTGTCGAAGAACCTGGCCATCCCTCGCGCCGAGGCGGGGGCGTACATCCGCGCCTACTTCGCGCGCTACCCGCGCATCCGTCACTTCCTCGACGCCACGATCAACGAGGCACTCGAGCGCGGGTTCGTGGGCACCATCTTCGGACGCCGTCGTTTTCTCCCGGATCTCGCCAGCAAGAACCGCACGATCCGTCAGGGCGCCGAGCGCATCGCCATGAACACGCCGATGCAAGGGAGCGCCGCCGACATCATCAAGGTGGCGATGTTGCGCATCCACAAGCGGCTGCGTGAGGAGAAGCTCAAGGGGCGGCTGCTCTTGCAAGTGCATGACGAGCTCGTGCTGGAGGCGCCGCCCGATGAGGCGGAGCGCGTTGGCGAGCTCGTGAAGCACGAGATGCAGAACGTCGTGAAGCTACGGGTGCCGCTCGACGTCGACGTCGGGACGGGGCCCAACTGGGCCCTTGCGCATTAGGCGACGCGCGGCGCCGCTGCTCGCTGGAAGCGCTGGATAGTTTCGTTGAACGCGCGCATCGTTTCGGGCGCCGCCTCGAGGAAGCCTTGCGCGCGCATGGTGTCACGGAACTGCACGACCGTGCCGAGCATGCCGCCTGGATCGGCGGTGGTATTGGCGAAGGTCTCGCGCACACGCGCCGCCAAAGCGGTGTCGAGCGCGCGGCGCGACTCGGCGATGCCGCGCGACGTGGAGTTGAACACCTCGCGGGTCATGCCCTGCGAGCGCATGGCCCCCAGCGACGTCTGCATCTCGCGCAGCCGGGC
>JBGGMJ010000123.1:0-23738 GCA_041288095.1 Myxococcota bacterium
TTCGATGGCGATGTCGCAGCGCGCCTCGGCCTGATCGAGCAAACCCTGCTGCACGTATTGCGCGCAGAATGTGTTGTTCTCGACGGCTTGCGGCGAGGGCTTCCACGGCACGCAAAACGAGCAAGCGGCCGGCATCACCAAGACGACGGTGAGGCCTAGAATTCGGATGGGTCGCGTCCAGCTGTGCATGGTCGGGGGCCTCGTTGGCGGCTGGCAAAGTTGTAGGCGGGTCGAGAAGTACTGTCAATTTAGCACTTTACCAGCGTTGAATTGACACCCGCCCCCGAACCGTTTAGCCAATCTCAATGCATGGATTGTGGTCCCGTGTGGCGCTAGCCGCCGCACCCGCTGTTCTGTGTGCCGCTGCTCTCCTCACGCCCCGGGTGGCGCTGGCGCAATACAAGAACAACTCGTTTGGCCTCGATTTGGGTGGCTGGCTGATCACCAAGCCGTCGCTGCTCGATGCCCAAGGCAACGTCAAGCCGGTCGATCAGCGCCCGACGCGCCTCGCCAACGGTCTGCGTATTGGCGGCGAAACCAGCGTGAAGATGTCGGAGGACCACTGGTGGTTCACCGGCCGAGTCAACGTCGGGTTCCTCCGCTATGGCGGGTCGAGAGACGGCGATGTCTCGGCGCAGTTCGACGCCGCCGCCGGCGATGCTCTCGGCACCCTGCTCGGCGTTCAGGGCTCGATCGGCGTGCGCTACGTCATCTTCACCGATCGCTTCCGTCCCTACGTGCAGGCCGCTTTGTCGTACATGCACTTGTTCTCCTTCACGAGCGCGGCGGACGACGCTTGCGTCGACTCGGCGGTGCAATTCTGTACCGGCGTGAGCAGCTCGTTGAACGCCTTCCTGCCGCACAACGACATCGGCGCCTTCCACATCCAGCCAGGCTTCGAGCTGATCTTCACGCGCGACACGGCGCTGCACATCTTCGCCGACATGCAGCACTGGATCGTCTTCAATGCCACCGACAACAACGCCGTGGTCATTGGCGCCGGCATTATCTGGTTCACATGAAAGCCTGCAAGCACCTGACCTTCGCCGCCGCGATGTCCGCAATCGCGGCCTGCGGCGGTTTCACCGACGGCGGTAACGGCACCAAGACGCTCGAAGTCGAAGCGCGGGTGAGCTTCGTGGCCGGCAACGCCAACATGAACGCGCGCGTCTCGGTCGTGCAAGACGGCGCCCAGGTGCCGCTCGCGGACGTGACGTTGCGCGACGAAGAGACCGAAGCAATCTTCACGCTCGCACCCGAGGGCAACTTCTATCGCGCCAGCATCGCCGGCGGCTATCGCCGCAAGCTCGAGCTGAAGATCGAGCGTGGCGAGGACAACCTCGACGCCAAGCTCGAAGGGCCGGGAGAGCATTTCGTCTCGAGTCCCTTCGACCGCACCACCGTGGAGCTCGGCGACGACCCATTGACCGTCAACTGGACGGTCTCCGACGGCATCCGCGCCGACGATGTCGCCATCTCCCTCGACGGCTCGGACTACCGCGGCGAGACCAATCGCGACCAAGGCGAAGTCGAAGTGCCGCGCGAGCTCCTCCGCGTCGGCGATGACGTCATTCACGTCGAGCGCTCGAATAGCGTCGACCTCGATGGTGGCACCGGGAGCTCACGCTTCACCATGAGCTACGAAGCGACGAGCAGCGTCACGTTCGCGGACTAGCTAACGAACCGTCGGGAGCGGTGGCCGTACCCACTTGTCCATCTCGGCGGCCACCGTGGAATCGAGCTCCGCCACCGCCCGCAGGCCAGCGTCACGACTCCCATAGATGCGCGTGATTTCGGCGAGCGCATGGTTGCGGTACTCGTCTTTCTGCACCGGGTAGATGTTCTTGTCCCCAGGCAGCGAGCGCCACAATGCGATGGTGTCGGCCAAGTTGCGCTGCCGCCGCGCGGCCGCTTCCGCCTGTGCTTGCGCGCGGCTCTGCTCTTCCACGCTGCGTGGCGGGATAGTCTCGGCGGGACGCGGCGGATCGAGTCTGAGGCCCTGGCTCGCTTCCGGCATGACGAGATTGCGCGGCGGCGCCTGCTGCACGCGGGACGGCCAGCGGCGCTCAGCGGCGGCAAGCATCTCGAGGAGATTTGCCTCCGGATGAACATCCAGGCGCTGGACCAGCGCCGCGCGCAGCGTACCCAGATTGGGTGTACCCGCCATGGCGGGCACATAGCGACTCATCTCGGCGGACAGACGCGCACGTACCTCGTCTTGCGTCGGGCTGGCACCGGCGCCGAAGCGCGTATCGATGAAGTAACGCAGCTGCTGGTTCGCGAGCTCGAGCACCTCGGGACGTTCCCGCACGGCTTGGGCCGTTTGACCAGAAAGCACCGAGAGTAGCCCGTACTGCGGCGTCGCGGTCGGCTCGGCGGGGGCGGCAACGGTCCCTCTGATCGGTTCGAGCGGCTGGGTCATGCGTGACTCCTCATACACGACGAGATCATTCGCGGGTGATTCGTCCTCTACTGAGGTCGGCGATGAGACTTGCCCCGCTGTTGGTGACGTCGACTGTCTGCTTGAGCCGACGCCCCGAGCCGCGGATTTCGATGACGTGCTTACCGGGCGCGAGCTTGAGCGACTTGCGGGTGATCTTGCCGTACCGCTTGCCGTCGACGGTGAGCGTCCCGCGGCCGCCACGCACCACGATGTCGATGCTACCGGGCTCGGACTTGTCGGGCGGCAAGTTCTTGCCGACGGCGGGTTGGTCCGGCTTGCTTTTGTCCGGTTGCTCGTCGTCGTCCGCTTTCGCGGTCTCGTCCTGCTTCTTGGTGCTGTCGCTCAACGGCCGCGGCTGAAAAACCAGGTAACCCGCAAGCAAGACCGCGAGCCCGGCGAGGATGCCGACGACCGCGTAAAGCCAACCCCCGGTGCGCCCTTGGCCGCGCGACAAGAGCTCGGTGTTGCTACGCACCGCCTTCATGCCGGGCGTGGTGACGCCGCTGATCGCATGCACCTCGTCGTTTTCGGGATCGACCTCGAGCAAGCGCTCACGCAGGGTCACCGCGCTTTGCTCGTCGTGATCCTTGATGGCCACCTTCAAACGCGACGTCAGGTAAGAGACCGCGCGCCGCCGCGCCAGCTGCGCGTAGGCCTTCGGATCGCGCATGTAGTCGCGCAGATCGTCACGCAGGTCGGAGACGCCGTTGTGCTCGAGGATGATCTTCAAGCGCTCGCGCACCATCTCGACGGAGCGGAAGCGCTTCTTCGGCTTGGCCTGCAGGCACTCGCCGAGGAGGTCACAGAACTCCTGCGACAACGACGGATTGTATTGACGCGCGTCGCGGATGCGCCCGGAGACGACGTTGCGGAACATCTCGACCGGGCTGTCGCCCTCGTAGGGCAGCTCGCCGGTGGCGATGTTGTAGAGCAAGGCACCGAGCGCGAAGATGTCGGTGCGTGGCCCGAGCGCGCGGTTCATCATCAGCTCAGGCGCCATGAAGCCCGGCGTGCCGATGACGTCCGTGTCGGCCTGCCAGCCGTCGACGGCGCTGTCCTCGCGGATCGCCTTGACGACGCCAAAGTCCGTTAAAACGACACGCCCCTGCCCGTCCATGAAAACGTTCTCGGGCTTCAAGTCGCGGTGAATGACGCCGGCCTCGTGCGCGACCTGCAAGGCCAAGCAGAGCTCGTGCCCCACCGCCGCGGCGGCCGGCTCGGGCATCATGCCCTTGCTGTTCATGATGTTGAAAAGGTCGTCGCCCTCGAGCTTCTCCATGACGAGGTAGAGGTGCTCGGACTCGACACCGGAGTAGTCGTAGATTTCGACGATGTTCGAGTGCCGCAACGCGGCAATGGCGCGCGCTTCGCGGTGAAAGCGCTGACGCCCCTTGGCATCGCGAGACAAGCTCTGGGCCACGACCTTCATCGCAACCTCGCGATGAAGCTTCGGATCCCAGGCGCGATAAACATTTCCCATCGCGCCATGACCAAGGATCCCGCGTATTTCGTAGCGGTCGATGGTCTCCGGATCGTTCACCGCGTAAGTGTAACGCATCCCAGCCGCCCAGCGAATCTCCGGCGCGCGCCGAACCGAATAGCAAGCGCAGGGAGGGCGACACCGTCCCGTCGGTCAGACGGGAGAGCCCGCAAACCCCCGACCGAAGCCGCCGCAGGCCGCAACGCAGCTACGTTCGAAGCGCCAGCGTAGCCTGGCGTCGGGTTCGCGCTTTCCGTGCCGAAGGCGCGGCGCGAACTCGACATGGGCCGCGGCGCCTTCAGGCGCCGAACAAGGCCCAAAAAAAAAGGACGGCCGCACCCACCATGAGAACGGCCGTCCAAGTACTAATCGAGCTGCGCTGAACCTACCACGAGCCGCCATTCAATTGTAATCAAGCCCAGCGAAGCTCAAGACTAGTATCGGCAGGTGTCGCGAGACGTTGCCGAAAAAAGCACTGGGCACTGCAACGCCATGTGATTGCTCGGGAAAAACCAAAAAAAGGATCCCCAAACAACCTATTCGGGGCCCGCTACCAGCCGCCGTGCAGCTGCCAGCGCTTGTCGCCCTCGAAGGTGTAGTTGAGGGAGCCGATACCACCGCTGCTCAGGTCGTTACGTCCGGCCGCCGCGGCGCTGCCCGCGAGCATCGCCTGGACGCCCGGGAGGTCGGTGCCGATGGGGTCAACCGGCTCACCATCGCGGCGTAGCTCGTAGTGCAGATGGGGACCGGTCGAGTGCCCCGTGTCGCCCGAGAGCCCGATGATCGTCTTGCCGCCGCTTACGTGCTGGCCCGCCTTCACCATGATGCGGTTCAAGTGGGCGTAGCGCGTCTCGTAGCGGCCGTGGTTGATGATCACGAAGTTGCCGTAACCGAACAGATCGTGGTCGGCGCGCTCGACGACGCCGTCGTGCGCCGCGGCGATCGGGGTATTGGCATCTATCGGGATGTCGATGCCCTTGTGGCGGCGGCCGCTGCGCCAACCGAAGACGCTCGAGAGCCGAGCGTGACGGTTGGGGACGCTGCCAACCGAGCTCTTCGGGCTCGGCAGCTCGGAGGTGGTGACACCGAACGCGAGCGGCGCGGTGGCCGGGTCTTGCTTGGGCGCGGCCGCGACCGGTGGGACCGAGGTCGGAGCCGCGGGTTTGAAGGGAGGCAGTTTCGACCTGCGCCCGTTGCCCGAGACCTGCTGCGCCCAACCGCTGCCGGTACGGAGGCCATCCTGCGATGCCGGCGTATCGGGCGTGGTGATGAGCGTCGGCTCCGCTTGTTTCTCGAGATTTTCGGCGCGCCGCGCCCAGGTCGCGTTGCGGGGGATGACGCAGCCCATCGGTAAGACGATGGGCTCGTTGATGATCATACGGTGGCCGGTCTGCGACTCGTTGTAAGCGAAGCGCTCGGCGTTCACCTCACGGAGCGCCGCTTCGGTGACGCTGTAGAACGCCGCGAGTCGCGGGAGTCGATCGCTCGGCTGCACCAGGTGCACGTAGCCCGACGGTTGCACGGGAGCGCGCGATTCGGACGCGGAGGCGTGACGCTCACCCGCGGTGATCGGTGCGATCAGCAGTGCGAGGATCAGGTACTTCATGCCGTCCGCTTCTCACGCGCGTCACGCAAGAGCTCGCGTAGCTCCGCCGCTCCACGCGTCACTTCGAGTCCTACCCGCGCCACCCAGACCGGAACGGTCAGCCCGAGCCCCTCGAGCTTCACCGCGTCCTTCGCCGTCACCACCAAGGCCTGAGCCTTCGTATCGGCGACGCGCCGCGCCAACTCCCCCATGTCCTTGGGAGTGTAGCGAACGTGATCAGGAAAGCCCACTAGGTCGATGAGCTCCGCGTCGGATCGTTCGAGAGTGTCCGCGAAGGCCAACGGACGCGCGATTCCGCAGGCCGCGACGACCACCTTGTGCGCGATGTCGACCGGCGTCCCATCCTGCGCGGTCACGGTCAGGGGGCCGTCTTGACTGAGCACCAACAGCGCCTCGCCGGCGAGACGCGCCAAGAGCTCCTCGTCGCGGCCGCCGGTTCGGCTGTGGGCCCACACGACATGCGCGCGCTGCAGGCCCGCCGCCGACTCGCGCAGGGTGCCCGCGGGCAAGAGGTAGCCGTTGCCCAGGGGCGCCTCGCCACGCAAGACGACGATGTCGAGGTCACGCTTCAAGGCGCGATGGCTGAAGCCGTCATCTAGGACGACGACGTCACAGCCGCGCTCACGCAGCGCCACCGCGCCGGGATAGCGGTGCTCGGATGCCGCGACCGGCACGCCACGCTCGCGCGCCAGCATCGCCGGCTCGTCGCCGACTCGCCAAGGATCCGCGACCTCGCCCTCTTCCATCACCAGGCCACGCGTCGATCGCCCATAGCCGCGCGTGAGCAGGCCGGGTCGCATACCGAGCTCGCGACAGGCATCGAGCACCCAGCCCGCGACGGGTGTCTTGCCACTGCCTCCCGCTTCGAGCCCGCCGACCGAGACGGTGAGCACGCCCGCGTCCCGCGAGGGCAGCACACCGCTGTCGTACGCGAAGCGTCGCGTGTGCGCCGCCGCGGCGAAGACCCACGAAAGCGGCGCGGCCACGGCCCCCCAGGGCCTCTCGGCGTGCGAAACCATCGCCGCCTCTAGCCGCGGAACCCGACGGCCTTGAGCTGCTCCCTGGCTTCGTCGATACGCTTGTGTGCGCTCAAGCGGAGTGATTGGTCAGCCTCGCTGACGGCGTCGATGATCTGTTGCAGCCCGTCGGCCAAGGTCCCGAGCGCGCGGCTCATGGCGCGGATCGACTTCCCCTGCTGCGACGCCGTCCCGATGCGCTTGCCTTCCTTGTAGAGGCGCTCGGCGAGCGGTTGCACGGTCCCCAGGAGGAGCTCGGCGACGCCGGCCTCGACGCCGAGCAAGCTGCCGACGAGCTCGGCTTGCGCCTGCGACTTGTCCGGCGCCGCGCCCCAGCGCTCGATGGTCTCGACCAGCGTTTGTCGCAGCCGTTGGGCCTGCGGCGTCTTGTCGGCTTGGAGATCACGGAGCAGCTGCATGAACTGCTCGGTCTGAGCCCGCACCTCATCTGCGCTTGGCGGCTGAACCTGCTGAGTCACCGTGACAGTCTATACGGCAGCTGGCGCGAAAGGCACGACTTGCACGGGCTGCCCGGTACCGGGCGTCACGGTGCCGTCAAGGCCGGGTTGCGGTTGCAGGCCGGTTGCGTAGGGATCGACGTAGGGCTGCGCCGGGCTCGAAATCACACCGGCGACCTGCCGGCGCACCATGTCGAGAGTGTCGCGGACCACGCCGCGGCGATTCGGTCCGAGCTCCCAGCTCTCCGGCGCCAGGTAGTTGAGACCACCCAAGATCTGCACGCCCTGCCGCGTATCGCTCTGCGCATCGAACCAATAGTTCAGGCCGGCGTTGGCGATCGCGCCGCCGAGCGGCATGATGATGCCCAGCAGGTCGCCGGATAGTCGGGTGAGCTCTTTCGTCCAGTCTATATGCTCCTTGTCCTCACCCGAGAGGAGGGCGAGCGCGATGCGGCAGAGACGGATGGCCGCGGAAGCCATGCTGACGATTTGGCCAATGCCGGGCAGACAGCGGAGGATGAACTCGAAGACCTCGAGGGCCTTCTGCCAGAAGCTCGGTCGGGTCGCGGCGTCGTCACCGGCGATGGCCTGTTGACGCAGTCCGTCGAGGCCCGCTTGAGCGGCATCGAGGTGCTCACGCGGCACCGTCAGGGGCGCGGCCGCGGCCGGCCCAGTCACGTTGGGAGCCACGTACGGCGGAGCACCGTCGACGGGAGGCGTCTGGTACGAGGGACCGAGAACCGCTCCGGGTGTCGCTGCTACTGCTGACATCTCGTTCGCAACCCCTTGCCCTGGCTAAAGGCGCAACCCAGCCATTCTCCTCATTTATCGCCCAAAACCGGCACTCGATGCTCGGAAGCCCCTGTCACGCCGTCACGTCCGGGCGTCAAAAAATGCATACCCCGCCGTAACCTGTGGTACCGCCAAGGCATGGACCCGACAGGGCCGGCAGGCGACGAAGAGGCGAAAAGCTCGGCTATGGGCCTGAACGAGGCATTGGCCGTGAAGCGCGCCTTGGGCGACCAAGCGATCGCCGACGACGTGGAGCCGGAGGCCGAGTTCCTGTGCGTCCGTTTGCGTGATCGCAGATACGCGATCCCGATCGGACAAGTAGCCGAGGTGTTGTCGCCGACGACGGTGACGCGCGTCCCGCACATGCCGAGCCACGTGCGCGGCGTGTTCAACCGTCACGGCAAGATCACCGCGGTGCTCGACCTCGCGGCGTTCTCCGCCATCGAGACCGAAGAGTCTCCGAAGCGCCTCGTCGTCTTGCAACACGACCAGCTCGAGGCCGCCGTGCCGGTGAGCGAGGTGATCGGCCTGGTCCAGGTACGGCTGTCGCAGATCGAGCCGCCGCTCGCTCACCTCTCCGGCGAGCTGGCCTTCGTCACCGGACAGATCGATGGCGACGACGGTATCCTGTCGGTGCTCGACGCCCGCATTCTGCTCGAGAACAGCCGCGTTCGCCGGGGATGACCTTTTGCGCGATACCACCGTCGGAATCCTGTTGATGCGCTGCGGAACCTGGACCGTGGGCGTCGACGCGCTATCGGTGCGCGCCATCCGACCGCCGCGCGCCTCCGACACGCCCATCGACCTCGGCCAGCTCTTGCGGGTCGACGAAGCCGCCCCAGAGATGGATGCCGCCAAGCGTCGCATCGTCGAGCTCGGCATCGATAAGTCCGTGACCTTCGGCATCGACGGCGCCCTCGGGACGCGCGCGCTCGGCCTCGCCGAGGTGCAACCGCTGTCGCGGGTCCTCCAGAGCCACGGTGCTCCGCCATGGTGGATTGGCACGACGCAGATCGACGGCGAGCTCGTGCTCCTCCTCGACCTGTCCGTTTTAGCGTCCAGCCAAAAGAGTGGTGCATGAGCGGAGTCACCGCCCTCATCGGCCGCTTCCTCGCCACCGCCAGCGAGCGGCTCACCCAGATGGGCGAAGTGCTGTCGACCCTGCGCGGCAGCGGTGATGTGAACGACGTCGTCAAGCGCATCGGCCGCGACTTGCATACGCTCAAGGGCGAGGCGCGCCTCTTGGGGTTGCCCGAGATCGAGCGTGTCGCGCACGCCAGCGAGGACATGCTGTTCAGCCATCACCGGGCGCAGCAGATCACCGAGTTCACCGAACAGCTGCTCTACGAAGCCATCGACATCATCTTCACGTGCGTCCAGGCGCGCGGCGAGGGCGTCTCCGTCAGCGAGGCCGAGATCGAGGCCGTCGTCAAACGCCTGCGCGACAACGTGCTGCCCGAGACCCGCGCGAGCGCACCCACCCAACAGCAGCCGCCGGAGCACGACGACGGTCTGAGCTTCGGCGACGACGATATCGTGCTCGCCCAGCCCATCGAGCAAACAGAGGCCAAGGAGAACAAGCCCGAAGCGAAGACGCCCGAGCCGAAGCCCGAGGGCGACGATGGCGATCGGCGCCAGGGCGGCGGCCGCACCATGCATGTGGCGACCGCGCTGCTCGACAACATGACCGACGAGATCAGCAATCTGTCGGGGTCGCTCGTGCGCAACCGTCAGTACCTCGCGCGGCTGACCACGATGGTCGATGACCTGCGCGAGCTCATGCGCGCCACCGGCGAAGGAGGAGAGGCTCAAGACCCCGTGGAGAGAGCCGCCGCGCTCGAGAAGATCGCCACCCTCCCCGGCCGCATCACCACCGAGCTGCGCGAGTTCCGGGAGCACCATTTCCGGCTCGACCTGTCTTTCTCCGAGCTCTCCGAGCACACGCGCGAGGCGCGCCTGCAAGCGCTGCGCAGCGTCTTCGCTGGGTACCCTTCCTTCGTACGCAACGTCGCCCGCCAGGAAGGCAAGCGCATCCGCGTCGAGACCAGCGGCGAAGAGCTCGGTATCGATCAACGCGTGCTCGACGAGATCGGCGAGCCCTGCCTGCACCTGCTCCGCAACTCCGTGGTGCACGGTATCGAGACGCCCGAGGAGCGGCGTCGGTCCGGCAAACGCGAAGAGGGCCTGGTCAGCATTCACGCGCGTCAGGACGGCGAGCTCGTGCGCATCGAGTTCTCGGACGACGGCCGCGGCATCGATGTCGATCGCGTCCGCCGTAGGGCCATCGCCATGGGCACCATCGACGAAGAACACGCGTCACGCTTGAACCCCGAGGAGCTGGCCCGCCTCGTCTTCACCAGCGGACTATCGACCGCGGCGACGACGACGGAGCTCGCGGGCCGCGGTGTCGGGCTCGACGTCGTCAGCACCGTCATCGATCGCATGGGCGGCACGGTGACGCTCGAGACCATCCACGGCGTCGGCACCAAGTTCGTGTTGCAAGTGCCGGTGTCGCTATCGCTGACGCGTGCCCTCTTCCTCGAGACCGCGGATCAAACGTTCGCCGTCCCCAATGCCGCCGTCGTCGAGGTCTACCGCCTGCCGGTGCGCGAGATCCGCACCATCGAAGGCCGCGAGACCACGAGCTTCCGCGGCAAGCTCCTGCCGTTGGTGCGCTTGCGCGAGGCCCTGGGATTGAAGGGCATCAAAGACATCTTCGTGAACAAGGTCGGCGTCGTCGTCTTGCGATCCGGCGACGACATGGCTGGTTTCGTCGTCGACAACCTCATCGGCGAGCGCGAGATCGTCGCGCGTCCCTTCGGGCACTATGTCGGTCGCGCCTACATGGCGAGCGGCGTCACCCTGATGGAGAACGGCGACGTCGTCCTCATCCTGCATCCCCCGGACCTGCTGCGCTCTCTCCACGATACCAAGCGCACGCGTGGCGCGGCCGGCGAGGCCCGGGCCGACGGGAGCGAACGCCGCATCTTGTACGCCGAGGATTCGATCATCACGCGCGAGTACGCGGCCGGCGTGCTGCGCTCGCGCGGGTTTCAGGTCGTCGAGGCCTCCGACGGCGTCGAGGCGTTCGAGCGCTTGCAGGTGGACCGCTTCGATCTCCTGCTCACCGATCTGCAGATGCCCCGCATGGATGGATTCAAGCTATGCGCTCAGGTCCGCAAGGATCCGCGTCTGAAGAACTTGCCCATCGTCGTCATGTCGACGCTCGATACGCCGGAGACCAAGCGTATGGCGCTCGACGCGGGCGCCGATGCGTATCTCGTGAAGTCGAGCTTCGCTGCTGACACACTCATCTCGACCATCGGTCACGTCATTCGATGAGCACGGAAGCCAAAAGCCATAGCGACAAGCCGATCCGGCTCGTGGTGATCGAGGACTCGCCCATTCAACGCGAGGCGCTCGTCGACCTCTTCGAGGAAGATGGGAACCTGCAAGTGGTCGCGGCCGTCGGCACCGGCAAGGAAGGCGTCGAGCGCGTGAAAGCGCTCAAGCCCGATCTCGTCACCTGCGACATAGGTCTCCCCGACATCGACGGCTTCGACGTGGTGCGGGCGATCATGGCCGACCAGCCGACGCCGGTCATCATGCTGACGGCGACGCTGCGACCGAAGTGGCGCAAGGACGCGTTCCACGCGCTCACCTTGGGAGCGATGGACGTCATCGAGAAACCCGATCTCGCCGACCTCAACGACAAGGAGTGGCGCAAGCGCATCCAACGGCAGCTCCGCTTCATCGCGCGCTCCCCGGTCATCCCGCATGTCCTCGATCGCATCAAGCAGCGCACAGACCGCCTCCGCGCCCAGGCCATCGAGCGCAACGACCGCACGCCGACTCCGACCGCGATTCGCGTAAGCCCGCGTCCGCGACAGCAGACATTGTCCGCCACGCCGACCGCCACCATCGAGTTGCTCGCGGTCGTTGCTTCCGCGGGCGGCCCCAAGGCAGTGCGCACGCTCCTCGAAGGCTTGGCCCCGGCGTTCCCGCTGCAGGTGCCCATTCTCGTCGCGCTCCACCTCGGGCGGCACATGGGGTCGTCCTTCGCGAGCTTCCTCGGTCAGGTGTTGCGAGCGCCGGTCGTCGAGCTCCTCGATCAGAGCACCTTCGAGCCCGGCAACATCTACGTGGCGCCGGGCCGCAAGCACGTCGAAGTGGTGAGCAAGGGGCGCGTCCGCATCTTCGACCAGCTCCCCGATTCCACCTACAGCCCGTCGCTCGACTATTTCTTGTGGTCGGTTGCGCGTGTCTACGGGCCGACCGCGGTCGGCTGCATTCTGACCGGCATGGGCGCGGACGGCGCCGATGGCTTGCTGGCCATGCGCCGGAGCGGCGCGCTCACGGTGGGACAGGACGAGGCTTCGAGCTTGGTTTACGGCATGCCACGCGTGGCCTTCGAGCTCGGCGCGGTCAGCGTTCAACAGGCCCCGCACGAGATGCCAATCACCATCTGTGACTGGCTGGGCGTCCGCGGCAAGGTGCGTGTGTGAGCTCATTCGCCGAGCGCTTCGCGGCGATTCTCGAAACGCGCACCGGCATCCGCCTGAACCGCCAGAACGTCCAACGCGTCGGCGGCGTCTTGCGCGCGCGCGCCGAGACCCTTGGCCACCCCACACCCGACACCTACGTCGACAGCATCGAGAAGAACATCGCCACGTCGGAAATGCAGACGCTGGTGAATTTGGTGACCGTCGGCAAGACCTCGTTCTATCGCTATCCCGACATGGTGTCCGCTATCGTGCACACCATCATGCCGGCTCTGCACGCTCACTTGCATCCGGCTCGCGGCATCAACATCTGGAGCGCCGGCTGCTCGACGGGAGAGGAGCCCTACACGCTCGCCATGGCCCTCACCGAGGACGGCTGGTTCGGCAAACGCCGCATCCGCATCCTCGCGACCGATATCAACACCAACTCGCTCGACCAGGCCCGTATCGGCCGCTATGGGCACGCCCGCCTCGACCGCTTGCCGCCTACCGTGCGCAAGTACGTCACTGTCGAGAATCGCGCCGTCACGGTGAACCCCGACATCCGCGAGCGCGTCACCTTCGACCGGCTGAATCTCGCCACGGATCCGTTTCCCGATCCGGGGAGCTGGCATCTCATCGTCTGCGCCAACGTGCTCATCTACTTTAGCGGTCAAGGCATCACCCGCATTCTCGACCAGTTCTGCGGCGCCATGTCGCAAGACGCGGTGCTCTTCCTCGGGGGCGCCGAAAACCCAGCGGGCTACGACCGGCGCTTGTCGCCGGCGCGCTTCGGCAAAGCGTACGGGTTCCTCCACGGCGACTGGAACCCCGCCATGCAAGCGCATCGCCTCGAGGCCGCTAACGCGGGGCCGCCCCGCTTCCGCGACGAGAAGACCCCGGCCGCCGGCATCCGCAAGCCGACATCGATCACGACGAGCAACACACCGATGCCGATGTCAGCGAGCACGACTCCGACGCCAGCGCGCGCCGCCGACGGCACCAGGCCGCGCCGCATCACTCAATCCTTCGAAGAGGCCGACCAGACGACCTTCGAGGTCGAGAAGCTGCTCAACGCCGCCGCCGGTGGTGCGAGAGAGATGGCGATCACGCGCCTCGCGGAGCTCCGCGAGCAACATCCCGATCATTCCCGCGTCTCGCGCGCGCTCGGTATGTTGCTGTTCAACGAGAAGCGTTTCGAGGAGTCATGCGCCGCTCTCGACGACGCCATCGCCAGCGACCCGCTCGCGTTCGATCTCTATTTCTACTTGGGCTGGCTCTACCTCGCGCTGAACGACGTCGAGGCGGCGCGCCACGCCCTGCGCCGCGCCCTCTTTCTGGAGCCGGGCTTCACCTTCGCGCGCTACGAGCTGGCGCTGACGATGCACCGCGCCGGCCAGTTCGACGAGGCGGTCCGCGAGTACGCTCGAGCGGAGCAAGCGGCCTTGGATCCTCGCGTCAATCAGCGTCTGCGCGAGCGAGCCGAAGGATCGAGCGAAACCTTTTGGATCAACGATTCCTTTATCGTCGAGCTCTGTCGAAGCAACAAAGAACGTGCAAGACAGCGGCTAACTCCGCAAACTTCGGGTAGAATCATCGGACGTTGAAAAGCCTATGCCACGCTGTCGTGTGTGCGTAGGTAGGCCGTGGCTTTCTTGACCTGGACGGGAGAAAGTCCTTAGCCTCAATCGGGGAGAATCATGGGCACGAAGATCGTTCTAGTGGACGACAGCCTCGTGGCGCTCGAGTGGGCTCGCGAGGCGCTAGCGCCGCTGGGCTTCGAGGTCGTGACATACAACGCCTCGCTCGGAATCCAAGCCTTCGTCCGCAAGAACCAACCGCGGCTCGTCTTGCTCGACGTCAACATGCCGGCTCTGAACGGCGATCTCGTCTGCCGCATGCTCAAGGAGAGTCCGCAGACCAAGGACGTCTTGGTCGCCCTCTACTCGTCGATGCCCGAGGACGAGCTGCAGCAGCTCGCCGAGAAGAGCGGCGCCGACGGCTACATCATCAAGTCGAACGACGTGAGCCTCCTGTCGCAGCAGCTCGAGCGTTTGCTGCGCCGCCCAAGCTTCACCACCCAAGCCTGATCGCGGCCACGCCCCAGCGTCACGCAAGGAATGCGACACGGGGTCCCGCTCCGTGTAAGGTACAGGCGTGAAAATCCCGAGCTTCCTACGGCGTGTCACCCCCCTCCGTATTGCTCTCGTCATCGCCCTCGCCTTCTGCGCCATGCATTTCGCGATCGAGCTGAGCTTGTTCTCGACAGGTCCGCTGTCGCGGAGCGGTTTCATCCGCCTGCTCGATCTCAAGTCGCTCGACTTGAAGTTCCTGAGCCGCGGTAAGCCCGACAACATCGTACCCAAGGTCGTGGTCGCAGCGGTCGACGAGAAGAGCATCGAGCGCTACGGCCTCTTCCCCTGGAACCGCCGCATCATTGGCGACCTGGTCGACAAGCTCACCGAAGGCGGCGCCAAGGTGATCGGATTCGACATCGTGTTCGGCGACGAGGACCGCAACTCGTCGTACCAGAGCGTCCGCCGCTTCCTCACGGCCTACGACGAACGCGCCTTGTCACCGTCTTCGAAGCTCTCGAAAGAGATGCTCGACGAGCTGCGCACCAGCGGCGCCGCCCAGGTCGAGCTCAAGAACGCTATCGCGGAGCTGGAGAACAAGCTCAAGGATCGCGAAGGCAAACAGCCGCCACCGCCGGGCTCGCTGGTCACCTTGCAGCGCTTGAAAGCCCAGAACGAGAAGTCGCTGAAGAACCTCGGCCGGGCCCGTGAGCTCGCGGTCGACTGGAACGACCGCTCGGGCAAGTTCTACGAGATGATGAGCCGAGAGATCTCGGACGTCTCGCCTGACGAAGCGCTGGCCCGCGCCGTCGGCCGCTCGCCGCAAACCATCCTCGGCTACTTCTTCTTGCGCAGCAAAGAAGAGCTCAAGAGCTTGTCCATGGAGGCCATGAAGGAGGCGGCGATTCCGCTGAAGCGAGCGGCGATTCCGTCACTCTACATCGAGAAAGAAGCGCCATACGGCGTCGTCATCGAGCCGACCGAGAGCGACTGGCCCAAGATGCACGTCGACCGCGCGCTCGGTGTCCGCGCCGTGTTGCCGAAGATCGCCGAGCAGGCCAAGGGCTTCGGCAACTTCAACGTGTCGCCGGATCAGGACGGCGTCGCTCGCAAGGCGCCCTTGCTCGCGGCATTCGAGGGCGCGTTCTACCCTGCCCTGTCACTCGCCAGCGCCGCCAAGTACCTCGACCAGACCATCTATCCCATCGAGGGCTTGTGGCCGAAGGTCACCATCGACCACGTCGACCTCGGCGAGATGAAGATCCCGACGACCGAGCGCGGCGAGATGCTCATCGACTACTACGGCGTCCCGCAGCAATACATCCCGACCATCAGCGTCGCCGACATCCTCGACGGCTCCGCTGGGCCGGAGTCTTTCAAGGACAAGGTGGTGCTCGTCGGCATGACCGCCATCGGCACCTACGACTTCCGCGTCACGCCATTCTCGCCGGTCACGCCTGGTGTCTACATCCACGCCGCCGGCGTTCAGAACATCCTCGATGGCCGCTTCCTGGTTCGCCAGGACTACATCGTCATGTTCGAGATGATCGCGTTCCTGTTGCTCGGCGTCCTCATGGGAGTCGGCTTCGCGCGCCTCCCCGCTTGGGCCACCATCACCGGGACGCTGCTCTTCGGTGTGGTCGTCTACTTCATCGACGTGTGGGCCATCTTCTCGAACGGCTTTTGGACCCTCAACGTCCTGCCGACGATGCAAGCGACGCTGACCGCGGTCGCCATCATCATCTACAAGTTCCTCACCGAGGGCCGCGAGAAGCGTCAGATCCGCAAGGCCTTCCAGCACTACCTGAACAAGACCGTCGTCGACATGATCATCAAGGATCCGTCGCGCCTGAAGCTCGGCGGCGAGCGCCGCGAGTGCACGGTCTTCTTCAGCGACGTGCGCGGCTTCACGACGCTCTCGGAGAAGCTCTCACCCGAGCAGCTCGTGCACGTGCTCAATACCTATCTCACGCCGATGACCGACTTGATCTTCAAGTACGACGGCACGCTCGACAAATACATCGGCGACGCCATCATGGCGTTCTTCAACGCGCCCATCGATCAGAGCGATCACGCCATCCGCGCCTGCCACGTTTCGGTCGACATGATGGTCGAGCTCGAGCGCTTGCGAAAGGAATGGGCGGCCGAGGGCATGACCCATCACATCGACATCGGTATCGGCTTGAACTCGGGCCCGATGGTCGTCGGCAACATGGGCACGCCCAACTATTTCAACTACACGGCGATGGGCGACACGGTAAACCTGGGTAGCCGCCTCGAAGGCATCAACAAAGAGTACGGCACCAACATCATCATCAGTCAGTCGACCCACATGCTCGCGAAGGAGCACATCCACGTGCGCGAGATGGATCTCGTCAAGGTCAAGGGCAAGAACGACCCCGTCCATATCTACGAGCTCGTCGGCAAGGGCGCGGCCACCGGCGCCTCCAAGGACTTGCTCGACGCCTGGGGACGGGGCTTGAACCTGTACCGCAATCAAAAATGGGACGACGCCATCGCCATCTTCGATATGATCCGCACGCAGATGAAAATTGGTGACGGCCCCAGTGAGACGTACATTGAGCGGTGCGAGATCATGCGCGCTGAGCCGCCGGGTGCTAACTGGGACGGTGTCTGGACGATGACCACGAAGTAGCGATAGCTCTTAGGGATTCGAGGGTAGCGCCATGGCAGACGACAAATTGTACGAGCGGTTCGGCCGAGAGTTTCCCAAGGATCACCCCCTCTTCAAGGACGGCGAGGCCGGCAAAGAGATGTTCGTGGTGCAGTCGGGCAAGGTCCGCATCCACAAGAACGTGCGCGACGTCGAGAAGGTCCTCGCGGTGCTCGGCCCGGGCGAGTTCTTCGGCGAGATGTCGATCTTGAACAACAAGCCGCGGTCCGCTTCGGCGACGGTCGACGAGCCGGCCAAGCTCTTGGTGATCGATCCCAAGACGTTCGAGGCCATGGTGCGCGGCAACGCCGAGATCGCCGTGCGCCTCATCAAGAAGCTGGCTGGGCGTCTCCAAGAGGCCGACGATCAGATCGAGAACCTCCTCCTGCGCGATCACAACTCGCGCGTCGTGCATTTCTTGAGTCACATCGCCGCGAAGCAAGGGACGCAGACCGCCGAGGGGCTGCAGCTCGAGATCACGCTCAAGGACATCGCCTCGAAGATCGGCCTCGAGATCGAGCCGGTGAACGAGGTGATGAACAAGCTGATTCGCTCGCGGCTGGTGAAGCTCACCGAGACGGGCGTGGTCATCCACGACGTGAACAAGCTGCGCGAGTTCCTCGAGTTCCTCGAGATGAAAGAAAAATTCGGCGATATCTAAGGAGACGGGCCCCCTCAATGCGCTTTCGCGTACTCGGCTGCCACGGCGGCGAATCGGCTACCCATCGAGCGACCTCGTTCTTGATAGACGACGTGCTGTTGCTCGACGCCGGCTCGGCGACGCGCAGTCTCACGGTCCCCGAGCAGGTCGCCATCGATCACATCGTGCTGTCGCACGTGCACCTGGACCATGTGCGCGACATCGCGCTGCTCTGCGACAACATCATCGGCGCGCGCAAGAAGCCGCTCGTCGTCCACTGCACCGAGTTCACCGCCGATGCCCTGTTCAAGCACATCTTGAACAACGTCATCTGGCCCGACTTCTCGAAGTTCCCGAACCCGGGTGACCCGGAGAAGCGCCCCACCCTCCAGGTGAATCGCTTCAAGCCCGGCGCGACGATCGAGGTCGGCCCGTACCAGATCAAGACCGTCGCGGTGAATCACACCATCGAGACGCACGCGCTCTTCGTCCGCGACAAGACCGGCACGGTGGTCTACTCGGGCGACACCGGGCCGACCGACGCGCTGTACGAAGAGGTCAATCGCACCGAGGACCTGCGCGCGTTCATCACCGAAGTGAGCTTCCCCAACGCCATGGAAGGCCTCGCCAAGGTGTCGGGACACCTGACGCCGGTGATGCTGCAGACCGAGCTCAAAAAGCTGAAGGTGAAGGGCCAAGTGCCGGTGCTCATCTACCACTTGAAGCCCGGCTTTTACGACGTCGTGAAGCAGCAGATCGCCGACCTCAAGGACTCGCGAATCACCATCTTGAAACCGATGGACGAGTTCACGTTCTGATGGATGAGCTCGCGATCTGAGTACGCCGCGACGCTCGGCGCCATGTTCGTGCGCGCCGCGACCGGTATCAAGCTGGGTCTGGACAACATGCGGGCTGCGCTCGCGTTGTTCGGCGATCCGCAAAAGCGAACCAAACACGTCGTTGTCGCCGGCACCAACGGCAAAGGCTCGACCTCGACGCTGATCGCCGACGCTCTACGGCACGCGGACCACAAAGTCGGCCACTACACCTCGCCGCATCTGCTGCGCTTCACCGAGCGCATCCGGGTCGACGGCGCCGAGCTGGACCCGGGCCGCGTCGTGTCCCTGTATGCGGCTATCGCCTCCGCGGAACGGCGTCTGCCCCAGCCGCTGTCTTTCTTCGAAGTAGCGACCCTCATGGGTTTCATGGTGTTCGCCGAGGAGCGCGTGGACATCGCCGTGCTCGAGGTCGGGCTCGGTGGACGACTCGACGCGGTGAACGTCGTCGACCGCGTGCTGTCGGTCATCACGCCCATCGGCATCGACCACGAGCGCTACCTCGGCTCGACCTTGTCCGCGATAGCCACCGAAAAAGCCGGCATCATCCAGCGCGACGTGCCCGTCGTGAGCTCGCCTCAGGATCCCGTCGCCTGGGACGTCCTCGAGGCCCAGGCTCGCGCCATGAACGCGCCGCTGGCCGCGGCCCCGCCATTCCCCTCGACCTTGCCACCGGGCACCTACCAACGCGTCAACGTCGCGACCGCCGCCGCCGCGCTACAGGTGCTCCGTCGCGCCGGCCTAGGGGTCGGAGTCGATCACCTCGCGCGCGCTTGCCGTGAGTTCCGCTGGCCGGGGCGCTATCAGTGGCTCGGCGACGTGCTCCTGGACGGAGCGCACAACGGCCATGGCGTCGAGGCGCTCCTCACCGCGCTCGACAACGATTCCCAGGCTCGCGGTCGTCCGATGCATCTCGTCGCGACCGTTTTGGCGGACAAAGACCCGATCGTGGTCCTCGAGCCGCTGACGAAGCGCGCCGCGAGCGTCCAGCTGGTGCCGGTGGGCTCGAACCGGTCCCGCTCGGCCGCGGAGCTGCGCGCCCTCGGTCATCCGGTCGCCGGCGGCATCTCACAAGCGCTGGTCGACGCCGGCCGGCGCGCCGCGACCGATGCCGGCTTCGTGCTGGTCGCGGGCTCGCTGTTCTTGGTCGCCGATGCGTTGGCCGTGTTGACGGGGGCGCCGCGGGACCCACCGGTCGACGGCTAAAATAGGGACACCAACCATTTTCCGTCATGGGGTGTCCGGGCGACCGCCGGAAAATGGTTAGTGTCCCCATCCCCATGCTAGCGTCCACCTATGCGCACCCGCCTACTCTTGGCCCTCGTCTCGCTCTTCCTCGCCTCCCCGGCAGCGAGCCAGGACATGGAGGACGCTCCGCGCAACCTCGAATTCGTCGGCTTCCAACAGTTCCGCGAGGTCTCCCGCGTCTTCGTTCGCACCAATGAGCCTGCCCGCTACCGCGTGAGTCAGCGCGACGGCGTCGTCAGCATCACGCTCGACAACACCGGCTCGCAAACCATGAACAACCTACGCCACCTCGATACTCATCTCTTCGACGGCCCGGTGGCGATGATCCAACCGCGCGTCATCGAAGGCGCCTCGAACAGCAACATCCAGATCGACATCTACGTGCGGCAGACGGTGAACGTGAAGCAGGCCCAGAAGGACAACGTCATCACCCTCGATTTTCCGCGGAATTAGTGCTTTTTAAGCGCGCGTGGCTCGTCTAACGCTCGCGCTCGCGGCGCTGCTGCCTAGCACCGCGTTGGCTCAGATCTCGGCGCCCGCGCAGCCCATGCAACTAGGCGGACAGCCGCAAGCGCCGACGGCCGAAGACTGCAAGGTCATCAACTTCTCCGGCGACACCATGGACTGTCTCGATGGGACCTGCACCATCGCCGGCAATGCCGAGCTGCGCTGCGCCACCACCCGTCTGAACGCCGACCGCGTCGAGGTCGACTACGACGAGAACCAGCAGTTCAAGGGCGCCCGCGCCAGCGGCAACGTCATCTACGTGCGCGGCCGCCACGTCATGACCTGCACGGCGCTCAACGTCGGCCAGGACCACATCCAAGGGCGCGTCGACGACGCCCTCTTCAACGTCAAGCTCACCCCGCCCGACCTCGCGGCTCCCGGCGTCCCCGAAGGCCGCAACATGGCGAGCTTCAGCGGCGACATCGAGCGCTCGAGCGAGCAAGACTACAAGGTCTTCGGGGGCGACTTCACGCTCTGCGATTGCGGCCTCGAGCCGCCCTCGTGGCGCTTCACGGCACGCGAGATTGATGCGCACCTCGGGAAGCGAGCGACGCTGTGGTGGCCGGTCTTCCGGCTGCGCCCCTTCAGTCTCTTCGAGCTGCCTATCCCCATGGCGCCGATCTCGATGCCGCTCTCGCGACGTGCCTTCGGCGTGCTCCCGCCCAACCCCCGTTTCCTCGGCGGCCGCCCGCTCATCGACCTGCCCATCTTCATTCCTATCGGCGACTCGGTCGACCTCACCCTGATCCCCGGCACGCGCATGGACTGGGCGCCGCCGACGACGTTCAATCCATCGACCTGGGGCGCGCCTCGGCTCGGTGGTCGGGTGCGGTACGCCGCGACGGACACTTGGTTCGGGGAGCTGGCTTGGGACTTCACGCACGACGGCGGCAACTGGCGCTCGAAGGTCGCCGAGGACAAGCCGGGCTCCTTCGCCGAAGACGTCCGGGCCTCCTCGGAGCTTACCGAGCGCGTTTCCTTGAATGGCTTCCAACGCGCGCAGGTCGCCAAGAACCTCGACTGGAGCGCCACGCTCAGCTGGGTCTCCGACGACGTCATGCTGCGCGACTTCGCCGCCAACATCCGCGACGCCGCCTCGAACTACCTGCCGACGCGCACCGGTTTTCTCTTCCGGCCTGATGGTTTCAGCGCGCTCGCGATGGCGGACTACTTCGTCTTGACCAACAACTTCGTCCGCGCCGACGGCACGACCATCGACTACTCGAACACCAAGGGCCAGGAGAACAACACTCTCCACCGCATGCCCTTCGTGCGTCTCGCGATGGAGCCCCTGCCCATCGTTGGCGGCCTGTCCGTCGACGGTGACGCGTCGTTCGTCCGCTATGGCCGCGTCAGCGCGGCGAATCCGCGAGCCGGTGTCGTCGTCGATGGGCTCAACGTCGGCAACCTCGCGGCCGGCGTCGCCTACGGCAACAGGCTCGGCCACTTCAACGTCCACGCCCGCGCCGGCACGGATGCCTTGTTCACGTCCAACGACACCGAGAATCACAACATCAGCTCGGTACTACTTTCGGCGAAGATCGACACGCGGGTGTCGCGCTCGTTCGGCTCGGTCGTGCACACCATCACGCCGCGCGTGGAGTATCGCAGCATCCCCACGCAGTCCGGCACCCTGCCGCAAACGGTCTCGATCCTCGCCGACGCTACCCAGGTGCTCTACGATGCGCGTCTGCAGCGGCGAACGTTTCATCAGGCGATGATCGCCGTCGACCAGGCTCTGTGGGTCCGCGGCCCCCTGTCGGCCTTGCCGATATTGAACCTCAGCTTGCGTCAGCCGTTCGATCTCGAAGGCGGCCACGTGCTGCAATCGCAGGCAGAGCTGCAGTGGCGCGCGCCGCACTATCTGACCGGCACGGCGCGTGTGAGCATCGCGCCCGGGCAAGACGAGCCGGTGCGCGAGCTCTCCGCCACGACTCAACTCTCGACGCGTTACGCGAGCCTCGGTCTCGGCTACGCGCGCTGGCAGGTCAACGCGGACCGCTTCGTACGCAGTCTCTACGAGCTCGCCGCGCCTTACGAATCGGGCGCGGCGCCCAGCGTGCTCCGGCCCATTCACTCGCTGAGCGGCAGCATCAACACCAGCATCCGACGAGTCTCGCTGGGTTACAGCACCGATTACCTGCTGCCGTTGCGCGACGACCAGTTGCCGGTGCAGGTCCCAACTACAGAGTATCCCGACGTTCGCGACAACCCCGCGAATCGCCGCAGCTTCGTCGAGCACCGCGGCACCATCGCCTACCGCTCCCCCTGCAACTGCTGGGGCGTATCCGCCATGATGGCCTTCCCCAACAACGAGTCCTGGTGGGACAACAAACGCATCAACATCCTCTTCGACATTGGCGGCTACAGCTTGGGCAATCGATGACGATCACCGGCCACCTCAAACGCTTGCTCCGTGGCGCCCCCTTAGACGAGCCCGAAGCGCGCGAGCTGTTCGGTGACATGCTCGACGGCAGAGCAACCCCGGTGCAGGTAGGCGCGGTGCTCACCGCGTTGCGCTTGAAGGGTGAGACCGCCGAAGAGCTGCAAGGGTTCGCGCGCGCCGTGCTCGAGCGCACGACCTTGAAGCACCAAGTCAACGACGTCATCGACACCTGCGGCACCGGTGGTGATCACCAGAGCACGTTCAACGTCTCGACCGCGTCCGCTTTCGTGGTCGCCGCGACGGGCACACGCGTCGTCAAACACGTCGCGCCTCGCATCTCGTCGCGCGCCGGTAGTCTCGAGGTCCTGCAAGAGCTCGGAGTGAGCCTGGCGGCCGACTGCGGCGCCATCAAGGATGCCATCGACGGACACGGGCTAGCGTTCGTCGCACGCGAGCGCACGCTCCCCACCTTGGAAGCGCTCGCACGCACCGCCGCGACGCTCGAGCTGCGCACGTCCATCGACGTCATTACACCGATGGTGAGCCCCATGGCGCCGCGCTATCAGCTCGTCGGCGCGTATTCCGAGGCGCACATGTTGCCGATGGCGCAAGCGCTGGGCGAGCTCGGCCGCGAGCGTGTCTGGGTCGTGCGCGGCAACGATGGCGTCGACGAGCTGTCGCTCTCGGCGACGAGCAAGGTCGTCGCCTTCGAGAATGGCGCCGTGAATACCTTCACCATCGATCCGCGCGACCACGGCTTGGAGATGGCGCCGCCCGAGAGCGTCCGCGGTGGCGGACCCAAAGAGAACGCCTCGATGCTCCGCGAGGTGCTCGAGGCCAAGCGCCCCGGCCCACTGACCGACATCGTGCTCTTGAACGCAGGCGCGGCGCTGTTCATCGCCGGCGCCGCGGCGTCGCTGCGGAAGGGAATCGAAGCGGCGCGAGAGACGTTGACGAAGGGCGCCGCGCGAGAGCTGCTCGCGCGTCTATCGTCCTAAAAAAAGAAACGCGCCGGGATTAGCGGCGCGTTTCGCGAAAGGTACGTCTGAGCGAGCTGGCCACCGCCAGACCCGGAGGAGGGGTTCTCAGTACTCGA
>JBGGMJ010000124.1:0-45578 GCA_041288095.1 Myxococcota bacterium
CCCACCGTCGACGTCATGTCGGTGCGCACCTTGGGTCTGTCGCTCTTGGGCATCGGCTGGTTCTGGGCGCTCGCGGCGTTACTCGTGGGTCTTTTGGTGCCGTACGGCATGGTCACCCTGGGCGGCGGCTCCTGGACCTCGTTGGTGCTCGTCGCAAGCCTCGCGGTCGGCTTCATCGGCGGCGCGCTCACGTGCTCATGGTTGTCACGTGGCGTGCTCGAGCTCGGCGTCGTGCCGCTGGGCGCCTTGGGCGTCACCGTCTTCATCGCGTTTCTCTGGTTCGGCGGCATGGTCGCGGCACCGACGCTCTGGCACGCCTACGCGGTGGCGGTGCCGTGCGGTACCTCGCTCGCGTGGTTCGTCGTACCGCTCTACGCGCTCATCTACCATCGCAGCGAGCCGTCGCAAGCGGCGAGGATTGCCGCGCGTTGCGACCGGATCAGCAGTGCCTTCGCCATTGGCGCGGCGGTGATCTTGTGGGGCGCTTTCGTTTACCAGTGGCCGGCACATTGGATCTTCTTGGCCATGGCGGCGGTGAACGCGGCGGTGGCGTTCTTTATTTACGCGTACGCTCCCGAGTTTGCCTTGCGCTTCGTAATCTGGCTGCTCGCGCATGTCCTCTATCGCGTACGTGTCATCAACCGGGAAAACTTGCCGTTACGCGGGCCCGCGGTGCTCGTCTGCAATCACGTCACCTTCGTCGATTGGCTGATCATCGGGAGTGCCTCGCCGCTGCCGGTCCGCTTCGTCATGCACTACAGCTTCATGAACATTCCGCTGCTGAAGCACCTGTTCAAAGACGCGAAGATCATTCCTATCGCGGGGGCGAAGGAGGATCCGGAGACATTGGAGAAGGCGTTCGAGCGTATTGCGGCTGCTTTGGCGGACAACGAGATCGTTTGCATCTTTCCCGAGGGGAAGCTCACGACCGACGGCAAGATGAACGGGTTTCGGCCGGGGATCGAGAAGATCATCGCGCGTAGTCCGGTGCCGGTAACGCCGATGGCCCTCGTTGGGATGTGGGGGAGCTTGTTCAGCAAGAGCCGCGACAAGCGGGTTGGCAAGCGCGTTTGGTCGAAGGTGACCTTGCTAGTCGATACGTCGGTCGCCCCGTCGGCGGTGACAGCTCTGGAGCTAGAAGGGCGGGTGCGGCGGCTCGGAGCGCTCGAGTAACGGAGAAACCTACCGACCGCCACGCCGATGCGGCTCGATGCCGAGCTCATGCACCGTAAACGGAATGCGCCCAAACGGACGCTCGATGGCCATGTGCACCGCGTCGCCAACGATCTTCTCATCGCCGACATCGCCAGCGTGCGTCTGCACGAGCTTCACGCGGCCTTTGCTCTCTTCCTGAACCGCCGCCGCCAGAGCACCGCGAATCGCCGGGTTCTGCATGATCGGAAGCGTGACTTCAGTGGTGTTGAAGTACTCGCCTTCCCTCATCATGTTCTCGAGGCTGGGCACGTCGCCGGCGGCGAAGATGCGCACCAGCTCCTTGAAGTGTGGCGAGCCGACGTATTGATCGGGGTCGGTCGAGATCCGGTGCAGCTTGGGGTCGATGTGCTGCCGAGTGATGTCCGTGACGAGACGCTTCGAGCCCGAGCCCTCATCGGCGAGGGGGCGCGCCGAAGCGGCCTCCTGGCGGGCCCAGGTAGCATGGCCAATTCGAACTTTTGCTCCGTCAGACATCGTCGGGAATGTTATCGCCTGATAAAACAGGGCGTTGCGTCAGATTAGCACGCCAGCGATACACGCCATCAGGGCAGTCGTGATCGCTCCAGCGATCATAGCCCGAAGCCCCAATTTCGCCAGGTCAGAGCGGCGATTTGGAGCCATGGCGCTAATTCCACCGATCTGGATGCCAATCGATGAGAAATTAGCGAAACCGCACAGAGCATAAGTCGCGATCGTGAAGGTTCTAGGGCTAATTTGGCTGCGCAAAGCGCCCAGCTCGACGTAAGCCACGAACTCGTTGAGCGAGATCTTGATGCCAAGGAGCTTCCCGAAGGCCAAGAGGTCGTTGGTGTGCACGCCCATGCACCAGGACAGCGGATAGAAGAGGTAGCCGAAGACCTCGCCGAGCTGCAGCCCGGGGTGGCCAAACCAGCCGCCGGCGACTCCAAGCATCCAGTTGGCGACAGCCACCAGCGCGATGAAGGCGATGAGCATCGCCGCGACGTTCAAGGCGAGCGAGAGGCCGTCCGAGGCGCCGGCGGCGGCCGCATCGATGACGTTGGCGGTCGTGCGCTCGGGGTCTTTGACCTGGCCACCCTTGGTCTCGGATTCCTCGGTCTCCGGCCACATGATCTTGGCGATGACGAGCGAGGCGGGCGCGGACATGACGCTGGCGGCGACGAGGTGGCCGGCGTCGATACCGAAGCGCACGTAAGCGGCGAGCACGCCGCCGGCGACCGAGGCGAAGCCACCAACCATGACCGCCATGAGCTCCGACATGGTCATGCCGTTCAGGTACGGCTTCACGACGAGCGGTGCCTCGGTCTGGCCGACGAAGATGTTCACGGCGGCGGCGAGCGACTCCGAGCCGCTGGTGCGCATCGACTTCTTCATCACCCAAGCGACCGCGTGCACGAGCTTCTGGATGATGCCCCAGTGGTAGAGCACCGACATGAAGGCGCCGAAGAAGATGATGGTCGGCAAGATGTGGAAAGCGAAGATGATGCCGATGTTCATGGCGTCACCGCTGGTGCCGTCGATGAGGGACATCGGGCCGCGGGTTGGGCCGGGGGCCAAGCCGTCGTAGATCGAGCCGAAGACGAAGCTCGCGCCCGCGTCCGTGAAAGCGATCAACTTGTTGACGGCGTCGTTGGCGACCGCGAAAGCGGCCTTGCCGGCGGGCACGATGAGCACCAGCAAGGCGAAGACGATCTGCAGCGCCATGCCCCAGATGACCAAGCGCCAATCGATGCGCTTCTTGGCCACCGACATGAGGAACGCGAGGCCCAGCAACACGAAGACGCCGAGCAAGCTGCGCAGGCGCATGGTGATCGCGGTGCTGGCGTCGACCTCGGGTGGCCTGGTGAGGCCGAGCGTCACTTCGAGGCGCTTGATCTCGGGGTGCTGCGGCGCGATGGCGACGAGGTCGTCGAAGCGCTTCAACGCGAGGTCACGGTCGCCGGCTTCGAGCGCCAGGTCGCTGATGTGGACCAAGAGATCGGCCATGCCCTGGCGGCGCTGCCAGTTGATGAACACGCGGCGCAGACGCTCATGGGCCTTCAACGCGAGGGCCTTGTCGCCGCTGGCGATGACCGCGCAGAGCTGATCGGTGGCGTTGTCGAGCTGACCCAGGCGCACCAGGCGATCGCCCCGGCGGTAGGCCTCGGCGATGTCCGGAACGGTGGTGGTCTGCGGTCCGCAATACGACGCCCAGTCGGGCCGCTCTGGGAGCGATGGATCGGGCTCCTGCTGGGGCTCGTCGGTATCCGGAGCGACGACTTGGTCCGTCGTCTGGCTCTTGACGCTCGCGGGCAGGATCAAGACGGCCGCGAAAGTGGTCACGGCCGAAACGGCGATGGTTGCCCAGATGCGTCGGGTCAGCACGTTCCGCAGCATTGCGGGCGCATCGCTATCACAATATATCCCGAGCAGTGAGCACATATTACGATCAGGTGCAGGAAGCCGTCCGTGCCATTGGCGCCTCGGAGAGCCCTACCGTCGGTGTCGTTCTGGGCTCGGGCCTGTCCGCTTTTGTCGAGCAGATCGACGAGCCTCGCGTCATCCCCTACCGCGACATACCCAATTTTCCAGTGAGCAACGTCGAAGGGCACAAAGGCGAGCTGGTGCTCGGCAAGATCGGGAGCGCGCGTATCGTCGTCATGAGCGGACGCGTCCACTATTACGAAGGTCACGCCATGAGCGCCGTGACCTTCCCGATCCGCGTGCTCGCGGGGCTCGGCATCAAGACCCTGCTGGTCACCAACGCCGCGGGCGGCATCAACACTTCGTTTCGGCCCGGCGACTTCATGATCATCACCGACCACCTGAACTTGGTCACGGACAACCCGCTGCGTGGCGTCAACGACGACCGCTTCGGCATTCGCTTCCCCGACATGACCGAGGCCTACTCGAAGGCGGCGAGCGACAAGCTGCGCGAAGCCGCAAAATTCGCGAACGTTACGCCGCGTGAGGGTGTCTACGCGTTCTGGACCGGCCCCTGCTACGAGACGCCAGCAGAGATACGTATGTTGCGGACACTGGGCGCCGATGCGGTCGGCATGTCGACCGTGCCCGAAGTCATCGTGGCACGGCACGCGGGCCTCACCGTCTGCGGCGTGTCGATCATCACCAACGCGGCGGCGGGCATCTCGGGAGCCACCTTGTCGCACGACGAGGTCAAAGAGGTCGCCGGCCGCGTGCAAAAACCCATGCGCATGATGCTCGCGCGCGCGGTGCAAACCCTCGCATGACAGTCCGCCATAGTGGCCCCCGCGTGCCGGCCAAAAAAAAGCACGTACCCGTCAAACGCGACGGCACCATCGTCATCCGCGGCGCCGACGTCATCACCATGAACGAGCGCTTCGACGTGGCGAAGCTCGACGTCGCCATCGAAGACGGACGCATCATCGGCGTCGGCCCCAAGCTCTCCACGCGCGGCGCCGACATGGTCATCGAGGCCAAGGGCTTGGTGCTCATGCCCGGCTTCGTGCAGGCCCACGTCCATTTGTGCCAGACGTTGTTTCGCGCCCAGGCCGACGACATGGTGCTGCTCGATTGGCTGCGCGAGCGCATCTGGCCGATGGAAGGCGCCCTCGAAGCCGACGACATGCGGGCCGCGGCGCGGCTTGGTCTCTCCGAGCTCTTGCTCTCCGGGACCACGGGCATCCTCGACATGGGCACGGTCCGCCACGCCGACGTGCTCTTCGAGGAAGCCGCGCGCTCTGGCATCCGCTATGTCGGAGGCAAGTGCCTCATGGACGTCGGTCAGGGCTACCCCGCCGGTCTGCGCGAAACGACCGAGAGCGCCATCGACGAGAGCGTCACCCTCTGCGAGCGCTGGCACGGCGCCGCCGATGGCCGCCTGCGTTACGCCTTCTCGCCGCGCTTCGCCTTGTCGTGCAGCGAGCACGCCATGAAGATGTGCGCCGCCAACGCCCGCGCGCACGGCGCCATGTTGCACACGCATGCCTCGGAGAACTCCGAGGAGATCGAGCTCGTGCGCGAGCGCAGCGGCAAGAGCAACATCGAGTATCTGCATTCGCTCGGCCTCACCGGTCCCGATGTCGTCCTGGCCCACGGCGTGTGGCTCTCCGCCGAAGAGCGCCGCATCCTGCGCGACACCAAGACGCGGCTCGCGCATTGCCCGTCCTCGAACCTGAAGCTCGCGAGCGGCATCGCCCGCATCGACGAGCTCTTGCAGATGGACATCCATATCGCGCTCGGCGCCGACGGTGCTGCCTGCAATAACGGACTCGACGCCTTCATGGAGATGCGGCTCGCCGCCATCCTCCACAAGGTCCGCGGCGGCCCCACGGCGATCCCCGCGCGCAAGGCGCTGCACATGGCGACCCGCGCCGGCTCCCAAGCGCTCGGGCTCGAGGACGCCGGCATCATCGCGCCCGGCATGCGCGCCGACGTGGTGCTGCTCGACCTCCACAAGCCGCACGTCTATCCCGACATCGGCGACCTCACCTCGCGCGTCGTCTATTCGGCTCGGCCAACCGACGTGCACAGCGTCATCATCGATGGGCGTGTCGTCGTTCGCGAAGGGCAGCTGTTGACGCTCGATGTGAACAAGACCCTCCGCGATGCCAGAGCGGCCGCGAAGCGTGTCGCGACGCGCGTCGCCTAGCCCAGTAGCGGAGGCGAAACGCGGTCCGGCTACCTGGACGGCTGTCCGTGTCCTTGGACGACGCCGTGCTCCGCGATGGCAAGCAACGCGACTGGGTCGCGATTCCGTCTCGGCACGTCGATTGCTTCGGATGAACGCATCAACCTTCCCAGGAGCAAGCGCCAATGACGTCGGTTCAATACTGGCATTTCCCCACGTTTACGGAGGCCACCGAGGTTCGCAAAGGCGAGCGAAGACACGCGGAAAAGCTCGTCGAGAAGGCGGCGGAAGACGGGATCATTACCGAGGCCGAGCAAGACGAGATCATGAGCGAGCTCCGCGTTAGCGCCGGCGTGGTGCGCGACGTCTACCTGGAAGCCGTCGAGAAGCTGGGCAGGGGCGCTCAGGCTCCGGTCGGCTTGGACCCGCTCGTCGAGCGGATGGAGCGCCGCGACGCGATCCTCGATGAAACCTCACGATGGGGTGACGAGCTCGTCAGAGCGGCCGGCAATGGGGAGCTCTCGGAAAAGGAGCGCGAGGCACTCGTGGCCTCTTTTCTGACCCTCTCGGAGTCCGCCAAAAAAGCAGTGATGGCGATTCTACCCCGCTACGGGGTCGCCGGCGCGCCCGAGCTCGTCAGCGAGATCAACGTCGCGTTGGCAAGGGCTGGCGGGTCGCGACTGCTGCGCTAACGGGGCACGCCGCGGGTCACGCGTCGTTCACTAGGCGGTGTTGCTTGAGCTTGGCGTAGATACCGGAGCGAGAAATGCCGATGGCGCGGGCGGCGCGTGAGGGGTCGTTGTCGTTCGCCGCCAGCGCCTCGGCGAGGAAGCTCTTCTCGAAGGTCGCCACGGCATCGCGATAGCGTTTCGACTTCGCAGCCGACATGCTCAACCCGCGCAACGCCGCGCGCACCGATTTCGAGAAGTGACCGACACGCAGCTCGTCGTCCGCGAGCGCGAGCGCGCGGCGCAGCTCGTTGTCGAGCTCACGAACGTTACCCGGCCACGCGTAGCTTTGCAGAGCGTCGAGGACGTCGCGCTTCACCTTGGGCACCGCGATGCCGAACTCTTTTGCCGCGCGGATGAGCAGCACACGGACGAGCTCCGGGATGTCGTCGGCGCGGTCTCGCAACGGCGGGATCTCGATCAAGGCGCCGGCAAGGCGATAGTAGAGATCTTCGCGGAAGCGGCCCGCCGCGACCAACGCCGACAGCGACCTGTGACTCGCGCAGACGATTCGCACGTCGGTCTGTTGCTCGTCGGTGGCGCCAACCGCGCGGAAGGTGCCCTCCTCGAGGACGCGCAGGAGCTTCGTCTGCATCGGCGACCCCATGTCGCCGACTTCGTCGAGAAAGAGCGTGCCGCCATCGGCGACACGGAAGAGGCCCTCTCTATCGTTGAGCGCACCGGTGAAAGCGCCACGACGAACGCCGAAGAGCTCGCTCTCCAGGAGCTCGTTGGGGATCGCCGCGCAGTTCAGCGCAACGAAGGGTCCCTCGACGCGTGGACTGTGCGTATGTAACGCGCGCGCGACCAGCTCCTTGCCGGCGCCGGACTCGCCGTGCACGAAGATCGGCAAGGGCACGCTGGCGAAGCGCTGCACCTTGTCGAGGACGTCGAGCATGCCGCGGCTGCGGGCGACGATCTGCGAGAACTTGGCGCGCAAGCCGTCGTCGTCGCTCCCGGCCGCGAGGTGCAGTTTGGTGCGCGCCAGCTCTTCGCTGGTGCGAGAAAGGCTCGAGTGCAGCGCTTCGTTCTCGTTGGCCAAGTTGCTCCGCGCCACTTCGAGCTGGCGACGCTCGTCGAGCAAGGCGAGGCGCAGCTCGGCGCTCTTGAGCGCCAACGCAGCTTGCTCCGCGAACGCGGTCAGGACCGACAGCGCGTCGACGCTGAAGACGTCGGCGCGGGCACGATGGTCGAGATAAATGGCGCCGCGGGGAGCTCCGTCGATGAGCAACGGCACGCACGCGATCGAGCGCATGCGCAGGTCGCGAACGCTGCGCTGCTCCATGAAGCGCTCATCGGCCATGGCGTCGCTCGTGACGATGCTCCTGCCGCTGGCGATGACTTGCTCGGCGATGCCACGACTGAAGTCGGTGTCGCTGCCGTTCGCTATGGCGCGTTGAGCGAGCACCGCCATTCCACCTTCGCGCTTCACCAGGGCGAGGCTGCGCTCCGAAGCGGTCAGGGCGGAGACTTCGTCGAGAATCGCGCCCAACAGCTCGTCAAGGTCGGCGCACTCGTTGAGCTTGCGGTTGATGCGCAAGACCCGCTCGAGCAAGGACGACGCGCCGCTACCACGGGCCTTCGCCCACAGGCTCGACAGCCGCGCGACCTCGCGTGCGTTGGCGGGAACGCGCTGGTAGTCGCCGATGTGCTCGCGCGGCAGCGCGGCGAGGGCACGCCGAAAATTGACGCGCGCCACCGCCACCGCGTCGTCGAGGCCGAGGTCGTCTCCAGCGCGCTCGGCGAGCTCGGCTTGGACCAGGGCCACCTGCCAATCCAGGAGGGGCGAGCCTCGCATGGCCCGCGTAGCCAGCTCGACCGCCCGGCCGGGAGGCGCGCCACGATCGCAGGCCTCGATGCGCGCGGCCACGAGAGCGGCCTCGGCGTCAGTCAGGTCCAGATCGCTCACCGCCAAGCGTGCATGCAAGACGTCACCTTCGAGGAGCGCGAGCTTGGCGTGGACGAGCGCCGCATGCCGCGCCATCTGTCCGTCGCGCTCTCCACGAAACTCCGCGAAGCGGGCCAACGCCGCGCGCGCGTGGTCGAAAGACTCGTTGGCGATGCCGATCTCCGCGTCCAGGAGATGGAGGCGCGCCACCTCGACGCGCATGCCGCGCTCGGCCGCGAGAGGCGTCGTGAGCTTGAGCCAACGCGCAGCGCTGTCGAGAGCGCCGATCTGAATCGCGAGATTCGCGATGTTGAAACCGACGCGTACGCGATCGCGGTCGGAGCCGACACGCGCCGCGAGGGTCGCGGCTTCCTGGTAGTGCGCATGGGCCGCGGCCAGCCGTCCCGCGTCCTGTGCCGCGGTGCCGAGGTTGAGCAAGCGCGCCGGCAGGCGCGTGACGTCGCCCGCGGCTCGGCTGAGGCGATAGGCGCGGCGGTAATGAAGCAGCGCGCGGGAGAGCTTGCCGGACTTGTGGGCGGCAAGGCCGCGCGAGGTGGCGATGCTGGCAGCGCCGACTGGGTCGGCTTTCGGCTCGACGAGCCGCGAGGCCCGTCGCAAACGGCGCTCGGCGTCCTTGATGCGGCCCCGGTAGAAGTCGACGAGGCCGCGCATGTGAAAGAGCTCGCCGCGCGTCGCGGCCGCGTTGGGGTGCGTCGAAGCTTCGCGGGTGAGCCGCTCGGCCGCATCGAGCTCGCCCCGGTGCAACGCGAGCCTCGCCCGCAGGAGCAGCATGCTCGCCGATGGGCTCGTCGTCGCGGCTCGCCCGGCGATCGCCCAAGCGTCGTCATAGGCGCCGAGCGTGATCGCCGCCTTCAGAGCGCGGCACTGGCTCAGGTCATCGCTCGCGTCGATGCGCGCAAGGACGGCTTCGGTGGCGACGACGCCGGCGAGCTCGCCGCAGCGCTCCTCGAGCTCCACGGCGTAACGGAGCACCTCGGCGGTGGCGAGCGACGGGTGCCAGCGCAGATACGTCGTCAGGGGCGCCAGGAGGCGTCGCGACTCGACTGGGCTCAACGCGGCGCGTGCGGCGGGCACGAGCACGCGACAAGCACGGTCGGCGCTGCCGGCGTGAAGCTCGTAGACGCAGGCGCGCTCGACGTCGCCTTCACTGTCGAACCAGTCGGCGAGACGACGAGCGCTGGTCGCGGTCTCGCCGCCGGTGCCGGGCGACACGGGCCGCGCGAGCTGCCAGGCGGGGCCGCGCACGGTCTCGAGCCGCCGGGCAACGTGCCGCGCGATGAGCGCGTCGAGGACACGGTCGAGCGACGATGCGTCCAAGCCCGTCGCCGCCAGCAGCGCCCCGCGAGAGAGGCTCTCACTGGTCAACGCCAGCGCGGCGACCACGGCGGTTTCGGCGATCGAGAAGGTGATCGAGCGAGACGCCCGCCGACGCGCCTCGTCGATTGCTTGCTCCGGCGCGACGCCGCCGGCGATGGCGACGACCACATCTTCGGCGGCGTCGAGCTCGGTAGGGAAAGAGGCCGCGACCGCTTCGAGGCGACTGTCAGCCACCGCTCGGCCTACGCCTCGCCATTCCAGGATGCGTCGCAACGTCGCGGCATCCACCGTGTCCGGCGGCTCGGCGCCGTCGCGGTAGGCGAGACCCCATCGGCCGCCGATGGACGTGGTGCTCGCGAGCTCCGCCTCGCCGCGAGCGCTGTTCGCGAAGACGGACAGCACGCGGGTCGCGGCGCCGCCGCGGTCGAGAGCGACGAAGATTGGCTGCTCGCCAGTGGCGCGCGCGAGGCCCTCGCAAAGCAACGCGGCGCGTGCTTCCACGCTCCCCGCGACTTCAAGCTCGACGCCCACGAGCTCGCCCAAGTACGTGAACCAAGCGTCCTCGTCGTCGCAGCGCAGCGTCATCGTCGTGAATCCGTCTCGGGCGGCGCGCACCAGGGCGGCATCGAGGCGCTGCGAGTCGCCGCCGGCGCGAACGACGCGGCGCGTCTCGTCCTGGCGCCATGGGTCGGCGACCGCTGTGTTACGGCGAGCCAATGGCGCGACGTCGACACCCGCGGCGAGGCGGAGCGCGTCGGCGTTGGGGCGCAGCTCCGGCCGCTGGCTGACGGCCGCGCGCACCAGGGTCGCGACGGCCTGAGGGAGCACGTCATCGAGCCCCCCATGCTCGCCGCCGCGAAAAACCTCTACCCCCAGCAGACTGACGATGATGCTCGCGCCGAAAGCGTAAATGTCTGCCGCGGCGGACAGAGCCTCACCAGCGACGACCTCGGGCGCGGCGAAAGGGACGGTGCCAACACCTCGTTCGACGATCTCGCCCGCGAATAGCGAGAAGCCAAGATCGATGAGCCGCGGCGAGGCGCTGCCGCCGTCCAACAAGACGTGCGCGGGCTTCAGGTCGCCGTGGGTCCAGCCAACAGCGTGGACGGAGGCGAGCGCTGCCGCCACGCGACCGATGACGGCAACGCGCTCCGGCGTTGCGGCGGCGCTCAGCGCGTGGTCGAGACGAGTACCAGCGACGTACTCACGAACCAGGGCGAAACGTGCCGCGTCCCAGGCGCCGTAGGCGAGCGAGCGCGGGACGGCGTCGTGGCGCAGCAAGAGGCCGGCGGCGTATTCACGGAGCAGGGCGGCGCGCGCGGCCGGGTCGTCACGAGCGACGAGCTTGACGCAAACGAGGCGCTCGGAGCGGTCGGCGCCGCGATAGCAGACGCCGTCGATACCGCTGCCGAGCTGCTCCTCGAGACGAAAGCCCCGAGAGAGCATCATGGAGTCACCACGACCTCGATGAACTCCGTGGTGATGCTCGCATCATTGCGATCGAAGCCGTGGACGACGACGGTCTCGCCGAGCTCGGCGTCCAGCCGGATCAGGAAAACGTCGGGATTGCCGTCGAGCGGGCTGTCGCTCACGCGCGCGATTCCCGCGGCGGTGAAGGCGCGGAAGCGAGGGCGTTCACCGAGGGTCGTGGTGAACGTGCCGCCGACACCCACCTGGTTGCCGTCCAGGTTCTTGCGCGCGTAGACCCCGGAGATGGTGATGGCGTCGCTCGCCGCCGGTAGGTCGATGCGGGCTGGGACGCTGACCCCGCCATCGTAGGCCAGGCGCACCTCGAGCTCGTCGCCGGGTTGCGCGTCATTCACACGGCCGACGAACGCGCCGGCGGCCGTGGCGTTGGCGCGAACCTCGGTCCCGGTGCGGGCCAAGGTCAGCCGCACTTCGGCGCCGTCGACGACCGCGCCGTCAGGACCTGCCATCGCGAAGGCGTTGCCAAGAGCGGACGGCGCTATCGTGACGTCGACCAGGTCGACCACCGGCCAAGTTCCACTGCCGGTAGGATCCTTGGTCCCGTCGCCGCAAGCAGCCAGGGTGAGCACCAGCGCCAGCGAAAGCGCGCCGAAGAGCCAGCGGGAGGGAGTGGTACGCATCATGGGTCTGTGTAGGAGCAACATGCAGACCAACTCCCTTGCCCGCGAATATACTGACGAAGGATGACCGACGGCACTCAAAGTGTCCAACTTTTCGGACGGTCGTCCAAGAATCTGGACAACCTTTAGCCGCCTGCGCTGCCGCCGCCACCCTCTTCGGCGCCACCGCCACCCCCGTCTTCCCCTCCGCCGCCGGTGCCGTCCTCCACGCCGCCGCCGCCTCCCGTACCGTCGGCAGGGCCACCGCTTCCACCCGTACCGTCGGCGGGACCCGTGCTACCGCCGGTGCCGTCCACGGGGCCGCCGCTGCCGCCGCTGCCATCCGCTGGGCCGCCGCTACCGCCGATGCCGTCCAGATTCGACGTGCCGTCCAGCGGGTCGGAGCCGCCGGCTCGCTCTTCGTTGTCGGAGTAGCTGTCGCCGTCACTGTCGGCGTTGAGCGGATTCGTGCCCTCGTCGAGCTCCTCGCCATCGAGCACGCCATCGTCGTCCGAATCGTCACTACCGGGGTCGGTGCCGATGGCGGCCTCCAGCGAGTCGAGCAGGCCGTCGGCGTCCGCGTCGCCCTCCGGCGCGGCAGTGCGGCCGCAAGCCGCGATGGCGATCAGACAAGAAGGCAAGATGTAGAAAAGCTTGGATGACATGAGTCCGCGCTCCTAGGTGAGCTCGCGACATGCGAGCCGGGTTTCGCGGTCATCAAGCGAGATGTGTGCCAAGCACGGTCGCGCCAAGACGCGCGGATCTGGGTGGCGCGTCCGCTATCGCACACGAGCCGCGGACCATGGACCTGGACAGTCGTCCTGAAATTTGGACGCGCCCGGCCCATCGCCGCCGCCACCGGGGTTTTTGCTCGCGGTTCTCGAACGCTCGGCCACGGCACTCCTCTTGCTTCATGCACGAAGCAGGAGGCTCGCCGTGCGTTCACTCTGCTTGATCATCGTGATGCTTGCCGGCTGCACCGGTTGGATCTCGCCGCCGCTCGCGGAGACCAGCGTCGAGACCAGCGCCGAGCCGAGCGCAAGTCCGCTAAGGCGGTTGACTCGCGCGGAGCTCGCCGCCTCACTGACCCAGGCTTTCGCGATCTCACCCGCGGCGCTCGTCGAGGGCTTGCCGGAGGACATCACCGCCGAGCGTGGCAATCCCTTCGACAACGACTATGCCTTGCAGGACGTCGCCACGGCGTACGTCCAGAGCCTCACGGAGTTCGCCGAACGCTACGGTGATCTCGTCGCCTCTCAGCCCGCCCGCGTCGACGCGATCGCGGGATGCCGGCCGACCGCCGCGGACGATGCCGCGTGCCTCGGTGCGTTCGTGCAGCGGGCAGGCCGCCTCGTGTTGCGACGCGAGCTCGCGGCTTCCGATGTCGCGCTCTTTCTCGCTCTCATCGACGAGGCGCGTGCGGCCAATGACTACTACGTCGGCATCGCGGCGGTCGTGCAAGCGCTGGTGCAGCACCCAGAGACGATCTTCCGCTTCGAGATCGGTGAGCCCGCGCGCCTCGGCGAGCGTGATGCCTTCTTGCTCGGCGACTTCGAGGTTGCGAGTCGCCTGGCGTTTCTCGTGTGGGGAGCGGCGCCGGACGAGGCGTTGCTGGACGTCGCGGCAAGCGGAGGGCTCGCCGACCCCGGTGTTCGTCGAGGCGAAGCCCAGCGCCTCTACGACTCGCCACAAGCGCGCGCCCATTGGCGACGCTTCCACGCGCAATGGCTCGGGTACGCCGATCGCCTTCCCGACCAACTCGTCGCCGATCTCACGCTGGAGACCGACACGGTCGTCGACGCCGTCACCCACGACGAGCCGACGCTGGCCTGGTTCGATCTCTTCACCCTGGACCGCAGCTATCTGACTCCGGCGCTGGCGGCGCACTACGGCATGGCCCCAACCGCGACGGCCACATGGGTACGTTATAGCGGTGGACGGGGTGGAGGTGTGCTCGCGCACGGCATGTTCCTGCAGCAAGGAGCGAAGTTCGGTGACACCAGCCCGACCCTGCGCGGCTATCGCATCTTGAAACGCGTCCTCTGCGGCGAGCTGGGCGCGCTGCCCACCAGCGTCGACACCGATGTACCACCCGCCGGCACCTCGCCGTCGGATTGCAAGGAGGAACGCTACACGATGCGCGCGACGCCGGCGTGCGCGACCTGCCACATGGTGACTGACGGGATCGGGTTCGGCCTCGAGAACTTCAGCGCGACGGGAGCGTGGCGTGAAGTCGAGACCAACAACCCAGCTTGCGCCATCGACGGCGCGGGCGACGTCCTCGGTGAGAGCTATAGCGGTCCGGCGGAGCTCGGAGCCATCATTGCCGCGAGCGAGGACGCGCTCGCATGCGGCGCCCGTCAGCTCTTTCGCTTCGCGAGCGGTCGCACCGAGCGCGACGCCGACGAGGACGGCATCGCGGCAATCGCCGAGCTCGTCGCCCAACGAGCGAGCTTCCGCCAAGTGCTGATGACGCTCATCGAGAGCCCAATGTTCAACTACCGAACCGAATGAGGTCTGCCATGGTCGTGAACCCTCGTCCGCTATCGCGTCGCGCGCTCTTGCGTGGTGCTGGAGCCATCGTTGCCCTCCCCTTCCTCGATGCCATGCGCGGAGGCATGGCCAGCGCGGCGACCCCGGGCGGCAAACGTTTCATCGTCGCCTACGGCGGCATCTCGCATGGCTCGGCGCGAGTCTCCCAACCCGTGGGCACCGGCCCTCTCGGCGTCTTGCCGCGGGCCTTCAGGTCGCTCGAACCCGTGAAGCAACACGTCACCATCTTGAGCAAGCTCGCGGTGCCCACCTACAACGACGGGCAAACGCCGCCCCCAGGCAGTCGCAAGAACGAGCAGCATGGCATGATCGCCGCTCCCCTGCTGAGCGGAGTTCACAGCCGCGATGCCATGCCGGTGATGCCGGTCGCGCACAGCAGGAACATGCCCGGCGTCCCTGGCGCGCACAGCGTCGACCAGCTGGTCGCCGACGCCATCGGCGGCCAGACGCTGCTCAAGTCGTTGCAGGCACGCGTCCAGACCATCGGTTACGGCGGCGGTGGCTCGAAGGGGATCGTCTCCGGGCGCATGGAGGGCGGGCTGTCGCGCGCCCTGGCGCCGATCACCAGCCTCGAAACGCTGTACACCACGCTGTTCGGCGGCTCCGCGGCGCTCACACCGAACCTGCGGCGCCGCAAGAGCGTCCTCGACCTCGTGCTCGGCGACGCGCAGCGCTTGTCGTCACGGCTCGGGGGCGACGACCGCGCGCGCCTCGAGAGCTACTTCACCGAGATCCGCGAGCTGGAGCGTCGCATCGGCGGCGGTGGTAGCTGCGGCGCGGGCCCCATGCCGGCCGACCCGCCGATCGGCGCCAATGCGTTCGCCGGTTGGTCATCCGAGACGGAGCGAGGTGACGTCATGGCGGACATGCTGGCGATGGCGATGGCCTGCGACGTCACGCGCTCGGTCTCATGGATGCTCACCTTCGACCAGTGCTTCATGACCTCGCAACACGCCGCGGGCGTGACCGACGACATGCACGCCTGCTCTCACTCCGGTACCACCGAGAACCTGGCGGACAATGCCAACTGGCACGCCGAGCGCTTTGCGCGCCTGGTCGGTCGTCTCGCGAGTCTCGATGAGGGCTCGGGCACGGTGCTCGACCAGACCTTTGCCGTCCTCGTCTTCGCCGAGGGCGAAAACGCCCACAACTCGTCGGCGATGACCTTCGTCGCCGCCGGCAGCAAAGACACGCTGAAGATGGGCCAGCACATCGACACGCAAGGCGCGCATCCAGCGACGCTCATGGTGAGCGGCATGCGGGCGGTGGGCATGAACGTCGATCGCCTGGGCGAGATCTCGGGGGAGCTCGGCGCGCTGATGGTCTGACTCCCGCGAAGCACGCGCCGCTCAGGGGGCTTCGGGCGGCGCCTCGACGTCCTTGGCAAGTGCGCGCGTGAGCTTCGGCCGCACCCCCGTGGACGCGAGCAACTGGTCGAGCCGTCGTGCCGCGTCGCCGTTCGACGCGCGCACCTTCTTGCCGATGATCAGCTCGTTCTTGAGCGAATGCTCCCAACCCGCGAGCTCCGTCACCGTGACGCTGTAACCGTGCGCCTCGAGCGTCAGAGCGCGGATGACGTTCGTGAGGTGGGAGCCGAACTCACGCCGATGCCACGGATGCGAATGCAGCTCCGCCATGACGGGCGACTCGCCGTCGCGCTCCTTGAGCTGGCGCGCCACCTCGGCCTGGCAGCACGGCACTACGGCGACGTGGTCGGCGCCGCGCTCGATAGCAAGCGTCAAGGCGTCGTCGGTGGCGGTGTCGCAGGCGTGCAGCGCGACGACCAGGTTCACCCGCGGCGGCAGCGTCGCGCCGGCGATGTCGGACCCGATGACCTCGAGTCGATCGAAACCAAGCCGCTGCGACCGCTCACGCGCACCGCGCACCAGGTCCTCGCGGGACTCGAGCAGAATCAAGCGCCCCTTCCCGGCGTCGCGCAGGAACAGCTCGTAGAGAATGAACCCGAGGTAGCTCTTCCCCGCGCCGCAATCGACGACCACCGGCTCGCCGAAGCGCGCGAGGACGTCATCGAGCGCCGGGCGCACCAGCTGCACCAGGTGATTCACCTGCTTGAGCTTGCGCAAGGTGTCCGCGTTCATGGCACCATCGCGCGTGACGAGGTGCAGATCCTTCAAGAGCTCGACCGATTGCCCGGGCGCGAGCTCCTTCTTCAGCTCACCGGCTTCGACACGGCGTCGGCTCACGGCACACTCCCGGGCCAGAAGAAGTTGACGATGCCGCGCACCGAGAGCAACACGATCACGGTGCCAACGATGAAGAGCAAGGGTCGCTCGGGCACGCGCTTGGCGACCCGAGCCGCGATGGGCGCGGCGAGGACACCGCCGATGAGCAAGCCCGTCATGATCGGCCAAATCGAAAATCCCGAGGTCACCAGAAAGGTCGCCGAGATCACCAGGGTCACGAAAAACTCGGCGGCGTTGGACGAGCCGATCGCATAGCGAGCCTTGCTGCCACCGCCGATGAGAGTCGTGGTGACGATCGAGCCCCAGCCGCCGCCGCCGGCCGCGTCGAGGAAGCCGCCGAAGAAGCCGAGCGTGCGCACGCCTCGAGGGATGCGATGTTCGCGATGGCGGATAGGGAACGCCTTGATCAGGATCCATGCACCGGCGAGCAGCAGATAGATGCTGACGGCGGGACGCACGAAGGTCGGCGGAGCCCACCACAACAAGTACGCGCCGATGAACCCGCCGACCATGCCGGGAATGGCGAGCTGCCAGACCAAGCGCTTGTCGATGTTGCCGATGCGCCAATGGGCGATACCGCTGGCGCCGGTGGTGAAGACCTCGGCGGCATGGACGCTGGCGCTGGCCGCGAGGGGTGACAAGCCCAGGCTCAAGAGCACCGTGTTGCAAGCGACACCATATGCCATGCCGAGCGCACCATCGACGAGCTGCGCCACGAAGCCGACCACGATGTACACGAGGAACTCGTTCACTCGGGCGCTATATCAGCTTCGCTAGGCGTCGTCCTTGAATGCTGCTTTGAGCGCGGCCATGCCGGCTAAGGCCAGCACCGCGCCGCCGGCGATGAGCATGAACGAAGGCGAGCGACCGGCACTGTGCACCATGTTCATGACGCCGGTGAGCGCGAGAAAGCCGCCACCACCGAGCGCCGCGATACCGCCGAGGCCGATGGCCGTGTTCTTCATGGAGGCCCAGAAGGTGCCGGAGGTCTTGTCCTCGGCCGCGTGCTGCTCGCCGCGATAGCGGTCCGGGCGTTCGTAGCGATCATCGTAGCGGTCGTCGCGGCGCCCGCCGTAGCCGTCGTAACGTGGCGGCGGCCGGTCGCAGTCGCGGGGCCTATCGGCGCGACGTTGGTCGGCGCTGCGCGGTCCACGCTGGTCCTGGTACGGGCGGAACTTGCCGTACTTGTCGTAGTAGCCACGGCGCTTGTCTTGGCGCTTCCCCGGGCGCTTGCGGCGGCCGTCACCGTCGTCGTCACGACGGCGCTGCTGCTCGATGATGTTGGCCATGAGGTCGTCATGGTCCATGCACACGGCCGGATCGACGCGCACGCGGAAGGGAATGGCGCGCGAATGATGTTGTTCCGTGAAACCAGCGCCGCAGTCAGCATCAGGCTGACCGAATTGGATCGGGCTCATGTTCGGGGTTCCGAGGTCTCGCCAGCGCTACGACCGCGGCGTTTCCTCAAGTAATCGGCGGGGTGGTGGTAGTCGCGCCATTATCGTGCCGCTCCCAGGCAGGTTGCGTCGATCGGTCTACTCCGGGCCCGCCACGCCGACCGCGTTCCAGGCCTCGGCGACGCGTCGAGCCTCGGCGGAATCACCACCGTAGAGGTCTTGGGCCGCAAGCAACGTGGCGACGCGGGCGTCGGCGAACCTCGTCGTGGGGGTCATGTACGTGGTCAGAGCGCGGTACCAGATGCGGGCGCCCTTCTCCATGCCGATGCCGTCGCGCACCGTGACCCCTGAGGTGTCGTTCGTGCCGCCGTTCACCAGGAGGTAGAAGAAGTTGTTGGCGATGCCGGCGTTCATGTGGACGCCGCCGCTGTCGTGCTGCAGGCGATAGAGGTGCGCGTAGTGGTCGCGATCATAGAGGTCGTATTGCGAATGCGAGCGATCACGGCTCGGGTGGTCCATATAGCGCGCGGCGTCGTTGCCAATCCCCGGGGTCCAGGTCGTGCGGCCGAGCCACCAGTCGATGCTCTCGTTGCCCATGCGGCGCGCGTGCCACCAGCGGGCCGCGGCTTGCAGAATGTCCGAGGTCGCTTCGTTCAGGGCGCCGGGCTCGCCGCGCTTCTTCAGACGCGCTGTGTTCTCGGTGAGGCCGTGGAAGATCTCGTGCAACCCGAAGTCGAGCGACACCATCGGGTCGGCGGTGTGGCCGTCACCGTCGCCGTAGAACACCTGGCCGTCGAGCCAATAGGCGCCAATGAGATTGGTACCGGCATGGACGTTCGAGCGGATGGCCATGCCGCGGTTGTCGAGCGAGTCGCGGCCGAACATGTCGCGCAAGAAATCCCAGGCGACGGCGGCGGCGTGCTGGGCGTCGACCGCGACGTCGTTGCGCCGGTCGTCGGTTGGAGTGCCCCACTGGTCGTCCGTGTCGATGATCTCGGTCGAGGTCGCCGGAAAGCCCGGAGTCGAGCTCGGGCGCTGCTGACGGGCGTCGCGCGTCTCGGAGTTGCCGCGGGTGGGGTCGCGCAACACGAAGCCACCGGGCACGGGTGTCGTCTCGAGCGTCACTTGGCCAGAATGGAGGCTGTGCGCAACGGCGGTTCGCGCCGCGGCGGTCTGCTCGAGGACGGCACCACTGACGGCGTCGACCACGACGTTGGCGCCGGCGGGCGAGCCATCGGGACGGGTCCAACGGAGGTCGATGGAAAACGCGCGTCGCAGCCCCTCCTGCGAACGGTGCGCAACCAGATCGAGGGCGCGAACCATAGCCCCGGCATCGGTGACCGCTCGAGCGGACGCGACGGCGACGACGCGATCGATGGTCGCGCCACCAGCCGGTGGCAGGGTCGGCCGATCGGTCGGTCCGCTGAGAGCGCGCAGGCCGCCATGGCGGTCGTAGTGGACGATGAGCTGCTCGCCGTCGAGGGGGATGCCGGCGACCATGCGGTCGAAGCGGACATGCGTCATGCCCAGCTCGTCACGGGCCACGGCGCGGAGCCTGACCTCGCCGAAGCGATGTAGCGCGAGCTCGCGACGGGCCAACTCGGCAAAACGAATGCGATCGTCGGTCGCTGGCGGCGTCGGCGGCGCCAAAAAAGAGGTCGAATCGGCCACCCGCGTACGCGGCCCCAGCGGCACGATCAGAGCGGGCCGCTCCGGCGGAATTTCCGCGGAAGATTGAGGCTCGGCTGCAACCGACCCGACCCGTTCGACAGCATTGAGGGTCACGACGGGCGGGTTATCGCGATGCCACCCCGGCATCGGTGCTTGAAAAACGATCAACGCCTGACGGTCAGACCGCGATGATCAAGAGTATGGTTTGGTCGCAGCGAGCGATGGACGTTTTTGCAGAGTGTCGTTCCAAGCGGACAGGCGTGGAAACGCCTGACGTAGACCTGGCTCGATCCCGCGAAACTCGAGCCAACCCATCATGCACGCAATCGCGATTCCCCCGAGATCGAGCTCGGGAGGCTGGCGATCGATGGTGGCTTCGAGCTCGCTGAGGCCCTGCGTCACCTTCAAGCGTTGGCCCGCGACCCACGGTTGCCAGGCGAGCTCAGGCGGACGCATCGCGCTCTCGTAGCGCACCAGGATGCCGGCATCGACGATCCCGTCGGCCAGGGCCTGGGTCCGCAGGACCTGCCAGCGCGCCGCCCCGCTCTGAGGCAGGAGCTGGCCGCGCCCGTGCACGGCGTCGAGATACTCGCAGATGACCTTCGAGTCGTAGAGGGTCGTGCCGTCGTCGAGCTCGAGAGTCGGTAGCTTGTTCAAGGGGTTAGCGCGGCCGAGGGCTGCGTCCGGCTCGTGCGGCGCGCTCACGACCGGCACGATCTCGCACTTCTCGGCGATGCCGAGCTCCTGGAGCACCACCCTGACTTTGCGGACGAACGGGGAAGTCGTGGAAGCGTAGAGGCGCATGACTTCGGCCCCCATAACCTCCCGGTCGCTTCTTCCGCAACAACTCCGGGCAACTGCCGATACAGAGGACGAGGAAAACGAAAACCTAGCCGTGTTGCTTTTCTTCCCTCACGACCCGTCTCGCCGAGATCGCCTCGAGCAGAAAACCACGCAGCTCAGTGACGCTGTCCAAACGGACGCGCGCCTGAGTCGGCCCAGCACCGATCTTGATGGTCCAGGTGCCGTCGGGGGGCTTCACGAACATGTCCTCGTCGGTCCGGTCGTCACCGGCCGCGATAGCGAAGTCGGCGCGGGTGAGAGCCGCCAGGTCGGCAAGCGCGACGCCCTTGTGAATCCCTGCCGGGCGTACCTCGAGGACCATTTTGCCCCGGTGCAGCTCGACAGTCTCCGGGAGGTGCTCGCGGAGTCGCTGGGCGAGGCTATCGACAACCTGCTCACCTATTCTGGCTTCGACGTTGCGGTAGTGGAACGAGAACGAGAAACGCTTGGGCTCGAGGATCGAGCCAGCCGTCTTGGCACGCACTTCGGCGAGAATGGCGCGCGCCGTCGGGAACCAGGTCAGCGTCTCGGGTTTGACGCGATCGACGAACACTCCGCCGGGCTTGCGATGCGCCCCACCGTGCTCCGAGACCAGATGGATTGGCAAATGGCCAAGCCATTTCTGAAGGGTCGGACCGTCGCGACCGCTGACAACGGCGACGGTGATACCGACCGCAATCGCGGACTCGAGCAGCGCGATGATCTCGGAGGTGGGCTTAGCCTTTTCGGGAGTGGCCGCGATCGGGGCGAGCGTGCCGTCGTAGTCGAGCACGAGCAGCGGGCGTTCGGCGTGAGCCAAAGCGTCCGCGACAGCGATCTTCCAAGCCGCGCCGACAGCATTTTCCAGGGTCGCGTAACGAACAGGCGAGACCATCGAGCTCCGGGCGTCACCCGAGAGAAGTACTAGGGGAGACTACCCGTGCGCGAAGTCATTAATCAACCGTTGGGCGGCGGTCGCGGCGTCATAGAAAGCGTCGACCGCGCCGACGAGGCCCGGAAGCCCGCTGGCGGCCGCGCGGTGGGTCGCACCGTAGCCCACAGCCCTAGCGGCTACGACGGCGCCAACGGCGTCTCGACCACCGTCCCAGTGCAAGGCCCGGCGCGCGTCGTCGACTCAGCGACGGTCGGCCAAGAGCACGCCAAGACCCTCGCCAATGCCCTCAAGAACTCGAACGAAGGTCCCGAGCGCTTGACCGCGTTGCAGGCGCTCGCCAAAGCCGCGAAGGCCACGCCCAACGAGGTACGCGAGGCCCTGCGGTTCGAATCGGCCGCGCCAAAACACAAGCTCGAAGAATATGAAGAAGCGCTGGCGCGAACCATGGGCAAGGACGCTGCGCACCGCTTCATGCAAGACACGCGTGCTCTCGCGAAGCGCATGCAGAAAGCCGGTGCACCACGCATCGCATTGGTGAGCGCCACCTTCTCTGGTGGCGGCGTCGCCGAGATGTTCCAGACGCAAGCGCACATCCTGCAGCACCTCGGCATCGAGCTCGAGTGGCAAAAGACCTGGGCCCCTGATGGCGCTTACGGCGAGGTCTGCCGCAAGGCATTCGACGCCTTCCAAGGCGGCGCCACCGTCATCCCCGACCTCGACCACAAGCTCTGGCGGAACCACAACGAGTTGCTCGCCGACATCTATCGCGGCCTTGCCATGGACAAGAAGGTCAGCGCCATCTTCCTCGAAGACCACCACGCCATTCACATGATCCCGGCGATCAAGGCGGCGAATCCCGACAAGCGCATCGTTTGGCGTAGTCACGTCGACATGGCCGGCGTCCTCGCAGGTAAGCCCGGCGCGCTAGATGTCTGGCAGAAGGCGATCCTGCCGATGCTCGAGCGCCTCGACGAGAACGACGTCATTCTCTTTCAACCGGGCAGCGTGCCGCCCGAAGCACACAAGCTCCGAGCCAACGTATTCGTGGCACCACCCGGCATCGATCCGCTGTCGAAAAAGAACGAGCCAATCACCTGGGAAGAAGCGCGCGCGACCCTACTCGAGCTGTCGCGTGAGCTCGCGCCCAACGCTCCGGCAGACAAGCCGTACATCGATCCGGATCGTCCACACATCGTCACCGGCGGCCGCTTCGTACCATGGAAGGGCATCATCCCGACGGTGCGTGCCTTCATCGCCATCGCCAAGGAACATCCCGACATCGACCTCCTCGTCTTCGGCTCAGCCGGCAAGGACGACTGGCGCAAGGTCGAGTACCTGCAGCAGTTCAACCTGATGATGGCCGAGGCCGGTCCCGAGATCGCGTCGCGCATCAAGGTCGTCCTCAACAAGAGCGAAGAGCTCGCCGCCGGGTACAAGCTCGCCGCGCATCACAAGCTTCCTGCCTTCTTCTTCTCGCTCGCCGAAGGTTACAACCTCATGCAAGACGAGGCGCTGGTGCACGACGCCGCTGTCGGCAACAGTCGCGTCGGTGGTCTCGAGCGCAACAGCGCCGGACCCCTTGCCTGGTTCTCGACCCAGCTCGGCAAATACGTGAAGGCCCTGATCGACCCCAAGCTCCTCTACGGCGACAAAGACGGAACCCTCGACGTCTCGCCGGAAGCGAAGGCCATCGAGGACGACCTCGCCGCCACGTTCCGCCGCGTGCTCGACGAACGCGCGAACAACCGCGAGGCTTACGACGCGCGCTACGACGAAGCAGTCGGCGTCGGCAAAGGCATCGCCATCCGCAACTCGCTACCCCGCATGTCCGATTGCTACATGGCGCTCGCCAGCGCGACGCCACTCCAACTGGCCATCGCGGCCCAGGGCGAGCGCGGCACTGCCGGCGCCGCGCACATGGGCACGGTCGCCGAAGTCATGCGCGCCGGGAGATTGATCCGCTAAATGGGGACACTAACCATTTCTTTGTTCTGAAAAATGGTTGGTGTCCCTATTTTTAGTAGGACTTCGAGAATAATACGCGTCGCTTCGACGGCTTGCCCGTGAGCACACACTTGCCGTCTTCCGCTGGCGCGTCGAGCGGGATGCAGCGGATGGTGACCTTGAGCTCTTCTTTGATGCGCGCCTCGGTCTCCGCGGTGCCGTCCCAGTGCGCCATGACGAACTTCGAGTCCTGACCCTCGAAGACCTTCTTGAACGCGTCCCAGTCGTCGATGCTCACCGTGTTGTCGGCGAGACGCTGCTTTGCCCGCTCCAAGAGACGCTTCTGGAAATCGTCCATGAACGCGGTCGCCCAGGCGGCGAGACCTTCGCGGCTGCGGAAGTCCTTCTTCTCGGCGAGGCGATCCTTGTACGCGATAGCGTTCTTTTCGATGTCCTTCGGCCCGATCTCGATGCGGAGCGGCACGCCCTTCTGCTCCCACTCGAAGTACTTGAAGCCGGGCTTGTAGTCGCGCGTGTCGAAGACCACCGAGAGCCCCGCGGCGCGCAGCTCCTTGGTGATGGCCTCGCCGTGCTCGCGCACCAGCGCCTCGTCGGCGCCCTTGCCGTAGATGGGCACCACCGCGACGTGCACGGGAGCGAGCTTCGGCGGCAGCACCAGGCCGTTGTCGTCCGAATGCGACATGATGAGCGCGCCGATGAGACGCGTCGAGACGCCCCAGCTCGTCTGCCAGACGAAGTCCTGCTGGCCTTCCTTGTTCTGGAACTTCACGTCGAAGGCCTTGCCGAAGTTCTGGCCCAGGTCGTGCGACGTACCGGCCTGCAGCGCCTTGCCGTCTTGCATCATCGCTTCGATGCAGAACGACTCGACGGCGCCGGCGAACTTCTCGCTGTGCGTCTTGATGCCGCGAATGACTGGCATCGCCATGTGGCTCTCGGCGAAGTCGCCGTAGACGTGCAGCATGCGAATGACTTCTTCGCGCGCCTCTTCGTGGGTCGCGTGCGCGGTGTGACCCTCTTGCCAGAGGAACTCACCCGTCCGCAAAAACATACGCGTGCGCATCTCCCAGCGCATGACGTTCGCCCATTGATTGATGAGCAGCGGCAGGTCGCGCCACGACTCGATCCACTTGGCGAAGAAGTGCCCGATGATGGTCTCGGAGGTCGGGCGGATGACGTACCTCTCCTCGAGCTCCTTGCCGCCGGCGTGGGTGACGACCGCGAGCTCGGGCGAGAAGCCTTCGACGTGCTCGGCTTCCTTCTTGAGGAAGCTCTCGGGGATGAGCAGCGGAAAGTACGCGTTCTGGTGGCCGGTGGCCTTGAACATGTCATCGAGCGCCCGCTGGATCTTCTCCCAGATGGCGTAGCCGTGCGGCTTGATGACCATGCAGCCTTTGACGACCTCGGCGTTCTCGGCGAGGCTCGCCTGGCGGATGACGTCCAAATACCAACGGGAATAATCTTCGGAGCGCGGAGTGATGCGCTCAGGCTGCTTACCTTCGGACATGCGCGCTCGTTTAGCGCGCACACGCCCAGTTAGTCGAGTGCTTTGCGGAAACCTCGGTGCTGGCCCTGACACCATGTCGTGGGTAGCGCACGATTTCGCGGGGCCCGCTCGACCGCCCTGTCGGTATTCTCATCGTCATGAGCTGGGTTTCGGGGCTGGTGAGCAAACTTGGGCGAAGAGCCGCGGCCGGCGCGCCCGAGTACAACGCCGCAAGCGCTCGCGTGCCCACGGCCGGTGCCGTTCGGGCCGGACTCGCCGCCGGGGTGAGCGACGGCGAACGCTTCGCGGCTCAGGCGGTGCTCCGGCGCGCGACCCCCTTCGAAGGCGCGGCGAGTCGGCTTCGCGCTTTCGATGCCCGGATGCGATTCAGCGATGCCGACGCGGACGCTTTGCTCGACGGCGTCGTCGATGGCGTGAGGAAGACGTTGCGGGCGGTTGGTGCAAGACGGCAGTTCGAGCATGATGCGTTGTCTCCGGCCGGCCTTCAGGGAGCCTGCGGCTTTGCTACGACCGCCAGCCAGCTCTACCTCGGCGACTTGGGCGCCAACACAGTCGCTCACCAAGCGAGGATCTTCTTCGGCAACGCCTACAGTCACGCCTTCGCCGTGACCACGCTACCGAACGGCCGCACCTACCTCGTCGACGCAACCTTCGCGCAATTCACCGGCCCGGGCGGAGTGCCGGGCGAGCTCTTACGATCGACCGTCGAGGGCAACAGACTGCTGCAGCGCCTCCTCACCCGTGGCTATGTCGAGCTCGATGATCAGACTGCCGCCCTCTATGGTCGCGCTCTGGGCGGCCAGCATCCCCCGCGAACGGTGAATGACTTTACGGCCGCGAATACGTTGGTCAACGGTATCGCGCCGCAGCGTGTCCAGCCCTGGCTCGCGCGCCTTCCGGGCCATCCCGAACCTTGACGCTGCCGCTGCTCGCGCCGCGTGTCTTCAGTTGCAGGTCGCGTCGCCGCTCTCGCAGCTCACGATCGCCAGCCCGTACGCGCCACCCGACACGGTCACGTCGTAGGTGCCGGCCGACAGCGTCGTGTGCACGATGGTGTTCCCGGCGGCGACCTGCGTGCCCCCGTTCTTCACGGCGATCGCCGCGACGCCGCTCCGCGTGAGCGCGAGGAAACGCGTGCGCCTCGAGGACGGCACGTTCAAGCGATAGGTCTTTGGTCCCGATTCATCAGCGTCGACGAACGGCAGCGCATCGACCACGAACGGCGACGAGGCGGTGCCGGTGCCGCTCACGGTAGCGCCCGCATCGAGCGCGCCTCCGCCATCGAGGACATGCCGCACGCGGTCCAGCGCCTGCAGCGTGATGAGGTTGCGCACGTTGTAGCCATATTGCAGTCCCGCCGAAGTGAAGACGCAGCCACCGAACTCGACCTTCGGATGAGTGCCGTCCCAGAGACCGTAATCAGGCAGCGGCAGGAGCTCGCGCTCGAAGTCGATGAGCGGGATGGCCCGGCTCTGCGCAATGACCCGAATGATCGCGTTCATCGTCGGCACGTTGAGGTAGCCCGGCCGCGGCGCGATGTACGGCGGGATGGTGTAGAGCACCGGCACGATGCCGCGCGAGGCCATGGTGTCGACCAGCGCTTGCATGCGGCCATGGAACGTGACGAAGCCGTCGACACCAGCCGCGGTAGTGATGAGCGTCGAGTCGTTGGTGCCGAACTCGACGAGCGCAACGCGTGGCTTGATGGCGTTGTCTTCCTGGTCGAGCGGACGTGGTGTCAGCGATAGCGGATAGTCGGCGGTGGTGCCGCCCTCGGCCGCGTAGCTCGCACGGTTGTACGAGGTGGTCGCCCCCTGACACCACTCTTCGTTACAAGGCGACGCGCCGCTGACGTTGGCGGCGCCATAGAAGTCGATGCTGTCCTGCAAGTCGTTGCGGCCGGCGAGGTCGATGGTGCCGTCGGCGAAGCACGACATCACCGCGAACGAATCGGTGATCGAGTCGCCGACCTTCATGAACATGTCGTCGTTGCGACTGGTGGACGTGCCGGCGATGGCGCGGATGTTGTTCGCGATGGCGGCGGTGATCGGCGACTGCGTGCGGTCGCGCATGTAGCGGACCTTGGAGGTCGTCTCGCCGGGGATCTCGTCCGGCTGGTCATCCTGCTGGTCGCTGGGGTCACTGTCGGGCCCGTCGGGACCGCCCCCGGAGCTTCCACACGCGGCGATGAACGCGAAAACACCTAGAATTGCTATTCTTACAACCCTCACAACGCCCTCCCCGAGCCCTCGCACACAGCTTGGGGACGATTCGCGACGTCGCCAAGGGGGTAAGGCAGCCCCGGCGACGCCTTGCAGCGCGTCGCCGGGAGCCAAGAAGGATTAGCGGATCAACCCGGGGTCGGTGCGCAGGAGCAGCCGGTCGCCGCGTCGGGCAAGCAGCTCTCGGTGATCGGGTTGCAATCGCAGTGCTTGTCGCCAACCGGGCCGACGCACTTGCGCGCACCGTGGTCAGCGGCGTTGCAATCGGCGTCGGTGTTACAGGTCGTCGGGGCTTCGCACGAGCAAGCCGCGCCTTGGCAGGCGAAGACCTTACGCGACGGATCCTCGATCGGCGTGTAGCAGACCGCGATCTCGTTGGCGCCGCAGCAGCTGCCCGCCGACGGCTCGCACGCAGTGCCGGTCCAGGTGCAGTTCGCGTTGCCGGTGCAGGCGCCTGAGGTCGTCAGGTCGTAGCACGCGGAGAACAGCGCGCAGCAGTTGATGGCCGCGTCGCAGTCGATGACCGACCCGTCTTCGGCGAACGCTCCACTGCAACCCGGTAGCGGCTCGCAGAAGCACTGCTCGTCGCAGCTCATACCCGGCGGACAGGTATTCGGACCCGTCGGATCGCAGGGGATGCCGTCGCCGCTGAAGCAGATGCAGGTGTCGGTCTGTAGCGTACAAGCGCCGGTGACCTCGTTGTACGTCTCGCACTCGCGACACGGATTCGGCACGCAGCGCTCGAAGTAACCGTCTTCGGTGCAGGGGAAGCGGCACTCGTTCGCGAGGCAGATGCGGCCGCCATCGCAGTTCTGGGTGCCCTGACCAGTGCACGCCTCGAACGGACCCGGATCATCCGGGCAGATGGTGCGCAAGCAGGTCTCGGTATCCGGATCGCAACCCTGCGGGCAGGGCACCGGACGCCAGTAACGGTACGAGATGAACACCAGGTCGTCGGTGCGCGGTACTTCTTGCGCGTTGCGCGCCGCCTCGACCTCGCTCGGGTCGATGACGCCGTTCGCCGTGCCGCCGACGCCGTCGATGGGATCGCTCTTGAAGCCGAGCGAGTTGCTCGTCGCGTCGTAGACGAAGCCGCGCGTCTTCGAGCGCGGGACCTCGATGTACGTCCAGGTGCCGTCGCCGTTCGGACGGCCGATGCCGACCTTCAAGGTCGCGGCGATCGGCGCTTGCGCCAAGCGATACGGCGCCGAGAGAGCGACGATGTCGGTGACCACGAGCTGCATGAAGTCGCGGTAGCTCGAAGCGCAGACGTTCTGCGTACGACCCAAGGTGTCGATGGCGATGTCGCGATACGCCTGACCGTCGCCGCGGCCCCAGGTGATCGGACCGCCGCCGCATTGGTCTTGACCAATCGGGGCCTGCTCGAGACGGAAGCCCTCTTGACCACGGTTGCGCGCGATAGCGTACACCGGACCCGCGTCGCCGAGACCCGCGGTGCCGTTGCCGGTACCGCCGATGTCTTCGCCGTGGACCGCTTGATAGCGGCGCAGCAAGCGCTTGCACGCCTGGCAGTCATTGAGCGGTACGCGCGGTACGCAAGCGTACTGTTGGTTGGTGACCGAGTTGTCGTCGCCACCGTTCAGGTTGCCGTCGACGCCCATGCCGGGGTCGAAGAAGCAGGCCGGATCGGCGTTACAGGCGGCGCGCTGATTGCCGCGCTCGGTCGGCGTCGGGCTCGGGGTGCCGACGGTGATGGCGGTGCAGCGGTGGGTGCAGACACCCAAGCTCGCGGTCCAGACGCACTGGCTGTTGTTGGCACCGGTCTCACAGGTGCCCTGCGTGCCTGCCAACCGGCAGGGGTCGGCGACGCACGTGTCTTCTGGAGGCGTGAACGTGCCTGGCGCACCGTGACCCGTCGGCAAGCACTCGGCCGCGTTGTAGGCGCGCCAATCCATGCTCTCGAGGTTCGAGGTCGGCACCGCGTCCGGGTTGTAGCCGGTCGCTAGGCCGATCACGCTCGGCGTCAGATAGGTGCGGCAATACGACAGCGGGTCGTCTTGCACCGCGGGATCGACGCACGGCTCGGGCCCCTGGAGGCCGTTACCGTCGACGTTGTTCAAGCGGTAGTAGCAATCGGTCGGCATCTGCGACTCGTCGGTCGCTTGCTGCGCCGAGCGCTGCCAGCCGTCGGTGGCGCTGGGCAGCGTGACCGAGGTCGCGCACTCGTCCTTGAAGAAGTAGTCCTCTTCGTCGGACAGGAAGATGGTGACCATCGGGACCGGCGAGCAGTCGACGATGCAGGTGCCGCTGCTGCCGCAGACCTCGCCGCGACCGCAATCCGAGTCCTGCGTACAAGCGCAGGGACCTGGGCTGCAGGATGCAGCGGGGAGCTCGTAGCCGTCCTGATCATCCTCGAAGTCGAGGCCGATCATGGTCTTCGAGCCGGCGCGCGGATCGCACTGCACGCAGTTGCCGGTCGGCTTGCACTGTCCGCGATTGTTGACGAGCGCGGTGCGGTCGCAGAAGTCGTAGTTGCCGCAGTCCGAATCGGTATCGCAGGCCTCGCCACCGCCGGCCGGGTTACAGTCCAAGCGCAGGTGGAACTTGTCCGCCGTGGTCGACGGCCGCGCCGGCAACATGCTGTTGATGAGGCGGCGAGCCATGCGCACACCGGACTCGTTGGCGGAGTTCGGGCGCGCGCTGGGCGCCTGACCGAACGATTCACGACGACCACCCATGGAGCGGATGAGGTCGCACATCTGCGAGCTCAAGACGCGCGGACCGTCGGCGCACTCGTTGATCAAGCGCTCGCAGCAATCGGCGTTGTTCGGATCGACGTCGCAGTTGGTGCCGGCGGCGCTGGTGACCGCGGCGAGATCGACGGGCGACGTGGGGCAGGCCGCCAAGGGCGCGGCGCCCAGGAAGCCGGCGTTGTTGAGCAAGCGCTTGCGCGGTTGTCCGCTACGGAAGACGTCGAAGTCGGCGTCGGCGCAGTGGTTCGGTCCGAGCGTCGTACCGTCGCAATCGAGCCAGGCGGTGTCTTCGTAGTAGAAGGTGCCGCCGCCGCCGGGCAGACGATACTGGAACGTGCCGTCACCGCCGGGCGCCGCCTGCTCCGCCGCGAGCAAGTCGCTGATGCTGGTGTCGCAGACCGTGCCGCAGGTGCCGGGACAGCTACCGCCTACGCAACCGTCGGTGCAGTTCGCTGGGCACAACTTCATACAACCGATGGTGTTGACGAAGGTCCCTGAAGGCGCGGTGCCTTGGACGTTGTTCTCGCAAACGGTGCGGCCGTAGAGCGACGGGTTCGTCGTGGTCATGGCGACGCGGTAGTCGACGTTCGTCGAGTTCGCGGTGAGCACCGCTTGGGCGTCGCGTGACGCTTGCTGGAGCTTATCGATGACCGCTTGCATCGACGCCGAGTCGTCGACCACGAAGAGGAGGTCGGCCTTCGCCTGCTTGGCGTTGCGGTCCTCGCAGATGCTCGAGCGGCGCGCTTCGAAGCGGGCGACCGCCGAGCCACCGGTGAGATCCTCGAGGCGCGTGAGGCGCTCGTTGTAGAGGCGCGTCACGGTGGCGTTGCTGTCCACCGTCGAATCATCGGGCGTCAGCGCGACGACGTACAAGGTCACGCCCGTCACGTCCGGCGTCGGCGGTTGGTTGTTGATGATGATCTGGTCGCGACGCTGCACCGCCGCGATGTACATGGTGAAGCGCTGGTAGCACTGCGGGTTACCGGGGCAGTTCACCTGGCCGTAGACCGGGTCGGTCGTGGTGTCGCCGAGGATCGTGGTCGGGCGGATGTTCGCGAGCTCGTCCACCGGCAAGAAGGCGCGCGCCAACAGATCTTGGCGCACGAAGACCGCGGACTTGGCGGCGGCCGACGAAGCGCCGACGGTGATGCGGTACTGGCGGGCCGCGCGGACGACCGAGAAGTTGGGCAAGTCATCGTGGGCCGGACGGGCCGGGACGTTGCTCACCTCGGTGACGACCGAAGCGCCATAGAGGGCGGCCAAGCGATCACGCAGATCGTCGAGCGTGTCGTCGAGCGGATTGACGTCCTGGGTGACGTAGGTGAAGCCGTAGACGTTGCGGTTCACCGCCGTCGTGCCACCGGACTCGACGACGACGCCGGTCGGCGACTCGAACAAGTGGCCCCACACCATGTCGTTCGGATCGTCCTCGACGATGGCGTTGTTGGCGCCGGCGAGCTCGATGCCGAAGGCGCGCGTCGTGTACTCGGCGGAAACGCCGTTGAACTTCTCGACCTCGAAGGCAACGCGGTAATCGACCGCGGTATCGGACGCCTCGGCGAACGTGAGCTGCTTCAAGTTCTGCGCGTCGCAGACCTGCGAGCGCGGATACTCGGGCGTGCCCGGCGCCGGCGGCGGATTGTTCACGCGCGGGTCGGTCTCGGTTGGCGGCTCGAAGCGGCAGTTGTGGTTGGCATCCTCTTCGCCGTCGAGCTTGCCGTCACCGTCGGTGTCTTCGACCGTGGCGTTGGTGATGCAGGACGGCGAGGTGCAGCCGCTCGGGTCGAACTGCACTTCGCAGCGGTCATCGAGACCGTCAAGATCGGTGTCGACGCTGCGGGGATCGGTCTCGCCCGGATCGACGCGGCCGTCGTTGGTGAGGTCCTCGCACTGAGTGAAGTTGAAGCCGATCGGGCAGCCGTCGATGAGGCCGTCGCGGTCGGTGTCGTTGAAGCGCGCGTCCGTTTCGGCGAGCTGGTAGGTGCCGTCGCGGTTCTTGTCTTCGGCGCTGTCGCTGAGACCGTCGCAATCGGTGTCGGCGAGGAAGGCGCAGCTCTCGACCAAGCCTTCGCGGGTGCCGCCGGGCGCGTTCGGATCGGCGATAGTGCCGCTGTCGCACTGGGCGTTCTTGTTCTTGTCTTCGTCGTCGTCGCTGATCTGGTCGCCGTCGCTGTCGACGCGGCGCGGATTGGTCTCACCCGGAGTCACGCCCGTCCAGCAGCCATCGGCGCCGGTCGGCGGCGGGTCGACGACGCCGTCGTGGTCCGCGTCTTCGGTACCGTCGGGAATGGTGTCGCCGTCGCTGTCGACGCTGCGCGGATCGGTCTCGGTCTCCGACTCGACGATGCCGTTGTGGTTTGCATCCTCGGTGCCGTCGAGGATGCCGTCGTTGTCGCTGTCGTTGTTGCGCGGGTTGGTCTCGCCGCTGTTGAGCTGGCCGTTGCGGTTCTTGTCCTCGGAGCCGTCGGGCAACTGGTCGCAATCGGTGTCGGCCACGAAGGCGCAGCTGTTTTCGTCGCTGTCGCAGACGCCGTTTTGATCGAAGTCTTCGCGACCATCGCCGATGCCGTCACCGTCGGTGTCGGCAAGCGCCGCATTGGTCTCGCCTTGGCCTTCGCCCGGCTCCCAGCAGCCGTTGCTGTTGGTGTCGACGAACGGGTCGACGTTACCGTCGCAGTCCTTGTCTTCGCCGCTGGGGCCGCCGTCCGGGACGTTATCGCGGTCAGAGTCGACGAGGTTGGGGCTGGTCTCGCCGAAGAGCAGCTCGAAGCGGCCGTCGTGGTCGCGGTCTTCGAGGCCGTCGAGGATGCAGTCGTTGTCACTGTCGTTGTCGTTGGCGTTGCTCTCGCCGGCGTCGCGCTGGCCGTTGAGATTGCGGTCTTCGCAGCCGTCGTTGATGCCGTCGCCGTCGGAGTCCTTCACGGCGGGGTTGGTGTAGCTGGCGGCGGACTCGGTGGCGTTGGGGATGCAGTCGCCGTCGGTGTCGGTGGCGCTGATGGTGCAGTCGCAGCTCGGGAGCGAATTGATGACGTCACCGTCGTCGTCGGTGCCATCGCCGCCATCGCTAGGATCGATGTCTTCGTCGGTGATGGGGTCGTCGCCGTCCGCGTCTTCGCAAGGCGTCCCATCGGGCAGGAAGCAGGCGCCGGTCTCGTCGTAGCAAGTTTCACCAGGCGGCGGACAAACGAGGCCAGCACCAGGTTTCTTACCGCAGCCCGCGAGGCCAATCAGGCCGACGAGCATGAGCAAGCCCGTCAGATACGAACGATTGAGACACAGCCCGAGCATTCGAACGGCTCCTTCGACCACAGCGACGAGTTTCCAGGTGCAAACCCAGCGTAAAGGCAAACACCCAGGTCGGGCCCATATCGTATACGACAGGGTCGATGCACGCCCGTTTAGTGCACACTTATGCGTACATACGTCGGCCCACGTAACACCATGATCTCGATGTCAGGATTTCAAGGCTGGGAAACCCCAAGCCGGGTCGAAGCTTGACAAGTATGGGTCGGTAACGGCATCTGCCGCCCCCTTACTCTCGACCGGAGCTCGACGTGGCCTCGACGACCAAAGCGCATATGACCAAGCTGAAGAACAAGACCCGCGCCCTCGGCAAGCGCCGCAAGAAGGCCCTGGCCAAGAACGGCTCGACGCCCTCGAAGGCCAAGCTCTTCGGCGACGCCAAGTAGGTCGGCTAGCGCGGCGGTCGATGCCGCGCTCTTACCGCACCAAGCTCTGCTGGTAGGCGTCGAACGGCTGCCGCGCTCTTAGCGCGTCGATCAGCTTGAGATACGCCTCGCGTTGCCCGAATGGTGCATCGAAGGTGCGTTGCATCTGCACCTGCATCTGACCCGACGGCCCAGCTTCGTGCCATGCCTGCTGCAGGCGCGAATATTCGACGCGCGAGACGTTGCCCGCGGCGGGTGCGAGCTCACGTGAGCCGATGGCTTGATGTGCCAAGGAGACGAAGTCAGCGGCGGTAGCCATGCGTGGCCCCTTTTGGGTTCACCGGACGTAACACTGAGCGAATAGTTGGCCGCGGCGAGCCACCACTCTCGCCGCGGCCATCGATGAACGAAGCGGCCCGGCGCGCATCCGCTTCAGCGGACAGGCGCGAGGTATAGGAGCGTTTTGCAAGCTCCACCGCAAGGTCGTTCACGAGCTTCTCGATTTGATTGGCGGCCGCCCCACCCTCGTCGAGCACGTGGAGAGCGCTGTGCAACCGCACCAGATCGCCGAGCACCTTGTAGAACGATGGGTTCGGGAGCTGCAGCGTTTGCACGGCCGCGAAGGCGACGTCTTTGTCGGAGAAGCGCAGCGCGCGCTCGTCGAGCCCGCGAGCGAGCTCGTCGACCAACGGGTGTGCGCCTTCCAACGTTGCCATCACATAGAGCTACCCGCCGCCCTCGAAAGCTGGCCAAGGCGAGGATCTGTCAGGCCGTCAGGGACCAGGCGTCGCACGGCGGCAACGCTAGACGCGCGTGAGCCAACCGATACGCTTCTCGTTTTGGCCCCGCACCGCTTCAGCGTACGCCTTCTGCACCAGGCGCGTGACCTCGCCCGGACTGCCGCTGGCGATGCGGCGATTATCGATCTCGCGCACCGGCGTGATCTCGGCCGCCGTGCCGGTGAGGAACACCTCGCTCGCGCAGTAGAGCTCGTCACGCGAGATGAAGCTCTCCTCGACGCTGATGCCGGTATCGCCGAGCAGCTGGATCACCGTGTCACGCGTGATGCCGTGCAAGATGGCCGCGCCCTTCGGCGGTGTGCGCACCTTGCCTTCGACCACGAGGAAGAGATTTTCGCCCGACCCTTCGGCGACGTAGCCCTGCGGATCGAGGAGCAGCGCTTCTTGGTAGCCGGCGGCGTTGGCTTCACGGCGCGCGAGGATCGAGCTCACATAGTTGCCGGTGATCTTGCCCTTGGCGAGCATCGAGTCGACGGCGGGCCGGCGGAAGCTCGAGATCTTGCAGCGAATACCGTTCTTCACGCCCTCTTCGCCGAGGTAGGTGCCCCAGCGCCAAGCGATGACCTCGACGTGCGTTGGGTTCTGCGCGGCGATGCCGAGCTCGCCTTCGCCCATGTAGACGATCGGACGCAGGTAGCAGCCGTCGAGCATCTGATTCTTGCGCACCAGCTCGACGCAGGCGTCGACGACCTGTGGCAGCGGCACGGTGATCTGCATGGCGGCGATGTGCGCCGAGTCGTAGAGACGCTTCAAGTGCTCTTGCAGACGGAAGATGGCGGCGCCGCCTTTGTCGGTCGCGTAACAACGGATGCCCTCGAAGGCCGCGAGCCCGTAGTGCAACGAGTGCGTCGTGACGTGCACCCGCGCGTCATCCCAGGCAACGAACGAACCGTCTCGCCAGATCCAATCGGCCTTACGCATGTGTCACCCTTACCTTAGCCGCGGGAGCCCAGGAAGCTCTCGCCGATGAACACCAAGCACAACGTGAGCAAGAGATACGACGCGTAGCCGCGCTGGGCGAACGGGTCATCGTACTGACCAGCGCCGATGGTCACCGAGACTACCCGATCGCCGCTGTCACCGCCGAGCGCTTCGGCGATGCGCGATGGTTGCACCGGCTTCCAATCGGATTCGTCGAGCGTTGCATTGACGGCGACGTCGAGGCGCGGGGCAGGCTGCCAATCCTTGCCGAGCATCTGTGCGCTATAGAAGCCCGGCTCGACGAGCGGCCCCAGCTCGAGCCGGCGGCGGGTGCCATCATCGCTGCTGCGCTCGAGGCGCGTGCCGCTAGGCGACACCAGGGCGACCGCGTCCGCTCCCGAGGGCACCGGCAGATCGACGGTCGCGCCGACACGCACCGGTGCGAGGCTCGAGGCGTCGATGGCCTTGGCGAGGTAACGCACGCAGCGCTGCACCAACGCTGGATAGGTGCTGCGCAGCGCCAGGTCGCTCATATCGACGTCGACGCTGGTGGCGAGCAACATGACGCGGCCCTTCGAGGCATCGCGGCGCTCCATGAGCGCCGGCGCGCCGTTGTCGAAGCGGAGGATGGCGAGCGTCTTGTTGCGCGAGCCGACGTCGACGTTGAAGTAGCTGCGGGTGCGCGAGGCGCGCAGACCTTCCTGCGCCGCTTGCCCCAAGCCCGCGAGCACCGGGTGGTCCCAGTCCATGTCACCGAGGGCCAAGGGCGGCGTCCCCGCGACCTCGTCGGCGGCCTTGTGCAAGTCGCGCAGCGGGTGCGGCAGGAGCTCGCCGAACAGTGCGTTATAGCGTTCGAAGCGCACCTCGCTGCCGAGCGTGAAGAACAAGCCTCCACCGGCGCCGACGAACTTCACCAGGCGCGCGATGACGTCGGTGGGGAGCTCGGCGACATTGGCGAGCACGATGACGTCGTACCCCTCGAGCGAAAAGTCTTGGACGACCTCGTCGACCCCGACGATGCGCAGGTCGATGGGCGGGTCGCCCTTGGGCACCGCTTGCACGGCGTGCTCGAAGAAGAAGAGCTCGTCGTCATATGGCGTGGTGCGCGGGTCGCCGTCGATCGCGAGCACCCGCACGCCGGGCGCGATCTCGGCGACGAACGCCATGGTGTCGTCGCTCGCGTAGGCGCCGTCACCGACCAGCGTCACCTCGCAGCGGAACACACCGGTCCCGGCGAATGCATAGGTCAACGTCTTCTCGGTCACCCCGTAGGCGGGGATCTCGACGAGGACGCGCTGGGTGACCTCGCCGGAGACGCGCAGCTCGAGCGGTATTTCGCGCACGCCCTCCGGTCCGTAATTGCGGACAGTGACGCGGATGCGTCGTTCCGACGCTTGATCGCCCGCGCCCTCGACGAGCACGCTCTCGATGGCGAGATTCGGCAGCGCCGCGGGGGTCGAGCGCTCGGCGGCGTCGATGAGGCGCACCTCGGGCGCCGGCTCCATCGCGGTGGGCCGGAGGTTCGCGAAGCCGTTCTCGGCGAGGTCGCTGACGATGACCAGCGTGGCGTTGCCGCCGTCGCTGCCGAGCTGCGACAGCGCCATGTCGATGGCCGCGCCCATGTTGGCGACGCCGTCGGGAGCCGCGATCTTGTCGACCGCGTCGCGCACCGTCGTGAGCTCGAGCGTTGGCGCTTGAAACACTGGCGTCACGTCGCGGCCGGCGACCACCAGGGTCGCGGCGTCACCCGGCGCGAGGTGCGAGATCACGTCCCGTACTTGGCGCTTGGCGTTCTCGAAGAGCGAGCGTCCGCCCTTTTCGTAGCGCATAGACGCTGACGCATCGAAGACGATGGCGACCCGTTTGCTCGCGTTGCCGGCGTCGGCGGCGCGCTTCGGCATCGGCCGCGCCACCGCGAAGACCAGAGCGAGCACCGCGAGGGTCCGCAAGACCAGGAGCAAGATCTGGCGCAGCCGCTCGCGCCGCGCCAAGCGCTTGTTCACGGCCATCAGGAAATCGAATGCCGCGAACTTCACGACGGGCGCGCGCCGCCGCCCGATCAAATGAATGATGACCGGGAGGCTCGCGAGCGCCGCTCCGCCGAGCAGCCATGGATAAAGGAAGGTCAGCTCACCCACGCGGCGACGCTAACACTCAACGCATCAGACAGAAACCACCCGAGAAGGCCGCATCGGAGCTCGCGAAGTTGAGCTGGATGCATTCGGTGCCCACCATGAGCTCATCGCAATCGTCGCGCGTCGCGCACGGCGTCGTGCACATGCCCTCGAGACACCACTCGCCAGCGCAATCGGAGTCAGTGTCGCAGTCGTCCCAAAGGTCGCCGTGGCCACTGTAGAGGCGCCCGATGCAGACACTGGTCCAGCCGCGCTGGCCGCCGTCGTCGATGAGGGGATAGAAACCGCAGGCCTCGCTCGGCCCGCAGTCGGGTGCCGCGCGGCAATGCGCAACGCATTCGCTGCCGACGCACATTCCGCTATCGCATTCACTGGGGTCGCTGCAGCTCTCGCCGGTCGAGCGATACCGCGACAGGTCGCTCGCGATGCAGACGTGCAGGTAACCCATGTCGGCCGGGTAGGCGTAGCAAACCTCGCCGCTGCCGCAGTCACGGTCAGCCGCGCATTGCACGACGCAGGTCCCGGTCGCGGTGTCGCACACTTGGGTCTGACACTCGTTGTCGGAGTCAGTGCACGCGCCACCCGGCGGGGTCGTGAAGGGGTAACCCGCTTCACCGGCACCGAGCTGCCAGTCGGCGAGGCAGATTTGCACGCCGTCGAGCGTCGTCGACTCGTAGTTGTAACAAGCAAAGCCCGTGGGGCAGTCGTCGTTGCCGCCGCGGCCGGTGCCGATGCACGGGACGGTGCAGATGGTGCTGCCGACGGCGAGGCCGCTGCACACGAGGCCCGGCCCGCACTCCGCCGTGGTGTCGCAATCGTCACCGAAGGTCGGATCATCGACCTCGGGAGGAGGAATGATCGGATCGTCGTCGTCCTCGTCGGGCACGACGTCGACCGGATCATCCTGGTCGGTGGTCGTGCGCGAGTCTCCACCGCTGTCGCCACCGAGTGGCGACAACGGAGTGGTCCGCGTGCTCCCGCTACAGGCGAGCACACAGCCCGAGAGCAAGAGCAACGCGGCCTTCATCATCGAAAGACCCGAGGGGTCATCTGCGGCATGACGCGACCGCCGGGGGTCGTCATACCTGCGCCTGGAACCATGCCGGCGCCGGGCGTCATGCCGGGCGTCATCATCGTGCCCGATCCCGGCGGGGCGCCAACGCCGCTGTAGCCGGGGATGCACGTGTCGCGCATGCCCATCAGCCGCTTCACCGCGGCGCCCACCGTCTTATCGAAGAAGCCGATGAGACCGTAGTTGTTGAACATGCCGCACTGGCCGTTCGTCGGCGTGCCGGTGCGCGCCGGATATTGACCCATACCCGGAGGAACCGTGGGCATCGGCCGACCGTTGGGCATCGTCGGCCCGCCAGGCTGCTGGCCAGGGACGAGCACCGGCGGTTGTTGCGGATTGTAGCCACCGGCTCGCGGGGGCAGCGTACCCGGCAACGTGCGACCAGGCAGGGTCACACCCGGGACCGTGCGGCCAGGCATAGTCACCCCTGGCACGGTCGGCATTGGCCGCGCGATCGGCGCGGGCCCACCCGGCACACCGGGCACGAGCACCGGCGGGCGCTGTGGGATACCACCCGCGCGACCCGGCGGCGCGATTCCAATGCCAGGCATGGTGGGGAGCGGCCGAGCCCCTCCCAAAAATCCGCCTGGGACAGGACCGGGCACGAGCACCGGCGGACGCCCGCCAAGTGGTCCTGGTGCAAGCGGCACCGGCATCGGCCGAGCCAATGCACCTGGGGGAGCTGCGCGAAAGGAGTAGTTGCCGGGCGCACTCGGTCCGACACCGAACGGTCCTGCCATGGTGGGTCTCCTCGCGAGACCGCTTCCATGTGCTGCCCCTGTGCAGCCGCGAGGTTAGGTCCCGCTATGTACTCAGATCGAATATCGGCGTTGCGCGGTAGAGTTGCGCAAAATCGCCAACGACGCGTCTTGGATCGAGCGGAGCAAAGCCGCTATGGTCGCCCCGCGATGCGAGAGACCGTCTATCGTTCCTACTCCTACCGCCCGCCGCAGCTCGAGCACCGCTACGGCCCGAACGTCCATCTCCTGGGCGATCCCGTGATGCTGACGCAGCTCGCGCGCCTGTCGCGGCCGGAGACGCTACAACCCGAAGTCACCTGGTTGGTCCGCGACATCTACGAGACCCTGGTGCGCATCGTCATCGCCGCGGAGTTTCCGCGCAGTCCGGCCGAGGTCCGCACCCGCATGTTCGCGGCGACGCCAAACGGCGTTTGGAGCGGTCAGATCCTCGACGCCGCCACCAAGGTCGTCACCGTCGACGTCGCGCGTGCCGGCACTCTGCCGTCGCAGATCGCCTTCGAGACTTTGGTGCGCTTGCTCAACCCGGACGCCGTGCGCCAAGACCACGTCTACATGAACCGTGTCACCAACGATGCCGGCGCGGTGCAAGGCGTGTCGGTCTCCGGTAGCAAGATCGGCGGCGGCGTCGATCGCGCGGTCGTCTTGTTCCCCGACCCGATGGGCGCGACCGGCGGCAGCATGAGCTGGGCGATGAACATGTACAAGGACATGGAGGGCGGCACGCCGATGAAGCTCATCGCGCTGCACCTCATCGTGACGCCCGAATACTTGAAGCACATGACGACGACGCACCCCGATGCCATCGTCTACGCCGTGCGCCTCGATCGCGGCATGTCGGAGCCCGACGTGCTCAAGACCGGGCTCGGTGAGCGTTGGTCCGAGGAGCGCGGTCTCAACGAGAAGCAATACATCGTCCCGGGCGCCGGTGGCCTCGGGGAGATCTTGAACAACAGCTACGTATGACCACTTGGCGTGACCACATCGACGTTCTCTACGATGCCGAGACCATCAAGCGGCGTATCGCCGAGCTCGGCGCGCAGATCACCCGCGACCTCGCGGGTCGCTCGCCGATCTTCGTGGGCATCCTCAAAGGCTCGGTGCCCTTTTTCGCGGACTTGATCCGCGCCGTCGACTTGCCGGTGCAGTGCGAGTTCATGGGCATCTCGAGCTACGGCGACGACACCGAGTCGAGCGGTGTCGTCCAGATTACCTACGACCTCACCAAGACCATCGAAGGCAAAGACGTCGTGCTCGTCGAGGACATCGTCGATACCGGTCTGTCGATGCAGTATCTGCTCGCGAGCATGCAAACGCGTAAGCCCGCCTCGGTGCGCGTCTGCACGCTTCTCGAGAAGCCGGACAACGCCCGCGTGAAGATCCCGCTCGACTACGTGGGCTTCCGCATCCCCAACGAATTCGTCATCGGTTACGGCCTGGACTACGCTGGCAAGTATCGCAACCTCCCGTTCATCGGGGTGTACCGTGGTCCAACGTAGCCAATACGGCGGCATTGGTCGGTTCTTCACCGGCCTCCTGGTGTTCTGCTTGGTGGTCGCATTGGGCGGCGCCGTCGCCTATCTGCTCGCCGAGCGCAATCAGCGTCACTTCCGCATGCGCAATCAGGGCGGCATCGTCTTCATCGAGCGCGGGCGCTTGCTGCCCATCGGCTACGAGCCATTCGCGCCGGACGCGAAGGATCTGCAGTCGGCGTACGCGCCCATCAAGGTGCCCGCGGGCGAGAAGGTGGACGAGATCGAGGACTTCGAAGACCGTGTCGAGCTCGATCGCGCGCTCTTCTCGCTGCTCGCCGGCTGGGCCCGCGCCCGCCTCCAGGCCAACGACGCCGACTCGTTCGAGATGGCGAGCGGCTACGTCAGCCGCTGCTCACTCCTCCCCGGCCTCTCCGAGGAGCAGCGCTCCGAGCTCAAGTCGCTGCGCGCCGACCTCGCCTACCGCAACGGTAAGCGACTCGCGTACGCTATCGCGGACGACTTCGACAAGGCGGTCGCGGAGCTCAAGTTGGCGCTCGAGCTCGGTACCTCGCGGCCGAGCGACGCCGACGCGTGGGTCACGCAGATGACCAAGTGGGCCCGTGACTATCGCGCCGCTCTCGGTGACCGCACCAAGCCCGACACCGTCCTTGGCGCGCCGCCCACGCCCAGCCCAAAGACGAGCGAAGCCGAGCCTGTCGAGAAGCCCAAGGGCGAGGCGCTGTAAGGCATGAGCGCCACCCTCTACGGGGAGACGGAGGCGCGTTATGCCGCCCTCTCGGGCCTGGTGCACGGAGCGCGCGTCCTAGACCTCGCGATTCATGGCGACGCTCGCTGCATCGACGCCCTGGTGACCGCGGGGGCCAAGAGCATCGCGGTCTGCGCTCCCGAGCAAGTGCGCCGTGACCTCACGACCCAGAACGTCGAGCTGCAGCTCGTGCCGCCGGTGGCGCTACCCCTGCCCTTCGGGCCCAGCTCGTTCGACGTCGTCGTCTGCTTCGATCTCATCGCCCGCATCGCGCAGGACCCGGCTTGGATGAGTGGCCTGCGTGAGGTGCTGACTCCCGACGGCGCCATCGTCATCGCCACCAGCTCCGCCGATGACGCGGCACGCATCTTGGGCGCGTCGTTCGGCGTCGCGACCGTGTTCGCCCAGACGCCGCTGGTTGGTCACATGCTCTACGACGTCGGTGTCGAGGAGCTCGAGCCGGAGCTCGACCGCACCTGGGCCGACGGCGCCGATGACGAGCCGATGAGCTATGTCGTCATCTTCGCGCCCGACACGCGCCACAACGAAAAGCTCACCATGGTGCAGATGCCGTTCACCGCGTGGGAGCGGCTCGCCGGCGCCGAGGTCGAAGCGCTCCGCCAAGAGCGCGACCACTTGAAGCATGATCTCGCCGCGGCGAACGAGCACATCGCGCGCAGTCAGTGGCAGCTGGGCGGCGCCGTCAACGAAGCTGGCACCTCCGAAGTCGAGCTGGCGAACGCCCGCAGTGAGCTCGAGGTCGCCGTCAACGAGCTTGCGAGCTTGCGTCACGAGGCCGAGCAGCTCAACGCGGGAAACCTCACGCCCGACGAGTTGGCCGGTGAGCTGGCGCGGCACCGTAGCGACCGCGCCTCTCTCGAAGCGCAGATCGCCGACCTCCTCGAAGAGAGCGCCGCGATGAGCGCCAACGTGATGGTGTGGGAGGAGCGCATCGCGACGCTCGAAGGTGCCGTCAACCAAGCCGAAGGACGCGCCAGCGAGCTCGAGGCGGCAGCCGCGCGTGACCAGGCCGCCGTCGCCGAGCTTCAGGACACCATCGCCATCGAGCGGGGCGCGGCCACGCAGGCCAGGCAAGCCGCCGAGAGCGAACGGGATGCGCTGAAACGCCGCCTCGACGAGGTGCAGCGCGCTCTCGACATGAGCCGCCGCCGTGGCGACGACCTGGCGCGCAGTCTCGACCTCGACCGCCAGCAGCTCGCCGAGCTGAAGGACCTCGTGGACAGCGAGCGCCAGCGCGCCAAGGCGCTGGAAAAGACGCTAAATACCAATTCCAGCAAAGAAATCGACGACCCCTCTGGCCAGAAGGCGATCGACGGCGAATCTTAGGGTAGCGATGACCCCGGCACGTGCCGGCAGCCGGGTCGATCGTGGAAGCCACTAGGATACGACCGTGCGTGATCTCAACGTCGACTGGCCAGCGCTACACAGCGCCTTCCAAATGAACATGCCCGAGGTACGGTGTTTCCTGTCCCTCGAGGATGGGCGTGTACTCAAAGTCCCGCCTGGCGACGCGCGTCTCGCTCAGGTCCGCGAGCAAACCACGCGCTACGCCCCCATCGAGGCCATCCCTTCGCGCATCCAGTACCAGTGGCTCGACGACTTCATCCGCCAGGTCGAGGAGCCGGGCGTCAAGGCGCGCATGGAAGCCGCCATCAACGGCAAGGGTGCCTTCCGTCGCTTCAAGGACATTTTGCTGACGCTGCCCGAGGAGCGTCGCCGCTGGTTCGAGTTCCGCGATGCCCGCATGCGCGAGCGCATCGTCGAATGGGTCGCGGAGGTTGGGGTGCAGGCGACCAATCTGCCACCGTGGCTGGGTGGGCCCGGCGAGTATCAGTCCGCTGAAGCGGTCAATGACATCGTCGCGCTCGAGGCCAACGAGAAGCAATACACCGAGGCGCTGCGCGACTATCTGATCGCGTGGTCCGAGGGTAAGACCGTCGACGCCTTGTCGCCGCTCTCGCTCGAGAAGCTGGCGCAGGGCATCGCGCAAAGCTTCGTCGTCAAACCGCGTTAGCCGAAGAGCGAGATCTCGACGCCCAGAGTCGAGAGGATGAGCACCAAATTGAGCGCCAGCACCAAGCCGGCGCCGAGCCAAGCCACGCCGTCGGTGAGCTTGCTGTTGGCCTGCTCGCCCATGAGGCGCGGGTCGCGCGTGAAGAGCACGAGCGCCACCATCGGCACGGGCAGGGCAATGGACAGCACGACCTGGCTCAACACCAGCGAGCGCGTCGCATCGAGGCCCATGCCGACGACGATGAACGCCGGCACCATGGTCACCACGCGACGCACCCAGACGGGAATGCGGAAGCCGACGAAGCCCTGCATGATCACCTGACCCGCCATGGTGCCGACGACCGAGCTCGAGATGCCCGAGGCGATGAGCGACATGAGGAAGATGCCGGCGGCGGCGATGCCGAGGAGCGGCGTCAGCGTGTGATACGCGGTTTCGATCTCGGCGACTTCGCTGTGCCCGGCGTGAAACGCGCTCGAGGCCATCATCACCATGGCCGCGTTGACGATGCCGGCGAGCGCGAGCGCGATGATCACCTCGCGGTTCGAGATGCGCACCAGCTGGCGCTTCTCGGCGACATCTCGGCCGACGAACCGTCCCTGGGTCAGCGAGGAGTGCAGGAAGATGGCGTGCGGCATGACTGTCGCGCCGATGATGCCGACCGCGATGGCGAGCGCTTCGGTGTTGGGAATGCGCGGTGAGCCGAGGCTCTTGACGACGTCGAGCCACTCGATGGGCGCGATGAAGAGCTCGATCACGTAGCAGAGCGCGATGATGCCGACGAGCACGCCGATGATGATCTCCATCGGCCGGAACCCATTCTGCTCGAATGCCAGGATGGCGAAGGTGAGCACCGCGGTGACGGCCATGCCCGCGAGCATCGGCATGCCGAAGAGGAGCGACAAACCAATGGCGCCGCCCAGGAACTCGGCGAGATCTGTCGCCATAGCGGCCACCTCGCTCACGATCCACATGGCGATGACGACCGGCTTGCTGAAACGCTCGCGGCACATCTCGGCGAGGTTCTTGCCAGTGACGATGCCGAGCTTCGCCGATAGCCCTTGGAAGAGCATGGCGATGAGGTTCGCCACGGCCACCACCCAAAGCAGCGTGTAGCCGAACTTCGAGCCCGCCTGGATGTTGGTCGCGAAGTTGCCCGGGTCCATGTAGGCGATGGACGCGATGACCGCTGGACCAGCGAAGAGGAGGAACGACTGCAGCGGCGAGCGGCGGCCGGCGAGCGCTTCGATCATGCCGGCGTGAGTGCGTTCGCTCAGGGTTCCGCGGCGATTCATTGGCGCGAATATAAACTATAGCCTCGGCTATACCTAGGGAGCCGAGGCCATCCCAGGCAACATCCGGCCGTTCCCGGTTAAAATGGGGACATCAACCATTTTCCAGGCAACCGCTCGCAGCGGAAAAATGGTTGGTGTCCCCATTTTAGTGGCGAAGCAACTTCCGGCTCCCCCGCAAGATAACCTTGGTTCCTTCCTCTTCCCGGACCCAAGCCATGACCAACGACATCCGCAAGGCTCAGCGCCTCACGCTGGGCACCAAGCCCCTTTTGTCCGCTTCCTCGGGCCCACTGCGCGAGCTCGCCGCCAAAGGCGCGGTCCTGCGCAGCGGCCAGGGTGTCGCGGCGACGTCGTCCACCCTCGAGCGCGTCGGCACCAAGGGCGTCGCGGCCGTCACCTCGATAGGCAAAGCGGCGAACCCTGACGCCGATCCGATGACGCACATCACGTACCTGGCGTCGGCGGAGCTGCGTGGCCGCGGCAGCCCCTCGGAGGGCTACAACGCCGCGTCGAAGTACGGCGCCGACCTCATGAAGAAGTACGGCCTCGAGGGCGTGAACGCCGGCGACCCGTCGGGCAACCCGTTCTTCCAGACGTTCGATCTCGTCGGCTTCGAGATCGAGCCGCGGCTCAACATCCACGGTCACCCGACCTTGGGGCCGAAGCTCTTCCAGCACGGCTTCTATCTCGACGACACCACCAGCAAAGAAGAGCACGACATCATCCGTCGCGAGCACGGCCACCGCCTGCCCAAGAACGGCGGCTTCAGCGGCAACCTGAGCCTCGAGGCCTTGAAGCGCGCCGGCATCGCCGCGAGCACCGTGCAGAACGTGGTCGGCGTCGTGCGCGGCACGGGTCCGCAAGCGAACGAATACGTCGTCTT
>JBGGMJ010000125.1:0-10795 GCA_041288095.1 Myxococcota bacterium
GATTCCACGCGGGCAGCCGCCGCGTCGAGATCGAGGAACGTCAGCTCGCCGGACGCGACATCGCCCGACACCTCGCCGCCGCAGGCAAAGCTCTGGCCAACAAACACGGATGCGCAGAGCGCGAGGAAACGCGCTTTCGAACCGGTCATGGGGGGCTCCTTTGGTACGTAGAACCACACCATGCGCGGATGGAGGCGATCTTTCCCGGACCCTGGGACGACGCCGCGCTTTTACTCGGGGGCGGTGACCGTCACCTGCTGCGATGCAACTTCACGCGGCTTCTGAGTGGCCGCTTCGACGATCACCTTGACGTCGTAGTTGCCCGGCGCAAGCGGCACGTTCGTCTCGATCCCGGATCCACACAGGCAACGGCACGGGTTACCGGTGAGCTGCTCGCGCACCGTGACGACGTTTCCCTCTACGCTCGTCTCGACCGAGCCTTTCAAGCAGCAGGCGTGGCGCACCTTGTGGCTCACGACCACTCCGGCGGACGTCGTGCTGACGTGCACCGCTTCGGTCATGTCGTGTCCGTCGTTCTGGGGAGCGGCAGACCGCGTGGCGCTGGCGCAGCCCTGAACCGTGAAGGTCGGGCTCGTCGCCGGAGCTGGATTCAACGACACAGTAGCCGGTAACACCGGCCGCGGTGGTGGCATTGGGGCGTCGGCACCCGCGAGCGTGGGGCCGCTATCAGACACCGGGGCTTCCACTGTAGCGGACTTAGTGCACGCTATCGCGAACACAGCGAAGACTGTCAGGCAGAGCTTCTTCACAGCGGCGGCCAGTTCCGCTCGAGCGACGAGACGGCGTCTCCGTCCCCCGTCGAGCCCGTGGCGAACAAGAGCGTGAACGCTTCCCAACTCGCGTTACCCAGCACGAGCGAATACGCGAGCGACAGAGCCTCGGTCGGGTCGAACGCCACGGAATCCACCAAAATGAACTCGATACCGTTGTCCGTGAGCAGGCCCTGCACCGCGTAGAGCGCCGAGCCCACTTCGGGCGTCAGCTCAGCGTAGCCAGCGTCGCTGTACTGATAGAGCGTCGACTGCTGCGGCACGCCGTTCGTGTCGTAAGTGACGATGTAGATCGCCGAGGTCGCCGTGGACTCGCCCGGCCGCTGATAGAAGAAGGGAATCGCCGCGAGCGTCGTGCCATCGCCGGCTTCCTGGAAGCTGAGGTAGCCGAACACCGAGTCGACGCCCTGCGTGATGGTCAACACGTAACCGTCCCAGGCGCCGACGACGTAGCGGTCTGCATCGAGAACGCCGAACGAGTCGCCAAGCACGAAGATGTTGTCGCCCTGCGTGACCCCGTAATAGAGCCCGGTCTCGACGACGTTGACCTCCGTGCCGGCTTCGAGCTGAGCGCCGTAGAGGTAGGCGCTGCCACTGCTCGCGATCTGAACCAGGACCGGGTCCGCGGTGAACCTGGGGACGACATCGCCACCGGTATGGGCGGCGCTTTGCGCGGTCTCGAGGAAGTTGCGCCAGGCGTTGATGCCGGGGACGGAGTCGTAGGCCGCGTTGTAGGCACTGCGGTAAGGCGGCCAGTAGACCGCGATGCCGGTGGCCGAAGCAGTGGTGCGGCCGCTCGTCTTGGCGATGACAGCGGCCTGAATCGCCGCGGTCAATTGATTCGCCGAAGTCGCAAGCGTCGGCACGGACGCCGCGATAGCGGAAGCAATGTTGCCCAGGTCGAGCATGTTCGCCGAAGCGGACCCAGAAGGATCACGGCCGAACTCCAGGGCCTCGTCGCGGGCGCGCACGACCACAGGGGTCACGGAGTTGTCACCGACGAGCGCGTTGTCCATCGCGTGCAAGGCGCGTTCGACTGCCTTCAGGTTGTAGAGGTCGACCAGCGACAAGGTGATGTTGTCGTCGGTGTTTTCGGTATCGGCCTGAGCGGCAAAACCGGCGATCAGTGCTTGGCCAAGAGCCGTCACGGTCGAGGTCCCAGTGACCGAATCCAACGCGCGGTAGTCCCAGCCATGTCCAGGCTCGAGCTCTTCGGAGGCAAGCAGGAACTCGGCATAGGGGCGCAGCGCGAGCCCCGTCTCGAGCGCGCCCATCAGGCACGCATCGAATCCGAGGAGATTGATGCTCGTGCGACCGAGCGTCGACAGCGCCACCTCGAGTCCCAAGGCGGTCTCGGGCATCGTCAGCGCGTCGTAGTTATCCGAAAAGTCGGCGCCGAAGCCCGGCCAGGCGCTGCCGTGGTCCCAGAGAATGACGGCCAGCTTGTCCGCGGGATACGTCTGCGCACCCCAAACGATGAAGTCGGAGAGTCGCGCGCTCTGGCCGTGATTGAGCTCGCCTAAGTCAGACACCTGCGTCAGCGACCCCTCGTTCACCAGCAGGCGCTTCGTCGAGGTAAAGTTGCCGAGCCCGCCGATACCACCGTCGGAGAAGTCCTCGGCGCGATCGATCTGCACCGCGATGTTGAAGCCGGCGCGCGTGCCGACGACCATCATCTCCTCGAGATCGAGGAGAGCGAACGGCTCGAGGTCGTTGTCGGCGACCATGTACACGAGGAAGGTCCACGAAGCGCCGCCGCTCGTGTGGACCCTCTCCGGGTCGTTGATGCCGGGAGGCGGATCGTGGGGCGTGCCTTGGTTGGTGTCGTCGTCACCACCGTCGTTGTCGCCGGTGTTGTCGTTGTCGCTATCGTTGTCGCTGTCTCCAGGACCGCGATCATCGTCGTCGGCCTTTCCGTCACCGCCACACGCCGCGAGCGACGTGACGAACGCCAAGAACACGACTCCGAGCCAACTGCGATACGACATCACGCGACCTCCGGGCTCATGAGCCCGGCGCGCCTCTAGCAGACGGGCCCTAGATCGGCCAAGCCTTCAGTGCGCGGGCGCGCGTCGCGCCTTCACGCCCTTCACCTTCGCCCTATTCAAGATCTTCTCGAGCGATCCCAGGGCATCGTCCGTGAAGGTCAGACGCTCGCCGTCGACACACTGGTTCGGATCGGAGCAAGGCACGCGTGTGCCGCCCGGCTCGGTGTTGTGGCACTTGAAGCAGATCGTATACTCGTCGAGCGCCGATGTTCCGTTATAGAAGACAAGCGAATGATGCGGCTCGAAGCAAGCCGCGGCGCGCGTGCGGTCGTAGGTTTCGTGGCTCCGTAGAATCCGGACGAGCTCGTCCAGCGCCTTGCCGGTGATGATCACGGGGCGCTCCGCGTCGCGGCAGAGCTTCCCATCGGGCTCACGCGCGGTGAGACAACGGGCCGCGGACTCACGGAGGTTGTAAGCGATGACCTCGGCGCGGGTCGGCGAGGGCAAGGGCTCGACGCCCAGCATCGACACCAGCAGCAACAGCGGCATGGCGCGAGACTACGTCAGCTCCTCACCGCGCGCCATGACGGGCATCGCCCCGTTTTGAGGCGCCCGGCGGACGCGCTAGAGTGCCTGGGTGGAGACTAGCGCCGCCCCCAAGGCAGCAGCACTCGACGGAACCCTGCGCGCGGTGATCGCGGCCGATCGCCTTGCGATATCGGAAGCGGGTGAGGGCAAGGAGCTGCTGCACAGCCGGCTCGTCGTGTTCTACGCGTACTTCGCCGCGTTCGGGCTCTGCGGCACCGTCTTCAGCCGACTGCGCACGCCTCCGGTCGACCCCGAGAAGTTCGCGTTCGTGCTCGACATGCAGCTCGCGTGCGCCATGGCGCTTTGCGCGGTGTTCGTCTCGCTCAAATACTGGATTCGCGAAACACCGGCGATGCGGGCAATCGACTTGTTCGCTACAGCGGTCGTCGCGACCACGGCGGTCGTGGCCTTGTACGTCGTGCCTCGAACGTTGTCGGTCGACGTCACGGTCGTGTCGTTCTTCATCCTCTTCTTCGTGCTGCGAGCCGCGCTGGTACCGAGCAAGCCCTGGCAGGCCACTCTGGTGGCGACAGTGTCCGCGATACCGTTCACGATTGGGTTCGCGGCGATGTACACGCGCGCGGATGTGTTCGAGCCCCAAGCGGCAACTCTCGCCGCCATGCGCGCGATGTTCGGTGGCATCGTTGGCGTTTATATCGTCTCGAAGACGATCTACGGCTTGCGCCAGGTCGTCCAGCACGTGGTGCAGCTCGGTCAGTACGTGGTGCACGAGAAGATTGGCGAAGGCGGGATGGGCGCGGTCTATCGCGCGAGCCACGCTATGCTGAAGCGTCCCACCGCCATCAAGTTGATCTCGCCCGAGCACGCGAGTGAGGTCGCGGTCGCGCGCTTCGAGCGCGAGGTGATGGCCGCGAGCCGCCTGACGCACCCGAACACCGTCGCCATCTACGACTTCGGTCGCACACGCGGGGGCGTGTTCTACTACGCGATGGAGCTGCTCGACGGACAAGACCTGGGCCGCCTCGTGGAGAAAGAGGGCGCCCAGCCTCTATCGCGGACACTCGATATTCTGACCCAGCTCACCGCCGCGCTCGCGGAGGCGCACGACGCTGGGCTCATCCATCGCGACGTGAAGCCACAGAACATCATGTTGTGCACACGCGGCGGCATGAGCGACTTCGTGAAGGTGTTGGACTTCGGGTTGGTCAAAGACGTCTCGACGCCCGAGGCCGCCAAGCTCACACGTGAAATGTCGGTCGCCGGCACGCCGCTCTACATGGCCCCGGAGACGATTCTCGCCTCCGACTCGGTCGGTCCACCGGTGGATATCTACGCGGTCGGCGGCGTCGCTTACTTCTTGTTATGTGGTCGGGCGCCGTTCGAAGGCAGCAGCTCGGTCGAGCTCTGGGCCAATCACCTCCACACCGTCCCCGACCCGCCCTCGCGACACGCCAGGGTGCCCGCCGAAGTCGACGAGCTGGTCATGCAGTGTCTCGCCAAGGACCCAACGAAGCGGCCCTCCGCCCGGGAGCTCCGCCAAAGGCTGCTGGCGCTCTCTGGAGGCCAATTGGCGGCCCCCGTAGCCTGAACGACTTGGCAGAACGGTGTCGCGATGCGTATCTTCCGCCACCGTGATGATCCGCCTCTCATTGATCCTGGGGTTCGGCCTGGTTGCCGCCGCGTGCGAGGTCTCGCGCCCGCCACTACCGCATCCCGCTGCCGCTAGCTCGCCGACCGCGCGCATCGCTAGCTCGGGAGTCGAGGGACGTGAGTACGCTCAAGCGGTCTACCACTGCGCGCACGACAACCTCGCTCCCGGCGCCAAGAAGTTGCCCGACGGTGTGGCCTCCGTTGCCTTCGTGGTGCGCGGCGGCCGGTTCGTCGACCCGCATTTGATCCGCGCTTCCGGCTCACCGGAGTTCGACCGCGCCGCGCTCGACGCCGTGAAGGCCTGTGACGCCCGCATCGCGACCCCATCGGTCTTGCGCGAACAGCTCGCGGCCGAGGGTCTCGAGGTCAGCTTCTACGGAAAGAACGAGAAGTTCGTCGCCCGGCCACGTCGCGATGCGACCACGGTAGCGCGCCGCCGCACGCGCTGATCAGCCGCGTCGAAGCCCGCGGCTTGACCAGCCGCGCCACCTCGGCAATGCAGAGCGTCTCATGCGCACCGCTCTCGTCATCGTCCTGGGGTCCATCATGGCAACTGCTTGCGGTCACGGTCACCACGGGCACCACGAGAAGCGCTTCGAGGGAGCCGAGGCCTGGGCGGAGGTCTTCGATGATCCGAAGCGCGATGAATGGCAGCGGCCGCAAGCAGTCGTCGACGCGATGGAGCTCACCCCCGCGATGACGGTCGCCGACATCGGCGCCGGCACGGGCTACTTCACCATGCGCATCGCGCGTGCCGTCCCGCGGGGCGAGGTCTACGGCGTCGACGTCGAGCCCGACATGGTCCGCTATCTCGGAGAGCGCGCCAAGCGGGAAGAGGTCACCAACGTGCGTCCGGTGCTCTCCACCGCCGACGATCCGAAGCTGCCCGCCGAGGTCGACCGGGTGCTGGTCGTCGACACCTACCATCACATCGCCAAGCGCGAGCCTTACTTCGCGGCGTTGCGCGCGAATCTCAAGCCCGATGGCCGCGTCGTCATCGTCGACTTCACGGAGTCATCGCCGGTCGGCCCGCCACCCGAGCACCGCCTCGCACAAGGCGTCGTCGAGGGCGAGATGATGACCGCGGGTTACCGCCTCGTCGCTTCACCGCCGCTCCTACCCAACCAGTACGTCCTCATTTTCACGCCGCGCTAGTTGCGCAGCGCCGCCGTCTCACGACGCTTCGCCGCGAACTCCGCGTCGGGTTTCCACTCGACCCACTTCGCGTCTTGCGCGACGCGGTAGCCGAGCCTGAAACCGATTCGCAGGTCCTCCACTCCGCCGGCGAGATCCCAATCGGCGCCAACGACGTCGGAGGGCTTGTGGTAATCCTTCGCGAAGAACTTCGCGGACTGCTCGTCGCCGAAGCCCTTTGCCTTACCGATGTAGTCGTTGCCCTTGTAGAGCCAGAGCGCGGGCACCCCCGCTTTGGCGAACTCGAAGCTGTCGCCGCGATAAGGGGTACCGCGCTCCGGGTGCGCATCGGCGACGAGCACGCGTCCCACTTGTTTCGTGACCCACTCGAGCGCCTCGTCGAGCGTCGAGACGCGGTCACCGACGAGCTGCAGATCCTTGGTGCGGCCCCAGGGATTCACCCCGTCGAGGTTGATGTTCGCGAGTGTCCGCGCCAGCGGATACAGCGGATTCTCGACGTAATACTTGGCGCCGAGGAGGCCGCGCTCTTCACCCGTGGTCGCCACGAACACGACCGTGGCCTTGGCGGGCTTGTTCAACGCCTTGAACGCTTCGGCGATCTCGAGCATCCCCGACGTGCCGGATGCGTTGTCCAGCGCGCCGTGAAACACCTTGTCGCCCTCGCGCTTGTCGTCGCGGCCAAAGTGATCCCAGTGCGCCGAGTAGACGAGATAGCGCGCGGCGTCGGCCGCTTCGCTGCCGCTGATCTTGCCGATGACGTTGTGTGATTGGACTTGTCGCTCGGTCCGCTCGAGCGTCATGCTGAGCTTCTGGCGCAGTGGCACCGGCTTGAAGTCGCGCAACGCCGCCGCCTTGGTGAGCGCCTCGAGGTCGAGACCGGAGTCCTTGAAGAGCCTGCGCGCGGCATCCTCGGTGATCCAGGACTCGATTGCCGCCCGGCCCGCGTTCTTGTCCGCCGCGACGGTCGCGAAGTTCTCGCGACCCCAGCTGTCGACGACGACGCTCCACGGGTACGCCGCCCGCTCGGTGTTGTGAATGATGAGCGCCGCGACCGCGCCCTTCTTGGCGGCGATCTCGAACTTGTAGGTCCAGCGGCCGTAGTAGGTCATGCCGGGACCTTTGAAGAGCTTGGGATCGAGCTTCGTCGGGTCCGCCGGGTCAGCGACCTGAGGGTCGTTGATGAGCATGACGACCGTCTTGCCGCGCACGTCGACGTCCTTGAAGTCGTCCCAGCCGTACTCGGGGGCGACGACACCGTAGCCAACGAAGACCATGTCCGTCTTGTCGATGGAGACCTTGGGCACCTGCCGCTGCGAGACGGCGACGAGATCACGATGGGCGAGGAGCTCTTCGCGTTTCCCCTGGGTGTCGAGCTCGGCGCGGTAGGTCGAGACGGCGCCGACGAGCGGCACGCGCTGCAGATAGGTGCCGTCGGGGTTACCCGGCTCGAGGCCAATGGCCTTCATCTGGTCGACCAGGTAGGCGACCGTCACTTCCTCGCCCTTGGTACCCGGCGAGCGGCCTTCGAAAACGTCGGATGCCATGGTTTGGATGCGCTCGAGCAACCCCTTGGACTCGATGGCCTTCTCGGCGGTCTGGAGCGGGCTCATCGGCGGTGCGGCAAGGAACAGAGCGACAATGAATGGGGTCACTAGGGGCTCCCTGGTTGCCGCGGCGGGGTATCACCCTGGCCGCGTGTGAACAACCAGACACCGCGCGAGGACAACCAGGCACCACCCGCGAAGCAACCTTGACCCCGAGACGCCGACATTGAGGAGCCGTCAATTGGGAGCCCTCATGACCAGCGACATCCGCCTTTCCAGCGTCTCGAATCGCACCCCCGACATCTGGCCGAGCAACATGGTTTCGCCGATGGCCGCTCCGTTCATCACCATGGTGAACAAGCTGTTCAGCAGCCAGGGCCCGCTCTCGAGCTACGAGCTCCAAAGCATCGAGCTCAAGGGCTCGCACTTCACCATCGGCGTCCCTTACGGTTGGCAGGCCGGTGTGCAGAAGGCGGTCGGTGACGTCATCAGGCGCCACGCCGCCGGCGACGTGAACACTCAGGGTTGGACCTTCGAGATCACCGACACGTCGAACAACGAGCTGCCGCGGGGCTGAGCTACTGCCGGTTCATCCAACCGGCAATCGCAACGAGCCAGGCGACACGTTCGCCGGCTCGTCCGCTATGACGTTGCGGCTCCGGCGTAATACCGTGACGCGATAGGATCGGCTCCATCTGGCCGGGCTTGCTGCGCGTGAAGTTCGCGTAGGCCGCCTTGACGCTGACGGCGTCGCGGAACGGCGCGAGCGCCAGGAGCTGCCGCATCGTCGGATGGTTCCAGGTGACGAGCGCGTCGCTCGGTCGCACGAAGTCGCGGATAGCATCGCCGAGCTCGCTGGGCGTGATGCCCGCTTCGACACGGGCGCGACTGAGCCCCATGTAGTCGAAGCGCCTGTCGTCGACCGCGGCACCGGGGCGGATGAGCCACTCACGATGCTCGCCGTCGGCGAGGCGCTGCAGGCAGACTTGCACGACCGCTTCGTGTTCCACGCCGTCGGCCTGGTAGACGACGTATTCGGTGTATCCGGCGACGAGCGCATCCCGATCCCGAAGCAGCGGGTGCGGCCGGAGCTTGCGCATGGGCGGTCGCTTGTGTCGGTAGGAGCCATTCGGCGGCCGCTCCGTATAGGCGATCTGTTGATCGATCATGCGCGCGAAGCGCGAGAGCAGCGCGTCCCAACCATTGGTTTCGGGCTCGAGCGCCACGAGCGCATGCACCAGCGCTTCCAACGTCGAGACGTAGTTGTCCTTGGGCTCGCGGCGGATGCGGTAGTTGCTGGGTGGCGGCTGCGCGAGCTTCACGTGCGGCAAGTCCGCGAGCCACGGGTTGTCGCGATAGAGGACCTTCGCCTGCGACCAGGTGCCGTCGATGGCGACGAGGGCGGTCGGCCGCTTCGATGCGTCGAGCTCGCTCACATCGCGGGCTTTCGCGGATGGGTAAAGGAGCGCCGCGCCCGGGGGAATCATCGAGGGTGTCACCTTGAGGTCCCAGGCGACGTGTACCTCGCACCGTTCCAAACCCAGCCGCGCCAGCCGCTCGGTGCCCAAGGCGTGCCGTACCTCGCGCGGATGCTGGATGATCACCGCCTGTGTGCGATTACGGACGGCCGGCCCCCCGCAGACGCAGACGACGGCGGGCTTGAAGCAGCGGTAGCAGTAAGCGCGTTGGGGTGAAGCTTCGGTCATGCTCGGGGCGCACCGTGCAGGCTTGGCGGCGCATTCGTCAACACGCTAAGGTCCCCGCGTGCACTCCCCCAAGCCCATTCTCGCTCTAGCGCTCGTCATGTCGGCCTGCGGTGGCTCGTCCGCGACCTTCGACACTGTCTACGAAGGCGGACAATACCATCTGGGCCCGGTCAACTACGACGAGACGCATTTCCACAACGCCTGCGCTCCCGCCACCAAGTACTCGCAACAAGTGCGACAAGCTCAAGGCGACATGCTCGCCGGCGTCTGGAGCGGGCTCGATGACATCGGCAACTTCTGCGACACCTGCATCCTCGTGAAGACCGCGCAGGGCAAAGAAGCGCTCTTGCGCGTCGTCACTTACGGCGACACCACGAAGAACAGCATCGACGTCAGCCAGAACGCCTTCGACATCCTCAATAGCGGAGAGTTTCCGCGCGAGATGACCTGGCAGCTCACGAAGTGTCCCGAGACGGGCGGCGTCATCTACGAGTTCCAGACCGCCGCCAACGAGGACTGGACCAGCCTCTGGGTGCGCAACGCGCGCGTGCCGCTCGAGAAAGTCGAAGTGAAGAGCGTGAAGCACGCGTCCTTCACGAAGCTCGAACGCGCTGCCGACGGCACCTTGACCGACACCCAGGGCTTTGGTCGCGGTCAGTTCACCATCAAGCTCACCGGCATCGACGGCGGCACCTACAGCGACACGTTCGAGTGGCCCGCGAACGGGCTCGGTGGCCGCACGCTCGTCGGTGAAGGTAACTTCGACTAGAGCAGCTCAGCCGCGCCAGAGCTCGACGCCGGTCGCGACGATGCGCACTTCCCGCGCTGTTCCGTCGGCCGTCTTGCCACCGACAGTGCCGCCCTCGCTCTCCATGTGCGCGACTTCGCCGGCATCGACAGCCTTCACGGAAATGACGCCCTGCACGCGGGCATGGGCACCGCGTGAGTCGGTCGGCACGAAGAACCCGTAGTCCTTGAAGGTCACGCGGGCGCCGGCTGGCGCGTCGGCGGTCGGGGCGAGCTCCATCCAACAGCCTTTGACGGTGCACGCCTGACGAACCTCTCCGGTGAGCGTCACTGTCTTGTCGGCGTAGACTTCGGGCTTGGCGAGCACTTGCGCGAGGGTCGCCGACTCACCGCCATCGCGGATGGGAGCGCCGTAGGTGTTGCGCGGGGCGCTGGGCGGCTCGGCTTTGCCGCAAGCGGTGAACGTTACCAACGCGACGAGGGCGAGCATCGACTTCATGAGCGCACTCTAGTCCGACGCGTGTTAGGCTGGGAAGCACGTGAGCGACCACTCTGGCTCGATGGTGTTGGGCATCGTCGGCGGCATGTTCCTCGCCATTGGCTCGGTCTTGGCGACGGTCTTCTGCTGGGGATTGCCGACCGATCTCGGCATCGATCTGCACACC
>JBGGMJ010000126.1:0-59260 GCA_041288095.1 Myxococcota bacterium
GACTTCGAATCTGCGCCTCTACTGCCGCGCCCATAACCAAGCCCGCAACTTCACCAAAATGCGCGTTGACGCGCATTCCGCCACAGCGGACACACCGACATAGGCAGCGAAGCACAACTCCTCCGGCTCATGCAGAACCCCCACCCCCAAGCCGGCGAAGGCGCCCGGGTCTCCTCCACCCCCTCGGTGCAGATCCACCGAGGCCCCAAACAGCAGACGCTAAAACGGCTCGCAAGCGGCAACGTCACGGTCACGCAAGCGCAAGCGCCAGCGTCACGCACATCGACTAGATCGCCACGTTATCGATGAGCCGCGTCTTCCCCACGAACGCGGCGACCAGCGCGCGCGCCGGCCGATCGAGCCGCGTAAGCACACGCAGATCCTCGGCCCCGACGATCTCGAGATAGTCGACCTTCACCTCGCCGAGCAGAGCACGCCCGTTAGCGAGCAGCGCCGCCACCGTCTTTTCATTCACGGCTTCCTCGCGCATCGCGAACAATGTCCGCGATAGCGACAGAGCCCGCGCGCGCTCTTCGGTCGAGAGATAAACGTTGCGTGAGCTCATCGCCAGACCATCCGCCTCGCGCACGATGGAGTGCCCGACGATGTCGACGTCGAGCCACAGGTCGCGCGTCATCCGCCGGATGATGGTGAGCTGCTGGTAGTCCTTCTCGCCGAAAACCGCGACGTCGCATTTGGTGATGCGGAAAAGCAGGCACACGACCGTGCATACGCCGCGGAAGTGGCCGGGGCGGGAAGCGCCGCATAGACCGCGCGCGAGCTCTTCGGGCACGACGTAGGTGTCGAAGCCGGTGGGGTAGAGCTCTTCGCGCGACGGCAAGAAGACCGCGTCCACACCGGCCGACGCGAGCTTGGCGAGGTCTCCGGCTTCGTCGCGAGGGTAGCGAGAGAAGTCTTCGTTCGGCCCGAACTGTGTCGGGTTGACGAAGATGGAGGCGACGACCAGGTCGGCGAGCTCGCGCGCCCGCTTCACCAGGCCCAAGTGGCCGTCGTGGAGGTAGCCCATCGTAGGCACGAGCGCGACGCGTTCGTTCTTACGCGCGTCGCGCCACGCCCGCATGGCCGCGGCGTCCCGCAACAACTCGGGCATCACTTCTTCGCTGCGTACGGCGTCGCTTCGGGAACGACGCGCAAGCCGCCGGCGAATTCGTGCTCGGGGCCGGGAAAAGCACCAGCACGCACTTCCGCGACGTAGCTCTTCGTGGCCGCGATGACGGACTCACCGAGGTTGTCGTAGCGCTTCACGAACTTCGGCTTGAACGCGGGGTTCAGACCCACGAGGTCGTAGCCGACGAGCACCTGCCCATCGCACGAGGCGCCGGCGCCGATGCCGATGGTCGGGATGCTCAAGCGGCCGGTGATCTCGAGCGCGAGGTCCGCGGGAATCGCCTCGAGCACGACCGCGAAGCAGCCGGCGTCCTCGAGCGCCTGCGCGTCATCGACGATGTTGCGCGCTTCGCGGTTGGTGCGACCCTGGACCTTGAAGCCGCCCAGGGTGTTCACGCTCTGCGGTGTGAGCCCGACGTGCCCCATGACGGGGATGCCGGCGCGCACCATGCGGGATACATGTGGGGTGTAGTCGCGGCCGCCCTCGAGCTTCACCGATTGCGCTCCGCCTTCCTGGACGAGACGCCCGGCGGCGCGCAACGCGTCTTCGAGCGACACCTGGTAGCTCATGAACGGCAGGTCGACCGTCAGGTGGGCACGGCGTGCGCCACGGCGGACAGCCTGCGCGTGGTACACCATGTGATCGACGGTGACCGGCAAGGTCGTGTCGTGACCCTGGACGACCATGCCGAGCGAGTCGCCCACGAGGAGCGCGTCGACGCCGCCCTGATCGAACAACGCGGCGAACGTCGCGTCGTAGGCGGTGACCATCACGATTTTTTCGGGAGAGGATTTTCGCGCTCGGAGCTCGAGCGCGGTAACGGGACCAGACATGCAAACCTCCGTCTCGGTCCATCGCGCACCCGAAGGCATCACGAAGTCCGGATCCAAGCGGATGCCCTTAGTATAAGGGCGCGTTCTTTCTGGCGGCAAGCGGGTTGTAACGAAGGAAACCCATCGGCATAACCCGCCCACCGTGCTGCGCAGACCCCTCCGTATCGCCATTCTGAGCCTTTCCGTTGCGGCTGGACGGCTGGCCGCGGCGCAAGGGACCAGTGGTTCCACGGGCGCCGGCTTGGTCCTCCCGGATCAGCCGCCGGAGACCCCCGAGACGCCGGCGGTCGAGCAGGGGCCGATGCCCCAGGAACCAGCCGAACCCGCCCCGGCACCGACCCCCGTGGTGGAGCCGCCCCCGACGAGCGTCGAGCAACTCCCAGCCCTGCCGGTGAAGCCGCCGCCGCCACGGAGCACCATCGACATTGTCCTGCCTACTCACGGTTGCCTCGATTCCGGCGACACCACGGTGCAGCTCCTCTCGGTGCTCTATGAGAACTTCGCGAGTCACCCGGGCTCCGTGAACGTGACCTCCGCTGGTTTCCCCGCTCTGCGGCGTGGACCGATCTACGTCTTTCCCGAGCGCGACAGCACGCAGGTGATGGACGCACGCCGCTTCGTTGCCGATCCGCTGGTCTACGAGCGCGAGGTCTTGGCGGAGCGACTGCCGGTGCTGGTGAACGTCCAGGAGGTCGCGTTCCAGTACCCGTACGATTCGCTTTTCGACACGCTCGCCGGCATCGAAGAGGCCCTCGCTCCGGGCGAGCGCTTCCCGCTGACGACTCGCCGCTATGGCAGACTCACCCGCTATCGCGGCTCCGACACGTCGATTCTAGTGCTCGAGCTCGAGACCAACGAGCGCGCCAAGCTCTCGAACGAGGTCATCGATTACGTGCCCGAGTTCGCCGGCATCACCCAGGTGACGACCGCCGATTTCAAGACGACCTTCTACAGCCTGGGGCGGCGCCTCGGCCGCATCAGCCGCGTCTGGGCGGAGACCGAGCCCGATCGCACACGGGTGAAGAACCCGGCGATGCTGGTTTCGATGGGTGACGTGCTCGGCACGCGCATGGCGCCCGAGATCCTCGAGCACTGCGGCACCACCGCGAAGAATCTGGGCTACACCGCCATGGTCCCGGTCGCCTCCGAGCTCGGCCTCGGCCCCGACCACTTGTACGCTTTGGCGAACAAGTTCGGGCTGCCTTACCTCGCGTCGAATCTCTTTCGTCGTGAAACCACCGTGAACGACTTCACGGCGCGGCCGTTCCCGCGCTTCATCTTGCAGGAGCGCGACGGGCTGACGATCGCTTTCATCGGGGTTGTCGACCCAGCCGAGCTCGACACCTTGCCTACCTCGGTCCGCAAGACCTGGCGTTTCGAGGACATGAGCATCGCCATCGGGCGGGTGGTCGACGAGCTCCGCACCTATCTCCATCGCCGGCCCGACCTCACCGTCGTGCTAGCGGCGTCCCGCGATCCGGCGCCGTTGACGCGCATCGAGGGCGTCGACCTGGTCATCGGGCCGCCAGTGAACTCGAACATCGACCCGCTGCGCCGGGTCACCGACGTTCCGGAGTCGCCGAGCGAGCTCGAGGTGACTTACGGCAGCGGTGCCCTCGTGACCCTGCAGCCTCCCTGGCGCGCCGTCACCCGCATCAGTACCGACCTCGTCCGCCATAAAGGACGCAGGCGGGCGCGGCCGGTGCGCATCGTCGAGGAGCGCCAGCCGGTGCTCGAGGACGGGCCCGCGGATCCGGAGATCGAACGCACCTTCCGCGTCGCCGAGGAGAGGAGCCTCATCAAGGACGCGGCCATCCTCGTGCCGGAGGCGCGCTTGATGGTCGAGGGGAAACCCGAGCTCGCGAGCCTCGTCTGGGGTGATCACATCCTCCACCGCCGCGGTTACCGCCGCGCGCCCCGCAGCCAGCCAGCGCGCTACTCCGATCCTTTGTGGATGCGCATGGTGACCAACATCATCAACCGCGAAACCCGCTCCGACATCGCCATCAGCTACAACGTGCCTCGCGAGTGGGACATCGTCGGCCCGATCTCGCGCGAGACCGTCGGGAGCTGGCTGCGCACCGGCGACTCGGTACAAGTCGTGACCCTCACCGGCCTCGAGCTGCAGCCCGTGGTGCAGCGTTTGGCGAGGCAGCTCAAAGCCGAGGACTGGCCGGCGTCGCAGGTCTTGTTCGTCTCCGGCCTCGACCCCCTGACTGGTCTGGTGCGCGGACGCGCCCTCGACCCCCGCGAGCCTTATCGCGTGGCGGTGAGCGAGTCGGTGCTCACCGGGCGTGAGCTTGCCGACGTGTTCGCCAACAAGCAGGCCGACACAGGTAGGACGCTGTTGCGGAGCATGGTGCTCGACGCGTTCGAGCGCGAGAAGCAAGGCCCGAGCGGCGCCATCGACTACGTCGAGGCCATGCTCGAGGACGAGAGCACCAAGATGGTGCCGCGCTGGAAGCTGATGGTGAATCAGCTCTCCCTGTCCGCTTCGTCGTACAGTAACAGTGACAACATCCGGCGCTTCAAGGACACGCGCGAGAGCCGGGTCACGCAGTCGGCGAACACGCAGTACGGCATCCGCGCCAACGTCGCCGCTGTCTATGACTCGGCTCCCTTCGCCTGGGAGACGCGCCTCAGGCTCGACTACGCCAAGCTCATCGCCAGGAACGACACCAACGACAACGGCGTGCCGGATCAGCGCATCTCGCAGGAGACCCTCGACGACGTCGTCCTCTCGAGCGAGCTTCGCTTGAACGCGTTGCAGTTCGGCACCATCGGTGACGTGCTGCGTGTCGTGCCCTTCGTGCAAGCGGCGTACGACACCGAGTTTACACGGGCCACCGAAAACGATCAGCGCCAGAAGCTCGGCCGCGGCATCGTAGGTCTCGTCTTCTTTCCCGGACCACGGATCCGCGAGGTGCGCGCCGGCCTACTCGTGCAGGAAGACTTTTCGCAGCCGTCACCGTACGATCTCAATTGGGGCGTCGCCGCCGGTTACACCGTGGTGGTCCCGCTCTATCAGCAGCTGCGCCTCGAGAGCACGCTCGACCTCCGCTACCTCTTTCCCGATCAGAACGACCTGCCGTCCGACATCGGCTTCTATGCGCTCGACGTCACGCGCGTGCTCTGGCCGTTCTGGCAACAGAAGCTGTCGTTTTTCGTGTCGGCTGACATCGTCGTGGTGCGCGGCAAGTCGGACGATGTCTTGCTCGCCGACGGCACGACCATCTCGAACCGCCAGTTCGGCGGCAGCTGGATCTTGAGCGTCGGCCTGGATTTCTCCGGGGTCTTCACGCACCGCTTTTAGCGCGGCGCTACTCGAGCGTCTCGGGCGCGCCGAGCGAGACGAAGTCGCTGCGCGCCGACGTCACCTGGAACGCGAGTTGCGCTTGCGACCGCGCGACCCGCGACAAGCGGACCTCGTCGACCACGCCGTTGACCGCGAACGCGTCCGCCAAGGACAAGCCGCTGAGCTCGCCGTGGCTCGCCGCTGTGAGGCTGAACGCGAAATCGCCGCCGACGTAGATCGTCGCGGTGGTCCCCTGGACCACCATCGCCACGTGGCGCGGCGCCAGCGGGCCGCTCGAGGCGAAAACGAAGTCGGACACGGCGTTGGTCGTCGCGTAGATGGCATTCGGCTGCACACCGATGGCGAAGTCTCCGAGGCCCACGCCACCGGCGCGTTCGCGGCTCTCCGCCGCGACGGGTGTCGTGCCCTGCCAGCGCCGGATGAACGTGGCGATGTAGATCGTGCGGAAGATCGGGCTAGTCTGGTCGTACGCGCCGAGCAGCAAGTGGTTGAGTGGCTGGGCCCACGCGCACGGAGTGACGCGCGAGAGGGTTTGGTCCACGAAAACGGACGCTTCGTTGTCGTGGAGGCCGATGCCGATGTCGTTGGTGAGGAAGGGCAGCGCGAGGTCACTGCCTTGGTCGAAGCCAGGGGTGACACCCTCCGACGTCCGCATTGCACCACCGCTCAAGCCCGGCGTGCGCACCACCCAGACGCCGGAGGTCGCCGTCGGCAAGTTGCTGCCGGGCTGCATTGCCGAGCTGATGTGCGGTAGCCCTCCCGAGTTGTCGAGCTCCACGGTGTCTGGCTCGGGTCGGGCGTAGGTCTGCACGAAGTAGCCGCCGCGCAGATCGAAGGGCAGCTGTACGCCGAGGCGACCCGCGTCGACGGTCAGGCTGCCGGTCGTGGTCGCGCTGCTCTGCGGGGTGAACTGCGCCCAACTGCTGTCGTTCGCCCAGAAGTGGAAGGTCGAGGGAGGATCGGAATCGTCGCTGATGCCGCTCTGCCCGTAGACGAACGTGAACACGCGCGGGCCGGCCTCGGGCGAACGGACCCACAGCTCCCATGCGTGGTCGGTTCGCAAGACCGCGTAGGCGCGCTGCTCTTCCGCTTCGACGACACGCAATCGCGTATACGTGTCGGTGTGCGCCCTGAACTCGAGGTCGTTCGGCATGTTCCAGAGCGCCTGCATGTCCGCGCCGGGGACGTTGACCGTTAGCGAGCGGCGATACGGTTGGGCAGGGAGGCTCGGTATGAACCAGCCCTCGACGGTGAAGTCGCTGTTCGCGGCGATGCCCGCCTTGGACGCGAAGGCGCCTTGGCTGCCGTTGTAGTGCTGTCCGCTGCCGAAGACACCGCCGCTGGGACTCACGGAGGCGCGGTCCGCGTGCCGCTCCCCCTCGGTGGCGTCGCGTAGGGGTTCCATCTCGGCCTCCTCGCCGAGATGCCAGATGCCGACGTAGTCGTCGTCCCAGATGTCGCTCGTCGACGCGGGCTCGGCCAAGGTGTTGCCGACGTAGAGCAACAGCCGGCGCGACTCGCCGGCCTGGAGGTCGGTGAGCAGTACCCAGACGATGTAGCCGCGCGCCGCGTCCCACGTCTCCACTTGGTGCTCGAGCTGGCGGTTCGCGAGATCGGTGATGCGCACATCGCGACCGTCCGCGGTGGTGATGGCGGTACCGGCGCTGCCGAACGTCGAAGCCGGTACGCGCAAGGGCACCACGACATCGCCCCTGTTGCTGGTGATCAAGCCGCCGTTGAGGGTGATGGGAATGCGGTGCGGCCAAGCCCCGTCGAACCAATTCTGCACGCAGCCGCTCAAGGTGCAGTCGCCCTTGCAGAGCCGGCTGGTACCGTCGCCGCACCCCAAGCTGCTGCCGAGCAGACACTCGAAGCCGTCGTCCGGGTTGCCGTCGCAGTCATTGTCGCGGCCGTCACAGATCTCGCCCGCGGGTGTGCAAGTGGGGTCGGGCAGGTCGCCACATCGGCCGCTATTGCAGACAGTGCCGTCCACGCAGTCACCGTCGGTGACGCACGGCCGATTCAGGTCGACATGGTCGCGCTGACACGCCGCCGCCGAGATCACCGCAACCGCCGCCATCATCGCGACGTTCTTTGGGTTTCTCCACCACATGTGTAGGCGATCAGTATGCCGCGAAGGGTCGACGGTTGTCAGACCAATCGACATGCCGGCTCGGCCATTGCCCGGAAGGCGCATCGAGACTAAGTTCTTGCGGCTTCGATCTTGTCAGTGTCCACACGACGGAATCGCGAGGGAGCTCACCGTGGCTGAACGACTTCAAACCGCTGCTGTCTTGGGCGCCGGCTTCATGGGAACGGCGATTGCCGCGCATATCGCGGCCCTGGGTGTTCGGGTTCATCTGCTCGACATCGTGCCGCCCGACCTCGCCGAGAAGGACGCGAAAAACAAAGCGGCCCGTAACAAGTTCGCCATCGGCGCCATCGACAAGGGCTTGAAGGCGAAGCCCGCCGTCTTCTTCGACGCCGACATCGCCCGCCTCATCACGCCGGGGAACTTCGAAGACGATATGGGCGTCCTCAAGGACTGCGACCTCGTCATCGAAGCGGTCGTCGAGCGCCTCGACATCAAGAAGAAGCTGTTCGCGAACGTCGCCAAGAACATCGGCCCGAACGCCATCGTCGCCTCGAACACCAGCGGCCTCTCGCTCGCGTCGATGATCGAGGACCTGCCGGCCGATGTGCAGAAGCGCTTCGTCATCCTGCACTTCTTCAGCCCGGTTCGTTACATGCGGCTCCTCGAGATCATCGGGGGCCCGAAGACGGATGCGAAGGTGCTCGAGCGCGCCGTCGCCATCGGTGAGATGCTCGGCAAAGGCGTGGTGCACGCCAAGGACACGCCGAACTTCATCGCCAACCGCATCGGCATTCACGACGCCATGGTGGCGATGCACCTGCACGACGAGATGGGGCTCACCATCGAAGAGGTCGACAAGATCGCCTCGACGCCGATGGGCCGCCCGTCGACGGGTGCCTTCCGCTTGGGTGACTTCGTCGGCATCGACGTCATCGGGCACGTCGCCAAGACGTCGTACGACCAGGGCGCGAAGGATCCCGAGCGCGACATGTTCAAGGCGCCCGCCTGGGTCGAGAAGCTGGTGGCGTCCGGCCGCCACGGCCAGAAGACCGGCGCCGGCTTCTACAAGAAAGAGGGGAAGGACATCATGGTCCTCGACCCCAAGACGCTCGAGTACCGCGCCCAGAACAAGGTGCGCTTCGACTCACTCGGCGCCGTCAAGAACATCGAGGAGCCGGGCCCGCGCTTGAAGGCGCTGGTCAACGCGGACGACAAGGCGGCGCAGTTCGCCTGGCGTCTGCTCGCGCGGACACTGCAATACAGCGCCATGCTGGTCGGCGAGATCGCGGACGACATCGTCAACATCGACCGCGCCATGCGTTGGGGCTTCAACTGGGACTTGGGGCCGTTCGAGGCGTGGGATGCCATCGGCGTCGAAGAGTCGGTCTCGCGCATGAAGAAGGAAGGCATGAAGGTGCCGGAGTGGGTCGAGCAGATGCTCGCCTCCGGCCGCAAGTCGTTCTACGCCGATGGTGAGGCCGCTAAAACGTACTTCGACCACAAGGCGAAGAAGAAGGCCGTGGTGCCTTTCGACGCCAAGCACATTCGCCTGGCGGCGCTCCACGAGGACCCCAAGAAGGTCGTCAAGGAGAACCTCGGCGCGTCGCTGCTCGATCTCGGTGACGGTGTCCTCTGCATGGAGGTGCACACCAAGATGAACACTCTCGATGGCGACGTGATCACGTTGCTCAACGAGGCCATCGACATCGCAGAGAAGGACTTCCAGGGCCTCGTCGTCGCCAACGAGGGTCAGCACTTCGGCGCCGGCGCCAACCTGATGCTCGTCTACATGGCGGCTCAGAACAAAGACTGGGCGCAGATCGACACCATGGTGCGCGAGCTGCAGAACGTCTACCAGCGCCTCCGCTATAGCAGCATCCCGACCGTGGCGGCGCCGTTCCAATATACCTTCGGCGGTGCCTGCGAGATGGTCATGTCGTGCAACGCCGCGGTGGCTCACGCCGAGACGTACATTGGCCTCGTCGAGGTCGGTGTTGGCGTCATCCCGGCGGGCACCGGCTCGCTGCGCTGTGTGGAGCGCTGGACCGAGCGCGAGATGAACACGCCGGGCGTCGACATCCTGCCGTTCATCGCGCAGGCCTCGCTCAACATCGCGACCGCCAAGGTGGCCACCGGCGCCGAGGAGGGGAAGCGCCTGCGCTACCTGTCGCCGACCGACGGTATCACCTTGAACCGCGACTATTTGACCTACAACGCCAAGCAACGGGCGCTGGGCATGGCGCGCTCGGGCTTCCGGCCGCCGCGGCCGAAGGTCTTGAAGGCGGCGGGTTACGACCTCGAAAAGACCATCGGCGCCAGCGTCTACAACATGGTGCAAGCTGGTCACGCCACCGAGCACGATGCGCTGGTGGCGCGGAAGGTCGCGCATGTCCTCTGTGGCGGACACGTGGCGCTCGGCGCCGAGCGCACCGAGCAGGACTATCTCGATCTCGAGCGTGAGGCGTTCGTTTCGCTGTGCGGCGAGGAGAAGACGCAAGCGCGCATCCAGAGCATCCTGATGTCCGGAAAACCGCTGCGTAACTGACGCGGAGCACGCGATGGCAACCCCGTTCCATCCGCTGATTCACGAGCTCGCCGAAGACCTCGGCGAGGATCTCGACATGCCGCAAGACCGGGCCGAGGCCTGGATCACGCGGTTGTCGCAGCACACCGACGGCGAGGAGATCGCGACGCACCTCGCCGTGCTGGCCATGCGCCTCGGCAAGCAGGGCGCGAGCCGCGCGGCGTCGCAGCTGGTGACCATCGCGATGATCGCCTTCAACGCGGCGGCGGCGGCCAGTGTCGCGACAGCGGCCGGCGTCGAGCTCAATCAGGCGAAGAAGCTCACCGGCTGGAAGTCCGAGCCCAAGAGCAAGGGTGTCGCCGGGCTCGCGCCGCCGACCTCGGGTGTCGGGCCACGGCGCAAGAAGTAACGCCGGCTGCGCCTCGGGCTAGCCGTTCACCCAGGACATGAACTTCGTCCACATCGAGGCGCGGCTCGTCAGCTCGTTCTGGATGGTCTGGTAGGCGACGACGCGCTGCTGCGTCGCCTGGTACTGCGTCGTCGCTTGGCGCACGCGGCCCTCGGCTGTGCGCACCTGTTCGCGGTGCTGAGCGATGCCGATGCCGCCAATGGCCATGTTGATGAGGCCGGGGAGCATGTTGCGGGTGTCGAAGTAGGCGCTCGCCGTCGGGGCCATCGCCTGCAGGTAAGCAAGCTGCTGAGCCTCTTGCTGATAGATCGCCGCGGCCTGTTGCTGGATGCCTTGAGCTTGCGCCAGGAGCTGGGACGCGGCGGTCAGCTCGTAGTCCTGCACACCGTCCGCTAGAGCGGCGGTCAAGAGCTGAACGTACTCGTCGTTCTGAACGACGCCATCGTTCGCCAGATACCCCTCAACGAGCTGACTCATTTCGTTGATGAACACGGAGCCTCCGACGAGTACGTTATAATAGACAAGCTATCGCGACCCTCTGCTAGCGGATGGGGCAGTAGTGCCGTCCGTGGCGGTTCACCGCACCGCTGGTGAAGAACGCTTCGAAGGCGCTGCAGGGGCGGTAGCCGCGGATCGGGTCACGGCGCCACGGTGAGTACCAGGGGCGGTGATAAACCGGCGGGCCAACGACGACGGGCGGGCCGTAGACTGGTGGGCCGTAGATCGGCGGGCCGATCACGACCGGCGGCGCGACCACGACTGGCGGGCCGACGATCACCGGCGGATAGACCGGCGCGGGATAGACGGGATAGCCGGGCGGGGTGACGACGACGCCACCGGAGACGCCGTTGGGGCCGATGCTGATGGCGCCCGAGAAGTCGCGGGTGTTGCGATCCTGCTGCGGGCCAAGGCGCGAGCCAGGACGCGGCGCGCTCGGAGCCTGACGGACGTCGGCTTGTGCAAGCTGGACGCGCGCGGCGCCACGCTCGGCTGGGGTGATGGGGCTCGCAAGGGCGCTCGACAGCGCGCCGCGACCAGGAAGTTGGCCGGCGCCGGGTACCGTGCCGGCGGCTTGAGACAGACGGGTGCCTTCGATCTGCTGTGCAGCGTTCGTGCTCATGTTTGCCCTCGCGCACGGCGCTCCCGTCCGTGCCTGTCGTGTATCGACTCGGCGGGGCGGGGGTTGCGCGAGACAAACGTGAATTGCGCAGACTTGACGGCACGTTAGCGATCAAGTCCGTTTTAACGTAGGGGGGGCGAAAGCGCACCCTTGGTGTTAACGCAGTTATCGGATGGGCAGGGCGTGGGGTGTGTCGAAGTGAGGGATCGCGGGGCTTTCGCTCCGGGCACGCCGCAGCCCGATTTGGGGTACACGCCCCATTCTGCGCAGGCCGTTGCCTGGCGATGACTCGCCGAACGAAACCCGATCCGCACGTCGCGAACCGGGATGCCGGTGGCGCCGTCGTACCCCAAATCGGACTGCGTCGTGTCCTCACTACGCCCCGCTATGCGCTCACTTGCGGGGCTCGGCTTACCCGTCGTCTCTTTCCCTCTCACTCAAAAAGGCGGGGCGGTTTCTTGGGGAATCAGGCGGATAGTAGGGCGTAGTGAGGACGTGCCGTGGTCCGATCCGGGGTACGACGGCGCCACCGGCATCCCGGTTCGCGGCGTGCGGACAGGTTTTCGCGCGGGCGAGTCATCGCCGGGCAACGGCATGCGCAGAAAGGGGCGTGTACCCCGGATCGGGCCGCGGCGCGCCCGGAGCGAGAGCCCTACGGTCGCCCCTTGTCGCGAACCCCGCCCCGATCTGGACACTGGCCAATCTCTTCCATCGGCGTTAGCTTATTTGCCTTCGCTCAAAAGGAGCTTGCCGTGGCTTTCCCCCTGAATGCAGTCATCGCCAGCGCTGTCCGCACACCCATCGGCCGGGCCATCAAAGGCACGTTGCGGGATACGAGGCCGGATGATCTCGCGGCCGTCGCCATTGATGCGGCTATTGCTCGGGTCAAGGGGCTCAAGAAGGAGGATGTCGATGATGTCATCCTCGGCTGCGCGATGCCGGAAGGGGCGCAGGGCATGAACATCGCCCGCAACGCCGCGCTTCTCGCCGGCCTCCCCGACACCGTCAGTGGCGAGACCATCAATCGGTTCTGCTCGAGCGGACTGCAGGCGGTCGCGCACGCGGCGCAGGCCGTGCACACGGGCATGCAGCCTGTGGTCATCGCCGGTGGCGTCGAATCGATGTCGATGGTGCCGATGCAGACGGCGCGGCTCTCGCTCAATCCGGAGCTCGTGAACCAACACCCCGAGATTTACATCTCGATGGGTAACACGGCGGAGAACGTCGCCAAGCGCTTCGATGTGTCGCGTGACGCCCAGGACCAGTTCGCCTTGCGCTCGCATCAGAAGGCCGTCGCCGCCATCAAGGCCGGCAGGTTCAAGGAGGAGATCGTCGCGGTGAAGGCCCGCCGGCTCGAAGGCAAAGACGTCACCGAGCTCATGTTCGACACCGATGAGTGTCCGCGCGGCGACACCACCATCGACGCCTTGCAGAAGCTCAAGCCCGCCTTCGCGGCCAAGGACGGTACGGTCACCGCGGGGAATAGCTCGCCGCTCAATGACGGCGCCGCGGCGCTGGTGTTGCTGTCCGAGGCGAAGGCCAAGGAGCTGGGCATCACGGCGTTCGGTCGCATGCGCGCTTTCGCGGTCGCGGGCGTCGCGCCGGACATCATGGGCATCGGCCCCGTCCCGGCCATCCAGAAGCTGCTCAAGTCGGTCGGTTTGTCGGTGAATGACATCGACCTCTTCGAGATCAACGAGGCGTTCGCGTCGCAGGCGATTTACTGCCAGCGCGAGCTCAAGATCCCGGACGAGAAGCTCAACGTGAACGGCGGCGGTATCGCTATTGGGCACCCGTTGGGCTGCACCGGCGCCCGCTTGACCACGACGCTGCTGCACGAGCTGCACAAGCGCAAGGGCAAGCTCGGTATCGTTTCGATGTGCGTCGGCGGCGGTATGGGTGCCGCCGGGCTCTTCGAGATCGCCTAGCTAGTAGGTGCCAGGAAAGCCGAATGACTTGCCCAGCGCTGCTTCCACGGCACGCTGGGTCGCCCAGAAGTGCGGCTCGCGCTCCGGGTCCATGGCGTAGTTGACGAGCACGCAGGTTGCGCGTGCATGACGCAATTCCATGATGGCGTCGAGTGGCGAGCCATCCGCGGCCGCGGCGAGCGCGCGCGCACACACCGTTTCGAAGGTGCCTTGGAACTGGTCACGCTCGTGCATCGCGGTGACGGACGTTTGCCAATCCTGGACCTCACGAGCAATCGTCGACCAGCCCACGGGGCGGGAGTCATGAATCGTGTGGGCGACGCGACCGTCGCGTTCCGCGGCGACGATGATCTTGGAAAGGCTCGCGCGAACCTCGCCCACGAGGTCGAACACTGGACCCAAGGCGACGGCGCGGTTGCTCGTCGCGTTGGCGTAACGGAAGGCTGCGACGACAACCTTATTCAGCTCCAGAAACAGATCGGCGTTGAAGTCGCCGGTGCCGCGTGCCGTCGCTTCGATCTTGGCCAGGATGGCGCGGGCGCGCTCGATCTTGTGGTCGACGCGTAGCGGAAACGCCTTCGCGACCACCGCTTTTTTCTGCGCCAGCCAATCGACGCCGGCGGATGCGGCAGCGCGGTCGACCTCCCAGATGTCTCGGTCCGAGACCGGCGTCTTGGTTCGCACATTGGCCTCGAGCTGGGCGATCTTGGCGCGAACTTCGGGCTCGGTGCTCGGTGGGGGCGTGACTCTCGAGCGCGTGCAGGGGGGCGAAATCGTCATGCCGATGTATCGGCAAGCGGACTCGCGCCGTGCGGTGCCGCGGCACCACCGCCAGGTGTGACCAGGGTCTCCGTTGCCAAACCAGGCGACCAAGCGTTACATGGCCGGCGCATGACAGCCCCAACCCGTCCCGTTCGCGTTCGCATCGCCCCGTCCCCGACCGGCGATCCACACGTCGGCACCGCGTACATCGCGCTCTTCAACTACGTCTTCGCCAAGAAACACGGCGGCAAGTTCATCCTGCGCATCGAAGACACCGACCAGACCCGCTCGCGCCCCGAGTGGGAGACGATGATCCAGCAAGCGCTGCGCTGGACCGGCGTGTCGTGGGACGAGGGTCCGGACGTCGGTGGCGAGTATGGTCCGTATCGCCAGAGCGAGCGTACCGAGATCTACCGCCAGCACTGCAACGAGCTGATGGAGAAGAGCGCGGCCTATCCGTGCTTCTGCACCTCCGAGCGTCTCGAGCAGCTGCGTCGTGATCAGCTCCGCCGTAAGGTCTCGCCGGGCTACGATGGCCGCTGTCGCGGACTCGATGCCTCCGAGGTGCAGGCCAAGCTCGCCGAGAAGGTGCCTTACACCGTCCGTCTCAAGATCCCGAAAGAGGGCGCCACCACGTTCGTCGATCGCCTGCGCGGCGAGGTGACCATCGAGAATCACCAGGTCGACGACCAGGTGCTCCTCAAGAGCGACGGCTTCCCGACCTACCACCTGGCGAACGTCGTCGATGATCACCTGATGAAGATCACGCACGTCATGCGCGCCGAGGAGTGGATCACTTCCACGCCCAAGCACGTGCTGCTCTACAAGGCCTTCGGCTGGGAAGCGCCCGAGTGGATTCACATGCCGCTCCTGCGCAACCAGGACAAATCGAAGATCTCGAAGCGCAAGAACCCGGTGAGCATCAACTTCTACAAGCAGGCGGGATTCCTGCCGGAAGCGCTGCTCAATTACCTCGCGATGATGGGCTGGACCATGCCCGACGCGCGCGAGAAGTTCACGGTTGCCGACATGATCGAGAGCTTCACGCTCGACCGCATGTCGCTCGGTGGCCCGGTCTTCGACGTCAAGAAGCTCACCTGGCTCAACGGTCTCTACATCCGCGAGATGAAGCCCGAAGACCTCGTGCGCCGTATTCGCGAGACCGTTTTGACGGACGAGAGGCTGCTCGCGGTGATGCCGCTCGTGCACGAGCGCATCGAGAAGCTCGAGGATTTCGTCGACCACTCGGTCTTCTTCTTCAACGGCGACGTGCCGTACGACGGTGAAGTCGCCGCGGCGATGATTCCCAAGGGACAGAGCGCCAAGAGCACCTCGGCCGCCCTGGAAGCCGTCCTCGAGATCATCGACGCGGTGCCGCAGATCTACCCCGAGGCGATGGAAGCGTCGCTGCGCGCTACAGCGGACAAGATTGCCTGGAAGGCCAAGGACTTGTTCATGCCGGTGCGCATCGCGGTCACGGGCCGCAAGGCGACGCCGCCGTTGTTCACGACCATGGAAGTGCTGGGTAAGGAGCGCTGCCGCCGCCGGCTGCGCAATGCCATTGCCCTGCTCAAGCTGCAGGCGGAAGCCGAGCCCCAGGAGTCCGCGACGCAAGCTCCGGCGGCGAGCTGAGACGATGCGCTGGCTGTTGCTCGGTCTGATGCTCGTGGCCGCGTGTGGCGACGACTATCTCCGCCGAGAGGTGCGTGTCTTGTACGCGCCCGAGAGCGCCACGGCGCTTCTCACCCTGACCGGACCCATCGTCACCTCGCGATTTCCCGACAGCGAGGCCGCGAGCACGCGAACCGATGCCTCTGTGTTCGTGATCGATCTCACGGACACCGCGCTCTCCTACCGTCAATTCATACCCATCGTGGCGACCTACGATGAGCCATCGCTGACGGTGACCGGACCCATCGCCTCCGTGCCTTGCCGCGCCGGGGAGTATGCCTTCGTCATCCTCGACAACGTGCGCGACGCCGAGGACTCACGCATCGGTCGCTCGGGCGAGTTCGATCGCGCCTTCGAAGGCGATGGGCCCTTCGGTGAGCTACGCGCCAGCCTCGTTCAAGTGGGTGTCGAGCTGGCGAGCGTCGCGGGCGCGACACACTTTGCGGTGTCATGCCCATAAAGCTTCTGGCGCTCGCCGCCATGCTCGCCGCTGGACCCGCAAACCCCGTGCGCCCGCTGAAGCTCAGTCGCATCCCGCACATCTCGCAGGAAGCGACCCGCCAGGAGAACGAGCCGCTCGCCGCCTACTTGTCACAGCGCCTCGGTCAGAAGGTCGTGCTCGAGATCCCCAAAGACTACGACGCGGTCATCGGCCAGCTTGCCCGCGGCGAGGTCGATATCGCCATCCTGGCGCCGCTCACCTACGTGGTCGCCAAGAAGCGTATGCCCGAGCTCCTCGTGGTGGCGCAGCTCGTCGCCGAAGGCAGCGGCCAGTACTGGAGCTACATCGTCACGGCCGCCGATGGGCCGATCAAAGCGCTCCCCGAGCTGTCGGGAAAGACGTTTGCCTTCGTCGACCGCCGCTCCACCAGCGGTTACCTCTTGCCGCTCGGCATGTTGCACGCGGCCGGCGTGAAGGTCGGCCCCGCATCGTTCGTGGGCTCGCACCCCGACGTCGTCGACCTGGTGCTCAAACACAAGGTGGATGCTGGTGCCATCGCCTCGACGACCTTTGGTCACATGCGCGACGCCAACTTGAAGGAGCGCCTGCGCATCCTCGCCAAGAGCGATCCCGTGCCGTTCGACGCGGTGGTCGTGCAGCCGAACCTGCCGAAGGCGACGGTGGCGCTATTGCGGACGACATTGCTCGAGCTCAGCACCCGTACCGACGAGGGCCGTGCCGTCCTGCAGGGGCTGACGCTCAGCAACGGCTTCGTCGAGGGAAGCGACGCGAACTACGACGGCGTGCGCAAGACGGTCGAGAGGGTCGGACTGTCTCCGTAGAGCGGCCCCCTGACGGCGGGACATGCGCGGCCGAGGCAACCTGCGCTCCGGCCCGCCGAGATTGGCGTCGCACTCGCGAGGCATCATGACATCCGCCGCTCGTTCTCTCCCGCGTCACCCGGTCTCGACTTCATCCTTCCCGGCGCGCGGCGTGCCCACCGCCGAAGCGTTGGTTCGCCGTCACGTCCATGGCGCCGAGCTCGCTTGTCGGGAGTGGGGCCGGCCCGGTCACCCGCTGGTCCTGATGGTGCACGGCCTCAGCGCCAATGCCTTGTCAGCCGAGACCCTAGGGCGCGCGCTGGCGGCTAAGGGCTATCACGTCGTGGCGCCTGACCTGCGTGGCCGCAATTTGAGCCCCGCGACCGAGCCGGGCTCGCTCGGCTGGCGCACGCACGCCCACGACATGCTGGCCGTGGCCCGGCAAGTGAATGGCAGCAAGCCCTTCACGGTCGTTGGTCACTCCATGGGTGCGTATGTCGCCATGGAGATGGCGGTCTTGGCGCGCCACAAGCTCGAACGCGTCGTCTTGATCGACGGGCTCGGGCACATCGAGCCCGGCGCCTGGAAAGCGGTCGTCGCCTCGCCCGGACGTCTGGGTAAGGAGTACGCTTCGGCGGACGCGTACGTCGGCGCGCTCCTCGCGAAGGGCATCCCGCCCGCGTGGGCACGCTCGTTTCGCGAGGACCTCGTGACGCTGGCGAACGGCAAGGTGACGCCTCGTACCAATCGTGACGCCGTGCTCGAGGATCTCATGTACACGCAGCGGCAGCTGGAGCGCCCCGGCGCCTTCGCACGTCACTACTGGCGCACCCTTCCGGACGCGACGCTCCTGGTACGCGCGCCGGTGCCGCTGGTGCCGCAGCTCGGTAACATCGTGAGCGAGCGCGACGTGCGTAACTTCAAGGCGCAGCGTCCACGTGTCCGCGTCGTCGAAGCGCCCGGCACCAATCACTATTCGGTCTTCACCGATGCCGCCGTCGCCAAGATCGTCGTGGCGTTCGTGAAAAAAACTGATACCCAAACGCTGGTCGGGCAACCTTCAAGGTAGGATGGTCGCCGAAGAGGCGAAAGTAATGCCCACCGCGCACGCTGCCCTGGACGCGCTCGTTGCCGGGCTACAGGCCAGGGAGCGCTGGGCCGCGCAGGACCTACACGCACGCATGTTCGAGCGCGTGCGTAACTTGGTATGGAGACTCTTGGGCGCTGACCAAGACCACCACGATGTGGTCAATCAGGTCTTCCTCAATGTCCTGGGCGCCATCGGCACCTTGCGTGACCCGGCGGCCCTCGAGGGATGGGTGCTCGCTATCACGTGCAACACGGTACGCCGCGAGATTCGCGGTCGGCGGTATCGACGCTTGCTCTTCAAGCCCTTCGCGGCCGCGGACGAGCCGGTCTGTGAGATGCGCCCTGGCGCCAGCGAGCTCCTGCGCGGCTTCTATGCCGCGGCCCAGCGCCTCGCGACGGAAGAGCGGCTGGTTTTCCTCCTGCACTACGTTGACGGACAGACGCTGGCCGAGGTCGCCCAGGTGTGTGGTTGCTCTCTCGCGACCGCCAAGCGCCGGCTCGCGCGGGCGAGAACGTCGTTCATGAAGCGGTGCAAGGACTATCCAGGCTTGCGCGCCGCAATCGGGGAGCTCCGCGATGAAAACTGACGACGACGTGCTCCACCGATTGGGTGAGCAAGTACGCGCCGAGCTTGGCGCCGCGCCGGAGCGCGCGTTCCGTCATGAAGGAGCCGTGGTCGCGCGGCGCAAGCCACGACGCTGGGTTGCGCTGAGCGCCGTCGGGCTCGCTGCGGCATGCCTGGCAGTGTTTGCGCTCGTCCCGCGCCTCACGCCTGCGCGCACGTTCTGGGTCGGCGACGTTTCGCGTCCAGGGGTCGTTGGCGCGTGGGTCGATGCTCCCGCGCAAGCGAGCCTGCCCATCGTCTTCAACGACGGTAGTCGGTTCGAGCTTGGCGCCGACACCGGCGTCCAAGTGCGCAAGGCGAGTCGTTCACGCGTGGAGCTGTCGCTGCGTCGCGGCTCCGTACGCGCCAGTGTGAAGAGCGCGCAGGCCTGCGTGTGGTCCGTCGAGGCAGGGCCCTACCTCGTCACCGTGACGGGGACGATCTTCACGACGGACTGGGACGCGAAGGAGCGAATTCTCGAGGTGACCGTGAGCTCGGGCCAAGTGCGGGTGACGGGGCACGGCTTGGACGAGGCTGGAGTCACGCTCACGGGCGGTCAGAGACTGCGGATCGGTGACCATGGCCCGATGCCGGTGGAGAGCCCACCCGCGGAACCAACCGTACCCTCTGATGCCGGCGCGAGCGACGCAGGTGAGCCGAAGTTGAATGACGGTGCGCCACAACCGGCAAAGCACGCTGGCCGCAAAGCAGCGATGCGGTCGGAGAGGTGGCTGGCGCTGGCCGACGACGGGAAGTTCGCGGACGCACACGCGGCGGCGGTGAGCGCCGGCGCCTACGCGGCGGACGAGCTCGCGCGTCAGAAGCCCGACGCCTTGCTCGTCCTCGCAAATCTCGCGCGCGGTCAACGCGACGCGGACCATGCAACACGGGCCCTCGAGACCTTGCGTCAGCGTCATCCAGGCAGCTCGGCGGCGCACCTCGCCGCCTTCTTGCTCGGTCGGATCGCCATGGATCTCAAGGATGACCCATCGCTTGCCGCGGTTTGGTTTGAAAGGTACCTCAAAGAAAATGCACAAGGCTCGGTGGCAGAAGAGGCGCTCGGCCGGCTCATGGACGTGTACGAGAGGTCGGGGCAGACGGATGCTGCGCGACGCACTGCACGCGACTACAGCGAGCGCTACCCTGACGGTTTGTTCCTCGAGCGGGCCCGAGGGCTCTTGCGATGAGCGCCGCTTCGGTGGCGCGACGCCGTGACGGCGCTGCTGGCAATTGCCTTCGCTCTCGGCGCGCCCCCCACACCAGAGCGCGCGGTGTTGCTCGTGCGCATGGGCCAATGTTGTGCCGCGGAGGCCCACGTGCGCGTTGAAAAAATGGTCGTGGCCGAGCTCGAGGCGCTCGACATCAAGGTCGTGCAAGTGGACGGGCAAGCGACCGGCGAGCGCGAGCGGCGCATCGAGCTCGCGTTGTTCGCCGAGGACCACAAGGCGCTGGCCGCGCTACGCATCGTGAGGTCGGAAGGGGAGCTGCTCGCCGAGGTATGGGTTCGCCAGGAGACGCTCGGTCGACCCATCTTCAAGCGTCTTGCGTTGCCCGCTACAGGTCCGGAGGAGTCCGCGTCGATCGCGGCGCTGCGCGTCACCGAGTTGCTGCGCGTTCGCGCCGTGGACGAACAACCCGTCGTCGAGGATCGCAGCGCCGAGCCTCCACCTGAGCGCGCGCCGGAGCTCATCACGCCGGCACCCGCGCCAGCTCCGGCCCCGGAAGCGCCGCGTTCATGGAGCGTCCGCGCCGGAGTCACGATGCTGGTCATGCCGGGAGGCATCGGACCAGCCGGCGGGTTCATGTTGGCCGTCCGCAAGGATCGTCTGCTCGGCAGGGCGGCGCTCGAGATCGATGGCTGGGCCTCGGTGATTGGCACACGCGTACGACGCGACGAGGCCTCGGCGTCGATGCAGCTCGCTGGCGCACGTGCCTTCGTGCTGTGGCCATGGACCCTCGGTGCAATCGAGTGGAGCGCGGGAGCCGGGACGGGTGTGCTGTTCGCATCAGCGAGCGGCGACGATGCGCCGCGCTTGTACGCGTCAGAGCGCGCGAGCGATGCAACCGGCTACGTCGGAGCAACACTCCAGGCGATGGTGCCGCTGAGTGAGCGCCTGCGCCTGCGGGCAGCGACTGATCTCGGCATGACCTTCTCCGAAATTCAGGTCGAGTTTGCGGGAGAACCCGTAGCGACGCTGGGGCGCCCCCTGTGGGGAAGCCACCTCGCGGTGGAGGTTGCGTTTTGAGATACCTTCGCGTTGCGTCCACCGTCGTGCTGCTGGCCGCGCTCGTTGGTTGCGGCAGCTCCGTGCTCGATCCGTATGCCGCGCTGGAAGATGACTCCCTCATCGCCTACTGGCCGTTCGACAGCGACGCACGCGACTTCTCGCCCAGCGGGTTTCACGGACAGCTTCAAGGCAACGCCGCGATCGTCGCGGACGCGCCCGTAGTGCAGTTCACCAATAACGGCGCGCTCCTCCTCGACGGCACCGGTGATTGGGTCGAGTGCGGCGACGTCCTCGACATGGGAGTGAATGACCTCACCGTCGCGGCTTGGATCAAGCTCGCCGTCGGAGGCACACCCGGCATCATCGCGAGCAAGGGGGGGCTGTGGTCCGGCGTCGCGGCTTGGGGCGTCGCGGCCAACTACAGCACGGCGAACGTCGAGGCCTACCTGCGCGGGAGCAGCACGACCTACATTCTGTCGGGGAGCGATGGCGCCTCCCTCGGTGACCACGGGTGGCATCACGTCGCCTTCGTCTTCGACCGAGATGGCTTGCTCACACGTTATGTCGACGGAACGCCTTCCGGCTCGGCCACGAACCTGAGCGCGCTCGCGGGGATGACCATCGACAACCCCGAGCCGTTGCGCATCGGTGACCGCGACGCGGCGAGCGGCACCGAGCCCTGGCCCGGCCAGATCGACGATCTGCGTGTGTATTCCCGCGTCTTGGACGGAGCGGAGGTAGCGCGCCTCGCGCAAGGGCTGGCATCGCCCTGACCGTCGCTTTTTCTGACACCCATTTCACACCCACGGCACCTACCTGGTGTGAAGGCGTTGGCGTTCGTTCTTTTCTTCGCGTCGGTGACTCTGCCGGCTGCGCCCGCACGCGCTAATCTCCCACCCGAAGTCGTGGTTCAGGCGCCCGTCACCGAGGTGTGGATCGGGCAGTCGGTCGGGCTCGATGCGAGCGGGTCGTTCGATCCCGAAGGTAGTCCCTTGTCCTACACCTGGGACTTTGACGACGGCACCATGGGAAGCGGCGCCAAGCCGTCGCACGTGTTTGCTCGGGCGCGGCTCCACAACGTGCGCGTCATCGCGAGCGACGGCCTCACGACGGCCGAGGCGCGCATCGAGATCGTGGTGCTCGCGCCGCCGAGCGCCGCCAAAGCGACGTCGAGCTCGCCCATCGCGTTGGGGTTCGCGGACCGCGAGCTCTGGGTCGCCAACGCCGACGCCGGCAGCGTGTCGCTCGTCGAGCTGCGCGTCGGCAACAGGGTCACCGAGCTCCCAGTGGGCGCCTCACCGCGGACCTTGGCGCTCAATGCCGACCACACGCGTCTGTACGTTGCGTGCCGAGACAGTGATGCGGTCTGGGCCATCGACACGGCGACGCGGACAGTGATCGGTAGCCGTCGTACGGGAAGCGCTCCGCATGGTGTCACTGTCGCCAATGACGGACACGTGCTGGTGAGTCACGAGGCTGGTGGCGAGCTCGTGGTGCTCGACGCCGAGCTCTCGCCGCTCGGTCGCGTCGCCCTGGCTGACAACCCGCGCGCGCTCGCGAGTGACGCGGATGGCAAGCGCGCCTATGTCACCCACTTTCTCACGCGAGGGTCGGTGGGGAAGGTGACGGTCGTCGATCTTGCGCACGTATCGATCGAGGCGGTGTTCGAGCTCGCGCACGACCCCGGGCCCGACACGCGCTCCTCGGGACGCGGCTACCCGAACCTGCTTGGCGCCGTCGCCGTCGCTCCAGCGGGCGACATGCTGTGGATCGGGGGCCTCAAGTCCAACACGGAGCGTGGGCTTTTTCTGGATGGCACCCCCCTCGATCCGGAGAATCGCCTGCGCGGTGTGCTCTTGCCGGTCGATCTCACGAGCGGCACCGAGCTCCTCACGCGTCGCATCGACACCAACGACGCCGACAGCGTGTCCGCCATTGGCTTCTCGCCGAACGGCCGCTACGCGTACCTCGCCCATCAGGGCGCGGGCACGTTATCTGTCTACGACTTACCGCGCATCGCTCTGAACGGGGGTGGCGACGGCGATACCCCCGCATTCACCGCGCGGGTCGCGGTAGGCGAAGCGCCCAATGGCATCGCGGTGTCGTCCGACGGGCGCCGCGTCTATGTGGCGAGCTCGTTATCGCGGAGTGTCTTCGTGCTCGACGCGAGCGATCCGCGCAGCCCAACGGTGCTGAGCGAGATTGCGGTGAGCCCGGAGCCGCTTGCGCCCGCCATTGCGCTCGGCAAGCGGCTCTTCCACCGCAGCACCGAGCCCATGCACTCGGCGCAGAACTACATCGCGTGCGCCTCTTGCCATCCGGATGGCGGTCAAGACGGCCGGACGTGGGATTTCACCCAGGCCGGCGAAGGTCTGCGTAACACCATCGATCTTCGCGGCCGCGCGGGGCTTGGTCACGGGCCGGTCCACTGGACCGCGAACTTCGACGAGATCCAGGACTTCGAGAACGACATTGTGCACGGTTTTGGCGGCGAGGGCTTGGCGCATGACGGCGCGCAGCCGTACCCGCCCCTGGGGACATCACCAAACGCCGGACGCAGCATCGAGCTCGATGCACTCGCCGCCTACGTGTCGTCGCTCGCGACGTTTCCGAAGACCCCACACCGATCCAGCGACGGCGCGCTCTCAGAGCCCGCGCGGCGAGGCAAAGCCCTGTTCTACGACCCGACGACCGGATGCGCGGGGTGCCACGCTCCGCCGCGCTTCACTGACAGTACGCTCACCGCCGATCCGGCCAACTTCGCGCTGCATGACGTCGGCACCTGGACGCCCGCAAGTGGGGAAGGGCGCGGATCGAGCTACGTTGGCTTCGATGTCCCGACCCTGCTGGGAGTCTTCGCGACGGCTCCCTATCTGCACGACGGCAGCGCACCGACGCTCCGCGATGTTCTGACGAACCGTAACCCGAGCAACACGCATGGCGTGACCTCGCACTTGAGTCACACGGAGCTCGACGACCTCGTGGCGTTCCTCATGGCGCTCGACGGCCGGCCAGACGAGCTGCCGGATGATGTCGTGCCCGAGGAGTCGTCCGCCATCGCGGGCTGCCACGCGACGGCGTCCGCTCCTGGGGTGTGGATCGAGGCGTTGGTTGGAGTGGTGTTCATGCGCGGCAAGCGCTGGAGGAACAAGCATGCAAGCACATCGCGTAACTCAATGGCTTAGCTTGACGGTGTGCCTGGCGAGCACGGCGCCTGCGCATGCACAGACAGCCTGGCCCGGCTTTATCTCGCTCGGCGATGAGCTCCGTACGGACACCTTCAAGTTCACCGGCTCGAATCCCGAGGCGGTAAACACCAACGAGAACTACTACGACGGCGACTTTGCCGACCTGGATGGGGATGGCTTGCCTGATCGCGCCCTCGGGTCGCGTTACGGCCTGCTCTTCAACACCGGTGGTGGAGTGATGACGACCTTCGCCGGCCGGACCGGTTTTCTCCTGCGGGGCATGAGTGGCGCCGCGGGGTGGGGCGAAGACATGTTCCAGTGGTTGGACGCCGACAACGACGGAGACTTCGATGTCTTGTCGGGTGGCAACTTCGAACCGCTGGTCTTGCAAACCAATCGAGCCGGTAAGTTCTCCACCAAGTGGAGCAAGACCGGCGGAGGCACCAGCGCCATCCACGTCACGCTCACCGATATCGAGCGCGATGGCGATGTCGATTTCGTCGTCATCGACGGTGCCCAGTTTGCAAAAAACATTGGGCTGTGGGTCAACGACGGTGCCGGCAACTTCACCCGCGAAGATGCCGCGCGTGGCTTGTCCAGCCTCGACGGGAAAGGACTCGAGGGCTCGGTCGCGGGCGACATCGACAACGACGGCGACTTCGACCTGATCATCAACTCCAGTGAAGATCGCAGCGTCGGCGTCGAGAAACTATTCTACGTATGCCGCAACAACGGCAGTGGGCACTTCGCGATCAGCACTCTCAGCTTCGCGACACCCTACACGGGCGCGGCGTCTGGGGCCTCGGCGTTTTATCAGACGATGAACTTGGGTGACATCGATGACGACGGCGACCTGGACCTGGTCATGGCGTCAGGAGGCAAGGCGACGAATCTCGGCGCGCATCCTCTCGTCGCCCACGTGGTCTTCATCAACAACGGGCAGGGAACCTACCACGAAGACAGCGCCAACCGCTGGGAGCTCGGCAGCCTCGACGTACAAGCGCGCTTCGGTACGCCTCGCATCCATGCCAACAGCGGCAAGCTGTTCGACGTCGACTATGACGGCGACCTCGACTTCGTGACCTTCTCCGAGGGCGACGGGAACGTCAGCGTGTTTCTGAATGATGGCGTCGGAGTATTCTATTACGACGACCTCGTGTCGATGGTGGTGCCCACCAAGCCCACGGCGGGTTTCGTCGGCGAAGACCTCGACGTCACCGATCTGGACGGCGACGGCACCTACGACCTCTGGGTCGGTATCGGCGGCTGGCAGGCGCGCATCTTGCTCAATCAGTACGCAAGAGCGGATGGCACGCGGGCAGACCTGCCGCGCAATCTGCGTGTCGTATCGGCGACCAGCGCCGGCGTTACGCTGGCGTGGGCGCCGCCCGCCTTCGCGGCCACCATGCGCTCCTACAACGTCTACCGCGCCACGGCGCCAGGCCTCGAGGACGGTGACCGCGCGCTCATCAAGCGCGTGACCCTCTCGCGTCACGGTGACGAAACATTCTTCGCGCCAATCACCCGGCACACCACGACCGCGTCCCTGCGCGACCCGGATGTGACGCTGAGCTCTGGGACGGTTCAGTTCATCGATCGAACCGCGCGGCCGGGCATCCGCTACTATTACACCGTCAGCCACGTCGGCACCGAGAACACCGTGAGCAAGCAGACCGCCGAGGTCGCCGCCATGAGCCCCGCGGCGGCCGGCGCCGACACGCAAGGCCCGACGATCCACATTCATGGTCCGACGACACAAAGCTGGCAGCCCTATGCGCGCCCCGTGGTTCATCTCGGCGACGCGACCGGTGTCGATCTCAGCACTCTTCACGTCAGCTTCGACCGCGCGCTCGGTGGCATGGCGGCGGGCACGAACATCGCGGCGATGGCGCAGCGATCAGACGCCGGGGTATGGCTCGCGGCGCTGCGGCCGCCATTCGTGCTGCCCGGCAACGGAGCCGCGACGCTGACCGTCCGCGTCGCCGACACCGTGGGCAACGTGGCGACGCAGCAGGTCACGTTCGCCGTGGGAGCTTCGCCTACGAGCCCACCGCAAGCCGCCATCACCGCTGGCCCTCTCACGAGCGGTGATCCTCCACTCACCGTGAGCTTCGATGGCAGCGGCAGCACCGACAACGATCGTCTCTTTCGCTGGGAGTGGTACTTCGGCGACGGCAGCACGGCGACGGGGCGCCAAGTCTCCCATACGTACATCAGCGGGGGCAGCTACACGGCGATGCTCCTCGTGCGCGACAACGAAGGTGGTGTCGCGACCGCGACGCAACAGATCACGGTCTCTGGAGGCGGCGCGCCTTGCACCAGCGGGACGCAGAGGAGCTGCTATACCGGACCTCTCGGAACGGACGGGACGGGCCTTTGCGCCGCCGGCACGCAGCACTGCTTGCAAGGCGTTTGGGGCGTCTGCCACGGCGAGATCACGCCCGCCCTCGAGTTGTGCGACGGTGAAGACAACGACTGCAACGGCACGGTGGACGAATCGTGGCCGCAGCTCGGCGCGAGCTGCGGCAGCGGCGTCGGCGCTTGCGTGAGCCAAGGGCAGTGGGTGTGCAACGGAACGTTCGCGGCGTGCGATGCCCAGACGATCGCACCGCGTACCGAACTTTGCGACGGCCACGTCGACGAAAACTGCAACGGCGCCGTGGACGACGGCTGCCCCTGCAGCAGCGGCGAGACGCGTGGCTGCTATGGCGGGCCGCTCGGAACGGCGAGCGTCGGCATCTGCGTGAGCGGCGCCCAGGGTTGCTCGCAGTCGGGTACGTGGGGCTTGTGCGCCGGGCAGGTATTGCCCGCGCCCGCCGAGGATTGCGGCGACTCGCTCGACAACGACTGCGACGGCCATGTCGATGGCGACGACGCCCCGGAATGCACTGGTGGCGCTGGACCGCCGGGCAGCGACCTCGCGAGCGCAGGCTCTGACGCGTTGCTCGGCGACAATGCGGTGCTTGGTGGCTGCGGCGCGGCGATGGGCGGCGAGGGCTGGCTCGTTGGCCTCTTCATGGTGCTGAGACGTCGACGCCGCCGAGCTCTCTGAGCTAGATCCAGCCGCCAGCGCGCAGCACCTCGCGCAGCTTCTCGCGATTGGGCGCGGTCATTTCGACCAGCGGCAGGCGCAAAGCGTCGGTGAGCCGCCCCATCATCGACAGCGCCGCCTTTGCCGGGATCGGGTTCGACTCCCAGAAGAGCGCCATGCAGATGTCGCGGAGCTTCGCGTGCATTTCGCGCGCCTTCGCGGCGTCTCCACGCAACGCGTGCGCGACCATCTCCGCGGTCTCTTTCGGGACCACATTCGAGATGACACTGATGACGCCGTGCCCACCCATGAGGGTGAAAGCGCAGGCGGTCGCGTCTTCGCCGGACAGCTGGGTGAAGCTTTTCGAGACACCGCGGGCGGTGACGGTGACGCGGTCGAGGTCGCTGGTCGCGTCTTTGACGGCGACGATGCGTGGGTGCTGAGCGAGCTTCATGACCGTCTCCGGCTTCAAGTCGATGCCGGTTCGTGGCGGTACGTTATAGAGGACGCTAGGGATGTCGACCGCGTCGGCGACGGCGGTGAAGTGGCGCACCATGCCGTCTTGCGTGGGCTTGTTGTAGAACGGCGTCACGACGAGCGCGTGCGATGCGCCCAGGTCCTTCACGCGCTTCTGGTTCTCGATGGTGACGTTGGTGGCGTTCGAGCCGGTGCCGGCGATAACGGGGACGCGACCGTTGACGCGCTTCACCACGCGGGACACCACGGTGTCGCGCTCTTCGAGCGAAAGTGTCGCCGTCTCGCCGGTGGTGCCGCAGGGGACGAGGCCGGTGATGCCCCCGGCGAGTTGCGCGTCCACGAGGGCATCGAGCGCGCCGAGGTCGAGCGAGCCGTCGCGGTTCATGGGGGTGACGAGCGCCGTGAAGGTGCCCGTGAGAGGTGTGCTCATTGTGCGAACCCTTTTGGGAGGTGCTCGTCGTACGCCCGGCCGGTTGGCGAGCGCTCACCACGCCAAAGGTCGGCGAGGCTTTCGCGCTCGCGCACCAACACCGGATTGGCTCCGGTCACCAGGACCTCGGCCGCCCGCGGGCGCGCGTTGTAGTTCGAGCTCATGACGAAGCCATACGCTCCGGCGCTGCGAAAGACGAGTAGATCGCCTTCGACGACCTTGGGCAGCGTGACATCCTTCGCGAAGGTGTCGCTGCTTTCGCACACCGGACCGACGATGGTGACCGTGGCGGCGTCTCCGCCTTCCACGACCTTCTCGATGGTGTGCTGCGCCTTGTAGAGGGCGGGGCGAATGAGGTCGTTCATGCCGGCGTCGACGATGACGAAGCGCCGGTCGGCCCCCTCTTTGACGCGGATGACGCGCGTGACGAGCACACCGGCGTTGCCGACAATGACACGCCCGGGCTCGAGGACGACGGTGAGCCCCAACGGCTTCAAGGTCTTGGCGAGCGCCGCGCCGTATTCGGCGGGAGAGGGCGGGTTGTCCGCCGCGGCGTACGGAATGCCCAAGCCACCGCCGATGCCGACGTAGGCGAGCGGCACCTTGCGCGCCAGCAGTGTCCGCGCGAGCTCGGCCACCTTGCCGGCGGCGTCGACGAAGGGACCGACGGTCGTGATCTGCGACCCGATGTGACAGGTCACACCGACCATCGACACGCTCACCATCCCCATGCCGCGCTCGTACAGGGCCAGGGCCTCGCCATAGGGCACGCCGAACTTGTTCTCGCGCAGTCCGGTCGAGATGTACGGATGGGTGACCGCGTCTACTTCGGGATTCACCCGCACCGAAACCCGCGCGGTGACACCGAGGCGGGCCGCCACCATGCCGACGGTTTCGAGCTCGGCGGTTGACTCGATGCTCACGTAGAGCACACCGGCTTTGAGAGCGGCTTCGATCTCGTCGGCGCGCTTGCCGACGCCGCTGACGATGATGCGTAGCGGGTCGACTCCGACTTTCAACGCGCGCGCCAGCTCACCGACCGAGACCGCATCGAGGCCGCAGCCGGTTTGCGCCAGAGTCTCGAGCACCGCGAGGTTGCCGTTGGCCTTGACGGCGTAACAGACGAGATGGGGCACGCCTTCGAGCGCCTCGAAGAGCACGCGCGCGTGGCGCTCGAGAGTTGCCCGGGAGTAGACGTACGTGGGGGTCCCGAACTGCTCCGCGATGGCGGTCAGGGACACGTCCTCGGCGAACAGCTCTCCGCCGTGGCGGACGAAGTGATCCATACAGCCGTTCTACTAGAAGGTGACGTAGAGGCGATACTGCAAGGTCCAGGCGAACTTCGGGCCGATGTCGTCCTGGCTGCGGAAGGCGCCGAAGGGGAACGCGATACCGCCCTGGAGGACGCCGCGCAGACCCGTGGTCTCGCCTTCGGGCGGGGCGCCCATGTGCACCTCGCCGTTGAACTCGAGCGCCATCGGCAAGGCGCCGCCGGGCGTGGTCCCGCGGAAGAACGTTTGTGAGTAGATGCCGCGCAAGCGGCCTTCGACGGCGTCGTTGAAGAAGTAGCGAACCTCGGGAGCCGCGTACCAGGCGTCGGTGACGCCGCCGATCACCCGGCGGAAGGTCAGCAGGTCGACGTGGTAGTCGGGGCTGAAGTTGAAGTTGGTGAGCGAGCGGTCGAAGGACGAGCCGTCGGGACGTTGGCCGCGCTGGGTGCCGGCTTTGTCGAGAGCGCCCCAGCCAGGGAACGAATCGCCCGAAGCGGCGCCGCCGCGCAACATCAGGAGCGGTCCGCGGCGTCGGTCGTCCGGCCAGAACTTGAGCTCGAGTGCGCCGCCGAGCTGCATGATACTGGTGGTCTGCAGGCTGCCGTCGGTCGAGGTGCTGGTATCGCGCAGACGTCCCGCGCGCACGCCGCCCTCGGCGCTCAGCTCCACGGGCCCGCTGTACAGCTTCATGTACGCGTTACCGGTGTAGAGAATGGCGCCGCGCGTCTCGCGCGCGGTCGAACCTGCTCCATCGTCGTCGGGGATGACGAGTCGCGCGGGGTCGAACTCGGCGACAGTATCCGAATAGTTGGTCGCGTTCAGGTCCGCGGACTGACGGCGGAACGAGTTGTGAACGCCATAGTCGAACACGGTGTTGCCCTGCGCCACCTGCTCGCGGATGTCGTCCGGATGCGTGAGGTGCTGGATGCGCACGCCATACTCGGGCACGTCGTCGTAGGTGACGGCGTCGAGCGGTTGTCCGTCATAGCGGTAGAAGCCCTGGTAAACGGGGCCGCTCGACACCCAGTCCATGAGCGGCGTGATTAGCAGGCCGCCCAAGCGGAGGGTTGCCTGCACGCGATCGACGTTCATGCCGAAGTCGCAGTCGAGGCAATCGCCGCTGTTGAACATGACGCCCATGCCCCAGTGGTTGGGCATGCGGCCGATCTTCACCTCGAGCTGCTCGTTCAAGGCGGTGATGCGGGCGTAGAGGCGCTTGACGCGAATGCTGTCCGCCAAAGCGTTCAGGTCGGTGACCGGCGAGAGCTGACGGTCGTTGAGGAAGTTGTTCGGCGTGCTGGCGCGGGAAGAGTCGGAGCCGAAGGGCAGGGTCGAGGGCGTGCTGCCGAAGCCGATGTTGTCGAGCACGTCGATGGTCGACAACAGCGAGACCTTCTCGCCGACGTTGATCGACGGCTCGAGACGCATACGCATGTTGGTCTGCGTGAAGCTCGCGTTGTCGCTCGAGCTGTTCGGATAGCGGGACACGAGGTTGTTGCCGGCGCCGGTGCCGCTGTCGTTCGCCTCGGTGCCGGCCTGATTGCCGAAGTCGAGCCGCCGCATCAGATCGCCGCGCACCCGGAAGTACCCGTGCATCTCGAAGAGCTGGATGGACGGCTTCACCAGGGTCCAATCGTCGCGATCCCAATCGTCGAGCTTGATGTCGGTACCGGGGGCCCCGGGCGGTGGCGCGATGGTCGTGCCGCCGGGGGCGGTTTCGTTGGGTTTGGCGTTGTCCGGGGCGGGTGCGGGCTCCGCTGGAGGCGCTTCCTGGGCGCGGGCGGAAACCGCCAAGAGGAGGGTGGCGCAGGAAAAGCTCAACGCTAAGCGTAACATGGGGCGGACCGATACCGTTTTTGGCTCGGGTGAGCAACCAGAGTATTCTCCAGGGACCCGATGGAAACCTCGTCTCCAAGCCCCCTCCTCGAATCGATCGTCGCCACCATCCCCGACCCCGGTCTCGCCGGCCGCGTCGGCGCCACCCTGTCGATGACGCGCTCGGCCCTGGACGAGCTCAAGCGCGTGCACTTACCCCAGGACAGCTTCGAGGAGAGCGACGTCGAAACCGTCGACCGCCACCTCGAGATCGCGCCCTATGCGCTTTCGGCCCTGGCGAGCATCAACCGGCTCCTCGCGCACTTGGGTGAGAGCTACGTGCCTCCGGCCGAGCCGACGACGGCCAGCGATGACTTCGACCTCACCTTCGACCTCGTCGACGGTCCCACCGGTGACGCGCCTGGGCTCTCCAAGGAGCAGCCCGCCGGCAAACAGCTCTCCGTGGAAGAACAAGTCGCCGATGCCGCGCATGCCTTCGGGGGCATGTTGCGCGGCCACGTCATCAAGTTCGCGGACCGTCTCGAAGCCGCGCTTCGCCAGCAGGACACCTGGCCGCTCCTCGCCGAGATCGACGACTACAAGCGCAAGCTCACCAAGGCGCTGCAGGGCTTGCTCTTCGGAGTGCTCGGCGTCTTCGCCAAGGATGCACGCCGCGACGAGATCTTGCCCGAGTACAAGTCCGGTGTCGCCGAAGCGGTAGCGCTGCGATCCACTTTAGCGGATATGACACTCGCCATCACGCGCTTCAACACGGCCATCGCGCAGTCGACGCAAGAGGCCGCGGTGCCGCTCGTGGTCGCGGTTTCGGACCGGCTGCAGCGCTTCGCGACGCGACCCGAGTTCAGTACGCTACGCGCCGACGACAAGAAGGCCTTCATCGACTTCGCGACCTCGCTGCATCGCCTCCGTCGCACCAAGGGCGGCATCCCGATGACGCAGCTCAAGTTCGCCGTCGAAGGCTTCTCGAAGTTCCTCGAGGCCATGGGCGCGATCAACCACCGCGAGGTGCTCGTCATCCACGATCGGCAGCGGCTCGAGCACGCCCTCGAGCTCGTGGCCTCGGCCCAGGGCATCGCCGGCTCGGACCCCGAGGGCGCTCGCGCCAAGCTCGATAGCGCGGTCGAGCTCCTCGCCGCGGTGCACGGGCGCAATCAAGATCTCGACGATCAGCGGCGCTTGCACCGCATCGATCCGCCGCTTGCCGACGACATGGCCGAGCGCTTGGACGAGTGGTCGACCCTCGTCCAGGGGACGCTGCAGCGCGTCGGTTAGAACTGAAAGCCGCTGCTCACGAAGCCGCCACCGATGGTCGGCACGAAGGACAAGACCGGTCCACTCTCGATGCGAGGCGTGGCGGCCGGGCCGTCCGTCAGGAAGAGAATCGCCGAGGTGATGCCCGCGGCCGCGGCGACGCCCGCCAGCACGTAGGTCGGCGCCATGCTGTCGCCGGGCGTGATCGCCTGTCGCACGACTGGGTCACCCGAGCGATTCGGATTGTTGCCGTTGCCCGCGGGTGGGTTGCTCGTGGTCGTCGTCGTCGATCCGTCATCGCGGACGGCCCAGTAGACGACGGCGCCGGCGGCGCTCGCGAGCGCTACGCCCGCCGTACCCCATGCGAAGATCCGCTGGGTCGACATCGTCGAGGACGAGCGCGCTACCGCCGTGACCGCCGGCCCCGCCACATCGAAGGTGTCGCCACCGCTTTCCACGGGAAGCTCGCCCGAGGTCGCGACGTAGCCCGCGTAGAACGACGGACCATAGGGCACCTGGTAGAGCCCGGCCGAGAGCGCGTCGTTGGTGGCGTCGCGCGTATTCATACGCGTGGCGCGCCACGTGCCGGAGGCGACCGACACGGTGCCGGGAGCGTTGCTGGGGACCTCGATCTCGGAGTCGCCGCGGCGGACGTAGTAGCGGGGGCCGGGCACCAAGCCCACCGTCACCGCGTGCTCGGGCGCCTTGTTGAGATCGAGATAGCGGACACCTCGCTCGTCCTCGAGTTCGAAGTGACCGGTCTGCTCGCTTTCGAAGCGCACGAAGGTGGTGGCGCGCATGCGACGCAGGTCGAAGAGAGGCTCCGAGAGGTTGGCGGCGGGGGCCTTCGAGAACACGGTGACGCGCGCCTTGTCGGTGTCGACTCGGAGATTGGCGGCGGCGACGTAGGCAGCCAGCTCGCTGTAGGCGATACGACCATCACCATTGACGTCGGCGGCGCCGAGCAGGGCCGAGCGCACCTCGTAGGAGAAGACGCCGGCGCCGTAGCGCGACCACTCGTGAGTTTCCTTGATGCCCGCGGTCGACACCAGAACACCGGTGTTCGGGTAGCGCTCGAGCACGCGACTCTCGGTGTATTCGGCGAGGAGCGCGGGGTCGACGCTCTTGCTGCGGTCACTGCGCCAGTTGCCGTTGCCGCCGCGGGCGTTGACCATGAAGTAAGAGTCGCAGGCGTCGATGATCAGGTGATTGTAGGTCGCCTTGGAGCGGCCGATGATGCTCTCGTAGAGCGCCGTGCGCGTGAGCTTGCCGTCGTGCAGCGTGACGAAGCCCTCACGGTTGGCGGTGACGCCGCCGTGGCCCGTGTAGACCAGGTAGAAGATCGCCTGCTTGCCGGCCCGCGCGTCCGCTTCCATGGACGCGTTGATGGCGTCGAAAGCACGGTCGAGATTGGCCCGCGTCGGCACCAGAGTCTCGCCGGCTAGGGTCCGCGCTTGCCGCTGCGTCTCTTCGTCGAGGACGGAGAGCAGGACGGTGCGGTCGGCGACCGTGTTGAAGAGCTCGTAGTAACGGACACCGTCGTCATCGGCGTAGCGCAAAGGCCGCATATGGGCCTCGGGTGCGCCGTTGTACGACACGATCAGCGCGTAGGTCCGCGGTTGCTCGGGACCGGCCGCGAGCAGCGTGAGCAAAGCTGACAGTGCAATCATTGCATGAGCTCCAGGCGAATCCTTTGCACTCCCAGCCGCCCTGTCGCCAGATCCCGAGCAGTCGGAGCAGCGCCCGTCGGGGCACTTTCCAACCAGCTCGATACGGTGTCGACGCTGAGCGGCTCGCTGGAGAATAACGCATATATCCAGAGAGCGCCCGCCTGGTGATTCACTGCCAATTCGATTCCGTCAGGGGCAAGGTGCTCGCCGTCGGTCGCCGCGACCGAGAAGCTCAATGCCTCGCCAGGGTTGGGGAAATACCACAGTGGTTGATGCCGCGCGTCGGCACCCACTAGGAACACATAACGTGCCCACGGCCGTGCCTCGGCGGACACACTGTAGGCGAGCTGCAAAGTATCGCCCAGGCCGCAGCTCGTTGTCTGATTGGTCTCGGAGATGGCGACCGCGCGGACCGCGTCACGGGCCCCGCGCACGACGCAGAACGCGCGCGCTTCGACTCCCTGGTCGCCGAAGCCGCGGGGCTGGAGGTCGTCGCGCTCGCGCAAACGCGGCACCGCGACGAGCAACAGGAGCGCCACGGCTGTCGCGCCGAACTGGGCCCAGATGAGCCAACGCGACCCGCGCTCGGGCTTACCGGAGAGCTGTGTGAACAAGCGCTCGCGGATGGCGTCGATGCGGGTGCTGTCGAGACCGGCTTCGCCCGCGAGGTTGGCGCGCACCGCGGCCACGCGGTCGTAGTACTGGCGCGCATCGGGAGACTCCTCGAGGGCCTCGCGCAACGTCCGCCATCGCCGACTGGAGAGACCGGCGACGAACCACCGGTCGATCAAGCGCTTCGCGCGATTGGGCATCATGCTCCGCACCTCCACATCTCCCACGCCACTGAACCCGACATGACGATCCAACATCCGGCGCCGCGGACGAGCACCGGCAGAGTGACCTCGTGATCGGTGAGGTAACCGTTGGCGCGCAGGTGGCTCAGCAAGTCCGCGAGCATCTTCGCTTCGATACGGCGAACCTGGACGCGCGTGAGCCCCATGCGCTGCGCCGCTTCGTTCTGAGTTGCGTGCTCGCTATAGCGGATAGCGTAGAGGGTGCGCTCGCGTTCGCTGCGGCCCTGCACGAACGAGTCGAGCAGGCCCTGGAGCTCCTTGCCTTCGGCGGCGGCGTTCGGTGCCTTGCCGGTGTGCTCTTCGGCGATGCGCATCGCGGTATCGGGGTCGACGTCCTCGAGGTCGATGGAGGTGAAGCGATTGCTGCCGCGCCGCGCCTCGTCGATGACGTAGTTCTTGGCGATGGCGCAGAGGTAGTTCAGGTAGGGCCGGATGCCGTCGTAGTTGGCCCGCGCATGCGGTGTGAAGGCGCGCGCGAAGACCTCTTGCAAGGCGTTGTCGAGCTCGAACGCGGTCCGGATCCCGCGAAAGAAACGCTGCTCGCCTTTGCTCTGAAAGCCAAAACCGGCCTGCAAAAACGACGCGAGCGGACGCACGTAGTGATTGTAGGTGAGCTCGAGTGCCTCCCGGTCACCTGCGCGGAAAGCCATCAATAATCGCCGGTCCCGCGCAAACAGGGTCATGGTGTTCCCTACGTACTCTTTTACCTGGCTGGATCGGCATTTTTTTTGCCGATCCACGCGTCCCAGCGGGCCCGTAAGGGAGGGTGCAATCAACCCGTCTCTGTCCGAGGAGGTCGCAAGTGAAACGCGCCCATTTGATGCTTTTGGGCATTGCCTTGGTCGGCTGCGACGACGACCGCGGTCTCTACGACGACCACCAGGACGAAACCGTGGCGGTCATCGGGGACAACGAGGTGACTCTCAGCGGCCCGGTGGGGTCGGGCGATTGCGTGCAGGTCAGCGACAGCCTGTGCGTGCCCGTCGACACCGAGGGGTCGTGGTGCGAGCGCGAGGGTGGCCCAGTCGACGTCGTTCTCGTGGACGGCGTCGCGGTCGAGGTCGTCTGTTATCCGCCCGCCGACGACGAAGAGCGCCCGACGGTCATCGTCGATGGCGCGACCGTTGGTGACGTGGATGTCGCGCAGAACGCCAACAACACGACGGTCGTCTTCGACGATGCGCTCGACGGCGTGCCGTTCGTCGGCAACGTCAGCGTCGACGGCAACAACGTATCGATCTACGGCAACGGCCCAGACAAGACGATCATCGACGGCGATGTCGTCATCACCGGTAACAACGTCCGCCTTCGCGGAGTGACCATCACCGGAAACTTGAGCATCACGCTCAACAGCGCCGCCGTCGTGTTGTCCCGCATCCATGGTGACGTGCTCATCACCAAGAACGGCACTGTCTTCGTCGAGAACGACGTCTTCGGCGCTTTCACGAGCACCTCGAACGGCAATCTCTACGTCGGCAACGACGTTCAGGGCGCCTGGAGCATCACCGGGAACGGCTCGACCTGCGACGAGAACAACGCTTTCGCGGATGGGGATGCCGATCATCAGATCGATGACGGTGAGCTCGCGGATCCGCTGGTTTGCCCCTGAGACCTTGCAGAAAGAAACCTTCAGACACAGGTTCAAACCCATGAAGAAAATAGCTTTGACGTTGATCTTGGGCTTCGCGGCCGCTGCTTGCGGTGGTGACGATGAGTCCGCCTGGTGTGATCGTAACGACGGGTCGAGCGAAGAAATCCGCTCGGGCGGAGAGGTGCTGGCGACGGTCTGCTATGGCCCGACGACCGGCAGCCTTGCGATTCGCGTCGAGGACGAAGCAGATGACGGGCTCGATCTGAATTTCCCGCAGACACGCAACAACGAGGTCGTGGTCTTCGACGAGTCGACCAACGGCGACGCGATTCCGGGCGACGTGTTCATCGACGGCAACAAGATCACGATTTACGGCAACGGCGCCGAGAACACGATTATCGACGGCAACCTCACGGTCGCCGGCAACAACGTGCGTATCCGCGGCATCACCGTTACCGGCAATCTGATCATCACGAAGAACAACGCTTCGGTCGTCGACAGCGTCGTCCACGGCAACGTCGTCATCAGCAAGAACAACACGCTGATCGCCGGCACCGACATCTACGGCAACGTCGATGCCGATTCGAACAACAACCTATTCGCCGGCAACGCCGTGCAGGGCAACTGGAACATCGGCGGCAACAACGCCGGCTGCGAAGACAACGTCGCCTTCAGCGACGAGGACGACGACTTCGTGATCGACGACGACGAAACGGGCGCCGCGCTGATCTGCGGTGACGGCGACGACGACACCGACGACTAAACGGTCAGTACGTCCGCGATGGCGGTAGCGAGCGCCTTCTGCGCGGCTCTACGAGCCGTAGCGAAGGCTTCGTTACCGCGCCGCAGTGAAAACGGGGTCACGAGTGGCAGCTCGCGCACCGTGACCACCGTCGTCCGCGGCCGACGCGTGAGGGGCCGGTTGCCGCGAGACGGTAGATGATGCGCGAGCGTGAAGGTCTCGCTATCGAGGCCGAGCCACCCGGGCCGGTCGAGGATACCGCCGTCGGAGTACGGCCGTCGCTCGAGCCACACCGGATGGAACAAGCCGGGTAGGGCGCACGACGCGTGAATCGCCGCCGCGACGCTGCCGCGCTTGCGCACCACGGTGCGACGCCCGAGGATGTCGAAAACCGAGATGGCGAGCGGCACGCCGGCGTCCTCGATAGCGGACACCGGCAAGAGCTTTTCGAGGCGTTCGCGGAACAGGCGCCCGCGCAGGAGACCGAGGCCGACGCCCGGGTCCCAGAAGTCGCGCCGCTCGAGCTCACAGAGGACGCGGCTCATGGTCTGAGCGCTGACCCCGGCCGCCCATAGCCCGCCTGCCAGCGCGCCCGCGGAGGAGCCGGTGACGAGGCTCGGCGTGAGCCCGTGGTCCTCGAGCGCCGAGAGCAGCCCAGCGTGCGCATAGAAGCCGAAAAAACCTGATGAAAGCGCCAGGCTGAAGGGCTCTTCACGCAGCTTTTCGAGCAGCAGCGGCATAGCGGTGCTTATAAGGGAGTTAGGCAGACCAGGCTAGCCCGGGCGAGGGCCTACCGGTCGCCTTTCGTCAGATCCCCGCTGGCCGTTATCCCGACGTCTTCACTTGACAGGTAAGCGCTTGCCTCCATATTAGGCATCACTCGCGCCGGGCTTGCTTAGCAAACCGGTAATCGACCGAGTCACAGGAGCTTTGTAAGATCATGGCGAAAGTCATCGGAATCGACCTGGGCACGACCAATAGCGTCGTCGCCATCATGGAAGGGTCGCAGCCCAAGGTGATCACCAACGAAGAGGGCGCCCGCACGACCCCATCCGTCGTCGCCTTCGGCAAAGACGAAGAGGTCCTGGTCGGCCAGGTCGCCCGCCGTCAGGCCATCACCAACCCCGAAAACACCGTCTTCTCGATCAAACGCTTCATGGGCCGACGCATGGACGAGGTGCCCGACGAGGTCCGTCGCGTACCCTACAAGGTCGAGCGCGGTCAGAACGACCTCGCCATCGTCGAGCTGCGCGGCAAGAAGTACGCGCCGCCGGAGATCAGCGCCAAGGTCCTGCAGAAGCTCAAGCGCGCCGCCGAGCAGTACCTCGGCGAGACCGTGACCGAAGCAGTCATCACGGTTCCGGCGTACTTCAACGACGCCCAACGCCAAGCCACGAAAGACGCGGGCAAGATCGCCGGCCTCGACGTCAAGCGCATCGTCAACGAGCCGACTGCGGCCGCTTTGGCGTACGGCCTCGACAAGAAGAAGGACGAGGTCGTCGCCGTTTACGACTTCGGTGGCGGTACGTTCGACATCTCGATTCTCGAGGTTGGCGAGAACGTCGTCGAGGTCTTGTCGACCAATGGCGACACGCACTTGGGTGGCGACGACTTCGACCAGCGCATCATCGACTACCTGGTTGCCGAGTTCAAAAAGGACCAGGGCATCGATGTCAGCAAAGACAAGATGGTCATGCAGCGCCTCAAGGAGGCCGCCGAGAAAGCCAAGATCGAGCTCTCGAGCGTGAGCGAGACCGACATCAACCTGCCGTTCCTCACGGCGGACGCGAGCGGTCCCAAGCACATGAACATGAAGCTGTCGCGCGCCAAGCTCGAGAGCCTCATTCACGATTTGATCGAGCGATCGATCGAGCCCTGCCAGAAGGCGCTCAAGGATTCGAACAAGGCGGCGAGCGAGATCGACGAGGTTATTCTCGTCGGTGGCTCGACGCGCGTGCCGCTCGTGCAAGAGACCGTGCGCAAGGTGTTCGGCAAGGAGCCCAACCGCTCGGTGAACCCCGACGAAGTCGTCGCGGTCGGCGCGGCGGTGCAAGCGGGCGTCTTGTCGGGCGAGGTCAAGGACCTCTTGCTCCTCGACGTCACGCCGCTGTCGCTCGGCATCGAGACGTTGGGTGGCGTGATGACCACGCTCATCCCGCGCAACACGACGATTCCCACGAAGAAGAGCGAGGTCTTCTCGACCGCCGCCGACAGTCAGCCCTCCGTCGAGGTGCATGTCTGCCAGGGTGAGCGTCCGATGGCGGGTCAGAACCGCACGCTGGGCCGCTTCCACCTGGACGGCATCACACCGGCGCCGCGTGGCGTGCCGCAGATCGAGGTCACGTTCGACATCGACGCGAACGGCATCGTTCACGTCGCCGCGCGCGACAAGGCGACCAACAAAGAGCAGCGCATTCGTATCGAGGCGGGCACCGGTCTGTCGGACAACGACGTCATGCGGATGGTCAACGACGCGAAGGACCACGAGGCCGGCGACAAGAAGAAGAAGGAAGAGATCGAGCTGCGCAACAAGGCCGACTCTCTTGCCTATCAGGTCGAGCGCTCGCTCGCGGATCACAAGGACAAGCTCGACGAGGAGACCCGCAAGGACCTCGAAGAGAAGGTGCAGAAGGTTCGCGACGCGGTCGCCTCCGGCGATGCCACGCGCATGAAGACCGAGATGGACGCGCTCACCGCGGCCTCGCACAAGATGGCCGAGAAGATGTACGCGGCCGCCTCCGATGCGGCGAACAGCAGCCCGACTCCGGGTGCCGGCGAAGCACAGCCACCGCCCCCGGGAGCGCAGGGCAATCCGGCGACCGGCGGCAAGGTCGTCGACGCCGAGTTCGAAGACACCAACTAGGCCGTATGCTATAGCAGACGAAGTCTAAATGGGGACACCAACCATTTTTCCGCGGGAGCAAAAGTGAGCCTCGGCGGGGAAAAATGGTTGGTGTCCCCAATTTAGTTTTTTTTGCTGGTCTAATCCGGCGAACGTTGGGCGGTTTTCGCGACGCGTCAGGATTCGGGGTTGATCGGCGTGCGGACGCGCGCAAAGGTCGCCGCTCACTTTTTCAACCAGGAGCCGTATCGATGGCGTTCATCACGACGAAGGATAAGGCGGAGATCTTCTTCAAGGACTGGGGCAAGGGACAGCCGGTCGTGTTCAGCCACGGTTGGCCGCTCTGCGCCGACGCTTGGGACGATCAGATGGAGTTCATGGCGCGTAACGGATTCCGCGCCATTGCCCATGATCGCCGCGGCCACGGCCGCTCGACGCAGACATGGGAAGGCAACGAGATGAACACGTACGCCGACGACCTGGCGATGTTGTTCGACAAGCTCGACCTGAAGGACGCGATCATGGTCGGACACTCGACCGGTGGCGGCGAGGTTGCTCGCTATCTCGGACGCCACGGCACCAAGCGCGTCGCCAAGGCGGTGCTGATCGGCGCCGTCCCACCCATCATGCTCAAGACCGCCAGCAGTCCGAACGGCTTGCCGCTCGAGGCCTTCGACAACATCCGCAATGGCGTATCGGCGGACCGGGCGCAGTTCTACAAGGATCTGACCACGCCGTTCTTCGGCGCCAACCGGCCCGGCGCGCAGGTCTCGCAAGGGGTTCGCGACACGTTCTGGCTGCAGGGCATGATGGGCGGCTTGAAGCCGCAGCTCGACTGCATCAAGGCGTTCTCCGAGACCGACTTCACCGAGGATCTGAAGAAGATCGACGTGCCGACGTTGTTCATTCATGGCGACGACGACCAAATCGTTCCCATCGATGCCTCGGCGCGTCGCGCCGCGGAGCTGGTGAAGGGCTCGAAGCTCAAGGTCTACAAGGGTGGCGACCACGGTCTCGCGGTCACGCACAAGGCCGAGCTCAACAACGACCTCTTGGCGTTCGCCAAGGGCTAGACGCGGGCGACCCGTAGCGCGAGCGGCCAGCGGATTTCGACCCGCTGGTCGCCTATGGCGGCCGTGACCTCTTCGTGGAATTTCGCGAAGGGCTCACGGCCTAGCTTTTTCTCGGCGGGGCGGATCGCCGACCACGTGGAGATGTATCCAAGGAGCTCGTGCGCTCCCCAGTGCGCGCGCATGGCGATGGCCGGCGCGGTTGTTTCAGCGAACGGGAAGGGCAGGTCTCGGTAGCCGTTCTCGACGTGAGCGCGCTCCGGTGGCCAGAACGGGCCGACGACCTCGTGGTAGAACGTGGCGACGAGCTCGCCCAACGGGCCGTCCGCTTCGGTGATGCCGTAGGTAATGAGCGCTATGACGGCGTCTTGCTTGGCGATGCGGCGCACCTCACCGTAGAACGCGGGCAAGTCGAACCAATGCGCGGCCTGGGCGACTGTCACCAGATCGGTGCTGCTCGCCGCGAGGCCGGAATGTTCCGCCGGCAGTGCCGCGTACGTGACCCTTGGGTGCGGTGCGGCCTTGGCGATCTGCTCAGCGCTGGCATCGGTGGCCCGCACGCGAGCATAGCGGTCGGCGAGCAAGACCGAGAGCTGGCCGGTACCGCAGCCGGCGTCATAGGCGAGGTCGTGCGCTCCACCGAGCGACGCCAGGTAGTCGACGAGCTCGCGCGGATACGTCGGCCGGAAGGAGGCGTAGTCGGCCGCGTGCGAGGAGAAGTGGTCCTTGAAGGTCACCCAACCTCCATAAGCACTTCACGAACCGCGACCGCAAGCGCGGCCGTGGAGGCCGCGCAACGATGTCAGGGTGCCACGACCCCAGTCGGTTTTGGCGGCTTACCAGCTGATGTGGGCGTAGCGACCTCAACCCGGACGGATTGTGGTGGAGTAGGTCATACGCGGGTTGCGAAGCCCGCAATGTGCGTCGAAACTTGCCGATAGATTGCGCCGAATGACTGGAACTGAAGAGCCTGTTCGCAAACTGCGACCCCTCATCGCGGTCGTGATGGGCACGGCTATCGCCGGGGGCATCGCGGCCGCCATCGTCATGCCGCGAATCGTGCAGGACCCCGTGGCTCGGGATGAGCGTGCGCGCGGGCCGCGCACTGTCGACACCGTGATCGTGCAGGCCGCGCCGTCGACCATCAATCTCGCGCTCGACGGCACCGCCGCGCCGATCGCTTCGCAGCAGCTGCACGCGCGGGCCGCGGGTGTCGTCGAGTCGGTCACAGCCTCGCTGGGTGATCGCGTGACCCGAGGTCAGCCGCTCGCGACCGTTTCGGTGCGTGTGCCCGCTACAGCGGACATGCCGACGATTGGCGCCACCGATACGTTGCTCGCGCCGTTCGACGGTTTGATCACGCGGCGCAATGTCGAGGTGGGCGCGAAGGTCACCGACAGCAGCGGCCCACTGTTCGAGATCTCCGACGTCGGCATCCTGAAGGTCTACGTCGACGTGCCGCAGACGCTGGCGCCCTGGGTGAAGGTCGGCGAATCGGTGGCGGTCACCGCGCGGGCCGTGTCCTTCGCGACCATCACGGGCCATGTGGCTCGCACCGCCGGCGCGCTCGACGCGCAGACGCACACGCTGCGCCTCGAAGTGCAGATGCCGGGAGAGCGCTTGCTCGCCGGTTCCGCGGTCACCGTCCGTTTCGCGGTCAAGCGCGAAGTCACGCCGCCGATGATCCCGGCGCGCGCCCTGGTTTTTGGCAACAAGTGGCCGCGCGTCGTCCGCATCGTCGACGGCCGTGCCCGTTACTCGACCGTCGAGCTCGGCTGGGACCGGGGCGGCGACGTCGAGATTGCCGGCGGGCTCGAGGTCGGCGACGTCGTGGCCGTCAGCGCCCCCGACAACATCCGCGAAGGCGAGCCGCTCGTCCTGCAAGAGACCAAGACCACCGCTGCACGCTAGGCCGGTGCGAACAGCTCGGGGATGGTCGCGCTGATCTCGCCCAAAGGCCCGGTATGGCCGGCGGCGCGCATCGCGCTCAACGTGACGCTCGCTGGGTGGCGTCCGTTGCCGCGGACGTGTTGTCCCGGGCGGAGACCGCCGGCGCGGCCCGCGATCAGCGCCGCCATGTTCTCGGTCGAGTGCGAGCTATTCAACGCCGACCCCGGCGCCTCGCTCGCATCGACGCCGTAACCACCTTCGTGGTGCATCACGAGCACGGTGTTCTCCAGCATGCTCTGCGCGCCCTCGCGCGTGTCGCGAATCTTGGCGACGAGGTACGCGAAGTGCTTGTTGTGCCAAGCGATGGCGTCGGCCATTTCGCGGGTCGTGCCCTTGCCGTGCCCGATCTCGTGCAGATCGGACTGGACGCCGATGAGCGGATAGAAGTTCATCCACGAGTGGAAATGCGTGAACATGAGCGACACCGAGCGCGTCAGGTCACAGGCGAGCGCCACGTGGACGAGGTCGCAGAACAAGCGGGCGCGCAGCTCTTCGTTCGAATAGCCGCTGTTGGTCGTGTAGTCACCCGATGGGCGCTCACCGCCGATCGGCGGGTCGTTCGCGTACGCCGGGGGCTGGACGCAGACCGCCGTCTGTTCGGGAGGTAACGCCGCGATGCCGCGCTCGAGCGCGTAGATCTCCTCGAGGTGGCTCTGCAGCCGTTGCTGATCATCGCGCCCCAAGCGCTGCATGAGCCGTTGTGCGTTACCGCGGACGAGGTCGACGACGCTCCGCCTTCCCGCGTTGCGGTAGTCGCGGAGCTCGGCGTCGCCGTCGGTCGTCGGACGGAAGCTGCGGAACAAGGTATCGTAAGCTTGCTTCGGGCTGATGACGGGATCGACACGGGTCGCCAGGGTGCCGCCCGGGGCAAGGCGATACGAGACGGCGCCGCGGTTCGGGTCCGAGCTGATGTAGGACGACACCTGGACGCGGTAGACGAGCGACTTGAACTGGGTCGCTGAAGCGGACATGTCGGCCATGACCTGGTCCGCGGTAGTGCCGTAGACCCGCGCCTGAAACTCGCTCGGCGCGGTGCGCACACCGGCGAGCATCGGGCTCATCATGGTTTCGTGATGGTTGTTGGGACGGCCGCCCGACGGCACGGTACCGCCGTTTTCACCAGCCCAAGGGATCTTCAGGCCGGTCACCACGGAGATCTCGTTCTTGATGTTGTCGTGGCTCGCGAAGGGCGCCAAGGCGCGCTTCAAGTCGTAGTTGGCGCCAACGGTGCTCGGCACGTAGGTCTCGCTGATGGGCACGCTGCCCGAGCCCAGCGAGCAGCCCGCGGTGCACACCACGAAGCGCTTCGGCATCGGCGATGCCGTCTGCGCCAGGGCCTCGCCGTTCGCATCGAGCATCGCTTCGAGAACCGGCAAGCCGACGACGGCGCCACCGACACCGGCCAAAAAGGCACGACGACCCAATCGGATGCTCATCCGTCACTCCTCGAGGTTACACGCGCGAATTGATCGCTCGCGATCAGCGCCAAGAGCAGCTCGCGAAAGTCGTGGCCGCCCGTGGCGAACTTGCGCCGCAGCGACTCGATGTAGTCGCGCTCGCCGCGCGACGCTTCGAGACGGCCGTAAGCGAAACGGAAGACCTGCTGCACGACGCAGGCCTCGAGGTCGCCGCCGTCGACGAGGAGCTGGGCGAGCTCGCCGGGGCCGCGGAAGGGGCCGAGGTCGCCAAGCTCGCCTTCGCCGGTAATGACGCACTCGGGCCGACCGGCGTCGTGGGTGCGGTACTTGCCGGTGGCATCGAAGCTCTCGAGGCCGAAGCCGACCGGGTCGGTGAGCAGGTGGCAAGCGGCGCAGGCGCCGGCGCGATGCACCTCGTAGCGCTCCGCCTTGCACGGGTTCGCGCTCGCCGACACCGGGGGCTCGTCGGCGTTCACTTCCGGCGGTGGCGGCGGGATGGGCTGACACATCAAGCGTTCGCGGATGAGGATGCCGCGCTGAGTCGGGCTGGTGTCCGAGAACTTCGCGAAAGCGGACAGGAAGGTGCCCTGCGAGAGAATGCCGCGCCGGCCGGTGTCACCATAGGGCAGCCACGCCGCTTCCGAGGCGCTCGAAGGAATGCCGTAGTGGGACGCGAGCAGCGGGTCGATGAAGGTCTCGTCGGCGAGGAAGAGGTTCCAGTAGGAACCACCGCGGTCCAGCACGACGCGCTTCAAGAGGGCAGCGGTTTCGCGGCGCATGGCGGACACCAGCTCTTGTGAGAGGGCCATGTTGTCGTAGCCGAGCCACTGCGCGTGGAAGCGGTCGAGTTGCTCCAGCGCGCGCGGGTCGGCGAGCATGCGTCGCGCGACCTCGACGCGAGGGCCCGGATCCCGCAGGTGGCCCGCAGCCGCATCGTCGAGCAAGGCGTCGTCCGGCCCGCGGCCCCAGAGGAAGAAGGCCATCCGCGTCGCGAGCTCGAACTCCCCGAGCAGCGCCGCGTCACCGACCTGTTCGCCGACCTCGACGCGGTAAAGGAGCTCGAAATCCTGCAAGAAGGCCTCGACGACCAGCGCCAAGGAGTCCGCGAACGTTGGCGTGAAGGTGTCGTAGTCCAGTTGCGCGACCTCCATGAGTCCGAGATAGCGGTCGACATCGTCGGCGCCGAGAGGGCGGCGAAGCGCCTTGCGGCCGAAGCTCTCGATGAACTGGCGCATGCAGGCCGCGTCGCTGCGACCACTCGGAACGCAGGGCAAGTAGGCGTCCAAGCGCGCCGCGTCTTGCACGAAGCGCTTGGCGACGTCGGCGGCGACGAAGGCCGCGGCTTCCACGAACGCCGATGACCCGAGCTGGGTCGTGTAATCGTTTTCGAAGGGATTGCGCGGCGCGCCGGCGTCTTCCGGGAACATGATGTGCGCGGGCCGCGTGGTATCTCCGAGCAGGTCTTCGACAGTGGCGTCGTACTCCGCCGCGGTCAGCCGCCGGGCTCCCGTCTCCAAGGCGAAGGGAATCGCGAGGGGCCGTTCGTCCTCTCCAGGTGCCGTACCCGATGGCTCGCCGATGAAGCCGGTGCATGCCGTGAGGGGAGCGAGCACCATGACGATTGTCGACCGTGACCACATGCAAGCGCTCCCTGCGGCGAGCTGGAGGGTTCGTGTAGGGGTGCCGGGGGGCGGTGAAACCGGCTCACGATCTTTTTCCACGGCTCGCTACGTGCCCGGGCCCTCTGTATATTTCGCGAACGCGTGAGCCGGTTTTGAACCTCGACGACACTACTCAGGAGACCGCCGATCCGCGGTCGACTGAAGCCTTGAAGGTGCTCGATATCGACGTCGTGTTCCGCGAGCAGGCGCGTTTCGTCGCCTGGGTGGCTCTGCGCATTCTCGGGCGGGACGAAGAAGTCGACGATGTCGTGCAGGAGGTGTTCTTGAGCGCGATGGCTGGCCTCAAGACCCTGCGGGAGCCGGCGGCCGTGAAGGCCTGGCTCAAGACGGTCACCGTGCGCACGGCGCGGCGACGCCTCTACAAGCGACGCCTGAAGATGGTATTTCGCCTCGACGACCGGCCGGACGCCGCGGAGCTCGCGAGCGCCGACGCCAGCCCCGAGGATCAGGCCACTCTGCGCGCCGTGTACGCTATTCTGGATCGAATACCCGTCGAGCAACGCTTGGCGTGGACGCTGCGGCATGTCGACGGTGAGTCCTTGCCGGCGGTCGCCGCGCTCGTCGGCTGTTCGTTGGCTACTGTCAAACGCCGCATCGCCGCCGCCCAGGAGCGGCTCGACAAGGAGCTGCGCCCATGAGCGAGTCTCCAGAGACCCGCGCGCTGCGCGAGAAGATGGCGCTGCGTTGGGACGACCGGCGCCAGGATGCCATCGCGGCCAAGATCGTCGTCACGCATCGCCGTCGCCGCGTGGTGCGACGCGTCGGTGCGGCGACCGCGGCCATCCTGGTGGTCGCCACGGGTTTTGCCTTGAGCCGCCGCGCCGGCGGGCCTGAGCAGCAAACCCTCGCCGATGGCTCGACCATCGAGAGACTCGAGAGCGAGACCACGCTTGCCGTGAGCAGCGATGCACCGGGTGAGGTGCGTGTGAGCCTCGAACGGGGCAGGGCGCGTTTCGCGGTCACCAAGGATCCGAAGCGCGTGTTTCGGGTGCAGTCGGGTGACGTGAGCGTCGTCGTCCTGGGGACCGTCTTCGAGGTCGGCCGCGCTGGAGCGCACACCCGCGTGAAGGTGAGCGAGGGACGCGTGCGCGTCACCCGCGGCGAGCTGACGATGCTCTTGGGACCGGGGGAGGAGCGTGAGCTCGAGACCGTCGCGCCCGCCGCTCCCGATCCAGTCGAGGCTCCCGTGCCGCCGCCCGCGCCCGCACCGCCGGAGCGGACACCCCCGCCGCTCACGAAGGCCAAAGCGCCGGCCGCGGCCGTACCCACGCTCACCGAGACGTTGTGGGAAGTCGATCGTCTGCGTCTCGCAAAGGACGCCGCCGGAGCCGCCGAGCTCCTGAAGAAGGCCTTGCGCCGGCACCCGCGCGCCGCGGAGACGCCGCAGGCGACCTTCGTGCTCGGACGCTTGCAGCAGGAGGACCTCCACGACGCCAAGGCCGCGGCGCGCAGCTTCGCGACGGTGCGCCGGCTCGCGCCGACCTCGCCCATCGCCGAGGATGCGCTGGCGCGTGAGGTCGAGTGCCTGGTGGCGAGCGGCGATTCCGCTGGCGCTCGGGAGCGGCTTGCGCTTTACGAAGAGGCGTACCCGCGCGGTGCTCACCGCGAGCGCTTGAAAAAGCTCGCACCCCGCTGAGAATGGTCCACATGGTTGCCGCCCGTGTCGCGCTGTTCGTCGCCCAACTCGTCGTCGGCCAGCCACAGCTCGAGCTGCGCATCGATAGCTGCGCCGACGTCAACGTCGCCGAGGTCGGGCGTGTCGTCTCCGTCGAGCTGCGCGCCGCCATCGTCGCCGGGAGCGCCGCTGGCGACACCACCACGCAGGTCTCGGTGGGCTGCCGCGGACCTTTCTACCAGGTGCGTGTCAACGAGCCCGAGAGCCAAGAGGTCGTCGTCGACACCGTCGTGCAGCGAGGTTACCTCGAGCTCCGTGTCGACGACCCGATCACCGGCAAGACGCTGCAGCGCCTCATCGACGTCAAGAACGAGCCCGACGCGGCACGCTCGCGGCTCATCGGCATCGCCATCGGCGAGCTCGTGCGCGCCAGCTGGATCGAGCTCCTCGCCAATCCATCGCCGCGTGTGAAGCCCGTGGAAAAAACCACGACGCCGTCGTTGCAGCGCGCAGTGGTCGAGCGAGCACGTCCGTCGCTGAGCACGAGCATCGCGCCGGAGTGCGGCGCGACCTTCTACGGAGCGGCCACGGGCCAGACCATGTGGGGCTGCGGGCTCGGCATGCGAGCCAGCGCGGCCCTCTGGCACCTGTCCGCTGAAGCAGACGTCGGCGCTGGTGAACGTGACGTGGCGATGGGACGCATCGACACCACGGTCGCGTCCGGTTTTGCCGCTGGAGGCGCGCATCTTACGCTCGGGCCCACGGTGCTCGCGGCCGAGCTCGGGGGCCGGATCGGTTTCATGAGCATCGCGGGTGACGCGGCGCCGCTCTTGCCCGTGGTTGGCGGTGGGCTCCGCGGCGCTTGGGGCGGCCCAGCGGCGAGGCTCTCGGTCGACGTCGTCCTCACGTCGTGGCTCGGGGTACGCACGTCGGCGGAAGTCGGCTACGCCGTCCTTGGCCCACGGGGCACCGCGCTCGACGAGGTGGTTACAGACAGCCAGGGGCTGTGGCTCAGGCCGGCCGTGCACCTCGTTGTCGGCCTACCCTGAGCCGTTCAGCGGATAAGCGTACATCGTCACCCCGCTGACGCCGTTGGGGCCCGCGTCGACGAAGGTGCAGCGCTGCTCGCGGTAGTCGCCCTCGCCTTGGTAAGCGCCGACGTTGGGCGCGAAGATGCAGGCTTCGGTCGATTCACAAAGACCATCGTCATCACCGACATCGTCGAGCACCACCTCGATGGCATGCGCAAGGAAGCGATTGAAGCAGCTCTCGCCGGGCTCACAGACGCCGTCGTCGTCCCCGGCCCCGTCGCCGGCGCGTTCGACCGCTATCGCGGTGGAGTCGTAGGGACGCCGCTGTTGGTCCTCGATGAAGGTGTCGCCCGCGATGCTGCTCGGACAGAAAGTGCCGTTCGCAAGGGTGCCGAAAGCGGCCCTGGCGGTGGTGTCGCTCGTCCGCGGGCGCCAGTCCCAGATGCGGCACTGGCCGCTAGCGCAGACACCGGCGCCGTCGCCCCACGCCGCGCCAGGCAAACCTCCCCAGGTGCGGAAGGGGCTCGCGACGTCCGTCCATGCGTCACCGGTGATGGAGCTCGCGGCTGCCACCCCCGCGCTATCGATGGTGCTCGTCGCGTCATCGGTGACTGGGCCCACGACGACGCTGCTGCTTGCGACGTTGGTTCGCAGAGTAGCCGTCGAAGCTTCGCTGCCGTAGCTGCTCGACCCATCGGCGCCGGTGGTCGTGCAGGTACGGTCGACGAGACCCTGGCCGCTGCTCACGGTCTCGTTGACGTTGCAGGTGAGCGCGGCCGGCCCGGGCGCGCCGCTCACCCAGAGCCGTCCGTCGAAGCGCTGACCCGAGCCAAAGCCGGGCTCGACCCACCAAACGAGTTGCATCGGCTGCGTGGCGCTCACGTCGTTGTCGAGGACCATGGCATCGCGCACCTGGTTGCCCACGAGGTCGCCGTTCGTCGCATCGCCCGCGCCGATCAAGCCGGGCTCGGCGTTCACGAGGCTCAGCAGGCCCGCGAGGACACCGTTGTCGGCGGAGAGCACGCCGATACCTTCCTGTGCGTTGAGCGCGCTGGTTACGTGCACGAGCGTGACGCGTGAGCCCTCGCTCTGCACGTAAGCGCCGATGACGTTGGTGCTGGCGATCAACAGACCCACCACGGTGTTATCGAACGCGTTGACGCCGCCGAAGGCCTGCACGCGAAGGCCCCAGCCGGCGCAGTTCGAGACCACGCCGTTCACCAGCTTGTTGCCCGGGCCGTTCACGGCGACGCACGAGTTGCTGCTGACCTCGACTTGCCGGTGCACGCGGTAGTCGATCAACCAGTTGTCGCGAGCGCCATTCTCCAGCTTGATGCCGCCGCCGCGCGCATCGACGACGCGGATGTTCGACAGCTTGTTGTGCTCCGTGGTTCCGCCGGAGAGCACCAGGCTCCAGATGCTCGAGCTGCCCGAGTCGGCGATGTCGACACCGCGAATCACGTTCCAGCTGCTGCCGTTGTCCACGCGCACGCCTTCCGACAACGAGCCGCGATTGCGGAGGCTCGTCACCTCGTTGTACGCGCCACCGTCGAGAGAGAGTCCTTGCTGGCCCGCGTTACGCAGCTCGAGTCCGCTGAAGCGGCTGCTGTTGCAGCCGGCGCAGCGAATCAACGCGCCGGCGCTGGTGTCGGCGGCGACCGCGTTCAAGCGCGAGAAGCGTGTGCCATTGAGGCTGATGTGCGAGTCCACCGCCGCGCCGGCGCTCGCAACCGTTCGCGTCTCGAGCCACAGGAAGCTCCGGTTGCCGCCGCAGAGGATGGTGCGCTCCCCCGCGATATCCAGGGTGCCGTCGCCCGCGCAGTTGCCCTGCGCGCTGTCGCCGAAGGTCAACGTTTGGTCCGCCAAGGTCACGACGCTGATGCCGTCCGCCGCGATGTTGTAGCCGTTGGTCGCGCCGCTGGTGGCGAGCACGTAGACCCCGCCGGCAAGCTCGAGCACCGCGGTCGCGCCGGTGCCGTTGTCGGGTAGCGGCACGACGGCGTTGGGCCAGCCCCACACGGACGGCGGGCTTTCGGCCACGGTGATGCCCGTCGCGGTGTGGACGACGCGCAGCACATTTTCGAGAAAGCCGCCCGCGCCCACGACGTCGCGCAGGCCGCGGCCGGGAGCGAGCCCAGTGGTGAAGAGCTCGAGTCCGTCCGCGGTCTCGGCGCACCGCCATAGCCAGAGGCCGAGGTCGTCCGTGATCGTGAGAGACGCGCAAGCGGCGCGCGGGCTCATGCGCGCCATGCGCAGCTCTCCCGCGTGCACACAGCGGTCAGGTCCGCCAAAGCCGACATCGGAGGCGAGGTCACAATCGAGGTCGGCCTGATGCGCGACGTCGCTCGCCCGATCGCGAAGCGCGACGTAGGTGCTCCACGCCGTGTGGAGCGGATAGGCGGCGCCGACTTCGAGGACCTCCACGGGACCAGGCCGAAAGATTTCGGACCCAAGATCGTCCCGGCTGCAGGATGCGACGAGGATCCCGCAGAGCATGGCAGCGCGCGCTCGCATGGACGTTCAGGATAACACACCAAAAAAGGCTGACACGCTGGCAACCATTTTGCGTGAACGTCGATATACCGACGGAGCCGTCCCCGGCTCTCCTCCGGCCGCACTGCCCCGCGGCACTCCTTCTGAGCTTGGTTAATCGTCAGATTCGTGAGGTTTCGCATGGTTGCGACAGTCCGTGCCCTGGCTCCGGCCCGGGTAGGCGAAAGCTTGGGCGGGGAGTCTCCCGTCGCCGAGCGCCATGCCGATGCCGCGGCGGTCATTCCGCTTGGCACCGCTGGCATCAGTCTGTCCGCCTTGCATCCGGCGTTCATCGACCCGAGCCGGGGCGTGCAACTGCGTGCCCCCGTGCAGGCGGTCAGCGGGCCGCGCGCCATGGTTGCCGTCAATGAACAGCACCCCGAGCTCACGTCGTCGGTCGTGGACCGCTTCCTGGGTGTCGCGCGCCACGAGATCACGGCTGCCAGCGAGCGCACCCTTCACGAGGACGAGACGCGTCGCTTGCGTGTGCTCCTCGGCGCCAACGCGCGGCTCGATCCGAAGACAGTGCCGCCGACCTACGACGATCAGCGGCTCTTGCAGCGCCTGCTCAACATCACGCTCGGCGCGGCGCTGAATCCGCCGCTCTCGGTGGACGGCAATATCGGCGGGGCCACACGCGGCGCGCTCCAGCTCTACCGCCGGACCCGCGGCTTGCCCGCGACCGCGACCAACGGCGCCCTCGTCGACCGCGCGTTGCTCGAACGCATGGGTCGTGAAGCGATGCAGGCGCGCACGGCGCCCAATCCGCGCGTTCCCGCGGTTGGCGACGAAGCATCGCCCGCGGAGCGTTCCGTCAACGGCATGCTCGACCTCTTGTCGCGCGAGGACCCTGTCCGCTACGGCGCATTGCTGCGCTCCGCCGGCATGACCAGCACGCGGCCGCTCACCGCCGCCGATCTGCGACGCGTCATCGCCGCCGGTGCCGCGCTCAATCTCAATTTCGATGCCGACACCGCCACCCGCTTGCAGCTTGCGCAGCCGGGTTTCGGCGAGCCATTGCCTTGGAACTACGAGGCCACGCGGGTCGTCGCGAGCTTCCTCAGCGGTGAGCTGTCGCCGAACCGTGGTGTCGCCGGCCTCGGCAACTATCGCGGCTGGGCGCGGCGTGCCGACCACGCCGGTCTCGTGCTGCCGCGCGTCCTCGAGATCGATGCCCTCGTCGAGTCGAGCTACAACCCGCGCTTGGTGAGCAGCGCCCGTGCACGCGGTTTGCACCAGCTGACCAAGGACGTCACTGACCGCTACGGCAGACTCGACCCGTTCAACCCAGTCTTGAACATCGGCATGGCGCGGCGCGAGCTCGCGCGCGTCTATGACGAGCAGCTACGCCGACTGCGCGCTATCGATGACAGCTACGCCCGCCGATATCCCGACGAGGCCTCGATGCCGACGCGCGACACCGAACGCAACGATGGGTCGATCTGGCGCATGGCGTGGGCCGCGAACAACGCCGGCCCGCGGCGGCTCCTGCGCTATCAGGGCGTACCGCCGTTCGACGAGACCCAGCGTCACGTCATGTTCCTCGCTTGGTACAACGCGACCCTGCCGGGCGACGGCGCCGTGCCGCCAATCGGCTTCGCGCCACCGATCCCGCAGGGTCCGCAGGGCCCCGACGACTACGGCATCAAGACGGTCACCAAGGAATTCTAGTCACTAGCGAGGTTCAAGATGTTCCCGTCGGGATCCTTGAACCAGGCAGTGCGGAACTCTCCCGAGCTGTAGATATCGCCTTGGCGCTCCATGTCCGGCATGTCGTAGTGCTCGAACTTCACGCCCTTGTCCTTGAGCGACTTCACTTCGGCGTCGAGGTCTTCGACTTGCCAGGTGAGAGCGGTGGCCTTGTTGGTGCCGGCGAACTCCGAGCGGTAGACGTTGATCTTCGTCTGTCCGCTTTCGAAGACGGCGACCTCCTCGCCCATGGTGTCGACCTCTTTCAATCCAAGCGTTTCGGCGTAGAAACGTTTCGCCGCGGCGAGGTCTTTCACCGCGATCATGGCGACTGCTGCCGACTTGTTGAGCATGACTCTTCCCCCTCGGCACAAGCGTAAGTCGTGCGAGCATCACGCGGTAGGGCGCTTCGAGCTTTAGCTGTTACCCGGTGGTGTGAAGCGGGCGCGCGCCCCGAAGAGGGCGACGTAGGCGCGGATTTGATCGACGTGATTGCGTGTCTCGGCGAAGTTCGGCGTGCCCACGTAGCGGTCGACACGGCCCATGCCGGAGTTGTAGCCCGCGTGGACCGTGGACCAGATACGGTCGTCGTTGCGTGGTCCCCCGGTGGGCAGGTTCATCGCTCGCGCCGCGCGATCATAGAGCCAGGCGACGTTGTGCGCGCCGAGGCGAAGGTTCTGCGTTTGGTCGTTGACGTTGACGCGCTGGCCGCGACCGCCGTTCCAGCCGACGAACACCATACGGCCGTCGCGGATGCGCCAAGCCTCCGCCAGTCCGGCGGTGACCTGCGAATAGCCGACCGCGCCGAACTCGTTGGCGCTCAGCCATTTGCCGTCCGATTCGACGGACACGAGCGCTTGGTAATGGTGCAGCGGGATGCCCGCTTCCTCGGCGGCGCGGCGCAGCCTCGCATCGGTGAAGATGGCTCGATCGAGGTTGCGCGTCAGGCGCTGCGGCTCGGATGCCGCGGGTTGGGCGCGGCCGCTCCCGATATCGGCGGCGACGCGCGCCGCCTCGTAGTTCCACTCGCCGTTGGGGCGCGGCGCGGTGTCGAAGCTCAAGCGCGCGTTGGTCTCGGCGTTGATCGGCAGGCCATGGCCACGCGTGGGGTTCTGGATGGCGTGCACGACTCGGTCCGCCATCGCGGGCGTAATTTCTCCGTTCGCCGGGATCTGCACACCGGCTCTTCGCATGAGCGCGTCGAAGCGCTTCGGATCCTGACTGTTCAAGAGCGCGAGCATGTTGCCCGCGGCCGTCTGTGCCGGAGTCGCCGCATCGAAGCCGGTGAACGTGCGACCGCGCTCGGCGGGTCGAGTGCGCGCGCCCGCCAGCAGCGCATCCATCGTGCGCTGGTCGAGACCGGTGCCGTAGCCGCTGCCGGCTCCCAGACCGTTGGCTCGGCGGAACTCGCCGAGAGCCGCGCGGAAGCGCGCCCCCAAGCTGCCGTCGACTTCGAGACTCGCGCCGTTGGCGTTGAGCAGTCGCTGCACGGCGCGGCCGGTTTCGAGGCCCAGCGAGACCGGGTCTTGTCCCCGCGGCGGTCGCGTGCCGCTCTGTACGGCGCGGTCGCGATCGAAGTCGGTGATGCGGACTTCGGGAGGGGCGCGAACGGTACCAGGCGCGGCGTCGCGACCTTCTTCGGGGGACGCAACCGTCAGCGGGCGGAACGGGGAGACCGGGTGCGCCAGCGGGCCACGCTCAGGCACGTCACGCGGCGTGAAGGCGCCGGGCAGGGGCTCGGTGGGCACGCGTATGTGCGGAACGATCGGCGTCGCGCGCTCGACCTCGGCAGCGGGGTCCGGAACGGTCTTCGGGACGATAACCTGCCGCTCCGGGGTGGGCGCGCGATACAGGCCCTCCCAGAGAACGCGCCCTTGCGGCTCGGTTACCCCTGACATCGACACTCTCCGGGCGGCGGCTCGGACAGTCTATGATCCACGTACCCACATGACCGGACCACGGGCTGTCGGATGGTGGTATGGTCGCACAGCCGTTGAGATTTTTCTACCGGCAGCTAGCGGAGAGGGTCGCGGTCTTGCCGGCCACGACGTGCGCCGTGTCCTTCATCTGCTTGCCGTCTGGGCACTCGAATCGCACGGTGTAGTCGCCTTCGTAGACGTCGAGTCGGAGTGGGGTCTCCACCGGCTGCCGTGAGCCGATGCGCACCCAAGCCCAAGGCGTTGCGTTCACCGCGAGCGAGCCCCGGCGGAGCTTGATGTCGATGTTCTCGATGGAGCCGTTGCCGACGCGGATCTTGCGCGTCATGCTGATACCTTCGCGGTCGTTCACGAGGCGTAGCTTTTGCTGGCCGACATCGAGCGCAACCCGCTTGAGCGGAGTGTCCCCGAGCAGGCGCTCACCGATGTAGACCTTGAGCGGCACCGACGAGTCGATGCTGACGTAACCCTTGCCGGCGACCTTGGGTGCCTTGAGTCCGTCGACTTCGTCTTCGTCACGCGTCTCGCGCGACAGGGTCGGCGAGGGCTTGTTTACGAGGGCCGGCCGATCGGACTTGTCCGGGGTGCGGGCTTCCGAGCGTGGGAGCGGCGCTGGCGAAGCACCCGCCTTGGGCGCGACGAGCGGCGGCGGTGCGGTCGGAGCAGGGGACAAGGCGCCCGCGGCAGCGACCTTCTCCAGCGTGGCTTCGAAGAAGCGGCGCTCACCCGGTTCGACGTAGAGTTGATCGGTGCGCGTCGTGTGGCCGGCGAGCTTCAGCTCGACCTTGTGCTGCATCGAGCCGTCGACGCGGACGTCGGTGACCGGGGTCGTGCCGCGCTTCTCGCCATCGACCCAGAGCTCGGCGCCCGGCGGCGTCGTCATGATTACGAGCGTTGCTTTCTCTGTGCCCGCTTCAGCGGTCAGCTCGGCGAACAACGGCTCGGGCACGACCTCTTCCTCGACCTTGGGTAGCGTCTGCTTGACGATGACGTAGCCGTCTTTCACGAACTCGGCTTCGAGCATCGCTTCGACGGGGATGCCTTCGCTCACGGTGAACGGCGTACGCGCTCCGTCATAGCGGGCGTTCAGCATATCGGCGCCGAGGCCGTAGAAGATGATGCGGGCGCCGCGCGGCTCGGAGTCGATGGCCAAGGGGCCCGAGCGCGGTAGCTCCCCAGGCGAGCGGCGATGTGACGCGTAGACCAAGACGATGGCGGCGGCGATACCGAAGACCAGCACGACCATCGCGATACGCGGCAACCACGGCGTCGCCGGCGGCTCGGGGATGGCGCGCGCTTCGGCGAGCTGGTCGTGTTTGACCTCGACCATGCCCTCGGCGGCGGCGGGCTGCTGCTGCACCACGAGCTCGGGCACCGCTTGCGTCGCGGTCTGCGATTCGGAGAGGCTGCCTTCCGACTGGCCCCAATCGCTGTCCGCCTCGCGCTGCAGAGCACGAGCCACGGCGCTGTTGGTGGATTCGCGCGGCTTCGACTCACTGGCTTCCCAGCCGGGAATCTCGCCGCTCTGCGAGTCGATGGCGATGCTCGCCTCGTTGCCCCAGGCACCGCTGCCGTCACTCTTGCTCTTCGATGTCGACTTGGCGCCGCGGCTCTTCTGGCCACTGCCTTCCATGACCGTCTCTTCGCCGGCGAGCGAGGCACGCGAGCTCTTCGAGGGGCGGGATGACGCGCTCTTGGCGGCCTTCGAAGCGGCCAACGCCGCTGCATGACGTTCACTCACGCTGGTCTCTTCCTGAAGCTCGGACGCCGAGACGCTGACCTCTTCGGCACGCGTGGACGCCTCGGTCGAGCGCGAGCGCGGCGATGAGCCCCAGTCGTCCTTGGGACGCGAGCCGCTCTTCGAGTCTTTGTCTTTGTCTTTTTTCTTCTTCTTGCCATTCGGCGTGAAGCTCGAGGGGCGGGTCGCCGGGCCGAGCAACATGTCGTCGGCGAGCTTCTCGGCGAAGAGGTCCTGCATGTACGGACCGAGGCTGGAGGCGCCGGTCGCCTGGCCACGCTTGACCAGAAACTTCTCGAGCGCTTCGCGGAGGTCGCCGGCGGTCTGGTAACGATCATCGGGATCGTGAGCGAGCGCCTTCATGAGGATGGCTTCGAACTCGCGATCGTACTTCGGGACGATCTCGGAGGGCTTGGTGACTTTGCAGTCGATGACCGCGTGCAGGGTCTCGAGCTCGGTCTCGCGCTTGAAGAGGCGAACGCCGGTGGTCACCTCGTAGAGGGTGATGCCGAGCGCGAAGATGTCGGTGCGCGCGTCGATGGGGTCGCCGGCGGCCTGCTCGGGCGACATGTACGAGTATTTGCCCTTGAGGACGCCGATGCGCGTCTCCGCGAGCTTGCCCGAGGCCTTGGCGACGCCGAAGTCGACGATCTTCACGTGGCCGTCGTAGGTCACGAGGATGTTCTGCGGGCTTACGTCGCGATGGACGATGCCCAGCGGACGCCCGTCAATCGAGGTCTGGCGGTGAGCAATATCGAGGCCGGCGGCCGCGCCCATGATGACCTGGGCGGCGGGCTCGAGCGGCATGGCCCGACCCCGTGCGACCTCTTGGTTGTAGATGCGCCGCAGGTCTTCGCCGCGCACGTACTCCATGGCGATGTAGTAGGAGCCCTGGACCCGGCCGATATCGTAGATCTGGGCGATGTTCGGATGAACGAGGTTTGCCGCGATGCGCGCCTCGTCTTGGAACATGTTGATGAAGTCTTCCTGCTCACCCAGGTGGGGCAGGATGCGCTTGATGCAGACCAGGCGCTCGAATCCGCCAATGCCGGTCTGCTTGGCCAGAAACACCTCGGCCATACCGCCGGCGGCGATTTTTCGCAGGATCTCGTAGTTACCGAAGCGTTCGGAGGACATCGGTGTGCTTGAGCGCGAGAGGGAAGCGTTTTTCTGCCGCTTTTTCGGCTTCTTCGCCTCCTCCTCTTGAACCTGCGACGCTCTAGTCATGTCACACCTGTCTAGGCCTCGCAAAGATGGGGATGGGTGCCTTTCGGGCTCGGTTTCGGCCTGCAGGCGGTCCTATGAGCGTACACGTACCCATTGTCGTCTTCTTTGAGTTATCGGCGACGACGAAAAAGTGTTGCTAGGGCTGGTCAATCGGGTGCGGGACCGAATAAAGGGGTACACCTTCCGGGCTCAAACCCCCGGTATTTGGGACCTCGCAGCCCGCGATGGCCCCTAAAAGGAGACGTCGCCCAGTGAAGCTTGCTCCCCCACACCTCGTTTTCAATGACTCGAAACTCCGTGACAAGTACGCCCGCCGTCGCATGCCGATGACGACGATGTACGAGGCGTACTTTGACGGCGCCATCGACATCGTGGGGGACATGAATACGTTTTTGCGGACACGCAACGACGTCGTCACTTTTTCGATCACCAAGTCGCACCTGAAGTGGGCGATCACGAACTTCATTCCTGAAGTCGTCGTCCACACCAAGAGCCAGGACACCCGCATCGTCCGCGAGCACTACGACCGCGGCAACGACTTCTTCGGCTGGTTCCTCGGCGAGCGCATGGTCTACACCTCGGGCTTCTTCACCAACCCCGGTGAGACCCTCGAGCAGGCCCAGGACAACAAGCTCAACCTGGTTTGCCAGAAGCTGCAGATCAAGCCGGGCGACAAGCTCCTCGACATCGGCTGCGGCTGGGGCACCATGGTGCGCCACGCGGCTCGCGAGTACGGCGCCGACGCCACGGGCGTTACGCTATCGCGGAATCAGACCGAGATGGCCATGGAGCGCATCAAGGCCGACGGCACCCAGGACCGCGCGCGCATCCTGTGCTGCGACTACCGCGACACGCCCAAGAAGACCTTCGACAAGATCGTCTCGCTCGAGATGGTCGAGCACGTCGGCGTGAAGAACCTCAAGGGGTTCTACGAGATGTGCTACGAGCTGCTCGCCGACGACGGCCTGTTCCTCTTGCAGTGGACCGGTCTGCGCCGCGGCCTGCGTCCCGAGGATCTCATCTGGGGCTTGTTCATGAACAAGTACATCTTCCCGGGTGCGGACGCCTCGCTCTGCCCGTCGCCGATGATCAAGGTGATGGAGAAGGCCGGCTTCGAGATGCACACGGCCGAGAATGTGACCATCCACTACGGCCTGACCATGAAGAAGTGGCACGAGAACTGGCTCTCGAACCGCGAGGCCATCGTCGCCAAGTAC
>JBGGMJ010000127.1:0-39839 GCA_041288095.1 Myxococcota bacterium
GCCTCGGGCCTCACCGTGCTCGGCGGTGGCACGATGCTCGGGAGGCTGGCGCGCGCCGCCGCGACGCCGATCGCGCCCGCCGATCGTTATTTCATCTTCTGTTATTTCGCGGGCGGCTGGGACATCCTGCTGTCGCTCGACCCGCGCGACCCCGCCCTCTTCAACGATGCCACCGCGGCGACCACCAAGATCAACCCGGGCTACAACCAGCTGGCGCTGAAGAACCCGGTGACCACCCCGAGCGGTATCGTCTTCGGGCCGTACATCGGCGGACTCGCCGCGCACCACGACAAGATCTGCGTCATCCGCGGCATGAGCATGGAGACGCTCACGCATGATGTCGGCCGGCGCCGGTTCCTTACCGGCAGGCCGCCGTCGGGACTCTCGGCTCGCGGTACCTCGGCGGCATCGTGGCTCACCGCCAAGACCGGCGGTGAGGCGCACCCCCTGCCCAACATCGCCATGCGCGTCGAGAGCTACAACGTCGACGTGCCGAGCTACGCCACAGCCCTGAAGACGAACAGCGTCGCCGACCTGTTGCGGGCGCTGTCGGCGAGCGATCCGGCACTGGCGCCGCAGCTCGCGGACGCCATCGATGCGCTGTTGTCCGCTCAAGCAGAGTGTCGCACGGCCTCGCCGATGCTCGTCGCCGCTGAAGCCAGCCGCAAACGCGCCGCGACCATGGCCCAAGGCGGCTTGAGCTCGCTCTTCAACTTCGGCGCCAATACCCCGGAGATGGCCGAGCTGCGCAACTACTGGGGCTTCGGCGCCAACGACCTGGCGAGCGGCCCGGCCCAGGCCGCGATGGCGGCGCGCGCCATCATGAACGGCGTCAGTCGCTGCGTCAGCATCCAACCCGCCGCCGGCCTCGATACCCACTCCGCCGAGTGGGTGACCGACCAAGGCCCGCGTCAGAAAGCCGGCTTCGACGCCGTCGCCAAGCTCATGGATACGCTTGCGGCCGAGCCGTACGACGACCATTCGAGCTGGCTCGATCACACGACCATCGTCGGCTTCAGCGAGTTCAGCCGCACGCCGCTGATCAACGCCCGCGGCGGCCGCGATCACTCGCTCACCAATGCCTGCTTCGTCGCCGGCGGCGGCGTCCGCGGGGGCACTATCGTCGGACGTTCGTCGGACATCGCCATGACACCGACGACGATGAACCTCACGACCGGCCTCTACGAGCCCGACGGCGCCATCATCCGCCCGGAGCACGTCTGGCAAGCAATCTACGAGTCTGTGGGTATGACCATCGAAGCCGATCTGCGAGTCCCACCGCTCAAGGCGGCATTCACCACCTAGCGCGGCTCGGTTGAAATTGCTAAAGAGCCGCGCCATGGGCGCTATCAAAGACTTCATCAAGCACAACTACCGGCACTTCAACGCGGCGGCCGTCGTCGACGCCGCTGAAGGTTGGGTGAAGCACCTCGAAGGTGGCGGCAAGATGCTGCTCACCATGGGCGGCGCCATGAGCACCGCCGAGATGGGCATCTCGATCGCCGAGCTCATCCGCCAGGACAAGGTGCACGCCATCTCGTGCACCGGCGCCAACCTCGAAGAGGACATCTTCAACTTGGTCGCCAACAAAGAGTACCGCCGCGTCCCGCACTGGCGCGCGCTTTCGGCGGCGGACGAGCAAGAGCTCTACGACGGCGGCTACAACCGCGTCACCGACACCTGCATCCCCGAAGACGAGGCGATGCGTAAGGTGGAGAAGCCGCTCATCGAGCTCTGGCAAGAGTGCGACAAGAACAAGGAGCGCTTGTTCCCGTACGAGTTCTTCTACCGCATGCTCAAGCGCGGGATGCTCAAAGGAGAGTACCAGATCGACCCGAAGAACTCGTGGCTGATCGCGGCGTCCGAGAAGAACCTGCCGATCATCACGCCCGGCTGGGAAGACTCGACCTGCGCCAACTTCTTCGTCGCCCGCTACATCGAGAAGAAGTTCAGCTCGCTGCTCACCATGAAGAGCGGTGTCGAGCAGATGGAGTTCTTCTACCGCTGGTACATGGAGACGAACGCCAAGCACTCGATCGGCTTCTTCCAGATCGGCGGCGGCATCTCGGGTGACTTCCCGATTTGCGTGGTCCCGATGATCCGTCAGGACTTGAAGCACGACGCCAAGCTCTGGGGCTACTTCTGCCAGATCAGCGAAGCCGCTACCTCGTACGGCAGCTATAGCGGAGCGACACCCAACGAGAAGATCACCTGGGGCAAGCTCGCCGTCGACACGCCGAAATTCGTCATCGAGAGTGACGCCACCATCGTCTTCCCGTTGATCGCGCAATACCTGCTCGACGGCTAGCCCGGGTGAAGCCGGCTCGGCCGTTCTTCGCGCTTACCGTCAACTGGTGCGTCGTGGCGCTTTTCTGCGTCGTGGCGTACATGGTCTGCTATAGCGTCCCCCTGTCGGGGCTCGCGGCCGATCCGGACCTTGCGCGGTTCCACAACATCGCGCGCAGCATCGCCATGTTGCTGCTGACGCTCTCGACGCTGTCGGCGGTGCTCGCTGTCATAGGCGTCATCGCCTGCCTGCGCGATCCCTCGGTGCCCGGCGCCTACGTCGTCTGGGTTGGGTTTGCGAGCATCATGCCGTTTCTCGCTTACGTCGCCGTAAACCTGATGACCTGGCCGATGCACCGCCACGCGCTCGAACGAGCGGCCCTTCGCGGGGCCGAGGTCATCGCCACCATCGAGCGCCACGTCGCGGAGCATGGCGAGCCCCCCGAGAAGATCCCCGAAAGCCCTACGTCGCTCGCCGCCTATCCGATGTTCTCGTACACGCGCTTCTCCGCCAAGGACGCGCGTCGCACCTTGTGGTGGTACGACCTCGGCCCGCGTTACGGCCGCACCGGCACCGCCAACTGGGTCTATCCGGACGGCAACATCGCGCACGCCATCCTCGCGATCGAGCTCGACGGTGAAGACCACGTGGCGCGCGCCCGGGGCGACCGGACGAGCCTCGATATCCATGACTCGGCGTTCCAGCAGGACGCGTGGCGGGAGAAGACTGGGAACCGCCAGAACATGGTGGCGGCCATCGTCCATTCTCTCGAGCACGCCGGGGTCGACGAGGTCCGCGCCCTGCTCGGTCCTCCGGACGGCCAACGCCTCCTGGTCGACACGCCCTGGGAGCTTTGGGTACGAACTTGGCCGAAGGATATCGACCTGTTTTTCTACTGGCCCACGAAGCACTACCCGCCGGCGTTGGACAACCGCTCCGTGATCGCGGTCGGAGAGTGGGCCTATGCCCGTGACTAGCTCGAACAAGCGCTACGACGTCATCGTCGCAGGGGTCGGCGCCATGGGCGCCGCGACCTGTTGGCAGCTCGCCAAGCGTGGCAAGCGCGTCCTCGGGCTCGAGCGCTTCGACATCCCCCACGTGATGGGCTCGTCGCATGGGACGAACCGCATCATTCGGCTCGCCTACTTCGAGCATGCCTCCTACGTGCCGCTGCTGCGCCGCGCCTACGAGCTGTGGCGTGAGGCCGAAGCGCTCTGGGGCGAGCAACTCTTGTTCATCACCGGCGGAGTCGACGCCGGCCCCGAGGATGGCCGCGTGGTGCGCGGCGCTCTCGCCTCGTGCCATGAGCACGGCTTACCTCACGAGGTAGTGAGCGCGCAGGAGCTCACGCGACGCCATCCTGGATGGCGCCTCCCACAATCGCACGTCGCTGTGTTGCAAGCTGACGGTGGCTTCGTCGCCTCTGAACGCGCCGTCAGCGCTCACGCCACCCTCGCCATCGCCGCTGGAGCGGACATCCACGGCCGCGAAGCCATGCTCGATTGGCAGCCGACGGCGGACGGCGTGCGTGTGCGCACCGAGCGCGGCACCTACGAAGCCGAGCGCCTGGTGCTCTCGACCGGTGCTTGGATTGGCGATCACGTCCCCGAGCTCGCCGGCAAAGCGATCCCGGAGCGCCAGGTCCTGGGATGGTTCCGCCCGCTCGAGCCTTCGCACTTCAAGGTCGGCCGCTTCCCGGTCGGCGTCATCGACGACGCGAAGCTCGTGTATGTCTTTCCCGAATGGGGCGTGCCCGGGTTCAAGCTGGGCGTCTACAATCACCTCCGCGAGAGCGGACACGGCGACACCTTGTCGCGAGAGCCGAACGACAGGGACGAGCAACTATTGCGCGAAGCAGTGCGCCGCTACTTCCCGGACGCCGACGGCTCGGTGCTCGCCTTGCGCGTCTGCCTGTTCACGAATGTCGCCGACGAGCACTTCGTGGTCGACACGCTTCCCGGCGCGCCGCAGGTCGTGGTGGCATCGCCTTGCTCGGGCCACGGCTTCAAGTTCGCGAGCGTCATGGGCGAGGTGCTCGCCGATTTCGCGACCGGTGCGCGGCCCGCGTTCGATCTCGAGCTCTTTCGCCTCTCGCGTCTCTCAGCGCGACCCTCTACGCCACTGTAGACAGGCATCGTGGCTTCGAGCCCACACGCTGACCCACCGGCATGTCGTGGTGTCATGATTTTTTGGGCTTTTTCGGCATGGCACGGATGCTGCTCGCGTGCACCGATGCTCATGTCCGCCGCCCCTCATAGAATAGTCGCGGTGCTCGCGGTGCTCGCGGTCAATGTCCGCTGTACCGGCGAGATCAGCGACGCTTTGCCCGGCGGGCCCGGTCCAGAGGTCGAGCAATGCGTCGCCGGACCGCTCCTGCCGTCGGCGACCCCGCTCGCCCTGCTCTCACCCGACCAGTATCTGCGCTCGGTGCGCGCCGTTTTAGCGGACAACGCCATCCAGGCCGAGCTCGACCCAGTCGCCGGCGACACGCTCACCCAGATCGCGACCGAGAAGCTCGCGGCGGCGGCCGAGGCCATCGTCGCCCGACCGAGCTTCGCGACGCTGCGCGCCGGCATCTGCGGCGGCCGGGCCCCCACGGCTTGCGCCGACGACTTCATCGCGTCGTTTGCTCGTCGGCTGTTCCGGCGGCCGGCCTCCACGGAAGAGCTCGCTTGGTTGCGCGATCGCTTCGACAAGGCGGCCACCGACCTCGGCGCCGATGACGCCCTGAACGTGGTCGCCGAAATCATCTTGCAGGCTCCCCAGACCCTGTACCTCCGTGTCGACGGCATCCCGGGCGAAGGCGACCTGCGGTTTCTCGACGGCTACGAGCGCGCGGGCCGGCTTGCCTTCTTCCTCTGGGACGGCGCGCCCGACGACGCCCTCCTCGAGGCCGCGGCACAAGGGCTCGGCGACGACGAAGCCTTGCGTGCGCAGGTCGATCGCATGCTTACCGATCCAAGGGCGCGTGAGCCCATGGTGCAACGGTTCGTCGACTGGCTCGAGCTCGACGGCAGCAACCTCCACACTCCGCTAGAGCAGACGCGCACCAACCCCGACAAGTTCCCGGCGGACTCGGAAAGCCTGCGCGCCGCGATGCGCATCGAGACCGAAGCGTTGGTGGAGCGGGCGCTCTTCGAGCGCGACGGGTCCATCGACTGGTTGCTCAACACGCGCGACGCTTACGTGAACGGCGAGCTCGCTGACCTCTACGGCGTCGCGCACCTCGCCGAGGACCCCGCGACCTTCGTGTGGACCGAGCTGCCCGCCAGCGAGCGCGCCGGTCTGTTCACCCGCGCCGCGTTCCTTTCGCTCTACGCCAACCCAAACGTGCAGTCGCCGATCAAACGCGGCGCCTTCCTCGTCAAGCGCACGTTGTGCGTGGCGCTGGGCGATCCACCGCCTAACGTCGACGACCGGCCGATCGAAGGTGGCGCGAGCCCAGGCGTCGTCACCAGCACGCGCGAAGCGGTCACCAACAAGACCAAAGACGCGTCGTGCTCGGCGTGCCACGCGTTCCTCAATCCGTTCGGCTACGCGCTGGGCACCTACGATGCGCTCGGTGCCTTCGCCACCAGTGAAACGGTGAACGCGAGTGATGGGACGCCGCATCAGTTCAGCATCGACGCCGCCGTCACGTTGCCGGGCGGCGAGGCGGGCCTCGCGGTCAACGGCCCCGTCGAGCTCTCGGACTACCTGGCGAACAACGAAGAGGTCTACCAGTGCTTCGCCAAGCGCTGGTTCGGGAGCGCCTTCGCGCGCGCGCCGTCCCGGGACGAGGAGTGCGCCTTGCGCGTCATGGGAGCGGAGCTCGCGTCGAGCAAGCGCTTGGGCGACTTCATCGTGGCGCTGGTACGCAGCGAAGCCTTCACCCAAACCCGAGTCGCGGAGCAGCCATGAGCCCGAGGCCAATGACACGTCGTGCGTTTTTGCGGACGGCAGGTGCGCTGACCGTGGCGTTGCCGGCGCTCGAGCTGACGCACGGGAAGGCCTGGGCGCAGGCGCCGGAGAACATCGCCAAGCGCTACGTGGGCTTCTTTTCGCACGGCGGCTACACCACGTCGCGGGGCGTCGATGGCCGCTTGCAATCGATTGGCTCGTTTTTCGGCCACGATCTGTGGCGTCCGCCATACGAGACAGAGACCCTGACGACGCTGGGCGAGGAGATGCTGCCGCTCGAAGGCGCGGCGGACAAGCTCCTGATCCTGCGCGGCATGGTGAATCGCGCGGGGATCGAGCAAGGCGAATACGGCGGCGGGCACGGTTTCGCCAACGTCACCGCGCTCACCTCGAACAATGTCTCGGTGCTCACGCGTTCGAACGGCGAGACCTATCAGACCGCCGAGGGGCCTTCGATCGATCAGGTGATCTCGGATCGCTTGATGCAACGCACACCGACACCGTTCGCGCGCATCGACCTCGCCGTCGACGGTCACAACTACGGCACACCTTTCTTCAGCGCCGCCCGCCAGCCCATCGAAGGGGAAGGGAACGTCCGCACCGCCTTCGATTCGCTGTTCACCGGCGTCTCGCCCGAGGAACCGTCGCCCGAGATGGAACGCTTGCGCCTGCGCAAGAAGAGCGTCCTCGACGGGGTGCTCGACGGCTTTGCCACCTTCAAGCGCAACTTGAGCGTCGCCGACACCCGCCGCGTCGATGCGCACTTCGAGTTCATTCGCGCGCTCGAGCGCCGCATCAACGGGCTCGGACAAGTCGCCGAATGCACGGTACCGACGCGTAGCGATCCGCGCCCCGCGGAGTTCACGGGGCCGATCATGATCGATCTCATCGTGCACGCGTTCCGCTGCGGCCTCTCGAACGTCGCGACTTTCAATCTGGCGGACATCACCACGCCGTGGACCACGGCGCCCCTCTCCGACCGCGGCATGGTCGGCTACGACATCGGCCACTCGCTGCACCACTTCCTGCGCGACCTCGCGCCCGGCGGCGCCAACGACAACGACCGCGACCGCGCCGACTGGCGCACCGAGATGGTCGCGAACCGCCGCTGGCGCCTCGGCCTCTTCCGCCGCTTGATGGACGGCCTCGCCGAAAGTGGCGACGGGGCCGCCGGCTCGATGCTCGACACCAGCATCATCTACCTCACCAGCGAGTTCAGCCGCGGTGAGCAGCACACCTGCAACGAGCCGCCGGTGCTCATCGCTGGTGGCGGCGGCGGCACCATCCGCACCGGACGGCAGATCAACTACAACGCCGCGGGCGCGGGCACGGGGCCGATGGAGACCGACGCCTCCCTGCACAACCTCTACACGACGTTCCTGCAGGCGTTCGGGGAGACCGACGAGCACTTCGGCAACGACGATGCTTGGCGCCGGGGGCCGCTCGATTTGACGTAGCGGTCCGTTGGGCTCTGGTCACAAGGCCAAGGTCCGCTGCTTCGCCGAGGGATCTCTTGCTCGACTCGCCGTGTCGACCAAGACCGCCCGGAGGATCTCCGGCGTGATCGACTTCGGCGCGACGAGCGCACCCTTCTCACGCAGCCCCCGCAAGCCGCTCGAGCTCTCATCGTGACGCACATAGACTGGTGCGAAGCGCAGCTTGTCGAGCTGTTCGACGGCACCCGACCAAGTGCCTCCACTCTCGAACGCGGAGCTTGCGACGAATGCGACGTCGGCAAAGGCATAGATGAGCTTGTTGCGCTGCATGGCATGACCAACGGTGAAGCCGGCAAGAGGATCGAAGGGCGACACAAGAGTGAGCCGCCGATCCCGCAGGTACGGGCGGTAAGCTTGGCTCACCACCGCGCGGCCCAGATTGTCGGCCAGGATTGCGATTGCTTTGCCGCCGCTCTCCAGCGCAGCGCCGACGCCAGCTTGATCGATGCCACGCGCGCCGCCCGAAACGACGGGCGCTTCGATTGCCGCCGCGCATCGGCCGACCTCGACCGCAAACGCCGTTTCAAGCTCGCCAGCGTCGCGCGAGCCAACCACTGCGACACCACCCGCATCGAGAAGCACGCGGTCGCCGCAACCGTAAAGGACCGGCGGAGCATCTTGGCCCAGCTTGGCCTTGAGGCGAGCCGGATACTCAGCGTCCGCCCGACTCATCACCCAGATCGACCGCGAAGCCCAAAGCTCGACCGCTTCACTCAACAAGAAGCCTCGAGCCAACAGCGCGGTCAGCCGCTCGCGCAGTTCGTCCGTTTTAGCGAACCTGTCAATAAGCTCCGCGGAAGCCGATCCCAAAAGATCAGCGGGCTCGAGGCGAGCGGCCCGAAGCAGCCCCACGAGGCTCTTGTACTCCGCGAGGCTGAGCGGCTTCGCCAACGCAGTCTTCCTGGCGCCCGTGAGCAGCGGTGCCGCCAGCAGCAAGATGGCTTGCGTGTTTTGCGACAGTCGCAAGGTCACTCGTCACCACCGCCGCGAATTGCCAGCACCAATGGGAACACCGCGCCTGCGCCGTGCGAGCGCAATAACCAGGCGGCCACGGTCAACGTCCACCGGGAGCTGACGATGTCATCGACCAGAAGCACAGGCCCCGAGGGTACCGCTCCAGCAACGGATAGGGAACCATCCAGGTTGCGGGCCTGCTGCTGTGTGTTCAGCATGGTTTTCTGCTCTGGTCGCGCTTCGGTTTGTATCAGCACGGGGTGAAACGGCAGCATCAGCCGCTCTGCAAGCAGTCTGGCGAAGTCTGGCACGAGGGTCGGCCGTCGCAGGGAAGGCACGCAGGCCACCCAACCAGGGGGCGGCTGTGGCTGCCATTCAGCCAAGAGCCGCGCACAGGCATCGACCAGGTCGTGGGACAAGCGTTCATCGACATACTTCCCGCGTTGGACAGCCGCCCCCCATAGGCCGTCCCCCCAATAGCCGAGCGCGCGTCCAGGCTCTGCCCGTAGGTGCTCGCGAATGACTCCCGCGACGCCATAGCGGGCCATGCCATCAGGCGGCCACTTCTTGCGCAGCTCGAGCGGATAGCTGGACCTGCCGAGAAAACGTCGTGCATCGTCAACGACCTCTGCAGGCGCGGTGGCAGCGAGCAGCGGCATCGGGTCACCACTGGTGTGCGACGGTTCGCCATCCAGCGCGGCGATGAGGAAGCTCATGTGGCCCGTGGGCAACCGGGCATAGCGCTGCATCTCCTCCCACTCCTTGCGGCGCGTCTGATCGATCTGCTCGGCGCGGTGCCAGAAATCACCATCCAGGTCGGCGGGAGCGCGCATCCACTTCTTGTCGATCTGGACGAGCGGTGCGGGAGACTCGAGGGGAAGAAGCGTCAGGACCTTCTGCAGCCGAGAGAGTTTCAGATTCACCTGCGTCAACAACTGAGACTCGCTGAGTCCGTCAGGCGCCGCGGCGAGCGCTGCAAGTACTGCGTCGACCTCCGTAGGTGAAGGAAACGCGGTTCGGATGAAGTAGTCGTGAATGTCGTCGTCTTCGGCGCCACTCAACAAAACACCATACGCCTTGTTGTCATTGCGACCCGCGCGGCCGACTTGCTGGTAGTACGCTATGACGTTGCCGGGCGACTGATAGTGAACGACGAAGCCGAGGTCGGGTTTGTCGAAGCCCATCCCGAGCGCGGATGTCGCAACGAGAGCTTTCAACTCATTGCGCAGCAACGCTTGCTCGAGCTCGGGACGCACGCTGTTGTCACTGCTGCCGGTGTACGCGGCGACCTTCAGTCCGCGCGTCTTCAGCCAATCCGCGACGATTTCCGCGTCCCTCACGGTCAACACGTAGACGATGCCGGAGCCTGGCAGGTTGGGAAGCTGATGCGCCAGCCAGCCGAGCCGTGATGCACGGTCCGGCATCACCAGGGTTTGCAACGTCAGCGATGGCCGCGCGAGATCTCCGCGGACCACGTCGAGGTTCGGCCCGAGGAGCTCCTGGAGATCAGCAACGACGCGGTTGGTCGCGGTCGCCGTCGTCGCGAGGAAGCGGACGTTTTTCGGCAGGTTGGCCACGATGCGTTCGAGGCGCCGGTAGTCAGGTCGGAAGTCGTGGCCCCACTCCGAAATACAGTGTGCTTCGTCGACGACGAACAGTCCCACCCGCTGGGCAATGACGGGTAGCACTCGCGCCGTGAAGCGGTCGTTCCTGAAGCGCTCTGGCGAGACCAGGAGAATGTCGACTTCGTCTCTAGCGATTTCGGCTTCGATCTCCGACCAAGCTTCCGCGTTGGAGGAGTTCAGAGTGCGAGCACGAACGCCCATGCGCTCCGCTGCTTCGATTTGGTTGCGCATGAGCGCCAGCAGCGGTGAAACGAGCAGCGCCGGACCGGCGCCCGCTTCTCGGAGCAGCTTGGTCGCGATGAAGTAGACGAAACTCTTTCCCCACCCGGTCTTTTGGACGACGAGGAGACGGAGTGCGTCGCCGACGAGCTTGCGCAACGCGATATCTTGCCCCTCCCGGAAGGTCGCGGCGGGCGCTCCCGTGCCCACGCGCAAGAGCTCGAGAGCACGGTTCTGGTCGAAGGTCACTTGGGCAACTCCTCTGCGGGAGGGTCGCAGCAGACTGGATCCCGCTATGCCAGACACCTCCGACGACTCTTGCTTGCCCCGGCCGCAGTGCCGATAGAAGGCGTGTGGGAAACAGTCTCAACTACGACAGCCGTGGCGAAGGCATGCACACCGTGCTCATGCTGCACGGCTTTCTCGGCTCCGGTCGCAACCTCCAGTCGCTCGCGCGGCGTTGGTCCGATCGCGAGCCGCGCCTGCGCCTGGTGATGCCGGACCTCACCGGCCACGGCATGTCACCGGCACCGCGCGATCCCGCGACCATCGAGCAAGTGGCTCGCGACGTCATCGCTTTAGCGGACGAGGTCGGCGCCGACGACCCTCTCACCATCGTCGGCCACTCTTTCGGCGGCCGCACCGCCCTCGCCATGCGACTCCTCGAGCCGTCGCGCATCGGCCACATCGTGCTCCTCGACATCACCCCAAACGTGTTGCGCGGTGACGTCGGCGGGCTCGACCGCGTCCTCGAGCACGTGCTCGCCGCCCCCGCCCAGGTGGGCTCGCGAGAGGAGATGCGCACGCTCTTCTTGGGTCACGGCATAAGCCCCGCCCTCACCGACTGGGTGCTCCTCAACCTGACCCAGGACGGCGACGTCCTGCGCTGGCGCTTCGACCGCGACAAGCTCAAGGCGCTGCACCTGGAATCATGCCGGCAAGATTTCTGGCCGGCCGTGGAGGCCCCTGGGGTCAAGACGACGCTCATCTACGGCAAGCGCTCGAAGTTCGTGGCCGACATCGATGTCGACCGCTTCGACGCTGCCGGTGCCGATGTCATCGCGATTCCGGACGCAGGCCACTTCTTGCACGTGGACGCCCAGGCCCAGCTGCTCGACGAGCTCGTGGCGCTCGGACTCTAGCCACTGATCGGCAGGTCGAGCACGAAGACGCAGCCCTTCGCCGGCAGGTTCTGCACGCGGATGCTGCCGCCGTGCGCATCGGCGGCCTGCTTGGCGATGGCGAGCCCGAGGCCGAAGCCATCCTCGCTCTTTCCAAGGCGAACGAAAGGCGCGAACGCCGCCTCGACCTTTCCTGGTGGTAGTCCGCCACAGCAGTCTTCGATCTCGAAGATGGCGCGCCCATCGACGACGTTGCCGCGCATTTCGACGATGCTACCCGCCGCGGTGTATTTGACAGCGTTGCGGAGCAAGTTGCCGAGCGCCGAGCGCAACAGGCGGATGTCGAGGCTGAGCGACTGGTCGTTTGCAACGACCATGCGCAGCTCGACCTCGCGTGCTTCGGCTTCGGACGTTGCGCCGACCTGGAGGTCTTCGAAGAGATCACGGAGCGTCGTCGCCTGACGGCGCAGCTCGATGCCCGACGCGGCTCGCGCGACCTGCAAGGTCTCGTCGACGAGCTCACTGGTCCGCCGCAGCCCGCGTTCGAGCGCGGCCACCGACCGGCTGTCCGCGGGGAGCGCGCCTTTTGCCTCGAGCAGCCGAAAGGCCATGGTCGCCGAAGACAGCGGATCTCGCAGCTCGTGGGCGATGAACGCGAAATGCTCGTTGCCGAGGCGGAGGAGCTCGGCGTCGCGTTGGGCGGTGTAGCGCGTCACCGCACGGGCGATTCCGGAAACGATGGCTTCGAAGAGGACCGTGAGCTCGCGAAAGGTGAGCTCGGCGCCGGCGCCTCGCGCCGTGGCGATGATTGCGTCGTGCAAGGCTCCGTACTCACGCACGACGGAGTCGAGGCTGAAGCCCAAGCGCAGGCGTTGAACGCCGTGACCCGCGGCGGTCGAGGTCTCATCGGGTGACGGTCCCCCCGCAGGCAAACCCGCGTCGATACGCAGCGCGGCCAGGATCTCGTCGACGAACTCCGGGATGTGGTCGACCAGCTCGATGGCTGGCATCGCGTCGGGCGCGAGCTTTCCCTGCACACGCTCTTTCCACAGGCCAATGACCTCGGAGCCTCGAGTCGCAAGGACTTGGTGCAGGGCGGGACGCGGCATGTGGTGGACAAGATCGGCCGCCCGCGGCCCGCGTCAAGGAGCGGACTGACCGTTGCCTGTCCGCATCCGGCCCGCTATGACGCTCGCCCATGCGAAATCACCACGTCCGCGTTTACCCGTCGAAAGAGCACCTCCCGAAGGAAAAGCAGCTGGCTTGGGCCATGGCCGAGGTCGCCACCGACCCGGTCGCAATCGACCCCGCGACCAGCGAGATGATCGTCAACCGCGTCATTGACAACGCCTCGGTGGCCATCGCCGCAGCCAACCGCACCCCGGTCGCCAACGCCCGCTCGCAAGCCCTGACCCACCCGACGCCCGACGGCGCCACCCTTTTCGGTCTGCCGGAGGGCGTCCGTGTCTCGCCGGAATGGGCGGCCTGGGCGAACGGCACCGCGGTGCGCGAGCTCGACTTTCACGACACCTTCCTCGCCGCGGACTACTCGCACCCCGGCGATAACCTGCCGCCGATCCTCGCGGTGGCGCAGCGCCTCGGCAAGAGCGGCGCGGACGTGATCCGAGGGGCCGCCACCGCCTACGAGCTGCACGTGAACCTGGTCAAGGCGATCTGCCTGCACAAGCACAAGATCGATCACATCGCGCACCTCGCGCCGTCCGCCGCGGCGGGCATCGGCACGATGCTGAACCTGTCGACGGACGTCATCTACCAGGCCATCCAGCAAGCCGTGCACGTCTCGTTTTCGACGCGCCAGTCGCGCAAGGGCGAGATCTCCTCGTGGAAGGCGCACGCGCCGTCGTGGGCCGGCAAGATCGCCATCGAAGCGGTCGACCGTGCCATGCGAGGCGAGAAGTCGCCGTCGCCGATCTACGAGGGTGAAGACAGCGTCATCGCCTGGATGCTCGACGGGCCGAAGGCGGAATACAACGTGCCGCTCCCCGAGAAGGGCGAGGCCAAGCGCGCCATCCTCGACACGTACACCAAGGAGCACAGCGCCGAGTATCAAGCGCAGGCGCTCATCGACCTCGCCTTCCGCCTCGGTGAGAAGGTCGGCGACGGCTCGAAAGTGAAGAGCATCGTGCTCCACACCTCGCATCACACGCACTACGTCATCGGCACCGGTGCCAACGATCCGCAGAAGATGGACCCCAAGGCGTCGCGCGAGACCCTCGATCACAGCATCATGTACATCTTCGCGGTCGCCCTGCAGGACCGCAGCTGGCACCACGTCAAGTCGTACGATCCCGCGCGCGCGCAGCGACCGGACACCGTCGCCTTGTGGCACAAGGTCTCGACCGTCGAGGACGCCGAGTGGACGCGCCGCTACCACGCGACCGATCCCAAGGAGAAGGCCTTCGGCGCCAAGGTGGTGGTGACCATGAACGATGGGGCAACGATCACGGACGAGCTCGCTCTCGCGAACGCGAACCCCGCGGGCGCCAAGCCCTTCAAGCGTCCGGACTACATTCGCAAGTTCGAGACCCTGACCGAGGGCGTGCTGGACAACGCCGAGATCAAGCGCGTCATCGAGCTGACCCAGCGCCTGCCGCAGCTCGCGGCGGCCGACCTGTCGCGGCTTCACCCGGTGCTGCCGGCCGGCAAGCTCACCCACGCGACCCGCGACACCCGAGGCATCTTCTGATGTTGTTCGCGAGCGCTGATCCGAAAGCCAAGCGCGCAGCCTTCCGTGCGAAGCTGCGCGCCCCGGGACTCCTGCGATTCCCGGGCGCCTTCTCGCCGCTGGTCGCCATGATGATCGAGCGGCTGGGGTTCGAAGGCGTCTACATCAGCGGAGCGGTGCTCTCGAACGACCTGGGCTATCCTGACGTCGGCTTGACGACGTTGAGCGAAGTGGCGCAGCGCGGCCGCGTGATCGCACGCGTCACCGACTTGCCCGCGATCATCGACATGGACACCGGCTTCGGTGAACCGCTCAACGCCGCCCGCACCGTGCAAGAGCTCGAGGAGATGGGCATCGCCGGCGCGCATCTCGAGGACCAGGTGAATCCGAAGCGCTGCGGCCACCTCGAGGGCAAGGGCCTCGTCGAAACCGACGCCATGGTGAAAAAGATCGTCGCGGCGTCGAAAGCGAAGCGGGATGCGAACTTCCTCCTCATCGCCCGCACCGACGCTCGCGCGAGCGAGGGTCTCGACAAGGCCATCGAGCGCGCCAAGGCGTACGTCGACGCCGGCGCCGAGATGATCTTCCCCGAGGCGATGCAAGACGAGAAAGAGTTCGCGGCGATGCGCAAGGCGGTGAGCGTGCCGCTCCTCGCCAACATGACGGAGTTCGGAAAGTCGAAGCTGCTCGACGCAAAGCAGCTGACCGAGCTCGGCTACAACGTGGTCATTTATCCGGTGACCACGCTGCGCCTCGCCATGAAAGCGGTCGAAGACGGCCTCAAACAAATCGCCGCCGACGGCACGCAGGAAGCTCTTCTATCGCGGATGCAGCACCGCAAGGAGCTGTATGATCTGATTCGCTACGACGATTACACGACGTTCGATTCACAGGTCGCGGGCTTTCGCGCCAAAGAGTGAGCGTGCTACGACGCGCCATGCGTTTTGCGTGGCCGTTGGCTTCCCTCGTCCTCCTGATTTCCTGCTCGAAGTCGTCGAAAGCGCCGGTCGCGGATGAAGGCGCCCCCGTGGAAGCGCGCGCTCCCGACGCTGTCGCCAGCGACGACGTCCCCCGCCTCACGCTCGCCAAGTACGAGGTCGTCCCGCAAGACCGCGGCACGGAGAAGGTACTCGTCAACGCCGTGCTTCGCGATGCCGACGCTGTTTACATCCGTGGCCGGACCAACGACGCGTTCGAAGCCGGCCATGTCCGCTTCAACGTCCTCGGCGACGTGTACGGGCTGGTGAATACGGGCGACTCGGCGCCCGACAACTTCTACGCGCGCTTCCCAGGTAAGAACGTGCCTCAGGAATTCGACGTTGCGTGGGAAGCCGTGCAGAGCGAGGGCGTCATCAGCGCCAAAGGCGTCCTGCACGTCCTCGTGCCGAAAACCGCGAAGAGCGTGAAGGCGGTGCGCGAGGAGTTCTTCGCGGGGCTGGCGCGCTGGTTCCAGAGCGCGGCGTACACCGTCTCCGGCGCGGACTCATTCTACACCTTTGCATCGGAACGGGCGCGCTTGACGAGCCGTCCCGCCGCGCGCCGCAACGACGTCTTTACCAACGACATCGACGACGCCATGGCGTTCTACACGGGCGCCGCCTCGCTGCGTGACGCGATGCAGACTCAACGCGCGCTGCGCATCCGCCGGACCGGTAAGCGCACCGTGCCCATCGCGCAAGTCGAGGCGCTCGCCCTGCCCGCTCATCCCTGGGCTCGCCTCTCACAGGAGCTCGGCGCGAAAGCGAGCTTCGAGCCACTCGCCGCCGCGGTGCCCGCCGGGATGCTCTACATGCACGCAAGTAGCGCCAAGGCGCTGCACGCCACGGTCGATACGCTCACCGACCGCTTACTCGGTGTCGTGCAGGCCAGCGGCATCGACAGCGGCGGCGGCGACATCGTCAAGCGTTATGCGGATCAACTCGGCCTCGAGAGCTCACCGGCGATGAGCGTGCTCGCCGACACGGCCATCGACGGCATCGCCATCGCGTCGAGCGACCCGTTCTTCCGCGAAGGGACCGACGTCACGGTCGCGTTCCACGTCACCAACGCGGCTCTCTTGAAGACCGGGCTCGCGAAGAAGCTCGAGGACCTCAAGGCGCGCTTCACCACCAGCAGCTCGTCCTACAAGCTCGGCGCGCACGAAGTCGGCATGACCGCTTCGGCGGATGGAGCGGTGAATCGTCATCAACTCGATCTCGGCGACGTGATCCTCGTATCGAACAGTCGGGCCGCCCTCGAACGCTTCGTCGCCGTTCGCGATAGTGGAGCACCATCGATCGCCGCCGGCGGCGACTTCGCGTACATGCGCTCGCTCTATCCCTACGACCGCGCCGGCGAAGATGCCTTTGCCTTCATCGGCGACGCCTTCGTCGCGCACGTCACCAGTCCCGCGTTCAAGATCGCGTCGGCGCGTCGCGTCCAGGCGGCAGCCGACGTGCGGGCGGTGAGCTACGCGGCGCTGCTCTACGCCTGGCTCGAAGGCCACGCGCCCACTTCGGTGGATCAGCTCGTCAACAGCAAGCTCCTCGACAAGAACGAGCTCGTGCATGAAGGCGGCGAGCGCATCACCTTCGATCCGGCCACCGGCGCGCGCTCCCCATCCACGACAGGGTTCATGAAGCCCATCATCGAGACCGCGATCGACAAGGTGACGGCCGAGGAGCGCGACGCCTACGCCACCTTCCGCGGCGAATACGAGATGGTGTGGAGCAAGTACATCGACCCCGCGGCGCTTCGCGTCTCCTCGCGCGGCAAGGCGTTGACGCTCGACGTGCGCATGCTGCCGATCACCAACCGTGGCGACTATTCGGATATGGAGTCGCTCGCGGGGCCGGCACGCATCGCCGCGCCCGCCGTCCGCGACGGATTTTCGTGGGCCAGCGCCGTCGGTCCGGAAGCATCATTGCGGCGCGAGCTCGAAGGCACCGGCCGCAGCTTCATGGGCAACGATTTCTCGCTCGGCTGGCTCGGCACCTGGGTGACCGCGGGAGCGATGGACCGGGCCGGCCTCTACGATCTGGTGGTCGCGAGCGGCAGCCTCGGCGAAGTAGAAAAGAAGGAGGACGACGAGCAGGTAGGCTTCGTACCTCCGGTATGGCGGACAGCGTTGCAACGGGCCCCCCTGTACGTGGGCGCCGAGGTGAGAAACCCGGTGGCGCTGGCGGCCCTGCTCACCGGCGCGCGCCGCATGGTCGAGCAAGCGGCACCCGGCCTCGTCGAGTGGACGACCGAGGAGCCCATCGACGGCCAACCGGTGTCGGTGATCCGCGAAGGCGGTACGACGCCGGCCGATCAGCGCATCGCCATTCGCTACGCCACGGCGCACGGCGCTTTCATGGCCAGCCTTTCGCGAGACGCCTTGGTCGCCCAGCTCGCGGCGCTCAAGGAAGGACGCGGCCCGAAAGCCGCGGCGAGCGAAACCAAACCCGTACCGAGCACCAAGGGCCTCGACGCCAGCACTCAGTCGGCGTTCGACTACGCTCCCGCAAGCGGCAAGTGGCTCACCAAGATCGTCGCCGGCCTCATCGAGCGTGCTCACACGGTCGCGCAACAGCGCGACGAGCTCGCGGACCGCGCCGTCGCGCCGTACGTGCGCAAAAACCCCGATGCCAACGAGCGCGCCCGTATCACGGCCGCGTTGCTCGGCCACTCGACGGGCCGTGCGGACGTCTCGGCGACCGCGAGCGTCGCGCGCTTGCGGCAAATCGGCGCGCGCCTGTCAGTGGAAGGCGCCGGTGATCATCGCGGGCTGCACGCGGCGGTGACCTTCGGCGAATAGCCGGCGACTAAGCCGCTTGGCTGTCGTCGCGCTGATGACGGCGGCGGACGTTGGCCGCATCGACCGGTCTCAGCATGGTCATCGAGACCTCGCGCACCTTGCCGTCGACCACCACGGTGACGACGCATGGCACGGTCGCGCGCTCGGGCGTCTTGCGAACGTCAGCCTCGAGGCCGGCCCGGCGCAACATGCGGACGAACAAACGGGCCGCCGCGAAGGGGTTCGAGCGCATACCCATCCGCATCGCGTTGGGTGATTTTTTCGTCTCGGAGGCGTTCTCGAGCATGCGCCAGGCAACCAGGGCGGCGCTGAATCGCTCACTGTCGCTGCGATGACCAGCGGCGGTCGTTTCGTCGGCGCCGAAGAGGGCCAGGTCGACGCACGAGTCAGCACCAAAGCGGACCTGCCGTGGGCGAGAAAGCGAGTGTTTTAGGGGGGTTCGCGGCACGAAGGGCCACCATTGGGTGAAGACGAAACGCATAGCTTCCTCGAATCGACGTACACGTTCTCTCTCATCATCGGCTGACGGCCTTTGTCAGTTGCTAGCTCCGTCGCAAACGGGGTACCTGACGCGATGGCGAAAGAGATGCAGGTGGAGGTCGAGTCGTTCTACGTCCCGGAACGCTCGAAGCCGGAGCGCGGCTATTACTTCTTCGCCTACCACATCACGATCACCAATCGCGGCGACGTCTCCGCGCAGCTCCTCACGCGCCACTGGGTGATCACGGACGGCAACGGCCAGGTCCAAGAAGTACGCGGTGACGGGGTCGTCGGTGAGCAACCGCGCCTCGCCCCCGGCGAGAGCTTCGATTACACCAGCGCCTGCCCACTGCAGACGCCCTTCGGCACCATGGAAGGCAGCTACAACTTCGTGGCTGATACCGGCGAAGAATTCGACGCCACGATTCCGCTGTTCATGTTGGCGGTGCCATCCGCTTTGAACTGACGTCGCGACTCAGCGCCCTCAGGTTCCGATGCGGACGAGAGAGAGGAGCGGCGCCTCGGGATCGCTCGCCTCGTCGAGATCGATCGCCCCTTCGATCATCCACTCATCCGTGCCCTCCGGGTCCACGAGCGTCTGGCGCACGCGGTACTGTCGCGGGCCTTCCTCGACGAGCTGAGTCCGCGTCGGTAGCCGCGCTTCGTGGTCGAAGCGGAGCTTGGCGTGTTGAGCCCAATACGGCGCCATGGCGTCGGCGATGGCCTTGTCGCTCCATTGATCGCTCGGGCGGACGATATCGAGGACCGCCGCGTAGTGCCGAGACGCCAGCGCTTTGACGATCTGGTGCATCTCGCCGCGCACCCGGGCCGTGAAACCGCGCATGTCTTGGCGAGGGTCGAAGACATGATACCGCGGCGTCTGCGCGGGCTCGGCCGCGGAGGTGTCGGCTGGGTTGACGAGCTGCTCCCACTCGCGCACGAGCGAGTCATCGACGCGCTCGAGCATGCCGCGAAAGTACACGGAGATCTCGAACAAGGCGTCGTCCTTGAACGAGTCGGGCACGGTCTGCGCCAGCGTCCTGTAGAAGTCGGACAGATAGCGCAGCAAGACGCCTTCGCTGCGCTCGAGACCGTAATCGCGGACATACTCGTGGAAGGTGGCGATCTTCTCGTACATCTCGCGAGCAATGGACTTGGGTCTGACGTTGTCCTCACCAGCCCATGGATGCTTCACGCGAAAGGCGTCGAAGCTCTCGTAGAGAAACTCGGCGAGCGGCTTGGGATAGTCGACCTTCTCGAGCTCCTCCATGCGCTCGTTGTATTCCATGCCTTGCGCCTTGAGCTCGGCGATGCGCTCACCCTTGGCACGGTCGAGCTGCTTCATGACGATGATGCGCGGCGTCTCAAGGATGGACTCGACGAGCGACACGACGTCCAGGGCGTACGTTGGCGACTCCCGGTCGAGCAGCTTCAGCGCATCGAGCATGTACAAGGACAAGGTCTGATTCAGCGAGAAGTTGCGCTGCAGATCCTCGTTGATGACGACGCGCGCCGCTTTGACGCGATTGCGGACGACACTGACGATGCCGCCGGCCACGAGCGAACGAAACAGCTCGCGTGCTCGCCGCTTGTGGCGGGTACGCATGCCGGGACGCTCGTGCGAGCGCGCGATGATGCGGGCGAGGCGCCCATAACCGCCACCGCGCTGCTCGGTCGGCTGCTGCAACAGTTGCAACAGCATGGCGTGGCTGACCACGAAACGCGACTCGAGCGGCTCCGGGTCGCGCTCGATGAGCAAATTGAACGTCTTGTCGTCCCACGGCACGAAGCCATCGGGCGGCTTCTTCTTCACCGCCTTTTTGCCGGCGCCGGCCTTGGCTTCGAGCTTGCGATTCTCGATGACGTGCTCGGGTGCCTGACAGACGACGGTGCCTTGCGTGTCGAATCCACGGCGGCCGGCGCGGCCAGCCACCTGTTTGAAATCACGGACGGTGAGCAGCCCGGTCTTCTGGCCGTCGTACTTCGCCAACGCCGTGAACAAGACGGTGCGGATGGGTACGTTGACGCCGACACCCAGCGTGTCCGTGCCGGAGATGACCTTCAGGGCACCCTGCTGTGCCAAGCGTTCGACGAGCAGGCGGTACTTCGGCAGCAATCCCGCGTGGTGCAGGCCAACGCCATGGCGGATGAAGCGTTGGATGTCCTTGCCGTAAGGCGTGTCGAAGCGAAAGCCGCGCACCACGTCGGCGATGCGGCTCTTCTCCTCGCGCGTCGAGAAATCCACGCTCAAGAGGTTCTGCGCCTGCTCGGCGGCATCGCGCTGTGTGAAGCTGACCAGGTAGATCGGCGCCTTGCCGCGTTCGACGAGCTTCTTGATGGCCTCGTGCAGGGCATCCTCGCTGTAGACGAACTCGAGCGGGACCGGGCGATCGTTGCTCTTGACGACGGCGACCTCGCGGCCCGTCAGCTCGCTCAGGGATTTCTCGATGACGCTCGTGTCGCCCAACGTCGCGGACATCAAGAGGAACTGCGCCTGCGGCAAGGTGAGCAGCGGCACCTGCCATGCGACTCCGCGATCGCGGTCACCGTAATAGTGGAACTCGTCCATGATGACGTAGGCGACGTCCGCGTGCTCGGCGTCACGCAGGGCGAGGTTCGCGAGGATCTCGGCGGTGCAGCAGACCACCGGCGCCTGCGCGTTGATGCTGGCGTCCCCAGTGACCATGCCGACGTTCTCGGCGCCGAGCTCACGGCAGAGCGCGAAGAACTTTTCGGAGACCAGCGCCTTGATGGGGCACGTGTAGTAGGCGCGCTTCTTCTCGGCGAGCGCCTTGAGCTCGAGCGCCAGAGCGACGAGCGACTTGCCCGAGCCGGTCGGGGTGGCGAGCACGACGTGTTTACCCGCCATCAGCTCGAGGATGGCCTGCTCCTGAGCTGGGTAGAGCTCGAGCCCCTGGCCCGAAACCCAGTCGAGGAAAGCGGCGAAGACGTCGTCCGCGGTCGGCTGCGCCGGCAGGTGTTCACGCAACGTCGCGGAGCTCATCGCGGCGTGATCTATCACCGCCAACGAGGCGGCAAAACCCGGACGGCCCTTTTCATCGCGGCGTCCACTGTTTCATTAGGGTTCACTCACCCCCGGGTCGGCCACACCCCAGGTTTTTGACGGACCGTTCCTCCTTGAAACAGGGGGTTACGGGCGATCCAGACCTGGCACCTGCCTTGCTCAATAGGTCTGCGTGGAGGACGCGACCATGAGTGCTTCGACCATCGAGCTCAACGAATCGACCCAGAGTGCCGTTTCTAAGAAGAACAACAAGTCGCGCCGGGCTCTCAGCGGCCGGGTTTCCGGAACCCAGGAGCTGACCACACCCTCCCCCAACTCCATCCCCCAAGATGTGGAAACGGCGCGCGCCGTGGAGCGTGCTTGCACCGACCTGCAATGGCTGGTCATGCGTGAAGCACGCCGCGTCGCGCGCCGCGTTCCTTACTTTACCGAGATCGACGACCTCATCGGCGCCGGCTCCCTTGGTCTCGTGACCGCGGTTCAGCGCCACATCGACCGCCCGGCGCCGATTCTTCAGCGCTTTGCGCAGCTGCGAATCCGCGGCGCCATCCTCGATCACCTCCGCATGAACGACCACCTCACCCGCCGGCAGCGTGCCGCGGTCGGTCAGCTCCGCAAGCAGACCGAGAAACTGAACCGCGAAGGTCAGACGGTGGACACCGATAGCCTCGCCCAGGCGATGGGCATGGGCCGTGCCCGCGTCGAGCGCATCCAGCACCAGCTCGCCGCGGTCCATGTGACCCACATCGAGGACGGCGAGCGCCTCCAGGGCGAAGATGACCCGAGCTCGTCGACCATGAAGAACGAGCTCCAGCAGCACGTCATGACCGCGCTCGCGACCCTGCCCGAGAAGATGCAGACGCTGCTAAGCCTCTATTACTACGAGAGTTTGTCGTATCGCGAGATTGGCACCGTGCTCGGCGTGACCGACTCGCGGGTCTGCCAGCTGCACACCCAGGCCATGCAGACCCTGCGTCGCCGGCTTGCTCATTTGCGATAGGCGCTCAAGTTTTGCCCACAAGCGCCGTTCTTCCTCTCGATGGCTACTAAGCTCTCGAGAAAAGACGTCCCAGCCGCGTGGGCCACCTACCTCTCCGTTGGCGCAAAGGCAGCCTCGTCGGGGCAGGGTCGCCGAGACTCAGTCGAGCGGCAGCGCCGCATCGCCCAGCTCCGTGAGCTCGTCGCCTCGGGTACCTACAAGGTGAACCTCGAGCATCTGGCGGCGGCGCTCATCCGGCGCGGCGGTCTCATGCACGGCGGCGACGCTCACGCGGTCAACTAGGGCGCTAGCGCACCCTTGGGGATCACATAGAGCTCCGTCGGCTTGTCGACGATGACGTTGCTGTTGTCGGTCGCCACCAGCACGTCGCCGTCCTTGGTCCAGGCAATGCCTTCGAAGTTCGGCAGCGGCTGCACCAGCGGTAGCAAATCGAGAGCGACGATCGCGGTGATGTCTTGCAGCTCACCGTCGGCTGGTACGTCAAAGCGGACGATGCGGCCGACGCCGAAGTGGCGCTCGATGGCGAGGACCTGGATGCCATTGTCGTCGCGCGCCCGGCACTCGAAGGACGAGATCTTCCCGGCGTTGCTCGTGAGCCAGAGCCGGCCGTAGCTCCATGCGTGCGTGCCGAAGTCGTAGCGCGCGATCGGCGCGTAGCGGCGGCCCTTCTCGGAGACCACGACCTCGGTGCCGACGACGATGGAGCCCAGGGCGGCGCACATCGCTTCGATGCCGTGGTTGATACCGGCACGCTGCCCCCAAGCGTTGTAGTCGAGATCCACTTCGTCAGTGACGTGGGCTTCGTTCTCGTTCACCTCGATGAGCAGCAAGGCGTCCTCGCGCCGGCTGTGATGCGTCTCGGTGCCGACGGCGAAGTGACCCGGCGACAGGAAGGCAATCGCTTCCGTGTCGAGGCCGTCGCGGACACCGGTGAGCGGGACGGTCTTCTCGACACGAAAGACCCCGCCCTCCTCGCGAAAACGGACGACGCTCCGCTGGCGCTCCGGGATGGCGACGTAGGCGCCGGTGTCGTCGACCGCGAGTCCCGAGAGTCCTTCGCTGGTCGCGCCCGCGAGCGTGCTACGGCGGATGCCTTGGGTCGCGGCCGCCTTGTTGACCTCGAGGACCTTGCCCTCGGCATTGTCTGGCTCGCGCGAGCAGGCTACGGCGCAGGCAAGGAACACCATCGCCAGTCGGCGACATGGAGGGACGCGGAAAACCACGCTCCCAGGTAGGAGAGCCGTGACGAAGGGTCAAGTGCTGGTTTCCGTGCTCATCCCGGCGCGCAACGCCGAAGCGACCGTCGAAGCCGCGGTCGCGAGCATGACGAGTCAGACCCTGCGCGAGCTCGAGGTCGTCGTCGTCGACGATGGTAGCAGCGATCGAACAGCCGCTATCGTCGCGCGCTTGGCCGCGGCGGACGGGCGGATCCGTCTCATCCGTTGTGAGGCGCTGGGGCTTACGCCGGCGTTGAACCGCGCCCTGCAAGAGGCGCGGGCGCCATGGCTTGCCCGCATGGACGCCGACGACATTGCCTACCCCGAGCGTTTGCAGCGCCAGATGTGTCTCACCACCGAGGCCGACATCATCGGCTGCGGAGTGCGGATCGTCGGGGCTGGCGAAGGCTACGCGCGCTACGCCTCCTGGCTGAACGGTCTCGTCACCCACGAGGCGATGATGCGCGAGCGCTTCGTCGAGAGCCCCCTTGCCCACCCCTCGGTGCTGATGCGCCGCGCGACGGTGCGGGAGCTCGGCGGCTACCGCGACATGGGTTGGGCCGAGGACTACGACCTCTGGTTGCGCGCGGCTCGAGCCGGCGCGCGCTTCGCCAAGGCGCCACAGGTGCTGCTCGACTGGATCGATCGCGGCGATCGCACGTCACGGGTCGATGACCGCTATGGCGAGGAAGCCTTTTACGCATGCAAGGCGCATCACCTGCTGCAAGGGCCTCTTGCGGAGAAGCGATGCACCATCTGGGGCGCCGGTCCTGGCGGCACGCGGCTCGGACGCGCGCTGCGCCGGCAAGGCGTCACCATCACGCGCTACATCGACATCGACCAAAAGAAGATCGGCCAGATGCGTGGAGGCTCGCCTGTGATCGCCGTAGCGGACATCGATCGCTCGATAGACGTCCCGATCCTCGCGGCGGTCGCGGTCCGCGGGGCGCGCGAGCTGGTGCGCGCCGAGCTGGTCTCACGCGGGTTCGTCGAGGCCACCGACTTCTGGTGTGTCGCGTAGGGCGCGAGAGAGCGCCTCGTAGTCCGGGCGGTCGTTGTAGAGCTGCGCCGATACACGGAACCAGCGGCGCTCGGGCGACGGCCACGCGAAAATCGGCACCTCGATGGCGTGCTCCGCGAAGAGCTTGGCGCCGAGCGGGTCGAAGCGCGACGCGGGCTGCTCACTCGCGGCGGCAAGATGCTCGGGCAGGGGCAAGGTCACCAGCGCGCCGACCATGCTCTCGGGCACCGGAGGCGTGAGACTCAGCGTCTCGCAGAGATGAGCGCGTGCCGCGAGCGCCATCGCATGGTTACGGGCGCGCAACTCCGGCCAGCCGCCGGGGAGCAAGCTCGCCATCGTCTCGATGGCCTTGGGGATGCACAAGAAGCCGGTGCAGTCGTAGGTGCCGGGCCAGTCGTGGTCCCGACGAAAACCCGAGGTGCCGGGGAAGCCGCGAGCGATGACCAGCGGCTGAAAGCCCTTCTGCCGATCCGGGCGCACGTGGACGAACGCCGTCCCCTTCGGACTGCATAACCACTTATGCAAGTTGCCGACGTAGTAAGCCGCGCCGATCGCGTTCACGTCGAGCTCGAGCATGCCGGTCGCGTGCGCACCGTCCACGAGGACGTCGATGCCCCGCGCCTCGAGCTTGCGGACGAGCTTCTCCACCGGCATGACGACGCCGGTCGGGCTGCTGACGTGATCGATGAGCACGAGCCGCGTTTGCGAGCTGGTCGCGTCGACGATTCGCTCGATGACGGCGTCGCTATCGCGGAGAGGCAGCGGCACATCGGCGACCACGAGCCTGAGATCCTGGCGTTCCGCGAGGTGCTCGAGCGCCATGCGGCACGAGGGGTAGTCGTGGTTGGTGGTGACGATCTCGTCCCCGGGCTCGAGATCGAGGTTCTTCAGCACGAGATTGACGCCGGTCGTGGCGTTGGTGACGAACGCAAGATCGTCCGCGCCGGCGTTGACGAAGCTCCCGAGCGCCTGACGCGCGCGCTCGAGCTCGGGGCCGACGTAGTGCAGGAAAAACTGCGACGGCTCGCGCTCCATGCGGGCGCGCAGCTCGTTCTGATGCTCCAAGACGGCGCGCGGCGTCGCCCCGAAAGCCCCATGATTGAGGTAGCGGACCTTCGGATCCAGCATCCAGAAGTCGCGCAATTTGGGCATTGACACAGGCCAAACCGGCTCAGAGGTCATTTTCATCTCCGCGCGAATCGCTCTTGCGCTCCGGCCGTCAATGCCTAGAATCGCCCGCGCTGTACCACTTTCAGGAGATTTGAACGATGGCCGAGCAGAAGAAAGAGCGTGAAGTCGTGGTCGTGGGCTCGAAGCTCAAGGACGCCGTGAAGGCCGCTGGTTGCCAGAGCTCGGGCGACTTGGTCGAGGCAGTTTCGGAGAAGGTCCACGACATGATCATCGCGGCGGTCGAGCGCGCCAAGCAGAATGGCCGCGCCACGGTTCGTCCTTACGACCTCTAATTCGTGTCGGCGCCGTCGGGCGTCTCTCCGTGAGGAGAGGCGCCGACGAACGTCGGCTAGCAGCAACGCTTAGAAGGCCTCATCCGAGGCCTTTTACGTTTTCGTCCAGTCGATCACGATCTTGCCGAAGGTGTCGTTTCGCTCGAGGCGCTGATGCGCTTCGCGGATGCCCGCGGGGGCAATGAAGCTGTCGACGACCGGCTTCAACGTGCCGGCCTCGAAGCTGGGCACGAGGTGTTCCTCCACCGCTCGCGCAAGCCGAACTTTTTCGGCGAGCGGCCGCGTTCTGAGGACAGTGCCGCGCAGGATGATGCGCTTGCTGAGCAGCCGGCCGAGGTCGAGGTCGACGGTGGTGCCGCCGGTCAGGCCAATGAGCACGTGGCGTCCGCGATCGCGTAGGAGACCGAGAGTCGACGACACGAGCTTGCCGCCGACCAGGTCGATGACCACGTCGATGCCTTCGGGCGCGAGCTTCTTCACCGCGTCCGGCCAGTCGCTCTCGGTGACCACGCCACCGGTGAGCCCGAGTGGGCTCGCCTTGACCAGCTTGTCGGCGTTGCGGGACGTGCCGATGACACGAGCGCCGGCTTGCTTCGCGAGCTGCACGGCGGCGGTGCCGACCCCGCTACCAACCGCGTGGATGAGTACCGTCTCGCCAGTCTTCAAGGCGCCCTCGTTGAAGAGGCCGTCGTAGGCGGTCATGAATGCTTCGGGTATGGCGGCCGCGTGCCGCAAGGAGAGGCCGGTCGGCGCGCGCATGACCTCGTCGGCGCCGACGATGACCTGCTCGGCGTATGCACCGCCACCAACGATGCCCATGACACTGTCACCGACCCGAAAGGAGGTCTCGGTGCCGACGGCGTCGATGACACCAGCGTACTCGAGCCCGAGGATGTCGGTCGGTGAGCCCTTCGGCGGCGGGTAGTGACCACGGCGCTGCAACAGGTCGGCGCGGTTGAGTCCGCTACCGTGGACACGTATGCGCACCTGACCTTCGCTCGGCTCCGGCGTCGGTCGCTCTTCGAGTCGCAGCACATCGGTGCCCCCCGGCGCGTCGAAGACGATGGCTCGCATGTCAGGCGCCTATCTGCTGCAGCAGGGCCTGCAGCTGGCCGAAGCCGCGGAGGCGAAAACCATAGCGTGGATCTTCCGGCCAGGCACCGGCTCCACCGAGCAGCAAGGTCACGCCGTGCTCTTGGCATGCGGGCGCCAGTCGTTCGACCTGGCGAGCGAGCAGCGAGAGGTCGGTGGAAGTCGCCGACGCCGAGAGCGCCACCATGCGAACACCGCCGGCGCGGACGAAACGCGTGAGCTCCTCGGTAGGCGTGTTGCGGCCGGCCCAGCGCGGCAGCCAGCCGGCCTCGCGCAGGCAAAGCTCGAGCAACGACAAGCCGAGCGTGTGATCTTCGTTCTCGGCGGTGGCGAGCAAGCACCGTGGTGCGTCATCGCGGATGGGCAAGGACTCGACCAGCATGGTGAGCCCGCGCTGCAGGACCTCGCTTGCCAGATGCTCCTCCACGACCGTCAAGCGGCCCTCCGACCACCTTCGGCCCGCGGCCTCGAGCACTTGGCCTATCGCCTCGGCGACGCGCCACCAGCAGCCACGAGCCGCGCGCTCGGTGAGCAAGGCCGCTTGCACTTCGTAGGCGCCGACATCGTTGGTGAGCAGCGTGAGCCAGCGGTCGATGTGCTCCGGCTGCGCGACGCCGCCCTTCTCTAGTCCGTTACGGCGGGCAAACGCCAGGACTGTCGCGCGCGCGAAACGCCGGTGGCCGCCCAGCGTCTTCACACATTCGAGCTCGCCGCTCTGGGTCCAACGTTTGACCGTCGATGGGCCGACCCCCAAGGTGAGCGCGACCTCGCCGCTGGTCAAAAGCTCCAGGGAATCCTCGCCCATGAGGCTGAAAGCTGGCCGTTTTGGGCGTTTCTGTCAATCTTGGACGTTGACAATCCGGCCGAAACGCCTAGTTTTGCCGCATGCGCGTCGTCATTAGCGGTGCCACTGGTTTCCTCGGACGGGCCTTGGTTTTGCGCTTGCTGCGCGATGGCCATCAGCTCACTGCCCTTGCCCGCTCGCCTCAGGCAGCGGCTTCGCGCCTCGGCGGTGACGTGCGCGTGGTCGACGTCGGTAATGCCTCGGCGGTGCAAGCCGCGATGGCGGACGCCGAAGCGGTGGTGAATCTCGCGGGCGAGTCGGTCGCGCATCGTTGGACCGCCAAGCGCAAGGCGGCTTTGCGCGCGAGCCGGATCGACACGACCAAAAACCTCATCGACAGCGCCGAGCGCGCGGGGTCATCGCTCCGCGTTTTCGTTTCGGCGAGCGCCATCGGCATCTATGGCGATACCGGGGACGATACGGTCGACGAGACAGCCGCTCCAGCGGACGACTTCCTCGCGGCCCTCTGCGGAGAGTGGGAAGCCGCCGCGCGCGATGCCGAGAAGCTGAGCGCTCGCGTCGCCATCATGCGCTTCGGTGTCGTGCTGGGTGAAGGAGGCGGCGCACTCGCCACCTTGCTGCCGATGTTCAGGAGCGGCGTCGGCGGCAAGCTGGGAGATGGCCGCCAGTGGTTCTCCTGGGTTCACTTGCTGGACGCCTGCGAAGCCATCGCGCAAGCCCTGACCGACGACCGCTATCACGGCGCGATGAACGTGACCGCGCCGACGCCGGTCACCAACGCCGAATTCACCCGCACGCTCGGCGAGATTCTCAGTCGGCCGACGATGCTCACGACGCCGAAGATCGCCGTGAAGCTCGCGCTCGGCGAAGCGGCGTCGGCGGTCCTTTCCTCGCAACGCGTCGTCCCGGCGCGCCTCACGCAGCTTGGTTTCACCTTCGCGTACCCTGAGCTCGACGGTGCTCTGCGGGAGATCACGCACGCCAGCCCCACCGTCACGGTGCGTCCTATAGGAGGCGAGCTTCCAGCCCATCCTTACGTCGCGGCGCGCCGACCTACGCATGTGTTATCGCAGCGCACCGTGATCGACGCGCCGCTCACCGAGGTCTTGCCGTTTTTCGCCAAAGCCGAAAACCTCGGCGCCATCACACCGCCGGACATGGCGTTCACCATCACCACAGCGGTGCCGCTCACGATGGCCAACGACCTGGTCATCGACTACCGCATCGTCATCGGCGGCTTGCCTCTCAAGTGGCGGACCATCATCGAAGAGTGGCGGCCCGGCGAGGGCTTCACCGACGCGCAGCATCGCGGCCCCTACCGGTCGTGGTTCCACGAGCACCGCTTTCGCGCGGACGGCAACCGCACCATCATGGAGGACCAGGTCTGGTACGCCCTGCCCTTCGGTCCGCTCGGGCGACTGGTGAACGCGCTGCAGGTGCGCGGGATGCTGCGCCGCATCTTCGAATACCGCGCTACGCGCATCGCGTTACGCTTCGGCGGAGGTCACGCGAAGCAAGCGCGCGCCACCGCGACGACGCTCTCACCGAGCGCCAGCGTGTCGTAACCACCCTCGAGCACGAACGCCACCGGAGTGGCGCCGGCGCGACGCAAGATGCGCTCCGCCATGGCGGCGTAGCCTTCGGTGCTGACTTCACAGCTCGCCAAAGGGTCGCGGGTATGCGCATCGAAGCCGGCGCTGACGATGACGAGCTCGGGCGCCACGTGCGCGTAGAAGTCGCCGGTCGCCTCGTCGATGGCGGCCAAATACTCGGCGTCGCCGCTGCCGGCGCGCACCGGGTGGTTGAGAGTCGCGCCCACGCCTTCCCCCGCGCCGCGCTCGTCACGCGAGCCGCTACCCGGGTAGAGCGGCCACTGGTGCACCGAGAAGTAGCCGACGGTCGCGTCGTGATAAAAGATGTCCTGCGTGCCGTTACCATGGTGCACGTCCCAATCGATGATCAGCGTGCGCTTACCCGAGGCGCGCGCCGCGATGGCGACGTTGTTGAAGAGACAGAACCCCATGGGCTCTTTGGCCGTGGCATGGTGGCCGGGTGGGCGTAGCAGCGCGAGGCCGCGCTTGGCCTCACCCTCTATGAGCCGTGTCGTCAGCTCGACGGTACTGCCGGCGGCCCGCCGCGCGATGTCGTACGACTCACGCGTGACGTAGGTGTCGGCGTCGATGGAGCCGCCACCCATCCCGGCGACGCCTTGGACGAGCTCGATGTGCTGAGGCGTGTGCACCGCGGATAGCTCCGCGTCGGTACACGAACGTGGCTCGATCTCGGTGAAGGGCAACTTCACCTTGGCGAGCGCCTCGTCGATGGCGAGGAGGCGCTCCGGACGCTCGGGATGTCCTTGCGGTCCGCGATGCCGGACATGACTCGAATCACGGACCAAGAGGACCGTGGTCACGCCTTGGAGCCAATCTTCAACCGGTTGAGCTCACGCCCGAGGCGGCCGGTGAGCGCCAGGAACAGCATCTTCCAGTCGCCCATGAACGACCAGACCGGATAGGTGAAGGTCGCTGGCCGGTTCTTCTCGATGGTGAAGTGCGAGAGCCAGGCGAGGCCGTACGAGGCCACGAGCGCCGCCGGAACCAGGGCCCAGCGCTGGGTCACGATGGCGAAGACGAAGAGCGCCGCGCCCACCGTCGTGCCGACGAAGTGGATGACCCGGGTCGACCCCCGGGCATGCTCTCCCAGGTAGTAGGGCCAGAACTCACCAAAGGTGCGATAGCGCTCACCCGCCATGCCGAAGATCCTAATGGCGCATTCCCCCGTTTGGCAATCGCCTCCGGGGCGCTATCTTGGGCCCATGGGATTTCTGGAAGATACGATTCTCGAGCCGAGCCGCAAGCGTCCTGTCCTCGTCGACTTTTGGGCGCCTTGGTGCGGCCCGTGCCGAACGCTGGGTCCGGTCCTCGACCGGGTCGCGGCGAAGAACCCGACGCGCTTCACCCTCGTGAAAGTCGACACCGATCAGCACCAGGACATCGCGGCGCGCTTCCGCGTCCAGAGCATCCCCGCGGTGAAGCTGTTCGATCAAGCGAAGGTCATCGCCGAGTTCGTTGGCGCGCTGCCGGAGCGCGAAGTCCTTGCGTGGCTCGACCGCGTGTTGCCAACCGACGAAGGTCGCGCGCTCGCCGCGGCGAAGGAGGCCATGCACAAGGGAGACCGGGCCGCCGCCCTCGCGGCACTGCACGGGCGCATCCACGAGGATACGAAGTCCTCGGAGGCACGCGCCTTGTACGCGGTCCTCGCCTACTTCGAGCACCGCGAGCACGCGCTGGCGCTGGCGGCCACCGTCCGCGAAGGCGACGTCGGCTTCGATCTGGCGAGCGCCGTGACCGAGCTGGATGGGTTGGATGACAAGGTGGAGGGAAAGCCCGAAGCGGTTGCGAGCTACCAGCGCGGGATCGCGAGCTTCAAGGCCGCGAACTTCGGCGAGGCAGCCGCCGCCTGGATCGAGTCCATGAAGCTCTCGCGGCAGGTGGCGCAAGACGGCGCCAAGCGCGCGCTCATCGCCCTGTTCAAGCTCCTCGGCGAACAAGACCCCGTCACCCTCGAGTACCGCCGCGCCTTCGCGTCCGCGCTCTACTGAGCAGGGAGAAGCGCGGCGCGCACCGGCGAGGCGTCGCCCTCGGCGAGCCGAAGTGGCAAGGCGATCAGCGTGTACGCCCCCGCTGCCACATGGGCGAGGACGATGGCTTCGAGCACCGCCATGTCGTGGAACTGCACGGCGTTGTGCGCCAGCAGCTCGCGGTCGGCGAAGGGGTCGACCGAGGGAGTGTCGATGCCGATGAGGCGGACGCCTCGCGCCGCGAGGTAATCGACGAGCTCCGGCGACAAGCTCGCGAAGTCGGTGTTGAAGACGTTCGGGTCGGGGAAGGTACCGGTCTTGAGCAAGACGCGGGGCGAAGTGATGCGAGCGCCCGCGAGATGGCTCGACGAGATGCGCTCACCCCGAGCAACGTTCACGTGCACGACGTCGCACGCACCGTAGTAGAGCTCGAGGTCCCGCTCGCCGATCGCCGCGCCGTGGCGACCATAATGGCTCGGCGCATCGGCATGAGCGCCGATGTGCAGCGTCGTGGTGATGGCCGACAAGGTGAGGTTGTCGCCCTTCTTCATGTCGAGCGCCACCGCCCGCGAAAACGGCACATCGCCGGGCCAGACCGCCGTAGCGGACGAGAGCACCGGCGAGATGTCGATGAGCTTCGTCACCGGTCGAGAACGTTGCGGTCGCCGCGGTAGACCTCGACATCGTCTTCGTCGAACTCCACGTTGGTGGCGCCCCGCTCCACCGGCTTCAACGACACCACAGCCGAGCCGGTACCCCAGATGGGCTCGTACGCCAGCACACGACCCTCGTAATCGTTGTTCTGACCCATGAGGGCCGCGAGCCACCAGACCGCCTTGAACCTCTGGTCGGCGTTCGCCTCGCGGAAGAACTGGCGCGCCAGCTGTGACACGTCTTCGAGACGTCCGTTCCCCAGGAACTCGAGGATCTTCCGGTTCCACTCGTCGTCTTTCAGCGACGAGATGCGGTCGCTCTTCGGCTCGATGAACTCGGTGACCATGCGGTTCGAGAGCTGCGTGACCGCGATAGCGACCACCTTCTTACCGAGTTGCATGGCGGCATCGCGCGCCGCCTTGCCGAGGACGATGGTTTCGGCGCGGTCCGCGTACATGTTGCACGAGACCACGCACGCGGGGATGCGGTTCTCCGGATTGAGCAGCTTCAAGGCCGTGATGGTGCCCGTGTCGATTGGAAAGCCTTTGTACGCCACGGTCCGCGCCGTCAGGCCGCGCTTCTTGGCCGCGGCTTCGTATGCCGCGGCGTACTCGGCATCGATGGAGAAGCTGTACGGGATCTCGCCCAAGTCATGCCATTCGTGATCGACGTGCACCCAGGTTGGCGAAGGGTCCGCCTGGATCTGGTGGCCGATCACCGACAGCCACTTGGTGCTGTAGATCATGATGAGATCGGCATCCGACGCGGCGATCTCCTCGCGCACCGTGCCGAACGCATCGGCGAGCTTGCGATAGCCCGGCGCCGCATCGGGTGTGAGCAACGGCTGCGGCTTTCCCGGAACGATGTAACCACGCACGACGCTCATGCGGCCTCCATGTCCCAGCTGACGACAGCGTTGCCGGTACCGATGACCGTGCCGTAGGCGTGCACCTCGGCCGGATGCGTGGGGAAGCCCATCGCCGACAACAAGAACGTGAGCGATCCCGCCCGCGCCTCGCTCACCGACTGGTCGATGAAGTCGGGCATCTCGTCGAGGAGCTCGCGCGCCTTCCCGGCCTTGAGCAGCTTCACCACGTGCATGTCCCAGAGGTACTGGTTGTGGTTGTAGATGCGCTCGTACGACATGTCCTCGGGGACACCGGGCTCGGTCGTGAAGTGGCGGTGCGACAGCGAGCACGAGGAGATGACGAGCGCCCTGCGCCCGAGCTTCTCGACGGCGCGCCGCGCGGCCTGCCCCAAGGCGATCATCTGGCGGTCGCCGACGTCGTTGCCGAAGTAGTCATAAGCCGCGTTAGCGGACACGCCGACGATGGGCTTGTCCCAGTCGGGGTTCACCATGTGGCAGGCGGTCACGGTGCCGTAGTCGATGCGGAACTTGGGGTTGCGCATCATCTTGGTGACCAGGCCCTGCGAGGCCGCTTCAGCGCACATGGCCTCGGCGAGCGGGACGTCGACCTTCAGGTCGTAGTGGAAGCGAAAGAGGTTGGGAAAGATCGGATCGACCGACAAGCTCTTGAAGTGCGGCACACCCAGGAAATGGTGGCCAACCACGGTCCGCCAGTGGGGCGAGTGGACGATGATGACGTCGTAATCTTTCTTCTTCAGCTTGGCGCGAAGCGCGTCATAGCCCCAGCGCAGGACTTCCCAGCCGCCCTCGGCGCGCGGCTCGTTCTGCTTGGGGTTGTCGGCGTACACCAGGTGCGGCGGGTGCGGGGCGAGAGCCCCCATGACGATGCGTCCACTCATAAGGCCACACAAACGTTACGGGCCTCGCTGAAGGTCTCGAGCGAATACACTCCGCCTTCGCGGCCGAGGCCACTGTCTTTCATTCCACCGAAGGGTACGCGCAGATCGCGCATCATCCAGGTGTTCACCCAGACCATGCCGCTGTCGATGGCGGCGGCGACCCGATGCGCGCGTGACAGGTCGCGGGTCCATACCGACGCGGCAAGCCCGTAGCGCACTTCGTTGGCCATGCTGATGGCGCGAGCGTCGTCGTCGAATGGATGCACGGTGACGACCGGCCCGAAGATCTCCTCGGTCGCCGCGCGCGCCTTCGACGACAGGCCGGTGACGATGGTCGGCTCTAGGAAGAAGCCGTTGGCGAGCGCCCCCGCGAGCTTTGGTCTGCCACCGCCATGAACGATCTTACCGCCCTCTTCCTGCGCCAGCTTGATGTAGCCTTCGACCTTCTCGCGGTGCGCGGCGGACACCAGAGCACCGAGCTGCGTCGACGGGTCTTTGGGATCACCGACGCGCATCTTGGCGAGACGGTCGACCATGCCCTGCACGACCTCGTCGTGAATCGACTGCTCGACCAACACGCGTGAGCCGCACAGGCAGATCTGTCCCTGATTGGTGAACCCCGAGCGCACCGCGCCTTCGATGGCTTTTGCTCGGTCGGCGTCGGCGAAGATGAGCGTCGGGTTCTTACCGCCGAGCTCGAGCGACGTCTTGCGGAAGGAAGCAGCGGTGGCCTCGGCGACCTTGGCGCCGGTCGACGTCCCGCCGGTGAACGAGACGAGCTTCACATCGCGATGGCGGACCAGCGCGTCGCCAGCTTCCGCGCCGTAACCGTGCACGACGTTGAACACGCCCGGGGGCAAGCCGACATCACGCACGATGTCCGCTAACGCGTGCGCGGTCAGCGGCGTGAGCTCGCTCGGCTTGCAGACGACGGTGTTGCCCATCGCCAATGCGGGCGCGGCCTTCCACGACAGCAGGTACAACGGCAGGTTCCACGGCGTGATCAGCGCGCAGACCCCGACCGGCTTGCGCAACGTGTAGTTGATGGCGGACTGGTCGACGGGGTGAAAACCCGGATTGTCGTGCAACACCGCGTTGGCGAAGAAGCGAAAGTTCGCGATGGCACGCGGGATGTCCATGCTGGCCGCCAGCGCGACCGGCTTCCCCGTGTCGAGCGACTCGAGGTTCGTGAGCTCCTCGGCGCGGGCTTCGAGCTTCTCGGCGATGCGCAGCAGATACCGCGAGCGCTCCTGCGTCGAAAGGCGCGCCCAACCTGGCTGGGCCTCGCGCGCCGCGGCCACGGCGGCGTCCACTTCGGCTTGGCCGGAGCGCGGTACCCAAGCGATCACCTCACCCGTCGCGGGCGAGACGTTGTCGATGCTCGCGGCGGTGCTCTTCCACTCGCCACCGATGAAGTTTCGAATCTCACGCATAGAACGACCTCACAGCGCGTTACCGCCGCCCTTCATCGAGTCCCAAGACGACGAACCAAAGCCTTCACCCGGCCCGCTGATGCCGAACTGCTCCGACTGCGCTTGCCAGTCGTAGTACCAACGGTCGCGATCCGGATCCCACTCGTCCCAGGTCGGAATCCTCTCGAGCGCCGAGAGCCGGTCCTTGGGGACGACGCCGGGCACGATGAACGCCTTCTGCTTGTAGAGCGGATACGGATTGCGCAGCTCGAAGCCGAGCACACCCAGCACGGCGCGCGCGATGTACCAGGTCGCCTGCGGGTTCCACCCATGAGCGATCTTGATCATGACGCCGAGACCATCCGGGTAGTCGGGATGAATGATGCTCAAGGCGAGCAAACCGTCGGCGCCTTCCTTGGCGATGACCTTGCCGCCGCACGCCTTCATGACCGTGCTGTCCAGGCGGTTGAAGCCGCCGACGAGATCCGGATGCTCGATCATCGAGGCCCAGATCCAATCTTCGTCACGCGTCGCCGCGAGTCCGGCGAAGACCTTGGCGAGCTCGCCGACGGTCATCGACACGGTGGGAAAGCCGTCACCATCGCGCGCGACCCGCAGCGGCTGCCAGTCGGTCCCGAGAAAGCGGCGGACCTGCTGCATGTACGCCTGGAAGAAGGGATGGCGCGGCAGCGTGTAACCGACGCGGCTCCAGTTCTTCAAACGGCAGCCCCTCAAGATGGCGGCGTGCTGCCCCGAGCTGTTGTTGTACCAGCGGCGCGGCCGGCGGACCTGCCGCCCGAACTGCACCAGCGGCACATCGAGCGGTGTCTGCATGAGACCCCACTCGGACGGGTCGAGCAACGACTGCGCGGCGGCGACATGCTCGGCGGTGCCGTTGTGCGAGGCGACCGCGATAGCACGCTGCTGTGAATTGGTGATCGGCTCGAGATCCTTCGCGAAGACCTTGAGCATCACCGGCTTCATGCAGCTGCGGCCGTAGCAGAGGACGTTGCCGCCGAAGGAATGGATGATCTCGTTGCCCGATGCCCAGGCGACCGCGCCGTGGATGGTGGTCTCGGAGACACCGTTACGCCGATAGTCGACCAACGGCTGCCATTCGACGTCACGCCCAGTGGGGATGCGCGCGTCGGAATCACCGAGTGGTGAGGTCGGGTAAACGTCTCGGCCGACGGTAGGCATGGTCATTTGCGTTCGACCTTCGGGATGACGGCCTCGACGAAGTGCTTCATGTTGTCGATGACGCGCGCGTTGTCGTGGTTGAAGAAGTCGAACCAAAGCATCAAGCGGTCGTCGGGGTGAAAGCGCGTCTTCATCTGCTCGGCGATGGTGTCGGGATCCCCGATCAAGGCGTTGTCGGCCGCGTTGTCGACCTTCTTGGGATCCAGCGTGCCTTCCAGAGCGGTCCAATAGGCACCGAGCGCGTGCTTGGCGGCCTCCTGCGCCTTCGCTTTGTCCTTGTCGATGAACACGAAGGTGGTGCGCGGCATGTACCAGCGCTTCCATTCGCCGCCATTCGGATGAAACGCTTGCTTCAAACGTACGTGCGTTTGCTCGATCACTTCCGGCGCGGTGATCGAGAGGTTGAAGACGTGCGCGGGCATGAACTTGTTGGCGAGCTCTTGCGACGCGGCGTCGTGGCTGCCGACGACTAGCTGCAACAGCCTCCGGTCGAAGTGCTGCGGGATGATCTTCAGCTGCTCGAAGGTCCAGCGGCGCGGCAGCACGAACGCGTCGCCCTGCTCCTCGAAGTTATCGGCGCGCGCCGCGGTGACCACCCTCTGCCAGTCCTCGTCCTTGCGGAAGAGCGAGCGCGTCAGGAGCGGCTGCGTGACCTCGTCGCTCGACAGGACGTCACCGCGCAGCAAGCGGCAGAAGACCTCGACCGCTTCGGCGAACACGAGGCCCTTGACCACCGGCCACGCCGCCTTCTCGGTGGCGTTGCGCGGCATGATGCCATAGGCGCGGTTCATGAAGTCGAAGCGTCCGGCCGAAAAGCCGACGTTGAGCTTGCGCTTCTCGCCGGCGCGCAGCCCGTGCAGCGCCGTGAAGTAAGCGATACGCTCGGCCGCCGCGACGGGTCCGCCATTGCAGACGATGTTCATGACGGCGCTGCCGACCTCGATCGTCTTGGTGCGCGCGAACACTTGATGCGCGAGCTGCGTGATGTCGCAGTTCAAACCGACCTCACCGCGCCAGTGAGGAATGACGGGCTCGCGGTTCTTCTTTTGTACCTCGCTCGAGAGATGCGACTCGGCGACCCACGCGGTGCCGAAGCCCAAGGCGTCCGCCGCCTCGACCTGCGCGAAGAAGCTCTTGAACATCTCGGCTTCGCTGGGCGCCTCGCCATCGACGGGGGTCTGACTGATCGAGAAGAAGACGTCGTAGCGCATGGCCAAAACCCCTAGATGCTCTGGAGACGGCCGCCGTCGGCCGCGAGACTGACACCACGGATGAAGGAAGCGAGCGGTGAGCCCAAGAAGACGATGGCGGCGGCGATCTCGTCCGGCGTGCCCAGCCGCTTTTCGGGGACGGAGGCGAGCCACTCGCCCAGCACCTGCTCACCCGAGATACCCCGGCGCTTGCCGGCACCCTCGCGGAGCTCGAGCATGCGCTCGGTGTCGGTGTAGCCCGGCAACACGTTGTTGACGGTGATGCCCGGCGGCAGCTCGCGCGACAGGGTCTTCGCCCAGCCGGCGACGGCCGCGCGACAGATGTTGGAGACCCCGAGCCCGGCGATGGGCTCCTTCACCGAGGTGGAGACGACGTTGATGATGCGCCCGTAGCCGGCGCTGACCATGCCGGGGACGACGACCTTGGTGATGGCGTGCGGCGTGAGCACGAGGCGGCCCATGGCCTTCATGATGGCGGCCTCGTCGGCTTCGATGAGCGGCCCCCCAGGCGGACCGCCGGTGTTGTTGACCAAGACGTGCACGACCCCGCGCGCAACGACGCTCTTCACCTTCTCGATGGTCGGTTCGCGCTCGTCGAGGTCGGCAACCAAGGTGTCGACGCCGGCCGCGCCCGCGGCGGTGAGCTCCTTGGCGAGCTCGTCGAGCGCCTCTTTACGGCGGGCGACGATGGTGAGCGTCGCCTTGCCGGCGGCAAAGCCAAAGGCAGCGGCGCGACCGATGCCGCGGCTCGCGCCGAAGAGCAACACGTGCTTCCCGCCGAAGTCCATCTGCATGCCGCCCGCGGTCTATCCCGTCAGGATGGTCTCGGCAATCTCTCGCGGGTGGCCAACCAGGTGGTCGGCCCCCGCCTGCTCGAGCTCGTCCCGGCCACGGATCCCATAGGTGCAGCCGATGGTCCGGGCCCCGTAGGCCTTGCCGGTCATGACGTCGACGGCGCTGTCGCCGACCATCCACACCTTGCCGAAGGAGCGTCCCCCGACCAGGTGGGCGATGACGTCCGGCGACGGCTTCTTGAAGGCGAAGGTGTCGCCACCAATGGCCACCTCGAAACGCGCGAGCATGCCGAAGTGCTCGAGCATCTGGGTCACGAAGCGCTCCGACTTGTTGCTGGCGACGGCGAGCGGCCGCGGGCCCAGGGCGTCGAGCATGGCCCCGACGCCTTCGTAAGGCTTCGAGGTGTCGAACATCATCGTCGCGTAACGCTCCCGGTAGCGGCGCTTGAGGTCGGCGTGCTGCGCGCCCTTGGGCAGCGCCTCCTGGATGAGGTGGTCGAGCCCCTCGCCAATCCAGCCGCGCACCGTCCCGGCGTCGACCGGGTTGCCGCCCAGGTCCACCCGCGCCGCCGACAACGCCGCGGCGATATCGCCCAGGGTATCCACGAGCGTCCCGTCAAAATCGAAAATCACCAGCTCGTTCGCCATCACGTCCCCAAAAGCAAAGGCCCCCGCTCACTTCGCTCAGAGTGAACGGGGGCCCCTATACGCGCTACGCGCTGCTTTTAGAACGTGTAACGCAAACCGAGCTGCGCGCTGAGCGGCGCCTGGTACTGCGTCGGCTGGCGGTAGTTCGGATTCACGCGCGCCGGCACACCGTCGATGGTGCGCAGGTGGCGGAGATCCGAGCGACGGCCGTTGACGATCGGGTCGACGAAATCGACCGTGTAGCGATCGTCGACCTGCGTGGCGCCCTGATTGTTCGTGACGTTGAAGACGTCGACCGTGAGCTCGAACGCCTGCAGCGCCTGGATGTTATAGCGGAAGCCGGCATGGACATCGGCGCTCCAGATCCACGACGTGCGACCACCCTCGCCGCGGCGAATGAGGAA
>JBGGMJ010000128.1:0-35108 GCA_041288095.1 Myxococcota bacterium
GGCATCGCCGAGCCTGCCTACCGCGAGCGGCAACAGCGCGCCGCCGACGATGCCGGTGCAGAGGATGCCGGCGAAGGTCCCGTGGTGGTCGGCGACGGAGTTGAGCGCCAGCGAGAAGACGACCGACCACATGACCGACAAGGCGAAGCCACAGGCGGGAAAGGCGAAGACCGCTATAGAGGTCGTACCGAAGAGCGCCAGGGTAACTGTCACCAGAGCCAGGGCGCCGAAGCCGATGAGCACCTTGCGGCTGTCGAAGAGCTTGAGCAAGACGAGGCCGACCAGACAGCCCGCGGTCATGGCGCCCCAGAATCCCGCGACCGCGCGCGCTCCCGCGACCTGCGGATCGAGCCCGTGCGCCGAAGCCAAGTACTGCGACATCCAGTTGGCGAGACCTTGCTCGAGGCCGACGTAACTGAAGATGCCCACGAAGTAGAGCCAGACCAGAGGCCGCCGGAGCAGACTCACATGCACGGCGGTGCCGCCGACTCCATCGCCGCGTTCGACATGGGGGAAGCGCACCACCGCGAGCAGCCCGATCATGAGCACGGCGACGGCCGCGAAGAGCCAATAGATCGACACCCACGGCAGCGCCAGTCGGGTCACCATGTGACTGTAGACGAGCGGCGAGATGAAGCTCGCCGACCCAAATACGAGCTGGCCGAGCACCGAGTTGAACGCGAACCGTGCCTCGCCGCCGACCGCCCGCAGTAGCGGACTGAGTGTCACCTGCAGTCCCGCCATGCCGACACCGGTGAGAAACACCGCGACGATGGCGGTGCGGTAGATCGGCACGAAACACACGAGCAATGCGCCCGCGAGGGCAATCGCGCAGGCACCGAGCAGCACGGGTTTTTCGCCGTGCAACTCGACGAGGAGGCCGGCAGGGATCGAGGTCACCGCGTACGCCGCGAAGAACGAAAACGGCAGCAGCGCCGCCATCGTCAGGCTCAAGTCGAACGCCTGGATGAGATCGGGGATGAGCGGCCCGGTGATGTTGGTGACGAGGGAGACGAAGAAGAACACCACCAGGATGATGGCGACGTGGAAGCGACTGCCCACTATTGCGGGCGCACGAAGGGGTACGGCGGATCGAACGCGATCCCGCGCACCCGCAACGTGTCTAGGATGAATTGATAGGCCGCGTGATCCGTCGCGAGCTTCTCGGGTGGCACCACGCCCGCGAACTGCATCTTGCCGGCGGCGACCCAACGCGCGAAAGCCGCGCAGGCGAGCGCGCTCGTGCGTGCCATAGCGGACATGCCGTCACGGGCGCGATCGACCAAGGTGACGACGTCGTTGTCGCACTGCACGCGGAAGATCACCATGTCATCGCCCTCGACGCACTTCTCCGAGAGCTCCTTGACCAGCGTGCCGTTGGCGATGAGCGGTTTCACGGCTTCGACGTGGCCGGGCCAACGCACGGTCCGCTCGGTCATGTTCTTGATTCGCGGCACGCCGACCGGGGGATTCGCCTCGGCGAGCAGGGTACGCAGACCGTCGGTGAAGAAAGCCTCGACTTCGCCGACGCCGGGGATCTTGATGAGCTCGAGGCCGGAGAGGGCCGGCACCTCGACGACCTTGCCGTCGCGAATGATGCGTGCCGGGCGCAGGTAGCCGTCGAGCAGATCCTCGGGTGACCAGGTGATGACGTAGCCGTACGGCTTCTTCGGATCGGCCGCGATGCCGCCGACTTGGATGTTGATTTCTTTCGGCTTGCGGGTGGCGAGCGCGCGGCCGGCGATGAGGTTCGACAGGCCCGGCGCGACGCCGCAGTCCGGCATGATGGCGACGCCGGCGGCCTGCGCGGCTTCGTGCAGTTGGGCCGCGTCCTCGATGTAATACGAGACATCGACGTAGTGGCGCTTTGCTTTCACGGCCGCCCGCGCCGCGGCGAATCCGAGGCGCGCGGGTAGGGCGCCGACCACGACGTCGTACGCATGCATGGTGCCGACCATCTCGTGCGGGCGCGAGAGGTCGCGTTGCATGCTCTGCACGCCGGGCAGATTCACCGCGGTGACGTCGGCGACGGTGACCTCGTGGTCGTACGCGAGGTCGTTGGCAATGATGCGACCCTGACGACCACCACCGAGTACGAGGATTCGTGCCATGGCCGGGTGGTGTAGGTCCGCTCCGGCGACGTGTCAAACGGCTACTTTGCGTAACGCTCGAGCTGGTCGTCGACGCGCTTGCTTGCCCCCGCGTCGCGGGTCCGCAGCCTCGCGATGCGCGCGTCGAGCCCGGCGCGTAGCGGCTCGGTCTCGGGCGGCAGCGGGCCGTCGGTTGCCAACGCATCGAGGGCGGCGCGGAGCACGCTCTGCGCGAGTAGGCTCTGCTCGTGCCGCGCCAACATCGGCGCCATGCGCGTGAGCTCGGGTGTCGTCTTCATGTCCATGGCGTCTTCGGCTTGGCTCCGGAAGCCGCTGTTGCGGACGCCGAGGATCGAAAATGTGTACGCTATGGCGGCCGACTCGCTGTTCGGGTCGAGCACGAGCGCCTGCCGCAGATACGCGATGACCTGCCGCCCCGGCTCCGCTTTGTTCCAGAACAACGTGGTGAAATGCTCGATGAGCAAGCCTTCGCCCTTGGCTGCGAGCACGTAAGCTTCGGCGCGCTCCGTATTGGGCAACGTCGTGTCGGCTCCCATCTTGTCGAGGTCGGCGATTTGCAGCATCAGCCACTCGGGTGTGACGGTCGCCGGATGCTCATCGGCCTCTTCGAACGCCTGGCGCGTCGCCGCGAGAGTGGATGGCGGGGTGCTCGGCCGTGGCGGCGCGGCGGTGTGACATCCAAGCATGGCAAGCAGCCAAACGAATCGATTTGCGCGTCGCATGACGTTGGTACGATAGAGTCGGCCGCAGGGTGATTGCCATCGTGAAGCGTCTCCTCATCGTTCTCGCGGTTCTCGGCGCCCTGGTTGGCGGCGCCGCCGGCTACATCGCCAGCGTTCCAGCGTTCGGCAAGCACGCCACGGGAGAGCGCCAGCGACGCATCGAAGAGTCGCCACAGTGGCGGGACGGCAAGTTCCGCACCGAGGAGCCGATGTGGTCGAATCTCTGGGGGTCGCTGCGCCGTGGCCTCGCGCCGTCACCCACGAGCGCACCGTCCGTCGATGTGCCACGGGTTCAAAGCCGCGGCGAGCTGCTTCAGGTCTTGCCTACGAGTGGCTTGCGCATCACCTGGTTTGGTCATTCGTCGACGCTCATCGAGATCGACGAGGTGCGCGTGCTCACCGATCCCATCTGGAGCGAGCGTGCGTCGCCGGTCGATTGGGCCGGCCCCACACGTTGGTACGAACCGGTTCTACCGCTCGCGGATCTGCCGAAGCTCGACGCGGTCGTGGTGTCGCACGATCATTATGACCACCTCGACATGGGCAGCGTGTCCGCTTTGGCGGCCAACAAAACGCGCTTCATCGTGCCTCTCGGCATCGGCGCGCACCTCGCGCATTGGGGTGTCCCCGACGCGCAGATCACCGAGCTCGACTGGTGGCAGCACACGCGCGTCGGCCCGGTCGACGTCACCGCGACGCCGGCACGGCACGCATCCGGACGTATCAACCCGCAGGCCAATCAGACGCTGTTCGCGGGCTACGCCCTCGTCGGACCCAAACACCGCGTCTACTTCTCCGGCGACACCGGCTTTTTCTCGGCGCTAGGCACCATCGGCAAGGAGCTCGGGCCGTTCGACGTCACGCTCATCGAATCGGGGCAATACAACGCCACCTGGCCCGACTGGCACATTGGCCCGGAGCAGGCCGTCGAGGCCCACCGTGTCGTGCGCGGCAAGGTGCTCATTCCCATTCACTGGGGCTTGTTCACCTTGGCCCCGCATGGATGGACCGAGCCGGTGGAGCGCGTGCTCGCCGCCGCCAAGTGCACGGGCGCGACAGTGATGACCCCACGCCCTGGCGAGAGCGTCGAGCCGGAAACCCAAAGCGCAAGCACGCGCTGGTGGCCCGACGTGCCCTGGGAGTCCGGGACCCAGGCGGCCATCATCGCCACACGTGACGGAACTACAGGGAATCGTTTCACTCTTCCGCCTTGCCCGACGGAGAATTGAGACCCACTCTGCGCGTCATGGATACGCGCAAGATTGGCAAGCTGGACGTCTCCGTCATCGGACTCGGCTGCAACAACTTCGGTTGGCGGATCGACGAGGCGCAGACCCGCGAGGTCGTGCACGCGGCCTTGGACGCCGGCATCAACTTCTTCGACACCGCCGACACCTACGGTCAGACCAAGAGCGAAGAGCTGCTCGGCATGGCCCTCGCGGGCAAACGCAACCAGGCGATCATCGCCACCAAGTTCGGGATGCAGGTGACTCTGGAGAAGCGCGGCGCGAAACCCGAGTACATCCGTCAGGCGGTTGAGGACAGTCTACGGCGCCTGAAGGTCGAGACCATCGACCTCTACCAACTCCACACTCCGGATCCCGAGACACCGATCGACGACACCATGGAGGCGCTGGGGCGCTTGGTGGAAGCGGGCAAGGTGCGGGAGATCGGGTGCTCGAACTTCGATGTGCCGCGCTTGCAGTCCGCTAGAGCGTCTGTACGCGAAGGCGGACCAGTGTTCGTGAGTGTGCAGAACGAGTACAGCATGATGCGCCGCGATCCTGAAGCCGGGGTTCTCGAGGAGTGCCGCCGGCAAGGGGCTCGGTTCCTGCCATACTTCCCACTCGCCTCTGGCGTCCTGTCCGGCAAGTATTCGCGCGGCAAGCACCCAGCGGGCACGCGCGTCGAGAAGGGCGGGCGCTACGACCGCTACCTCACGCCTCAGAGCTACGACTTGATCGACCGCGCCGGCTCATGGGCCGCCGATCACAAGCACAGTTTGCTCGACCTCGCCTTTGCCTGGCTGCTCGGGCACGAAGAGGTCGCGTCGGTGATCGCCGGTGCCACGACCGTCGAGCAAGTGAAGGCGAACGGCCGGGCGGGCATGTGGAGACTGACGCTCGAGGAGCACCGCGAAGTCGACATGATGCTGGACGACCTGGGCTTTCGCGCTCCACGACCGGCGTAAGATGAGCGCGAGCTCACTGAAGACATCGACAGACCGGGACCATGACGTCCGTTTTTGCGCGCTCCGCTTTTGCCGACCGTAGTTCGCGCCCAGGTCGCCACATGACGGCCTATCGCCTCACGTCGCAACGGGATGGGGTCTTGTACTCAGCTCAAATTGTTGGGTCTGCGCCGCCAGCGAGCGATGGGTCTTCATGGCGCGTATCGTGCACCTTCCCTCCCGCTTCCCTCCCGCACACAGATCCGGAGCTCCAATGACCAGCTCGAACGAAGGGGACCCAGCGGGCGATCTGTTCCACGCCTTCTTCGATAGCGCTCCCATCGGCGCGGCGGTGATCGCTTCCGATGGCTCCTGGTGCCGGGTCAATGCCGCACTGGCCTCGATGCTCGGGTATTCGGTTGATGAGTTGATGACCAAGCCGTTCTTTGATCTCACCCATCCCGCCGATCTCCGAGCAACTGCCGAGAAGCGATTGCGGGCCAGAGACGGCAACTACGTTTGGGTCCACACCACGGCCATGCACGAGCGCGACACCGACGGCGGTGGTGATCACTTCATGACCTACGTGCTCGATATCGCGGCGCGCAAGGACGCCGACGCTGAGCTTCGCAGATCCGAGCTCCAGTATCGTCGCCTCTTCGAGTCCGCAAAAGACGGCATCTTGATTCTCGACGCCGAGACTGGGCGCGTCGTCGATGCCAATCCGTTCATGACCGAGCTGACGGGCTACAGGCGTGATGATCTCTTGGGAAAGCTTCTTTGGGAGATCGGCCCGTTCGCCGACGAGGCAGCATCCAAGTTCTCGTTCGCGGCGCTGAAAGACCGAGGGTATGTCCGCTATGACGATCTGCCGCTGAAGACCATTGACGGGCGCAAGGTCGAAGTCGAGTTCGTCAGCAACGTCTACCTCGTCAACGACGAGAAGGTCATCCAATGTAACGTTCGAGACATCACCGCGCGCAAGAAGGCCGAGGCCGCGCTGCGCATGCGCGACCGCGCCATCGAAGCGGTGTCGCAGGGCATCCTCATCACCGACACCGGCGCGTCGGACAACCCCATCGTCTACGCAAGTCCAGGCTTCACGGCGCTGACCGGCTATACGAACGAGGAGAGTCTCGGGCGCAACTGCCGCTTCCTGCAAGGCCCGGGCACCGATCCCGGGTCAGTCGCGCTGCTGCGTGGGGCCATTCAAGAAGGGCGAGCCTGCGCGGTCGAGTTGCTCAACTTCCGCAAAGACGGAACACCGTTCTGGAATAGCGTTGCTCTCTCGCCGGTGAAAGACGACGGCGGTCACGTCACCCACTTCATCGGTGTGCAGACGGATGTGACGGCACGCCGGCAATTGGAGTCGCAGGTCCTCCAAGCCCAGAAGATGGAAGCCGTAGGACGCCTGGCGGGCGGCATCGCCCACGACTTCAACAACATCTTGGCGGTGATCCTCAACTATGCCGAGCTCATCTGCGCCGACCCCAAGGCCGGCGAACCGTTCCGCACCGACGTCGAAGAGATCCGGACTGCGGCGCGGCGCGCAACCGGCCTCACGAAGCAGCTGCTCGCGTTCAGCAGGCAACAAGTGCTCGAAACCAAGGTTCTCAGCTGCAACGAGATTCTCTTGGGGATGCAGAAGCTGCTCGCCCGCCTGCTTGGCGCCGACGTCGAGCTGACGATGCTGCCGAGCGACAACCTGGGCAATGTCAAAGCCGACCCGAGTCAGGTCGAGCAGATCATCATGAACCTCGCCATCAATGCGCGAGACGCCATGCCCCAGGGCGGCAAGCTCACCATCGAGACAGGCAACGTCGAGCTCGATGACGACTACGCCGATGTCCACCATGACGTACGCCCCGGCTCGTATGTCCTCATGGCCGTGAGTGACACCGGAGTTGGAATGAACAAAGAGACCCAGGCACGGATCTTCGATCCCTTTTTCACCACCAAGGAGCAGGGAAAGGGTACCGGGCTCGGTCTCGCCACCGTGTTCGGGATCGTCAAGCAGAGCGGCGGTCACGTCTTCGTCTACAGCGAGCCTGGCAAAGGCAGCACCTTCAAGGTCTACCTGCCGAGAGTTGGCGCACCGCTCGATGTTCGTCCTGCTGAGGAGCCCCAATCAGAAGAGTCCGTGTGCACCGGCGGTACGATCTTGCTGGTCGAGGACGAAGAACAAGTGCGCACTCTCACCGGAACCATTCTGCGCCGGCAGGGCTACGTCGTCCTCGAGGCACCGAACGGTGGCGAAGCATTTCTCATCTCCGAGCAACACGGAGGGAAAATAGACCTGTTGCTCACGGACGTCGTGCTTCCGCGCATGAGCGGCAGGCAACTCGCCGAGCGTCTCGCGCCCGTGCGCCCCACCATGAGGGTGCTTTACATGTCCGGGTACACGGACGACGCGATTCTCCAGCACGGCATCATCGACTCCGGCTACCCATTCCTACAGAAGCCGTTCACCCCGAGCTCACTCGCGAAAAAGGTGAAGTACGTGCTGAACCGTGCTTCTAGTGCGCCGCGGCTTGGCTGAAGCCTTCATCACCGCGGATCATCGTCGACGGCGTCGCGTCTTCGCGCAGGAAGGCCGACACCAACGTGACCAGCGCCTCGGCCTGGACGGTGTCGTGCACATTGAAGTGCGTGACGTCGAAGGTCATGACCGGGATGCCGTGTTTGGTCTTCAAGACCTGCGGTAGGGCGGCGTAGTAGCCGTTGAGCCCCTGGAGGAACTCGGCCTGCATGGCGCGCTCTTCGCGGCGGCCGCGGGTGTGGATGCGGCGCATGAGCACGTCGAGGTCGTGGCACTGCAGGTAGATGACCTTGCTGGGCTGCTGGATATGGCGATTCAGGCGCTCGAAGTATTCGAGGTAGAGCTGCAGCTCGCTGTCGGTCATGTGGCCGAGGCCATGGAGATATTTGGCGAAGATCTCGGGATCCTCGAGCAAGGTGCGGTCCTGGATGCAGCTCTTGGGGAGGCGCTCGATGATCTCGTGGTGGGCCACGCGCTTGATCAGGAACTCGAGCTGAAGCGTGAACGACCAGCGCCGCATGTCACCGTAATATGGAGCCAAAAAGCGATTGTCGATGACCGGCTCGTCGAACAGCTCGAAGCCCAAGCGTTGGCTCAAGAGCTTGGCCACCGTGGTCTTCCCGGATCCGATGTTGCCTGCCAGTGCGACGAAGGTGCGGTCGTTCATGGCCCCACCTTAGCGGCAGGGGCTGACGATTTTGTCCGGCGGTGGCATATGGCCAACCGGTGATGCTCTCCGAAGCGGCCAAGAAGCTGGTGATCGCGGACAAGCGCCTGAAGGTCCTGGCGCAAGGCTCGCCGGATACCCTCGTGGTCCACGAGATCTACGCCAGCGTTCAGGGCGAATCGACGCACGCGGGTTTGCCGTGCGCCTTCGTGCGCACCAGCGCCTGCAATCTACGCTGCCGTTATTGCGACACGCCACACGCCTTCGTCGAGGGTGGTGCGATGACCTTGGACGCGGTGATGCAGCGCATTGACGAGCTCGGCATCAAGCTCGTCGAGCTCACCGGTGGCGAGCCCTTGCTCCAGGCGGCGAGCTTCACGCTGATGAAGCGCTTGTGCGACGCCGGCTATACCGTGCTCCTCGAGACCAGCGGCTCGGTCGATATCCGCGACGTCGATCCGCGCGTGCACCGCATCGTCGACTTCAAGACGCCTTACAGCGGCGAGGAAGAGCACAACCTCTACGACCTCATCGACGCGCTACGCCCGCACGACGAAGTAAAGCTCGTGCTCGCCGACCGCAACGACTACGAGTGGGCTCGCGCTCTCATCCGCGATAACGGAATCGACCAACAATGCCCGGTGCTCGTCGGCTGCGTCTTCGGCAAGCTCGATCCGAAGGACCTGGTCGCGTGGATCCTCGAGGACAAGTTGCCCGTGCGCATGCAGATCCAGATGCACAAGGTCATCTGGGATCCCGCCAAGCGGGGGGTTTGAGCGTCCGCCCTAGGCCGCCGACTGGCGCTTGTGCACCTCAAATTGGCTTGGTATTTGGCGGCCATATGACCCTCTCTGCCGCGTCAGTTCACGAGACCCTGGGCAAATGGCTCCTTGCCGACGGTATGTCCGTCGTCTTCGACGGCGAAAAGAGCCACGGTCACTACTTGCACGACGCCAAGAGCGGCAAGGATTACCTCGACTTCTTCGGCTTCTTCGCGGCCCGGGCGCTCTCCTTCAACCATCCGAGGCTGCGCGAGCCCGACTTCGTCGAGCGTATGTCGGTCGCCGCGACCCACAAGCAATCGAACTGCGACCTCTACTCGTCCGACTACGCCAATTTCGTCGAGACCTTCGCCACCAAGGCGCTCGGCGGTCACTTCAAGCGCGTCTTCTTCATCGAAGGCGGCGCGCCGGCGATCGAGAACGCGTTGAAGACGGCGTTCGACTGGAAGGTGCGCAAGAACCTCGCGGCGGGGAGGGGTGAGAAGGGGAAGCAGATTCTCCACTTCCGCCAGGCATTCCACGGCCGCACCGGTTACGCGCTGTCGATCACCGACTCGTACGATCCGCGCAAGACCATGTACTTCCCCCTGTGGCCTTGGCCGCGCGTCAGCAACCCGAAGATGCGCTTCCCATTCGACGAGGCCGCTAAAGCGGAGACGATCGCCGCCGAGACCCAGGCGCTCAAGGAGATCGACGAGGCCTTCGACAAGAACCCGCACGACATCGCGGCCATCATCATCGAGCCTATCCAGAGCGAAGGTGGCGACAACTACTTCCGCTCCGAGTTCCTGCGCACCCTGCGCAAGATCTGCGACGACCGCGAGTGCATGCTGATCTTCGACGAGATCCAGACCGGCATGGGCGTCACCGGCGCCTGGTGGGACTGGCAAAACCACGACGTGAAGCCCGACCTCATGACCTTCGGCAAGAAGACGCAGGTTTGCGGCTTCGCGGCCACGGCGCGTGTCGACGAGGTCGACTCGGTGTTCAAGGTAGCGTCGCGTATCTCGAGCACGTTCGAGGGCAACATCGTCGACATGGTGCGCTGCCAGCGCATCGTCGACGTCATCGACAGCGATGGCCTGGTCGACAACGCGCGGACCATGGGCAAGTACCAGCACAAGCTGCTTGCCGAGCTGGCCGGGAACTTCTCCGAGATCAGCAACGTCCGCAGCCGCGGACTGCTTGCCGCCTTCGACCTGCCCTCGACACAGGAGCGCGACAAGGTAGTGCGCGGGGCCTTCGACGAGATGTTGCTCATCTTGCCCTGCGGCACCAAGTCGGTGCGCATGCGACCAGCGCTGGACGTCGGGGCCGACGCTATCGCCCGTTGCATCGCGCAGCTCGAGGCTGGCGTCCGTCGTGCCTACGGGCGCGAGGCGTAGTAGCCTAGGGGCCATGGAACGCACCAAGGTCGTGGTCGTCGGTGCCGCTGGACGCATGGGGCGGCGTGTCGTGTCGTTGCTCGAGGGTCACGCGACGCTCACGTTGGGGCGCGCCTTCGACCGTGACGATGATCCGGAAGCGGCCATCGCCGGCAGCCATGTGGTCATCGACTTCGCGGCGCCCGCCGTGAGCGCTCGCATCGCGCCCATCTGCGCGCGCCAGGGCACCGCCTATCTCGTGGCGTCGACCGCGCTGACGTCGGCGGACGAAAGCGCTCTCGATCTCGCGGCGCAGAGCGTGCCGGTGCTGCAAGCCGCGAACTTGAGCATCGGCGTCAATGTCCTCGCCGAGCTGGTCGCCGACGCCGCCGCGCGGCTGGCGGGCTTCGACGTGGAAATTTCGGAGATTCACCACCGGCACAAGCGCGATGCACCGAGCGGCACCGCGCTCGCGCTCGGCGCGGCGGCGCGTCGCGGTCGTCCGGCCCTGAAAGACGTTCCGGGGCGCGCGGGCAGCAACGTGCGTGTCGACGACGAGCTGGGTTACGCCGCGATGCGGGGCGGTGACGTCGCGGGTGATCACACGGTGTACTTCTTCGGCGAAGGCGAGCGCATCGAGCTCACGCACCGCGCAACCACCCCCGACATCTTCGCGCGTGGCGCCTTGATCGCGGCCGCCTGGCTCGTGAAAAAGCCGGCGGGCCGCTACACCATGCGCGACGTGCTCCAAGTCGCGCGTCGCTGAGCGCATGGCCTCCGCGCTCGTAGGGCTCGGCGGCAATCTGGGCGACGTGCTCGCCTGCTTCCGGCGGGCGATCAGCGTCTTGGCGACGTTGCCGTCGACGCGGGTCGTGAAAGTGGCACGCGCCTATCGCACGCGCGCGCTCATGGCCGACGCGAGCCACGCCCCCGGCCCCGACTACTGGAACACCGCCGTCGAGCTCGCGACCACGCTCTCACCGCACCAGCTCCTGACCCACCTGCAGGCCATCGAGGCCGACGCCGGCCGAGTCCGCCGCCAACGCTGGGAAGCGCGGCCGCTCGACCTCGATTTGCTCTACTACGACGATCACGTCATCGACGACGCGCAGCTCACCCTGCCGCATCCTCACGCCATGGCGCGCCTCTTCGTGGTGGCGCCGCTTGCCGACATCGCGCCGGAGCGCGTCGCGGGCGGGCGCACCTTCAGCGAGCGTGTCGGGGATTTCGACAGCAACGACCTTCGCGAAATCCGCGACGCCTGGTTCTGAGCGCTGCCGGGCTTTCTTCAAAAAACTATTTCGATTTGTTGCGACGGCTCCCATGTCGTCTTCGACGTCGTAAATTGATCATCGCGGGTCGGGCGTGGAGCTTCGGCCCGCGACTTACACGCGGAGGAGCTTGGGGTTACGCGTCGGCTTGTGGGCACCTCTGGAATTAGCTGGGGGTTAGTCGAACGTGACGACCGAGCTCCTCCGCCTGTAAGATTTTCCGCCTCTCGCGCCCGCCGCGCGATCGCAGACGATCGTTTTTCCTCGAGAATCTTTCACTTCACCCGATCGCAAAGGATCGCGATCGCAGATCTGTCGGACCCTCGATCAAGACTCTCCCCACGCTGAATCCTGCCCCGCCGTGATGGCGCGGTCAGCAGCGCATGGAGGTCTGCGGTCATGTCGAAGAAGGTTGTCCATCTGTCCGATGACGCACACGAGCTCGCCAAGTTGTTCTGCAAAGAGTCGGGCATGAAGATGAGCGACTGGGTGGCGATGCTGATCAAGCGTGCGGTCGAGCCGCCAGCGCAGGTGCCTGCGCCGCCGCCGGCACCGGTGATGAGCCATCCGGCGATTCGTGAGGTGGCGCCACGTTTGCCCGAGCAGCGTCCGGCGAGCTTCGCTACGCCGTCGTTCAATGTGTCGGGGGCGAGCAATCCGTCGCTGCCCAAGAAGAAGCCCATGCTGCGCGAGCTGTCGTCGGACGAAGACCAGGTTCCCGTCTACGCGCAACCGCCGTTCTGGGCGCGCAAGAGCTCCTGAAGCTTCGCCCTCGCGTGGCCTGCTGTAGCGGCCACGGACCTTAGCTGCTAGACCTCCGCTTCGCTCGCGCTTGGGCACAAATCCTAGGCGCGAGCGGCGCGCTCGCCGCGGTGGCGGAATCGGTAGACGCTAAGGACTTAAAATCCTTTATCCGCAAGGGTGTCCGGGTTCGAGTCCCGGCCGCGGCATGCGCGCCTGACAACGTCGCGTCGATGTACGCCTGGCGCAGCGAATTCGCACCCGGCCAACCATTGCGCCTCCCCGACAAGCCGCATATTGGCGACAAGCTCCAATGCAAACCGAGCCATCGCCAGAGATCTTGCGGCTGACTTTCCGCAAGCCCGCCTTCTGGTCCGGGACGTTGCTCCTCACCGTCGCGGTTTGTGCGATCGCGTCCCTGAGCCTCGTCCGCGGTGACGGACAGGTCAATCTGTTGTGGACGGGCAGTCTCGCGGTGCTCTGCCTCGCGATGGTGTTGGTGCGCGCATTGCGCTTACCGCGTTTCGTGCCGCCCATCGAGCTCGGAGCCAATCGCTTCGCGATGCCGACGGCCGCTGACTCGCGACGCGCCGTGGAGCTCGATTACAGCGATCTCCGTGCTCTGAGTCTGCGGCAGCGCGGCTCGCAGCAGATCCTGGTCATCGAGACGACCCGCGGCTTGTTCATGTTCCCGGCCGCGGCCTTCACCGACCCGAACGCCATCGAGCGCTTCTTCGTGGGCCTACGCGAGCGGCTCCAGACCCTGCCGAACGGCACCGATGTCCTCGACGTGATGGCGCGTCGCGAGGAGCTGATCCGCGGCGTCCTGGCGCTGCGGCCGACGGTCACCTACGTCATCCTGGGCTCGCTCTTGCTCGGGCTCGCCGCTCAGGTGTTCCTCGGTGCGCTCGTCGACGAGGGCGACATCATCAAGATCAGCACCCTCGGCGCCAATGTCCCGGAGCTGGTGCGCGCCGGTGAGTGGTGGCGGCTCGTCACCGCGAGCTTTCTGCACGGCAGCTTTTTGCACATTTTCGTCAACGGTCTGTCGCTCATCGTCGTCGGCCAGATCGTCGAGCGCATCATCGGGCCCTGGCGGCTCGGTATCGTCTACGTCGTGGCGTGCGCCGGCGGGGCGCTGGCGTCCGCGGTGCTGGGTAATGGCGCGGTGTCGGTGGGCGCCTCGACCGGCATCTTCGGTATTTTCGGCGCGCTCGCGGTCTGCAATTTTCACTACCGGCGTGAGCTCGCCTTGGGTTTCAAGCAGCCGTTGGAGCTGTGGGCCTTCAACATCCTGCTCAACCTGCTCCTGCCCTTCATCTTCCCGTTCATCGATCTCTGGGGACATTTCGGCGGTCTCGTTGCCGGGGCGCTGATGACCTACGTGCTGGTCGCTCCGCACGAGCAGCTCATCTACAACCGGCCGGCGGGTGGCGTCGTGAAAGCCGCGGGAGTGCTGACCGCCGTCGTCGTGTCCGCCTGCTTGGGCTTCGCGACACGTAGCGCGCTCACGCTCACCGATGAGCGCGTCCTCGTGCTCGCCGAGCAAAGCACCGACTCGACCTGGATGAACGCCGTTGCCTGGGAAGTGGCGCGGCGCCCGGACGCTTCCGCGGACAACATCACGCGCGCCACGCGCGTCGCCAAGCGTGCCCTCGAGCACAGCACGGGCGTTGGTGAAGTTGGCCAGGTGCGCGACACCTATGCGACGCTGCTCTACCGCGCCGGTGCCTTCGACGAGGCGCTGGACAGCGAAGACAAGGCCTTGCGCGAGGCGTCCGTCTTCGCGGAAGCGATCCAACAGCCCATCGACATCGTTCTCGGTGCACAGCTCGGGCGCTTCCTCGATGCGCGCTACAAGAAGCAGGGTGTGCGCGCGGTCGGCTTCGATGCCTCGCAGCTCCATGTGAATATCGTCGGGCAGGGCGTGCGTATCCAGCTCGACGCGCCGGCCCCCAAGGGGCTGGTTGCTTACGGCTTGCTCAAGCGGGGCAGCGCCCGCGAAGGCATCGTCCGCGTCACGCTCGGGCCCGACCGCGCCGCCGAGCGGGAGCACACCATTCCGCTCGGGGCCGCCGTCGTGCGCGGCAGCGATCTCATGCGCAATCCCCAAGGACTCGAGGTCGTGATCGCGTGGGTGGACGCGAACGACTGTCGCTGCGATGCTTCGTCGTACGAGGTGCGGTTCTGGCCGCACGACACGAGCATCGATGGCTACCCCTAGCTCCCCGAGCGACAACACGATCATCTTGCCGCTGCGTCGCTCGCGCGCGGGGATTTCGTTTTTCGGGATGGCCGGCGAGAGGGCTCCGCCGCATCAGGTCGAGCTCCATGCCGAGTATCTCGTGGTGCCGGCGAGTGACATCAGCGTGCGCCGCGTCGAAGTGCCGCTCGATCAAGTGACCGGCATCCGCGTCGTGCCCGAGCTCACGCGCTCCCTGCTCACCATCGAGGCGGGTCGCCGGGCTTTCAACCTCGGGCTTGCCGGCAAGGCGACGCTCCAAGCCGCGCGCAGCTTCGTGACCGCGACGCGTGACCGGATCGGGGCGCAGCCGCACGGTGACCTGACGCTCGAGCGGATTGCGGCGCGCGAAGCCGAGGTCGACGCCCTCGTCGCGCATCGAGCGCGGTTCATCTGGCTCATGGTGCCGCTCCTCTTCGCGGCGTATTTCGCGCGGGTCGCGCTCACCTCCGAGCTCTTCGATCTCGATTACTTCGGAGCCAGCGCGCGCGCCTGGCTCAAGCATGGCGAGCTCTACCGCCTGGTGACGGCGGCCTGGCTGCACGCGAACCTCTGGCACATCGGCGGTAACCTCGTTGCCATCGTCTGGCTGGGGCGCGCGGTGGAGCGCGCGCTCGGCGTATCGCGGCTGCTCCTCATCATGACGGCGGCGACCCTCGGTAGCTCGCTCGGATCGACGTGGCTTACCTTCGGTCACACCATCGGCGCCTCGGGCGTCGGCATGGGCCTCGCGGCTGGATTCGCGGTGGTCGCCATCATGTATCGCCGCGAGCTACCCCGGCCGATCGCGCGGCCGGCGTGGTGGTGGGGCGTATTCATCCTCTTGCTCATGCCATCGCCCGATGGACCCGGCCCGTCGGCGATCGACCACGCGGCGCACGCCGGTGGCGCGTTTGGCGGAGCGCTCGCGGCCTACCTTTTGTGCATGCGCCGGCCGCTCTCGCGCTTGCGCACGCCAGACCTGCGCTGGCTCGCTAGCCTTACGGTGTTGCTGCACGTCGCGGCGTTGGCGATCATGAGCTATCGCGTGGCGACCACCGAAGCGCTCCCCGAGATGCAACGGCTGACCGTGCTGGTGCGCGAGAAGCTCCTCTCCGCCGACGAGGCCAACGCCATCGCCTGGCGCCTCGCCATCAAGAAGGACGTCGAGCCGCCGATGTTGCAGGCCGCCTTGCAGCTCGCGGAGGCGGGTCTCGTGATCGCGCCCCGCGACATTGGCCTCGCCGACACGGTCGCGACGTTGCATCACCGCACCGGCAGCGACCGTCGCGCCGCGGAGCTCGAGGCCCGTACCCTGGACGACGTCGCCGAAGCCTTCGACGCCACGGGCTTTGCTACCCAGCTGGCGCGCTTCCTCGTGGCGGCTCCGCGGCAGCCGACCGGCATCACCATCGAAGCGAGCGATCGGCAGGTGCGCGTCGCGTTCGCGGAAGACGCGCTCGGCCTCGCGCAGTCCGGCGTCACCATCTACGCCGTCGCCATGCGGCATGGCCGCATCGAGGGACTCATTCGCTTGCGGCTCGGCGCGGGTGAGCGCGAACGCTACGTGAAGGTGCCGCCGGCGACCGACAGCATCTGGAACGCCATGAGCACGCCGATCGCGCCTGACGCCGACTACGGAATCATGCTGGTGCGTAGTGGCTGCGGCTGCAAAGACGGTTCCTCCATGCTTAATGTCTGGGCGGTGCATCCCGAGGTTTTGGGATGGCCGTAGGCTCCCGCGATGCCCGAGCTTCCTGAAGTCGAGACCGTTCGCCGCACCGTGCTGCCGCGGGTCCAAGGACTTCGCATCGCCTCGGCGCGGGTGCGCGATGGCCGGCTGCGCTCCGCGGTGAACAAGAAGGTGCTGGCTCGGCTCACCGAAGGCCGTGCCATTCTCGACGTGCGCCGGCGCGCCAAGTACCTGCTGTTCGATCTCGAAGGTGGCGGAGTCTTGCTCGTGCACCTTGGCATGACCGGCCGTCTGCGCTTCGTCAAAGCCACGGAGCCGTTCGCCAAGCACGACCACGTCGTGTTCGCGCTCTCCAACGGGCTCGAAATGCGCTTCAACGACGCGCGCCGCTTCGGCATGGTCGAGGCCTTCGCGAAAGCGGACGAGCCCGAGCACAAGAGTCTGATGCACCTCGGCATCGAGCCGCTCTCCCACGAGCTCACACCGGAGCGTTTCGCGGAGCTTGCCCGGGGCTCGAAGAAGCCGATCAAGAGCTTCCTCATGGACGGCACCAAGGTCGTCGGTGTCGGCAACATCTACGCCTGCGAGGCGCTGCACCTAGCGCGCATCCATCCGCTCAAGGCCGCGGGCAAGCTCGACCGCGCCAAGTGGGAGCGACTCACCCGCGAGGTGCGGGCGACGCTCGAGCGAGCCATCGTCGAAGGCGGCACCACGCTGCGCGACTTCGTCGACGCCGAGGGTGTGACCGGGAGCTACGCCACGCGGCTCGTGTGTTACGGGCGCGAGGGCGAGCCTTGCGACTGCGGCCGTGGACGCATCCGCCGGATGGTCACGGCCGGCCGCAGCACGTTCTACTGCGGATCTTGTCAACGGTAGGCGCGCGGCGCTCAGCGCTGCGCGATGACACCGCAGCTCACGCGCGGCCCAGCGTTACCCGCGGGCTGGCTCGCGAGATCATCCGTTTTAGCGTGCACGATGACAGCGTGACCCAAGATATTGCCGCGTGAATGTTCGCTTTGGGCGTTGGCGCCGACCGAACCGCCGACGATGAAAGCGCTCACCGTGGCACGGCCATCGGCGTCACTGACGATATTGCCCATGTCGCCGACGTGCGTGTCGGGTCCAGGCGCGCCGTGCTGGGCTTGGGTCGGGTTGTAGTGGTCACCCGCCGACGAGCCGTCCGGGGCGCTGCAGTCGCCCTTGTCGTGAATGTGGAAGCCGTGGGTGCTGTTGGGCGTGAGGCCCTTCACATAGCCCTCGACGCGAACGCCGCCGTCCGTCGGGAAGAAGGCGAGCTCGCCACTGACACCGCTCTCGGAGAGAGGGGCGAGCGCGACGGACGCCGCCGGATCCACGCGACCGGCCTTGTCCGCCATCGTGGTGCCTTGCTCACCGGCGCGCGGGTTCTGGGTGTCGACCTTCGAGCAGGCGAGAGCAGTCACGGCGACAGTGACGATAACGAGTGTGCGCATCGGAATTCCCCTTGAGTGCGTGAGCCGAGGCAAATAAGCGTACGAGACGTAGTCGGAGCAAGACGTAAAAGGGGACTAGCCATGATGCGAGCGTTGACGTGGTTCACGATGTTGGGCGCCCTCTCTGGTGGCGCCGTCGGTTCCATCTTTGGCTACCGCCTGGCGCTCTTCTGGTTCGACCCAGGCAACAACACCCACGTCCAGGCGGCACTGTGCCCGTGCCTCGCCAACGCCCAAGACGCGATTCACATGTTCTTCCGGTCGCAGGTCATCGGGTGCGTCATCGGCGTCGTCCTGTTCAACCTCGTCGGGCTGGTCTTCAGGAAGAAGCTCGCGCAGCGCGCGGCGGCCAAGGCGGCACGCACCGGGGCGCCGCCGCTCGCGTGACCTGACAGGCTGTCGGACGCGGCTCGAGGCCGAGGGCGGGGTGGGAGCCGAGAATGTCGGCACTCCCACCAAAGGATGTCCCATGGCCGTCGAATCCATCGATAAGAAGGCGAATGTGTCTCCGGCGCCCGCCGCGGCATCGGCGCCCGCACCGGCGCAATCGGCTCCAGCGCAGAGCACGCCGCCGCCCGCCAAGAGCGGCGACAGTGACCGCGACTCGCGGGAGCCGCGCCGGCCGCCCGTGGATCTATGCTGGCCGCCGCCATTCCACCCATCGTTGGCTGGAATCGCGCAGATCCGTCCGTACTGCTATCACCTGCGCCGCTTTGGTGGACCCGACGCGGAGTAGGAGCTAGCCGCGAACGAGCTAGCTGATCTTCCGACGCTCGCACATACGCCGCATCTTCATGAGGCCTTGGGCCTGAATCTGGCGCACGCGCTCGCGTGACAGGTTGTAGATCTTGCCGATCTCATCGAGCGTCTGATCGGTGTCATCGCCGAGGCCGAAGCGGCGGCGGATGATGTCCTTCTCGATGGGATTCAAGAGGTGCAGGAGCTCGCGCACGCGCTCGTGCGTGTTCTCGCGGATCAGCGCTTCGTCGAGGCCGGGGGCGCTGTCGTCGCGCACCAGGTCGAGGAACTTGCGCGGATCATCACCGCCCACGCTCTCGTCGAGCGAGACCGGATCCTGCTGCACGCCGCCCAAGATCTGCTCGACCTTGGTCTTCGGCATCTTCACCGTCTTCGAGATTTCCGCCGGCGTCGGAGCGCGGCCGAGGCGCTGCGTGAGCTTCGCCGTGGCGCGGCCGATTTGTCGACGCGAGTCGATGACGTGAACCGGCAGGCGGACCTGCGAGCCCTTGTTGATGATGGCGCGCTCGATCGACTGGCGAATCCACCAGTGCGCGTAGGTGGAGAAGCGGAAGCCGCGACGATGGTCGAAGCGGTGAACCGCCTTCATCAGACCGACGTTGCCCTCTTGGATGAGGTCGATGAACGGGATGCGGTAGTGGTGGAAGTTGCGGGCGACGCTGACGACCAAGCGGAGGTTCGCGCGCACGAAGTTGTTGCGGCAACGCAGCGCGAGACCGCGCGCCTTCTCGATCTCGGTGAGGTCGGCGTGGGTGATGCGGAACGCCGGCGACGAGTCGAGCACACGGCGGCCCCAGACCTCGCGGCGCAGGCGCTGCATGGTCTGGTCGAGGACTTCCTTGTCGTAGTCGCCGAGACGCAGGCCCTTGCCGACCTTGTCGATGATCTTGGCGCGCGCCGGGTGCGGCGGGATCTTGCGCTTGCGGGTGCGCGAAGCAGCGCGCCGATAGCTCTGCAGGAGCGTTTCGATCTCGTTCTTGAGCGGCGCTTCGAGCTCGGTCGACTCCGTCCACAGGTGCTCGACGGCGCGCGGTGAAGAGAGGATGAGCGTCCAGGTCGCGAGGTCTAAGGTCTCGAGGGTGCGGGCGTTCTCGAGCTCTTGATCGGGTGTGAAGAGCGGGATGCGCGAGAGCTGATCCATGTAGCTCGCGAGCAGATCCTTGCCGGGCGCCGGCGTGTTCTTCGTCTTCTTCTTGAGCTCTTTCTCTTCCTTGACGATCAGGGTCTCTTCCGACGCCATCTCTTCGAGGGTCGGCTCGACGTCTTTCGACTTGCCCGCTGCCTTGGCGGTGCCTTTCGCGCTCTTCTTGCCGCGCTTGAGCGCGCCGTCGGCGGCTTCGTCATCGCCCGAGGCGAGAGCGAGCAGGTCGATGTCTCGCGCTTCCTCGGTGCTGGGCTCGGCCTTCTTGCCCGCTTTAGCGTTCACCGCCGGACCCTTCTTCTTGGCGACGGCCTTGCCGGCGACCGCTGGTCCGCTTGGTCCGCTGGCGCGGGCACCGCTGCCGCGACCGCCACGGGCGGCGCTGACTTTGCGTTTGGAATTCTGCTTCACGTTCGTGCGTTGGCCTGGGCGCTCGTGCACCGGACGTCCTTGCGTGGGGGTTCTGTTGCGACTGCTACCGGTGGTGTCCATGGGCGCTCGATTCTGGTGCGTCATGCGTCACATGCGTCTATGTCGATCAACGGCGGAGACGCGTGTAAAGTCAATACCGTCAGGGGAGTCGGAGCCACGCGACAGCGCGACGCCCAAGCGATTCAGACGATCCACGGCGCATTTTCATGCAGCGTGAATGCGGCAAATCGCCCCAACGAGGGCTTGATTCATCTCATTCGATTGTCCGATGCAATTGGCCGAACTGGAAGAAATTTCCCGCCTCAAGTGGCGGGACAATGAAAACGTCCGCCTCAAGTGGCGGGACAACGAAAACGTCCGCCTCAGGTGGCGGGAAAAAACAACATGCTGCGGACGACGCGAAGGGGGTTTGCTGAACTGCCGTGCGCCCTGCGCAAGCGCGACACGCCGCATGTCGCCCACAATGCGGGGACCTCGAAAAAAGATCAACAGCCTTGCCCGCCCGGCGGATGATTTCGCGAGGTGGGCTCGTGTGGGCTAGTTGCTCGCGGCCGCGCGCGCGTGCACCAACGTCTTCGGACCGGACTCGAAGAGCACCTCGATTTTGCTGTCCGAGAGCAGGCGCGTCACGATGCCGAAGCGGAAGCTCGGGTGGTCGATGACGTCGCCGGCCTCGAAGGTTTCGGCCGGCTTGTAACGGTGCGCTCGGGAAAGGTCTTTTCCCTGCATGGCGCGGTCGAAATCGCTCGCGCGCGGGGTGCTGCTTTTCGCTGAGGCGCCGCCGCTCATGCGCTTTGGCGCGGTCTTGCTGCGGCCGTCCACGGCCTGCTTGCCGCGGTAGGCGTGGGGCGAGCGGCAGGTCTTGCACTGCACGCGTACGACTCGGTCACCCACCATCGCGATGATGACGTGGGCCAGGTCGAGATCACATTTGGAGCAATAGGCATCAATGTCTGACCCGGCCTTGGGGCGGGTCTTCGGAACGGTTGTCATGCGGCGCGCAATGTAGCGCGTCTCTGGCATGCATAGCCACGCCTCCGGCTGCCGGAGGCCGACAAATTAGCGGGAGGCTCTAGCGCTGGCCATGTTCGATTCATCGGGTAAGCTTGGAAGACGCATGAAGTTCGCCCCCCCGCAGCTCAACGATCGCGCATTGCGCCATCATCTCCGTGCCTTCCGTATTGGAGACCTGGTCGCGTCGCGTGGTGTCTCGGGCGGCGTTCTCGGGATGCTCTACGAGCTCAACACCACGCGGGGGCGATACGTGATGCGGCTCCTCGCCGATCGCCAGCCCGCCGATGCGCGTTTCGAGGAAGCGCTGCTCAAACATCTCGAGGAGCGGTCGTTCCCCGTCGCCCCGGTTCTCAAGGCTCGCCACGAGAGCAGCTCGGTGCCGGTCTCGAAGCACGCCGACCTCTCGCTCTTTCATCCCGTGCCCGGCCGAGCGCTCGCGGCGTTCGAAGTGAGCCCCGAGCACGCGCGACAGGTGGGTGCGTTTCTTGGCTCGATGCACCTCGCTTTGAAGAGCTTCCGCCGTGTCCGCCGCAGCCGCGCGACGCCTCCGATGGTGGCGCGCCAACTCGAGCGTCTTCTAAAGCGGACAATGCCGGACGAAGTCGGCCGTGATGCCCGCGCGTTGGGGCTCGAGCTCGTTCGCCATCTGACGCAACGCCGCATGCCTCGAGGCGTAGTGCACGGCGACCTCACCATCGACCACTCGCGCTTCGCACATGGCGAGCTGCGCGCGGTGCTCGGCTTCGGCAACGCCGCCGTCGGCCCGCTCGCGTGGGACTTGGCCGTCGCCCTCTGCGACTGGGGCTTCTCACACGATCGTCTGATGCTCGATCGCGCGGCCGCGCTGGTCGCCGGTTACGAGAGCGTGCGCCCGCTCGAGCCTTCGGAGAGGGCGGGCCTGTTCGATCTGACGCGATATGCCGCGACGCGCGGCGCCATCATGCACATGGGGGCCTTCGAGGTGCCGCCCCGTCAGTCCGTGCTGCGTTACCGCGATTATCGCCATTCCATGCGGCGTCTCGACGCGTTGCGCGCTCTCGGGGCGCAGCAGTTTCGCGACAAGATCCTTGGCCGCAGCGCGCGCGAGCGCTAGAGCCTTTGGACGTGGGGCTCGTAACGACCGCCGGCGCCAAGTTCTTGCTCGTCTCTTTGCTGGCAGCGTCGCCCGCGAAGGACAAGGAGCCCGCCTTGCTGGCCGCTCCACCTGCCGGGGTGCCCGTGGTGAAGGAGAGCCCGCCACCCGCGAAGGCGACGCTCACCAAGGAAACGCCCGTGGCCAACACCGCGGATCCCGCTCAAGGTCCCGACATCGAGGCCTCGGTCTCGTTGTCGCGCTCGGGCTTGCCGCCGGTCGATCCGAACGCCGAGGTGGTTTGGAGTCTGCAAACCGAGGGCACGATAAGCCTGCTGCGGCCGCAGACCGTCGTCGACGGCCAAATCATGGTGGCGCAGATCGAAGGCTCACCCAAGTGCGAGCGCGTACGGGTCACCTGGATGGGTCAGCGTCATGACGCGTTTCCGGTCGACGGCGTGCATCAGGTGCTGTTGCCGGTGCGCCTCGCCTTGAACGCCGGTGATCAGACGCTGAAGGTCCGCTGCAGCGGACGGGAGGCGAAATTCATCGTCCAAGTCTCGGAGGGCACCTTTCCCGAGTCCAAGCTGTCGGTCGATCCGAAGTTCGACAAGGCGGCGCCACCGCGCGTCGTCGAAGAGAGCGCCGCCATCAAACATGCCTGGACGCTGGGTGAGACGCGCCGCCAGTGGAACAAGACGTTCACGCGGCCCGCCAAGGGCATCGACACCAGCCCGTTCGGCGTACGCCGCACCTTCAACGGCAAGATCGAAGGACGGCACCGCGGCCTCGATATCGACGGCAAGAACGGCGACCCGATCTTCGCGACCAACGACGGCAAGGTGGTCCTGGTGGCGGACGATTTCTACTACATCGGCAACGCCGTCTTCCTCGACCATGGCGCCGGCCTGTTCACGATCTACTTCCACATGACGAAGGCGATGGTGAAAGAAGGCGAGCGCGTAAGACGCGGCCAGCGCATCGGTACCATCGGCAAGACCGGCCGTGTCACCGGCCCGCATCTGCATTTCGGCGTCAAGCTCGCGGACACCTACGTGAATCCGATCGATCTCCTAGCGTACACCGGCGAACGCATCTACGCGACACGCACAAACGTCACGACGATGCGCGACGCGGCTCCGCGCTAACGTCGGCTACAGACCGCTGACGATCATCCATTTTTCGTTTTCGCGGATGAGCTCGATGCGGTTGAACTCGCGGTGAGCGTCCCAGCTGCCGCCTGACGGCAGCTCGATACGCGCCCGTGATGCGTAGCGCACATCGGCCCACGCCTTCTCGTCCTGGACGGTGATGGCGTGGATGTCGAGGATGATGTGCATCTCTTTGGTGGCGCCGAAGCTCTCGCTGACGAGCGAGCGCAGCTGCTCGTAGCCGTAGTCGTCGTTCGGCTCGGTCGTGCCCATGTCCTCGAAGTACTTTGGCGAGACGTGCGACAGGACGCGCTCGCCGTTGCGCTCTTCCATGCCGGCGCGGACGTCCTCGATGACGTCGTAAACGGCGTGGTTTTCGCGGGTGTCCTCGACGCGCGTGCCCTTGATGTAGTGATGGCCGCAGGCGGTTAGGGCGATGAGGATCGAGGAGAGTGTGAGCTTCGTCATTGCGGTTTCCATCATAAGGCGATGCGCACGAACATCGAAATAGCGCGCCAATGTCAACCGACCTGACCTCCCGCGGCATTCCGTTTGAACGAACGTCCTCTACCTGTTACCCGTTTAGATATGAGCAAATTTCTGCTTTCGGTCGCCTTGGTTGGCCTCGTGGCGTGTGCGAGCAGCGGCGGCAATCAAGACGGTAAAGCCGCTTCGGTCGCAGCCGACGCCTCGAGCTACTCGTCGCACGGCATGACCATCGATCGCCCTTCGCAATGGCACTTCGTGCAGCCCGACAGCACCGTCGCGCCAGATACCCAGGTCATCCTGCACGGCCCCATCGGCAGCGCCACGCTCGCGCCGACGGTCGAAGTCTCGCGCCGCCCACTGACCGCCGCCGATCGCCGCCGCGCACCCGCGCAGATCCTGACCGCGCTCGTCAACGAGATCGCGCAGACCTTCGATGGCTTCGAGGCCCAAGGCTCGCCGGCGGACGTCGAGGTCGGCGGACGCAAGGCGGCACGCATGGACGTGAACCTGACCGAGTCACTCGCGGACGGCACCGAGGAGCGCCGCGCGGCACAGGTGTACGCTATCGTGGATGGCGAGCAGCTGTGGGTCGTGCGCGGCTTTGGCCCCGGCGACGGCAGCGCCAATGGTCAGATCAGCGACGTGGTGAAGGGCATCCACTTCTGATCGGTCATCGGCAATCGGCGCACTCTGCGCCCGCCCCGCCTAAAAAAATGGGGACACTAACCATTTCTTTGTCCCCCGCGCTGCCTGGAAAATGGTTGGTGTCCCTATTTTACGGCAATCGGCAATCGGGTGATCGGTGATGGCCCTTACAGATCCAACTTCTGCGTATCCGCCGGCGACAGCTTCAGGTCCTCGCGCAGCTTGTGATTGTAGTCCGCGATCAGCTCGTCCGTTTCATTCGCGGTGAGCTTGTTGCCGTTCCCAATCGTCGGCGTCATCAGCGCCATGATGGCGCTGGCGACGCCGATGCCGAGCAACGAGAAGCCGATGGCCCGCGTGTCGTTGGTGTACTTGTCATCGTAGAGCAGCACGCCGCCGGTGATGCCGCCGATGGCGCCCAGGCCGAAGCCCAGGCCCCACCATAGCTTCGGCTTGAAGCGCGCTTCCCGGACGCGCTCCTCGAGGGCGCGGTTCCCGAGCATTTGCGCGAGCTCGATCTCGTCGACGACGTCCGCCGGGCCGCGCACGACGACCCATTCACCCGCCTTTTGGCCAGGGAGCGGCGTCCCGCCCATCATGCCGTTCCCCCAGCCCCACGACGGATCCGCGAACCCTGGCGCCGATTGGTATCCGCCATAGTAGATTGTCGACGGGCCGACCGGTGATTGCATGATCGGGCGCAAGGCGAGGCGCTCGCGCGCGTAGCGGCGCATGCGCGAGAAGCGCTCCTCGTCGTCGAGCCGCGCTTTTTCGCCGCTCGGCTTGGGCCAGGTGATTGCCTTGACCCAGAGGCGTTCGCCGGCGCGCGCCGTCAGCGTCGCGAGCACTTCGTTGGGCGACAAGCGCCGCAGCTGCAGAGTCGCCTGCGCGGTGTCGATGCCGACAACCACGAACAGACCGGTCTTCTCCAGTGCCTTGCGCGCCGCCGCGAGCTCGTGGCTCTCCATCGTGTCATCGGCCGCGAGAGCGAGCTCGCGCAGAGTACTGCCCTGGGCTTCGGCGAGATCGATGGTGAGCTGAGTCGCGGGGTCCGGAACGTACTCGCGGATGGCGTCGGGCGGCGCCGGCTCCGGCGGCTCTTTCGTGAGGTCGGTCGGCAGCGTGCCGATGACTTTGCGCTGTGGCTCGTCCGGCTTCGCGGGCGCGGCAGGCGTCTGTGCCTGGGCCTGAGCGACGAGCAGCATGATGGCGGACAGCTTCATGCAATCAAGGTGCGTTGACACCAGCCCCGAGCGCAACCGAATAACGGGTGCATGGCGCGAATTGCGGTGATTGCTGGTGACGGTATTGGTGTCGAGGTGACCGCCGCGGCGCTCGAGGTCTTGCGAGCCGCCGCGAAGAAGCACGCCGTGCCCTTGGACATCGAGGAGCTCGACTACGGTGCCGAGCGCTACCTACGAGACGGCACCACCATGCCCGCGGGCGAGATCGACCGCTTCCGTCGCGAGGTCGATGCTATCTTCCTGGGTGCCGTCGGCGATCCACGCATTCCCGACATGCGGCACGCCCGCGACATCCTCCTCGCCACCCGCTTCGAGCTCGATCTCTACGTGAATTTTCGGCCAGTGCGCTGCTTGGCGGATACCCTTTGTCCGCTAAAGCGCAAGCAAGCTTCCGACATCGACTTCGTCGTCTTCCGCGAGAACACCGAAGGCGCCTACGTGGGCATCGGCGGCATCTTCAAGAAGGGCACCGCCGACGAGGTCGCGACCAACGAAGACGTGAACACGCGCAAGGGAGTCGAGCGAATCGTCCGGGCGGCGTTCGACTACGCGGCCAAGAACGGCAAGCGGCGCGTCTGCATGGCCGACAAGTCGAACGCCCTGCGTTTCGCGCACGACCTCTGGCAGCGCGTCTTCGCCGAAGTGAAGAAGGAGTATCCGCAGATCGAGACACGGCATCTCTTCATCGACGCGCTCGCCATGGAGCTCATCCGCGCGCCCGAGGCTTTCCAAGTCATCGTCACCAACAACATGTTCGGCGACATCGTCACCGACCTCGGGGCGGCCCTGCAGGGCGGGATGGGGCTCGCCGCGAGCGCCAATCTCAATCCCAGCGAAGCCTTGCGCCGCCCTTCACGGCCCAACGGCATTGGCCTGTTCGAGCCGGTGCACGGGTCGGCGCCCGACATCGCGGGAAAGGGAGTCGCAAACCCATTGGCGGCGATCCAAACTCTCGCCCTCATGCTCGACAACTTAGGCTTCGTGGCGGCCGCCGCCGATATCGGGCGTGCGGTGCAAGTAGTCGTCAACGCCGGGGATTTCACTCCGGACCTGGGCGGCAAGGCGACCACGGCGGCGACGCGCGACCGGGTGCTCGGGGCGCTCCGCTAAGATGTCAGGCTCCGGCTGACGAAACCCGGGCGGTTTCGTCCCGATAAGGTTGCCCATGCGCGTTCCCACCAACCGCGCTGTGACCCGATCGTCCCGGTCACAGACGGACACCTCTGCCCAAAATCCCCCCGCGACAACCCAGCAGCGGGCGCAGCCCCAAACGCTCGAGCGGACACTCGAAGCCCTCGAGCAGCGCGAGAAGCCGGCCAAGGCGACGCGGCCGGTGCGGCTCTTCGACGTCTCGGGCTACAGGTTCATCACCCATACCCGGCCTGACGGCCAGCCCGTGCACATCGAGATTCACGGCAGCCTCGTGATCCCGCACATGTTGCTCCCGGGCGGCGCCGAGCTGCCGCCGCTCATCCTGCCCGGCAAGACCCTCAATTTCTTGGCGCTCGGCGATGGCGGACACGGCACCGATAACCAGCGCAAGACCGCCATGGCGCTCACCAAGATGGCCAAAGAGCGCGGCGTGAACTTCGGCGTTTACACCGGCGACATCATCTATCCGCACGGCATCTCGGGGCCGAACGATCCGCAGCTCAAGGAGAAGTTCGTCGACATGTACAAGGGGCTGCCGGAGATGCACGCGGTCCCCGGCAATCACGACTACGGCAGCGTTACCGGCGCCGGCATCCCCGAGGCCCTCGTCGAGGCCGCCAACCGCAACACCGAAGGCATGTTCCGCATGCCGACGCGCTATTACTCGCGGCTCGTGAAGGTGGATGGGCTCACCATCCGCACCCTGTTCCTCGACACCGCGACGTTGGCGGTCGACCCGGTGCAGCTCTCCTGGATCCACAAGCAGCTCGCGAAAGACGCGGACTACACGCTCGTGTTCGGGCACCATCCCGTCGAGAACATCGGCTGGCACGGTTCGTCCGACATCTTGAAGGCCCTGCTCCTTCCGCTACTCGAGGCCCGCGCCGACCTCTACGTGTGCGGCCACGAGCACAATCAGCAGCAGCTGCGCACCAAGGGCGGTTTGCCCACCATCGTGAGCGGCGCGGCTTCTGAGTCGATGCCGACCATGAAGATCGGCAGGAGCGAGTTTGCCTCCATCCGCCGTGGCGGAGGGTTCTTCACCGTCGGCCGCGAGGGCATCAAGTACGAAGCGCTCTCGTCGTCGAAGGAGGCGGTGATGTTCACCAACACCTTCCAAAAGCGCGAGCGCACGGAGCTGCCGAAGCTCTCGTTGCCGTCCGGCTTAGGCCTTGAAGACGATAAATCTGCTTAGGTCGATACCGAACTTCTTCTGCGCCTGATCGAGGTAGTCGTTGTGCTCCTCGATGCGCTTGTTCAGGAACTCCTGGAAGATGTCCACGAAGGAGCACGCGGCCTTGTGCGCCGTGGTCTCGGTTTGCTCGAGCGCCTGATTGAACTTGCGGATGGCGTCGTCGCCTTGGAGGTCGGCGTACTCCTCGGCGAGGAGGCGGCGAATGACCTGCGGGAAGAGCAAGATGGCGGAGAGGACGTCGCTGACCTTGAACTTCTTCGCGGCGTGGACACGCGACATGTAGCGGAAGACCTTCTCGAGCGCGTCGGTCTGACCGGTGACGAGCAGGTCGACGTAGCCGTCCAGCAGGTGCTCGAGCATCTGCTTGAGCTCAGTGCGCGGCATTTTGCTGTAGGCGGCGACGGACCTCGGGATCTTGGTCAACAGCAGGTTGACGATCTGCGCGTTGTAGTCCTCGAGAAAATTGAAGAGTTGAATGTTCACCGCGAAACCGCCTTGAGCCATCCATAGCAAAGGAGGGCCGTGGATTGCACGTTGGCGGCCAAACGTGCGATTTCAGCGCGCTATGCAGCCTGTTCGCGACATCATGGTCCAGAAATTCGGCGGCAGCTCGGTCGGTACGGTCGAGCGCATCAAGCACGTCGCCGAGCTCGTCCATAAGGCCAAAGCCAAACACCCGCATCTGGTCGTGGTCGTCTCCGCGATGCGAGGCGAGACCGACCGACTGCTGGGGCTCGCCGGCCAAATGGCGGGGCGGCCCGACCCGCGCGAAACCGATGCGCTGGTCGCCACTGGTGAGCAGGTGTCCGCGGCGATGCTCGCCATCGCCCTTCGCGAGCGCGGTGTGCCCGCCGTCTCGATGAGCGGTCCGCAGATGTTGGTGCGCACCGACGGTATGTTCTCGCGCGCCCGCATCAAGAGCATCGACCGCAGCGCCATCGACCGCGCGCTCCTGCGAGGTCAGGTCGTCGTCGCGACCGGCTTCCAGGGCATGGATGACGAGGGCAACCTCACGACGCTCGGCCGTGGCGGCTCGGATACCAGCGCTGTCGCCTTGGCCGCCGCGCTCGATGCCGTCGAGTGCGACATCTACACCGACGTCCTCGGCGTTTACACCGCCGATCCGAATCTTTGTCCCGACGCCAGGAAGCTCGACGTCATCGCCTTCGAGGAGATGATGGAGATGGCATCGGCGGGCTCGAAAGTCTTGCAGATTAGATCCGTGGAGCTTGCGATGAATCACAATATGCCGGTGCGGGTGCGTTCGACCTTCAGTGACGACCCGGGAACCTTGGTCACCGGTGAGGACGAGCACATCGAGCGACTCGTGGTGCGCGGCGTCTCGCACGACAACGGCGACATCAAAGTCACCGTGCGTCGCATTCCCGACCGCCCAGGCGTCGCCGCGACGCTCTTCCGCGGTCTGTCCAAGGCGGGCATCAACATCGACGTCATCGTCCAGAATGCTTCCGAGGACGGTAAGACCGACGTCTCGTTCACGGTCGCCAAGGCGGACGCGGCCCAGGCCGAGGAGCTCGTGCGCGAGGCCGCGCGTGAGCTCCAAGGCGGTAACGTCGAGGTCGATCACGCGATCTCGAAGGTGTCCATCGTCGGCGTAGGCATGCGCGCCCACGCTGGTGTCGCCGCCGAGATGTTCCAGGCGCTGCACGAAGCCGGCGTCAACATCGCGATGATCACGACCAGCGAGATCAAAGTCACGTGCGTCATCGCTCGTGCCCAGGTCGAGAAGGCCGTGAAGGCCCTGCACGCGCGTTTCGAGCTGCAGGCCGGCGGCAAGAAGGCGAAGCCTCCGGCGCGCGCCAAGAAGGCCGCCAAGCCGAAAGCCAAGGCCAAGTCGAAGAGCGCCGCGCGTCGCGGGAAGAAACGCTAAAGCGGACCAAGCGTGTCTCGACGAGAAGGACCGAGCACCGCCCTAGGGCTCGCCGCCATCGTCGCGGCGGCCGCGCTGTTCATCGCCGCGCGCCTGCTCTGGCAACAATGGGCCGATTATCGGGACGCCTCCGCCGAGGCGTTCGAGGCCTCGCCGTCTCCGGGGCTTGGCGATGGGCGTCCGAAGTGAGATACGGCCCGCCGATGCGGGCAGATACCATGACGACTCCTGACAACGACGACATGCCGACGCCGGTTCCCTCGAGGGGCAACCCGCTCCAGAGCGGCTTCGTCGTCGACCTGACGCGTCGCTTGCCACAGGCGATGGTGTCGCGCGCCTGGGGGTGGCTTGCTCGACGCAAACATCCGAAGCTCGGTGTTGCTCTTCTAAAGCGGACGTTCGTCCGAGCCACCGGCATCGACATGTCGGAGGCGCAAGAACCGATCGGCACCTATTCGACTCTCGAAGACCTCTTCGTTCGTCACCTGAAGACCGGCGCGCGCCGCATCGAGCCGCAGCCCGACGCCGTGGTGAGTCCCGTCGACGGCACCGTTGGTGAGGTGGGGCTCATCGAGGACGGCACGCTGATGCAGGTGAAAGGGCGCAGCTACAGCCTCGCGCGTCTCCTCGACGACGAGGAGGAAGCCAAGCGCTTCGAGGGTGGCGCGTACGCGACGTTGTATCTCGCGCCCCACGACTATCACCGCATCCACGCGCCGGTGTCCGGGAGCATCTCGCAAGGGGCGCTGGTGCCCGGGGCATTGTTCCCCGTGTTCCGTGAAGCGCTGGAGCGCATCGACGAGCTGTTTGCGCGCAACGAGCGGATCATCACCTACATCGACAACAAGACCTGCGGCCGCGTCGCCGTGGTGAAGGTTGGCGCCACGCTGGTCGGACGCATCTCGCTCGCCTACGACGACAGCGTCCACACCAACGTCAAAGGTCAGGCGCGGGCCGCCCTTCGTTATGATCCAGCGCATGCGATGCAGAAGGGCGCGGAGCTCGGCGCCTTCGAGCTCGGCTCGACCGTGATCCTCGTCTGCGAAGAAGGTCGCATCTCCCTCGAAGAGCTCGCGCCCGGCCGCAAGGTGAAGATGGGTCAGCGCATTGGCACCCTCAGTGACAGGCCGCGCACCAAGCGTTCGCGTACACGCAAATCGTCGGAATCCTAGGCGGTGAGCGTTGCCATGCTGACATCGCCAATCCTCTCCGACGTCGCTGGCATTGTGCACGGCTTCACCACGCGTGACGGCGGCGTGAGCCAGGGGCCGTTCGCAAGCTTGAACCTCGGGGGCTCGCAGGACGAGCGCCCGGCAATCCAAGCGAACCGCGAGCGCGTGCTCGAGACCATGGGTCGGAAAGACGCGGCGTTCGTGGCGTTGCGCCAGGTCCACGGGAACGACGTGGTCCAAGTCACCCGCCTCGCCGGTCGAACCATCGAGGCTGACGGGTTGTGGACGCGTGACCGCGGCGCGGTGATTTCCGTGCTGGTCGCTGACTGCGTGCCCATCCTCTTCGCCGATCAACGGGGCAGGGCCGTAGGGGCGGTGCATGCCGGTTGGCGTGGCACCGCGACGCGCATCGCCGCCGAGATGGTGAAGCGGATGAAAGACGCCGACATTCCGCCCCACGATCTGCGGGTTGCCATAGGGCCAGCCATCGGCCCCAACGATTTCGAGATCGGCCCTGACGTCGTCTTGGCTCTCGAGACCGCCTACCCGTCGCCAGGTGCCGCCATCAGGCCGGGAAACGACGATCGCTCGTACGCCGACCTCTGGGCGCTCAACAAGCGCTGTCTGATCGAGGCGGGGGTGCCGGAGGGTTGCATCGATGTCGTCGCCTATTCGACTGTCGGCGACGGCCGCTTCTTCTCGCACCGCCGCGATCAAGGCGTGACTGGCCGCCAGGCCGGAGTCATCTCTCTGGCCTGACGATCCGGCCGTTTTTTTGACCGCGCGCCCAGGACGCCCGAGACTCGGGCCGTGCGACTGCTATTCGTCTCACTGCTCCTCGTCCTGTCCGCTTGCGCGCACTCATCCGCGGGCGACATCGACAACAATCAGCTGGCGCGCAGCCTCGACGCTCTGCGCGCGCAGGTGGCGGCGCAAGGCCAACAGCTCGAGGTGCTGCAGGGCCGGCTCGACGTCATGTCCGCCGCCAATACCGTGCAGACCGCGGGCACGTCGCGCAACATGCGCGATCTCGAAGTGGTGAAGCTGACGCCGGCGCCAGCGCGCGCGGCCGAGCCCGAAGAAGAGCCGATCATGCTCGAGATCACGGGCGAAGGTGAACGCCTCCAAGTCGTGAAAATGCCTCCTGCGCCACGGGCGCGCGCCGCTGCCAAAGCCGCGGCAAGCCCGACCAACGCCGCAGCCGCGAAAGCGGACCCGCTCGACGGTCCGTTCTCCGAGGCGCTCGATGCGTACCGCAACGGGCGGACCGAAGAGGCGTTCGAGCGTTTCTCGAACCTCATGAAGAAGAGCCCCAAAGCCGAGAAGGCTTCGGCGGCGCTCTACTGGATGGGCGAATCGCGCTTCGACGACCAGCGTTTCGACGAAGCCATCGCGCAGTACAAGCGCTTGGTCGACGCCTACCCTTCGAGCAGCAAGGCCCCCGATGCTCTCCTCAAGATGGGCATCAGCTTCGAGAAGCTGAAAGATTCGACCCATGCTCGCGAGGCCTTCCAGCGCCTGGTCGACGAACATCCGGAGAGCGCTGTCGCGGAGCTCGCGCGCGCCCGTCCTGGCATCCGTGGAGGACGCTCGAAATGACGCGGCAACCGACGCCGGTGCGCATGGCGGTCGAGCATGTGCTCTTCGCCCTCATGATCTGTTCGATGGTGGGCTTGGTGCTGGTGGGGAATTCCTCGTCGCACGCGCAGACGTCCAAGCGGAAGAAGCAGACGATCAACGTCGACGCCATCCCGTTCAAGCCGAACCTCGATACGTACATCGTCGAGCAGGGCGACAATCTCTGGAACATCACCCGCAAGGTCACGGGTTCGGCGTGGTTATGGCCGCGGGTCTGGGCGTACAACCCCGAGATCACGAATCCGAACTGGATCTATCCGGGCGATCAGATCCGCTTCTTTCCTAGCGACGTCGAGCTCCCCAGCCTCTACGATCTGGCGTCAGCGCAGCGCGAGATGCCGCAAGAGCCGCAGCCGGCGAAGATCGTCGAAGAGGAGAACACTCGTCCGGCGCCGCGGGGCATCGATCCCGCGCGCTTCGTAGGACTCTTCGTGACCCCGAAGGAGTTGTCGGAGGCCGGCACGCTGCGTAACTCGGCGGACGAGCACATCCTGCTGTCGCCGGACGACCGTGTCTTTCTGTCGTTTCCACGCGAGAGCCAGCCGCGCAGCGGCGAGCGCTATTTCGTCTACAGGACCGTCGGCAAGGTCACGCACCCCGTCACCAAGAAGAACTTCGGCTACATGACGGAGGTCACCGGTTTTGCCTCCATCGAAGAAGTCTACGAGAAGGTGAGCAAGGCGCGCATCGATGCGACACGTCTCGAGGTAGAGCGCGGCCAATTCGTCACCAAGGTCGAGGAAAACCTCAAGGAGCGGGTCACACCGACGGCCGCGTCATCCGCCCTCGAAGGTTACGTTTTAGCGGTCAATTACGACACCGGCGTCGTCGCCGGCACGCACAACGTCGTCTTCATCGACAAGGGCAAGAACGACGGCGTGCAGCGCGGCAATCAATTCACGGTGACGCGGAGCGATGACCCGATCGTCGGCGACCCGAAAGACCTGCCCCCGAAGCCGATCGCCACGCTCATGGTCGTGGATACGCGCGACAATGCGTCAACCTGCCTCGTGGTGGCCTCCAAGCAAGAAGTCGAGCCGGGTTTGAAGGTGAAGGCAGTTACGCGATAGGGTCGCGGGATGCCCCGATCAGCGTTGGCTGTCTGCGTCCTTCTGGGTTTCGCATCGGTAGCGTCCGCGGTCGAGCCCGCGACTGTCCGTCTCCCCCTCGAACAATGGCAGCAAGCCGTCGACGGCGTGCGCGAGCTGGAGAAGCCGCCGGCGCCGCAACATCCTTACGCGGTGGTCCGCCGTAACGTCGACGTGGCCTTCGCCCGCGGCGTGCTCACCGGCAGCATGGACGCCGAAATCGACGTCGACACCCTGGACCGGACGGTGACGGTGCCGCTCCTCGACGAGCAGGCGTCATTGTCGTCGATTACCGTTGACGGGGCGGCCGCGGTAGCCACCCGCGCGGACGGCATGAACGCGGTGCTCATCGCCACGCGCGGCCGCCATCGCGTACACCTCACCTTCGCGAAGGGCCAAGACGAAGACCGCTTTACGCGCGGCTTTTCACTCATGTTGCCTCCCGGGCCGGTAACCCGCGTCGTGGCGCAGCTCCCCGAGGCTGACGTCGAGGCCGAGCTCGACGGCGGTGTCATCCTTTCGCAGAGCCGAGGCGGCTCGGGTACGCGCATCGAGGCGGCGATGGGCGCCTCTGGAGAGCTGTCCCTGCACTGGCGCCGGCGGGCGGCGGAAGCGAGCAGCGCCAAGCGCGAGCTCGAGGCGCGCATGTTCGTGCTCGCGAGCGTCCACGAGCAGACCGTGCGGACGCGCACCACCATCGCGTATCGCGTGCTCTCGGGAGAAGCGTCGCGCTTCGAGCTATCGATTCCCGACGGCGTCGAGGTCACCCAGGTGAGCGGCGACGCGGTGCTGCAGTGGACGGCGGAGCGCCGCGGCAACGAACGCGTGGTTTCGGTGTTGCTGAAGTACCTCGTCGACGACGCGACGAGCATCGACGTGGCGACCCAGCACCCGCGCGGCTCCGGCGGTGGGGCCGACCTCAAGCTGGTTCGTGCGAGCGACGCCACGCTCCGCGAAGGCTTCATCGCGCTCGAAGGTCGAGCCGGCTTCGAGCTCGCGGTCACGAAGAGCGAAGACGCGTCCGCGATGGCGACCGGCGACCTGCCGAGTGAGCTGCTGTCCGCGACCGACAAGCCGTTGCTCGCGGCGTTTCGCTTCGAGAAAGAGCCCAAGGTCGCGGTGACCGTGACTCGCAACGAGCAAGTAGAGCTCACCCAGGCGGTCATCGACGACCTCGAGGCTGTGACCATCGTCGGCGAAGAGGGTGTCGAGATCGTCAAGCTCAAGCTCTTTGTCCGCAATAACACACGACAGTATCTTGGTGTGACGCTA
>JBGGMJ010000129.1:0-63838 GCA_041288095.1 Myxococcota bacterium
GCAAGACCCAGCTCGCGTCCGCCATCGCAGAAGGTCTGGGCCTGCCGATGATCTCCTGGATCGTGAAGTCGACGACCAAGGCGCGTGACGGCCTCTACGTGTACGACACCGTCGCCCGCTTGAACGACGCGCGTTTCAACGACCGCGACATCCGTGACATCGGCAAATACATCAAGCTCGGTAGCCTCGGCCGCGCTCTCGCCGCCACGGAACGTGTCGTGTTGCTCGTCGACGAGATCGACAAGGCCGACCTCGAGTTTCCGAACGACCTGCTGCACGAGCTCGACCGCATGAGCTTCACGGTCGACGAGACCGGCGAGACCATTACCGCCAAGCACCGGCCGATCGTCGTCGTCACCAGCAACAACGAGAAGGAGCTGCCCGACGCCTTCTTGCGGCGCTGCGTCTTCCACTACATCGCCTTCCCCGACGAGCCGCTCATGCGCGACATCGTCGCGGTGCACCACCCGCGGCTCGAGGAGAAGCTCCTGTCGCAAGCGATGGCGAGCTTCTATTGGCTGCGCAAGCAGACCGATATCCGCAAGCGCCCCTCGACGAGCGAGCTCATCGACTGGATCGCGGCTTTGCGCGCCGGCGGCATGACCGCCGAGGCCATCGAGAAGGAGCTGCCGTTCCTGGGCGTGCTCTTGAAGCGCGAGCAAGACGTCGAAGCCGCGGTGCGCGCCCTCGAGAAGAAGGGGGTGCGCGCGTCGTGATGTTCGCGAGCCTTTTCTTCGGCCTGCGCGCGGCCGGGATCAAAGTCTCGACCACGGAGTGGCTCGCGCTCATGGAAGCGTTGGTGCGCGGCCATGCGCACTCGAGCCTCGAGACGTTCTACGAGCTGGCACGGGCGCTCCTCGTCAAACGCGAGGCGCAGTACGACACCTACGACCAGGTCTTCGCCAACGTCTTCAAAAACGTACCGATGACCTTCGCCGTCGACGACGAGCTGATGAAGTGGCTCGAAAACGCCGTCATGCCGCGCGACCTCACCGACGAAGAACGCGCCATGCTCGAAGCCTGGGATCTCGACAAGCTCCGTGAAGAGCTCGAGAAGCGCCGCCGCGAGCAGAAGGAGCGCCACGACGGCGGCAACCGCTGGATCGGCACCGGCGGCACCTCGCCCTTCGGTCACGGCGGCCAGAACCCCGCGGGCATCAGGGTCGGTGGCCCGGGCGGCGGGCGCTCGGCGGTGCAGATCGCCGAGTCACGGCGCTTCGCGAACCTCCGCAGCGATCGCGTGCTCGATACGCGCGAGATGGGGGCGGCGCTCAAGCGCCTGCGCAAGCTCGCTAAAACGGACAGCCAGCTCGAGCTCGACCTCGATGCCACCATCGACAAGAGCGCCCGCGACGGCGGCGAGATCGACCTGGTGTTCTCGCCACCGCGCGCCAACCGCGTGAAGCTCCTCTTGCTCATCGACGTGGGCGGCTCGATGGATCCGCACGCCGAGCTCTGCGAGCGCTTGTTCTCGGCGGCCCACGCGGCCAAGCACTTCAAGGCCTTCAAGCACTACTTCTTCCACAACTGCGTCTACCGCAGGCTCTACACCGACATGTTCCGCTTCAGCGGATCGCAGACCACCGAGGTCTTGAAAGAGGTCGACCAGACTTGGTCGCTGGTCATGGTGGGTGACGCCTGGATGAGCCCCTACGAGCTCACGGACATCGGCGGTGTCATCGACCTCGCCGACAACCAGCGAACCACCGGGCTCATGTGGCTCCGTCGTCTGCGCGAGAAGGTGCCCAATTCGGTGTGGTTGAGCCCCGAGCCCAAGCGCATCTGGAACGCGGATAGCGTTCGTATGATCCGCGACATCTTCCCGATGTTCGAGCTGACTCTCGACGGGCTCGCGGAGGCGACGGACGTCTTGCGCGGCGCGAAACCGAACATCCCCGACACGAAGAGCGACCTCACTGACACGACGTCATTGGCAAGTGTTTGGAATCGTTGGGGATAACGGACGCAACGCGTGTGCTCATAAGCCGATACACGGCCTCCCGGGAGTGAGATCGTTATGAGCTGCTACGCAATACGCGCCAATGAGTGCATCGGAACTGGCTCCGAATACATCATGGGGTCGACGATCCCGCAGCTCCTCGACGACCTCGCGCGCGTCATGCGCGAAAACCCAGACATCGTTCGCGAAGCCAACGCGGTGTACGAATTCACCGTTCACGGGCAGGGTACCTGGACCATCGACGCCACCGTTCCAGGTGGGATCGTGAGGGAAGGGCGCGCGCAGAACCCCGACTGCACCTTCGCGTTGAGCGAGGAGACTCTGAAGGGCCTGATGGATCACACCTTGAGCGCCAAGTGGGCGCTCGCGACTCGCCGTTTGCGCGTCAGTAACATCCCCGCGGCAATGCGCCTCGCGGAGATCATTCGCCGCGTCAAACGCGAGGGCTAGGCTGTCCGCTCAGGCGTACGTGAAGGTCAACGCGACCTGCGTCCGCTCCGAGAGCGTGAGCGCCACCGGGCAGGTGTGCGCGGTCTCCTCGAGCTGCTTGCGCATGCCGGCCTCGAGGGACGCGGGCATGGTGATGGCTACGGTGAGCTTGGCGACCCGACGCTTGGGGTCGGCGACCATCTCTTTGTCGACCGAGGCGCTCATCGGCCCGAGCTCGACGCCGCTCTTGCGCGCGACGATCGCCATGGTCGTCAGCATGCAGGTGCCGAGCGCCGTGCCGACCAGATCAGTGGGCGAAAACGACTCGCCCAATCCCTGATTGTCACGTGGCGCATCCGTCGGCAGCACCGATCCCGAGGGCGCGTGCACGCAACGGCAGTGCAGCTTGCCTTCGTAGTCGATGTCGACGCGGACGCCCATTTTAGCAGCTCGGATCGTCCGGGTTGTCGGTGCAGAAGGTGGCGAAGCAATTGACCAGTGCTCGCGACTGGTCGGCGCACTCCGAGGCCACCGCCGGATCGCAGACGAAATCTTCGCTGCAGCTCTGGAGATCTTCGGCTTCGTCGCCGCAATCGGCGGCATCGATACGATCGGCGAGCTGGGCGCAGTCCGCTTTGCACGCGGCCTTTTCCTCGGCGGTCAGGGGATCGGCGCCGTCGCAGGTGCGATCGCAGCCTTCGTCGCAGGTCTCCTGGATGCTGGCGCCGCCGCACGCCGCGATAGCGCACAAGCCGAGGGTGAGTAGAAGGTTACGGGCGAATTGCATGGCGAGTCTCCTGTAGTTTTCAGCAGTCGGGATCGGATGTGTGGGCACGGCAGTAGGCGAGGGTGCAGGCCTCGAGCTCTTCACTCTGCTCGTTGCAGTCGGCGGCGAAGGTCGCCTTGCATTGGTTTTCTTCGGCGCAATCGAAGAGGGCCGCGAGCTCGTCTTCGCAGGCTTGCTTCTCGGTGCGCGTCTGGATCGCGTCGCACTCGTTGTCGCAGTTCACGAGCTCGGCGGCGGTAGGCGCTTCTTCGCCTTCGCACGTGGCGCGGCAGTTGTCCTTGCACTTGTCGCCGGCGCTGTCGCTACTGCTACAGGCCGCGATAGCGAACAAGGCGATCGCCGAGAGGGAAGCGAGCTTCATGTACATGTCCGGGAGTCGAGGGGGTGGCTGACGCAAGCGCCAGCCACCCCTCGATCAACTAGCAGTTTTCGTTGTCGGGATTCTCGGAACAGAACTCGAGAATACACGCGAAGTACGCCGCACCAGCGGTTTGGCAATCTTCGTTGACTTCGTCGCTGCAAGCCTCGCCACCGCAACCGGCGAGATCATCCGCGGTGTCGGTGCAACCAGCCGCTTCGTTGAGGGCAACCGCGTCGTCGCAGCTCTCCTCGCACGCAGTGGTCTCGGCCGCGGTCGGCGCGTTGCCGTCGCAATCCGACTCCGAGCAACCTTCTTTGCACTTGTCGGCGAAGCTATCACCACCGCAAGCGGCGAACGTGGCCAAACCCAAAACCATCAACAACGCACGGGCGAACTGCATCTAGGGGACTCTCCATGGTCTTCGGCGACATGCCGAGCGTGTCTTTTTGACACTGGACTGGGTGGTCAACGCAAGTTCTTGATTACTTGGGCCACGCGCGTGTACGGGGAGAACCCGATGGCACAGCAATACATCTTTCAGATGCAGGAGCTCCGCAAATCCGTAAACGGGAAGGAGATCCTCAAGGGGATCTACTTATCGTTCTTCCCCGGCGCCAAGATCGGGGTCATCGGTCCGAACGGCTCGGGTAAGTCCACGATGCTGCGGATCATGGCGGGCAAGGACAAGGAGTTCAACGGCGAGGCCAAGCCCGATCCCGGTGCCCGCATTGGGTATTTGGCGCAGGAGCCGGAGCTCGACAAGACCCTGGATGTCCGGGGCAACGTCGAGCTCGGTCTGAAGCCGATCCGTGACCTCTTAGATCGCTTCAACGCCATCAGCGAGAAGTTCGCCGAGCCGATGGACGACGATCAGATGAACAAGCTCCTGGACGAGCAGGGCAAGCTCCAGGACAAGATCGACGCCACCAACGCCTGGGAGATCGACCGGATGGTCGAGGTGGCGATGGACGCACTGCGTTTGCCGCCGGGTGACGCCAAGGTCGAGCACCTCTCCGGTGGCGAGAAGCGCCGCGTCGCCCTCTGCCGCATCCTGCTCGAGAAGCCCGACCTGTTGTTGCTCGACGAGCCCACGAACCACTTGGACGCCGAATCGGTGGCCTGGCTCGAGCAGGCGCTCAAGGAGTTCCCGGGCACGATCGTCTGCATCACCCACGATCGTTACTTCTTGGATAACGTCGCGGGCTGGATCCTGGAGCTCGATCGCGGCGCCGGTGTGCCCTGGCAGGGCAATTACACCAGCTGGCTCGAGCAAAAATCGAAGAAGATGGCCGTCGAGGAGAAGCAAGAGTCGGCGCGTCGCAAGCAACTGGAGACCGAGCTCGAGTGGGTGCGCCAATCACCCAAGGCCCGTCAGGCCAAGAGCAAGGCGCGTTTGCAGCGCTACGAAGAGATGCGTAAGGCCGAAGTCGAGAGTCGTGATCCAGGCGGCGAAATCTACATCCCGCCGGGACCCGAGCTCGGTGGCCTGGTCATCGAGACCAAGAACCTGAAGAAGGCGTACGGCGACAAGCTTTTGATCGACGACCTGTCGTTCAAGCTGCCGCGCGGCGGCATCGTCGGCATCATCGGCCCGAACGGCGCCGGTAAGACCACGCTCTTCCGCATGCTCACCGGCAAAGAGAAGCCTGACGCAGGCGAGCTCAAGGTCGGCGACACGGTGAAGATTGCCTACGTCGATCAAAGCCGCGAAGCACTCAACGCCGAAGCTTCGGTGTTCGACGAAGTGTCGCAAGGCGCCGAGGTCGTCGAGCTCGGCAAGCGCCTGATCAACGCCCGCGCTTACCTTGCTAGCTTCGCGTTCAAGGGCTCGGACCAGCAGAAGAAGTTCGGTAACCTCTCCCGTGGTGAGCGCAATCGCGTGCACCTGGCGAAGATGCTTCGCGAAGGCGGAAACCTCCTGCTCCTCGACGAACCGTCCAACGATCTCGACGTCGAGACCCTGCGCTCGCTCGAAGAAGGCTTGCTCAACTTCGCGGGCTGCGCCGTGGTCATCAGCCACGATCGCTGGTTCTTGGATCGCGTCGCGACCCACATTCTCGCCTTCGAGGGCGACAGCAAGGTCTTCTTCTTCGAGGGCAACTTCCAGGACTACGAAGAGGACAAGAAGAAGCGCCTCGGCGTCGACTCGGTCGAGCCGCACCGCATTCGCTACAAGCCGCTGATTCGCAATTAGCGACGCCCAGCGTAGACTCTGTCAACGCCGGTTGACACAGGTGGCGCCCTTCGCCAAGAAAAACTCAAGTAAATTCAGCGCTGTGCTGTTGGCGTGTCTCCTGCAGTAGCCAATGGCCTCAGGAGAATAGCGTCATGCTCAAGCGCCTCACTACACTCGTTCTCGCGGCGACCTTCGCCGCCGCCTGCTCGGACAACGACGGTCCCGACATCGGCCCGCGCGTCTCGACCAGCGCCGCCCTCGTACGCTTCGATAGCTGCGAAGACCTCGCCAAGAAGCTCAAAGAGAACCTCCGCGAAGAGTCGCGGACCATGCTCCTGCAGTACCTCGACGAGTCGAACGGTTGGGGCTGGGGCAGGGGCATGGAAGAGGACGCGTCGTTCGAGGGCGCGCCCAACGCCGCCGCGGACAGCACCTCCGGCCGCCAGGAAGGCGTCGACTACTCCGGCACCAACAATCAGGAGACCGGCGTCGACGAGGGCGACTTCGTCAAGACCGACGGTGACTACATCTACGTCTTGAACGGCCGCAGCCTGGTCATCGTCGCGGTACCCGAGTTTGGCCAGCTCGATCAGGTCGGCAGCTACGACGTCGAGGGCTATCCGCAAGAGATGCTGGTGGCGGGCGACACGCTGGTCGTCTTCTCGCAGATCTATCCCTACTACTTCGGCTACGAGCACCCGCTGTTCGCCGACGCCGTTTTCGCGGACGGCCGCACCTGGCGTACCAGCGAGCTCGTGAAGCTCACCTTCATCGACATCAGCGATCGCGCAAACCCTGAGACCAAGCGCGAGCTTTACGTCGAGGGCTATTACCAGACGTCGCGTAAGATCCAGACGTCGATCCGCTTGGTTTCCTACGCTCAGACCAACCTGTGGGACGTCTTCTTCTACCCGCAGTTCCCGGAGAGCTACTGGAGCCTGGACTACAGGAGCGCCGAAGCCCGCGCCATGCGCGAGCGAGCGGTCTACGACACCATCGCCAAGAACGACAAGATCATCGACAAGAAGCCGCTCTCGGACTTCATCCCCAACATCTACGAGCGCCGCGTCGACGCCATCAGCACGCGTAACTTCGCTGACTCCGAGTGCACGTCTTTCGGAATCGCCGACGACGGCCTCGGCCGCGGCGTGACCTCGATTGTCAGCTTCGACACCACCAAGGACGACTTCGAAGCCGACCACGTCGTGTCGAACACCAGCATCGTGTACGCTTCGACGGACACGCTGGTGATCGCCGAGCCCTCGTGGAACTGGTGGTGGTTCTACGGCCAGAACGACACCTTCGACGACTCGACGAACCTGCACCGCTTCCACATCGGCACGCCGGGCGTGTCGACGTATCAGGGCAGCGGCCGCGTCCCCGGCGCTCTGCGCAATCAGTTCAACCTCTCCGAGAAGGACGGCGTGCTGCGCGTCTCGACGACCTCGAACCAGTGGGGCCGTTGGTGGGTCGAGAACCCGCCGCCGGTGAGCAGCAACGTCTTCACGCTCAAGGGCGACTTCCACCTCGAGATCATCGGTGAGCTCCGCGGTATCTCGCCGGGCGAAACACTGTGGGCGACGCGCTTCGTCGGCGACACCGGGTATCTCGTCACCTTCCGCAACATCGACCCGCTCTGGACCGTCAATCTCTCGGACCCCACGAACCTCGTGATGGTCTCGGAGCTCGAGGTGCCCGGCGTCTCCACCTACGTGCACCCGCTCTCCGGCGGCCGGCTGCTGTCCATCGGCATCGCCGGCACCCTGACGGGCGGGCTCGATTGGGGCTCGACACAGGTCTCGCTGTTCAACGTCTCGGTCCCGGCAGAGCCGGCGCTCGCGGCGGCGTTGCAGCTAGGTCTCCCCAACGACCAGTCGTGGTCGTACAGCGAGGCGCAGTACGAGCACAAAGCGTTCACCTACTGGGAGCCGAAGCAGACGCTGGCGGTGCCGCTCTCGAGCTACGGTTACTGGTCGTCGGGCTACCGCTACTACAGCACCCTCGAGCTGGTCTCCGTTTCGGCGGACGGCCTGGCGCGCGCCGGCGCCATCGACCACACCGGGTTCTTCAACGACCCGACGCGCTGGTGGTCGAACCCGGGCATTCGCCGCAGCATCTTCATGGGTGATTACGTGGTGGCGGTGAGCGACCGCGGCATCACCGCCACGCACTTGGGGGACCTCGTTCTGACGGCGTCTTTGCCCCTGCCGGGCAATAACGACCCGATCTGGTTCTACTAGGCCAGAAACACGGAGGATCGCGCTATCGGGGGTGGCGCGTTCCCTGTGACGTTCTGGTCCTTGATGGCCGCATCCGCGCATCGGTATGTTGAGGGGATGCTCGCGCACGCCGACGAAACCCTGGACGCCCGTCTCAGCCGCGGGTCCCTACGGCCGGTCGAGGCGCTCGGCGTGGCGCTGGCCGTCGCGCGCGAGCTCCAAGAAGCTCACGAGCGCGGCACGGTGCACGGCGACCTGAGCCCGGCGAGCATTCACCTCGGTGCTGATGGCGCCGTCCACGTCCACGACATGCCCCGCGGCCGGCGCATCACGCAGGAGCTCTCGAACGAGGGCAACCGCACCTTCGCCGCCTTGGAAGAGCTGGCGCAGAGCCGTCCACACGTGCGCAAGGCCGACGTCATCCTCGGCGCTCTCGCCTACAAGAGCCCCGACCAAGTGCGGGGCGAGCGGGCCGAAGCGAGCGACGACATCTTCGCGCTCGGCGCCATCTTGTACGAGATGCTGACCGGAAAGCGGGCCTTCCCCGCCGAGTCGCGCTCCGAGCTGACGCGCCAGATCGTCTCCGCGAGGCCGAAGTCCCTGAGTGGTCAGGTCCCGGCCGCCATCGAGCGCATCGTCGCGAAGGCCTTGGCGCCGCAACGCGACCAGCGCTACGCCTCGGCGGCCGTCATGGTCGCCGACCTCGAGCGTGAGCGTGGCCCCGAGGCTCCGGAAGTGCGAGAGGCGCCCAAGCCCGCCGCCGCGCCTACCGCCCCCGCGCCGCGCCCGACCAAGCCTGGGCGTCGTGTGGGCAAGAACCCGGTATGGCTAGTTGCCGCCGTGATCATCGGCATCGCGACCGCCATCGCGGTCACGATGTTCGAGCGCAAGAAGGCGCCCCGCATCGATGATCACACCGTGCTCATCGTGCCGATGGAAGTGCGCGGGCAGAACGAAGGCTCGGCATACCTCGGCCGCGCTTTCGCCGAAGCCATCGCGGTGAACCTCGCGCTCGCCGGCTTGAAGGTGCTCCCGGTCCCGGATCTCGGAGAGCTCGGCGCCGGCGCCATGGATCGCTCACAAGTAGCGCGCGAGCACGGCGCGGGCCGCATGCTCACCGGCGCGGTCACGCGCAGCGGCGAGCAACTGCAGGCCAACTTGAACCTCATCGACGCGGTGGAGAACCGCATCGTCTGGGGCACGCAGGCCAGCAGCGCCAGCAACGATCTGTCGAGCCTCGCTCTCGAGCTGTCGCGTGGCGTGGCCACGCAGCTGGGCGCTGACCTACCGCGCCTCTACGATTACATCGGCAATCTCACCGGCGGCCCGGCCATGGCGCGCTCGCCCGATACCAGCATCGCGCTCGGTGCCATCCGCACCGGCGACGCGGTGCGCGCGCTCGAGTCGACCGCGCGCCTCGTGCACACTTTCCCGCAAGAGCTTGCCGCGCACGCCTTGCGCACGCAGGCGCTGCTGCTCGCTTGGGACGCCGACCCGTCGACGGAGAACGCCGCGCGCCTACGCGAGGCCATGACGGCGCTCGAGGTCATCGACGCCAAGAACCCCTACTCGCTGTTCTACCGCGCGTATCTCGCCTACGGCCGGGGCGACATGAAGACAGCGCTCGAGCTCTTCGCCGCCATCGTCGAGCGCGACGACTTGTCACCAGCGGCGCGCGCTTGGGTGATGCGCTATCGCGCACTGGCTCTCGGCGTTACCGGCGACAAGGCGCGCAGCCTCGCGGTCCTCGAGGAAGCGTTGTCCATCGACCCAGCGAACGCCTGGACGGTCGCGTCGCTCTCGGAGAGCCTGGGTGAGCTCGACCGCCCGCACGACGCGCTCGAGCGCGCTCAACAAGCCGTGGCGCTCAATCCGCTCTCGTGGCGCAACTACGTGACGCTCGGCCTGTCGTTCATGCGCCTGTCGCGCTTCGCGGAAGCCGGCAAGGCATTCGCCACCGGGTGCAAGAGCAGCAACGCGCAGTTCGCCTGCGCGCTCGAAGCGGTGGCGCTCGAGCACGCCAGCAAGAAGGACGAAGCGCGGGCGGCCGCCGAGCGCGCGAGCAAGGCGACGGACAGCACGTGGGGCACCTACAACCTCGCCTGCTACTACGCTATCGCGGGCGACAACAAACGCGCTCTCTTCTATCTGAGCCGCGCGGTCGAGCTCGGCTTCCCCAATACGAGCTTCGAGACCGACCCCGACTTCGCGGCGCTGCGGGGCACGCCCGAGCTGCAGAAGCTGTCGGTGGTCGTGCGCCAGCGCACCGGCCGCGAGTAGGGCGAACGCCTGACAATGTGTCGGGATGCCACACCTGGGTTTCGCGGACTGTCCGCCGGGGCGGTGCTCCGCTTACGCGCTGACGTCGCGTACCGTTTGCCAACGAATGCAAACTTTTCCTGCTTGCGTTAGCGGACGTAGACCGTTAATCCAAGCACGACGCGAGTTTGCCGGTCGTTCGGGCTACCCAATGAGCCGCGCTCTTCGCGTTTGCAGTCTGCGATTGCAGTCGTCGTCCGTAGCTTGTCCGCGTACGCGGGCACCAAAAACGACACAAAATCGCAAAAAAAAGCATCTCGTCCGCGATAGCGGTTCACGGCGGCCCGCGGATCGCATAGCTTTCGCGGCGTGAAATCTCGTGGAATTCGAAACACATTGGCCCATAATGTTCGTCGCGCCACGGAGAAGCAGGGCTTGGGTGTAAACAAGCTCGCCGACTTCGCCGGGGTGTCGCGCTCCCAGTTGTATGACGTGCTCGGCAGCAAGAAGGGCGCCTCAGTCGACTGGATCGACAAGATCGCCGAGGTCCTCAAGATGGAGCCTTGGCAGCTTCTCCGTTCCGACGGGAGCGGTGGCGGCGGCAAGAAGAAGGCCAAGAAGCGCTAAGGCGTTTCTTCCACCAAGGCCGCGCAAGCGACTGGTGGCTCCAACGTGCTCAAGCGTCGCAACGTCGACGAGGTCAGCTAGGTGTGCTCCAGGGCCAGCACGATCAAAGCGCGTGAGTAGACACCCGGAGAATCGAAGGATCTCCAATCGACCGCGCGGTCGTGACAACCTGAGCCTGACGCGCCACCTGCGAGCCCGTTGACTCAAGTACTCCTTTCGCGGCCCGGCCGATCAGGCCGGGCTCCCGCGAACCCCCGCCTCGTTTTCTCCGAAGCGCCGCAGTGACTTGACCGACCTCCCAGGGTCACGTCTATCTCAGCGTCTGTCACGCGATCGGAGCCCCAATGGAGTCAGTGTTCCACCCGGGTGAGGCATCGGCCATCGAAGGAATGGTCGAGCGCCGGCCGGGCCCCTGCAGTGTCGTCATCTTCGGAGCCTCCGGCGACCTGGCCAAGCGCAAGCTCTTCCCCGCGCTCTACAAGCTCGCGCGTGGCGGCGACCTGCCCGAGAAGTTCATGGTCATCGGGGTCGCGCGCAGCATCCAGGACGACCAAGCCCTGCGCACGACCGTGCGTGAGGCGCTCGGCAAGTTCAGCGGTGAAAAGGAGGTCGATGAGGCCGCCTGGAAGCGGCTCGAGAGCTGCCTCTACATGGTGCGCGGCGACGTCGACGACATGCGCACCTACGAAGAGCTCCGCCGCGTCATCGACAACGGCGAGAAGGCGCATGGCACCGGCAAGAGCGTGCTCTTCTACCTGTCCGTTCCGGCGTCCGTCTTCCCGGAGATCCTTCCGCGATTGCAGTCAGCGCAGCTCGTAAGCCCCAAGGGCGCCTCGGACCGGTGGACGCGCGTCATCGTCGAAAAGCCGTTCGGCCAGGATCTCGAGTCGGCGCGGCGTCTCAACGAGCTGTCCGCCAAAACGCTCGACGAGTCGCAGGTCTTTCGCATCGACCACTATCTCGGCAAGGAGACCGTGCAGAACTTGCTGGTCTTCCGTTTCGCGAACGGCATCTTCGAGCCGCTCTGGAACCGCAAGTTCATCGATCACGTCCAGATCACCGCCGCCGAGCACATCGACATCGAAGGCCGCGGCCGCTTTTACGAAGAGACCGGTATCTTGCGCGACGTGGTGCAGAACCATCTGCTGCAGGTGCTGGCGCTGTTCGCCATGGAGCCGCCGAACTCGCTGCAGGCCGATGAGATCCGCGGCGAGAAGGCGCAGCTCTTGCGCGCGCTACGGCCCTTCGACCCCAAGAAGGTAGCGCAGCAGGCCGTCCTCGGTCAGTACACCGGCTACCGCGAAGAGAAAGACGTAGCGCGCGATTCGCAAACGCCGACCTACGCCGCGCTCAAGCTCCTGATCGACAACTGGCGCTGGCAGGGTGTGCCGTTCTACCTGCGCGCCGGCAAGGCGATGAAGTCGCGCGTCACCGAGGTGAAGATCTGCTTCACCGGTATTCCGCTGTCGCTGTTCGGGCGCGCTACCGACGCCATCCGCAACAACGTGTTGACGTTGCGCATCCAGCCAGGCGAGGGCATCGGGCTCGGCTTCATGTCGAAGGTGCCCGGTGTCGAGTTCGCGCTCGCCAACGTCGACATGCAGATGCGCTACGCCGAAGTCTTCTCGAAGAAGCCGGCGGAGGCCTACGAGCGTTTGTTGCTCGACGCCATGCGCGGCGACGCCACCTTGTTCCCGCGCCGCGACGAGATCGAAACGGCGTGGCGGTTCATCGATCCGATCTTGCGGCCGTCACAGGAGCTGCAGGTGCATTCGTACGCCAAGGGCTCGGATGGGCCGGACGCGGCTCGGCAGCTCATCGAGGGCGATCGGCGCGAGTGGTACCCGCTGTGAGCGAGGCACTGGGGGAGCTGCGCGTCAGCAAGACGCCGGGCGACGCGCAGGAGGCTTGCGCGGTGTTCGTCGAGAACGTCATCGCGGACGTCGTCGGACGTCTCGGCCGCGCCGCCATCGCCGTCTCGGGCGGGTCGACGCCACGACCGACGTACGCGCGCCTCGCGGTATCGAAGCGCATCCACTGGCCCAGCGTCGACGTCTACTTCGCCGACGAGCGCTGCGTGCCGCCTACGCACGACGACAGCAACTACCGCATGGTCCGGGAGCTGCTCGGCCCCAGCGTGAACATCGTGCGCATGGAGGCGGAGCGCAAAGACCGCGAGACCGCGGCGCGCGACTACGAAGAGCTGCTGCCCAAGGCCTTCGACCTCGTGCTCCTCGGCATGGGACCCGACGGTCACACGGCTTCGCTCTTCCCGGGCAAGCCGGCGCTCCGCTCGAACAGACGTGTGTTGTTCGTGCAAGACAGCCCGAAGCCGCCACCCGAACGCATCACCATCGGGCCGGATGTCGTGAAGGCGGCGGAGCGTGTGGTCATGCTCGTGGCCGGCGCGGACAAGAGCGAGATGCTGGCGCGGGCGCGCGACGAAGCGACGACGGTCGACGATGTGCCGGCGCGGCTTGCACGGCGTGGAATTTGGTTCGTGGACGAAGCAGCAACGAAGGGGAATTAGCAAATGGCAGCGCAGGCAAACTTCGGAGTGGTCGGTCTCGGCGTCATGGGCGCCAATCTCGCCATGAACTTCGCCGATCACGGGGCGCGCGTCGCCGTGTGGAACCTCGAGCGCGACAAGCAGGAGAAGTTCCTCGCCGAGCATCCCGGCTTCGTCGACGCCAAGGATCTCGCGGCCCTGGTCGCGGCCATCGAGAAGCCGCGGCGCATCCTCGTCATGGTGACTGCCGGCAAGGCGGTCGACTCGGTCGCCGAAAACCTTTCGCAGTTCCTCGAGAAGGGCGACGTCATCATCGACGGCGGCAACTCGCTCTACACCGACACCCGACGTCGCGAACAAGCGATGGCCGCCAAGGGCCTGCGCTTCGTGGGCATGGGCGTCTCCGGAGGCGAAGAGGGCGCGCGTCACGGGCCGTCACTGATGCCCGGCGGCGCCAGGGAAGCCTACGAGCACTTGAAACCCCTGCTCGAGAGCGTCGCCGCCAAGACCGAGTCCGGCCCCTGCGTGACCTATTGTGGCCCGGATGGCGCCGGACACTTCACCAAGATGGTGCACAACGGCATCGAGTACGCGGACATGCAGCTCATCGCCGGGGCCTACGACGTGCTGCGCCGGGGCATCGGCCTCGACAACGATGCGATCGCGGACGTCTTCGCCAAGTGGAACGAAGGTCCCTTGCAGTCGTTCCTCATCGAGATCACCGCCAAGATCTTCCGCGTTCGTGACGGCGACACGAAGAAGCACCTGGTCGATGTGGTCCTCGATCAAGCGGGGCAAAAAGGGACCGGCCGCTGGACGGTCGAAGCCGCGCTCGAGGTGGGTGTAGCGATCCCAAGCATCGCCGCCGCTCTCGATGCCCGCGTCATCTCATCGCAAAAAGACGCCCGCGTAGCCTTGGCGAAGAGCTTCGACGAGCCTGCTCGCGCCAGCGTATCGGCCAGCGACCGCGCCGTCCGCATCGCCGAGGTCCACGACGGCCTCCTCGCCGCGAAGATCTGCGCCTACGCCCAAGGCATGGAGCTCATCCACGCGGCGTCGCAGGCCTACAAGTGGGACATCGACCGCAAGGAGGTCGCGCGCATCTGGAAGGGCGGCTGCATCATCCGCGCGCGCTTGCTCGACACCATCATGCAAGCGTTCGGCAAACAGAAGGACCTACGCAACCTCATCGCCGACGCCTCGTTGGGCGGCGACGTCCGCAAAGCCGCCCCCGCCTGGCGCGAGCTCCTCGCCCGCTCGATGCGCGAAGGCATCGCCATGCCCGCATTCGCCGCGAGCCTCACCTGGTTCGACGGCGTCCGCAGCCCCGATTTGCCGCAAAACCTAACCCAAGCCCAACGCGATGCCTTCGGCGCCCATACGTATATTCGCCGTGACAACGTGAAGTCCGGCCCAGTCCACTCCGAATGGCTGAAGGAGTAGGGAAGCCCAATAGGGTGGCATAGCCGGCACCGCAGCCCCGGGGCCCCACGCCCAGCAGGCGGACATCTCTGCCCACGCACCCCAGATCCGCCGAGGACAGCGTGGGGCCCCGGGGCGAGGCGCGCAAGGCGACGCCACCCGATCGCCCCGCTGTCAGGAGTCTGCTATAGCGGACTTGGGGGACGAAAAAAAAGCGACCCCCCCGAGTCGCTTTTTCTTCTGGCGTGCGACGCTCAAGCGCGTCCCCGGTTGGCCCCCCATGCCTCGCAGGGACGCGCCGAGCATCACCCCCCAGGACGTTCCATCGAACAGTGCCCCTAAGGTTTGCAGAGGGCGTGCCAGCGTAGACCGCTTCAAAACCCCACTTTTAAGCGGGTGCGGCAATCGGGGTGGTTCCAAATTTCACCACCGGCCCCTTGTTGGGGCGATTTGCCACACCGGTCTGACGTGTAGGGCACGGTTTTTTCGTGACTTAGGGGAACTCGCGAGCCGCTTCGGCGTTGCTTACGCGATCTGCTCGGCCCGCAACGGCGGCTCATCGCCATCGCCATCGTCATCACTCGGCGGCTCAACCACCTTCTTCGGCACCGGCGTATCCGCATTCAGCCAAGCCCCAACCCGCGTCGCCGAGGTAGCAACCACACAGTTCGCCGCCGACACCAACAACACGCCCATCCACCCAATCATCCCCATGTCGCCGAACGCCTGGAACACGAAGCAGATGATGACGCACACCGAGGTGAGCGCGGCGACCGCGATGTCTGGGTCAGTCGTGATCCGATAGACGCGCGCTCCGAGGAAGATCGAGATGACGTAGTAGAGCCACATCCCCGCGAAGCCGACGCCGCCGCACAACATGAGCAACCACAACACGCTGTTGTGCGCGATGTACCGGTAGTTCGGCATCGCATGCGAGATGTCGTAAGCGACGCTGACCTCGGTGTACTCGTGCCCGAAGCCCAGCCCCAGGATCGGCGCCTCGCGGAAGGTGTAGAGCAGGTTGTAGTTCTCGATGTCGCGCGTCTGGTTCGACGCGTTCTTGGTGTCGGCGACCGAGACCAAGCTGCGAATCGGGAAGAAGATGATCGACTCGCCCTTCGCCGCGATGCCGGCGCCGACGTACATGATGAGGATCGGCGCGCCTATGAGCATCCAGCGAACGATCCGCTTGCGCAGATTCACGTTCATCACCAGGAAGATCGCGGCCAGCGACATCGCCAAGGACACATAGGCGAGCCGCCGGTGGTTCACGACCAGGCCGACCGCGATGACCGGGAAGATGCACATCACCGTCATGATCATCCGCTTTGTCGGACGCTCGAGGACCATGGCGCCCAGCATCACCACGGTGGTGATGAGGAGGATCGAGTCCTCGTGGGTGATGCTGTATTCGACGAAGAGGGCGCGCGGCTTCACCATCGCGTAGAAGAAATAGATGCCGTCGAGGCAGCGGATGAGCGCGACGCCGATGACGATGAAGCCCAGGGCCCGATGCCACTTGGGCGTACGGAAGGCGTGGATGAACATCGCGCTCATGAGCGGCGCCCACATGATCTGGCGCGTCTGCCAGAGCATCTGTTGGGAGTTGCCGCCACGCGCCACTCCCCAAACGATCCACGTGAACAGCGTTACCAGGCACAACACCATCGCGAGCTTCAGCGGTTTCGCGGCGCTCGTACCTTCCGGATTGTCGATGCGGCTGCCGACGAGCCAGCGCAGCAGGACGAGGAGAGCGAGGAAAAACAGCACCGCCTCGATGGCGTTGAAGCGCAGCGCATCGAGGCCGACGATGTTGCGCAGGTTGTCGTAGAGCAGACGCCCGACCGGTTGCAGCGGCCCGTCCCACTTGCCGTCGTGCGGCCGCATGCCGGGGTTGTGCATGAGCAGGCACACGCCGAAGAGCACGATGAGCGAGTGCGAGATCGGCTTCACCGTCATGTACCAAACGACGCCGATGAGGATGGTCGGCACGAGGGCGACGACGAGGTTGCCGTCGCTCACCAGGAGCATCATCACGGTGATGAGCGTCAGGCCGACGGCGCCAAGCAGGATGGGCAAAGGGAGCTTCGGAGCTTGGAGCTTCATGACCTTTGCTTGGGCACTCAAGGGCATCGCCTAAATGCTTGCTATCGGCTGGGCCGTAGCGCAAGGGCGGGTCGGTTTGTTAGTGCACGTTTGTGCAACCCACGATTTTGCTCTTCGATGTCGACGGCACCCTCATTGACAGCACCGGCACCGGCCGAGTCGCCCTGGAAGACGCGTTTGAGGCGCTTTATGGGCGCAGAGACGCGATTTCGAGCTTCCGCCTCGACGGCATGACCGATCCCGCCATCGTCCGCCAAGGGCTGCAGGTGCTCGGCGCCGAGGTCAGCGACGCCGCCATCACGCGGGTGCTGGACGCGTATCTCGCCCGCCTCGAGCATCACGTGACGACCATCCCGCTCGAGCGCTATCGAGTGCATCCCGGAGTGCGCACGACCATCGATCGCGCTCACGCAGCGGGCCATGCGGTCGGACTTGGCACGGGTAACATCGTTCCCGGCGCCAAGATCAAGCTGTCACGTGTCGAGCTCTACGAGCGCTTCGATTTCGGCGGCTTTGGCTCCGACGCGGAGGACCGGCCGACGTTGATCCGTCATGGTGCCGAGCGCGGCGCGAAGCGCCTGGGACGGCCGCTCGCGGAGTGTCGCGTCGTGGTCATCGGTGACACGCCGAAGGACATCGCCGCGGCGCACGCCATCGGGGCGCAGTGTCTCGCGGTCGCGACCGGCCACTTCGACGTCGCCGCCTTGTCCGAGCACGGCTGTCTCAAGGCGGTCGAGCATCTCGATACACCGGAAGCGCAGAAGGTCTTGTTCGGCTAGCGCCAACAGTCGACGACGCTTTTCTCGCCGCGCCTGCGATTCGCTGGATTCACCGCGACGAGAATACGGTCGACCAGATCACCTCGCGAGAGCTCGGGGCCTGAGCAACCGAAACCCGTCCGCTCGAGCGCCTGTAACGTCTCTTGCTCGGGTGGCCTCTCGAAGATGATGCGCACCTTGAGCGCGGTCTCGCCGCTGAGCTTCTCCACCAGCTCGCCAGTGCTGTAGACATGACGCAGCTCGAGGTCTCTGCCCGCGTACATGTCCGGTGTGAGCAGGCGGCCGAAGAAATACAGGCGGCCGAATCCGCCATCGCGGCCGGCTTCGACGATGGGTCGCGTAAGGCTGCGATGACCGTCCGATACGGTGACCACCGCGAGCACGACGCAGTTCACCACCCAGTAAGTGATGCGCGCGCCGCGCGGCACGAGGGTGAGCGCGGTCCCCAGCAACACGAAGAAATACGGGAGCACCGCGAAGATGAAGTGTTCCTCCTTGTGACCAACCAGGGAGTGCGCGAGGACGAACACCGCGAACGGCACGCTCACCAGCACGTGACTCTTCGCCGCGCGCCACAGGGGCTTCGCCAGCCAGAAAGTCACGGGTGGCAGCGTCAGCAGCACGAAGTCGAGCACATAGGTGAACCACGGCGAGGTGCCGTAGCGCTCCGAGCCACCAGCGACCGCGTTGAAGCCGAGGTAGGCGAGCACCGAAGAGAAGCGATCGACGCCGAATTGCGCGAGGGTCGCGCATGCGCCGCCAAGCACCAAGCCGGCGAGCTTCGATCGGTCACGCCAAGCGAGTAGCCCGAGAATCGTGAAGCACACCAAGCCCACCTGGAAGCGAAACATGGCGGCGATGCCCAAGAGCAGCCCTGCGATGACCCCGTCGCGCAGCGGCTGGGCGCTTTCTCGATCCGCGAAAACGGTACCCCAGGCGAGGGGCACCATGGCAACGACGCTGATCAGCGCCCGCGTCGCGATGCGCGGGAGCAACGCTTCGGCGGACATGAGCCACGCCGCCGAGAGAGCGGCGTGTGGCCCGAAGCGCCGCTCGGTCAATCTGTAGACCGCGGGAATCGCCGCGGCGTTGAAGGCGCCGAGGACGAGATAGGCGACCTGCACGTGCGCGATGGGGTCGGCGCCGAACAGCCAGCGCGCCGCAACGAAACAGGCCCAGACGATGCGCGCGAGCAGCGGCGAGCGAATGTCCGAGTTGAACGGCGCCGCCGGATCATCGAGCCACGTCGCCGCCATCCCGAGCACGTGCGTGTAGTCATCGCTCGCGAAATAGCCGTAGCCCGCGAGCGCCGCGACGACGCGTAAGAACGCACCGGTGACGAACGGTGCGAGCCACGGCGGCCGGCTCACGACCAGTCGAGGATGACCTTGCCGGACTGTCCGCCGCGCACGGTCGCGAAAGCCTCCTCGAAGTCCTTGGCGGCGAAGCGATGTGTGAGCACGGGCGTGATGTCGAGGCCGCTCTGCAACATGCTCGACATCTTGTACCAGGTCTCGAACATCTCGCGGCCGTAGATGCCCTTCAAGATGAGGCCCTTGAAGATGACCGTGTTCCAGTCGATGGCGATCTCATTCGAGGGGATACCGAGCAGCGCCACGCGGCCGCCGTAGTTCATCGATGCCAGCATCTGGCGGAAGGCGCGGTCGTTGCCCGACATCTCGAGGCCGATGTCGAAGCCCTCGGTCATGCCGAGCGACTTCATGGTGGAGGCGAGATCCTCGGTCGCGACGTTGATGGCCTTGGTCGCGCCCATCTTGCGCGCGAGCTCCAAGCGGTACTCGTTGACGTCGGTGACGACCACGTAACGGGCACCCACGAAGCGGGCGATGGCCGCTGCCATGCAACCGATGGGGCCGGCGCCGGTGATGAGCACGTCCTCGCCGACGAGGTCGAAAGAGAGGGCGGTGTGCACGGCATTGCCGAGGGGGTCGAGATAGCCGCCGATATCGTCCGTGATAGCGGTCGGAAGCTTGAAGGCGTTGGCGGCGGGGATGACGAAGCGGTCCGCGAAACAACCCGGCCGCTGCACGCCGAGACCGACGGTGTTGCGGCAGAGGTGACGCTTGCCGGCGCGGCAGTTACGGCAATGGCCGCAGGTGATGTGACCCTCGGCGGCGACGCGGTCGCCCTTCTTGAAGCCGGCGACGGCGCTACCGACTTCAACGACCTCGCCGCAGCCTTCGTGGCCGATGGTGAGCGGCACCGGGATGGTCTTCTGCGCCCAGGCGTCCCAGTTGAAGATGTGAATGTCGGTGCCGCAAATGCCGGTCGTCCGCGTACGCACCAACAGATCATTGGGGCCGATGGTCGGCTCGCCGACGTCTTCGATCCACAAGCCGGGGGCGGACTTTGCTTTGACCAATGCTCTCATCGAATCACTCCGAGGCTCTTACCGACCTTGGCGAAGGCGGCGACGGCGCGCGTGAGGTGCTCGCGGTCGTGCGCCGCTGACATCTGAGTACGGATGCGGGCCTTGCCCTGCGGCACTACCGGGAACGAGAAGCCGATCACGTAGATGCCTTCCGCGAGCAGCTGGTCCGCCATGGTGGACGCGAGCTTCGCGTCGCCCAGCATCACGGGAATGATCGGGTGCTCGCCGGGCACCAGCGCAAAGCCAAGCTCTTGCATGGCGTTGCGGAAGAACTTGGTGTTGTCGCGCAGCTTCTGACGCTGGGCGTCCGAGGCACCGAGCTTCTTCAAGACCGCGAGCGACGTTGCCGCGATGCTCGGCGCCAGGCTGTTCGAGAACAAGTACGGGCGCGAGCGCTGGCGCAGCCAGGTCACCATCGACTTCTTGCCGCTGGTGTAGCCGCCGGAAGCACCACCGAGCGCCTTACCCAGCGTGCCGGTGATGATGTCGATGCGGCCGAGGACGCCGCAATGCTCGGGCGTGCCGCGCCCGTTGGCGCCGATGAAGCCGATGGCGTGGGAGTCGTCGACCATGGTGAGTGCGCCATAACGGTCAGCGAGGTCGCAGAGCTTGCCGAGGTCCGCGATGATGCCGTCCATCGAAAAGACGCCGTCGGTGACGATGAGCTTGAAGCGCGCGCCCTCGGCTTCCTTCAGGCAGCGCTCGAGGTCGGCCATGTCGTTGTTGGCGTAGCGCAGGCGCTTGGCTTTGCAGAGGCGGATGCCGTCGATGATGCTCGCGTGGTTGAGCGAATCGCTGATGACCGCGTCTTCCTCACCGAGGACGGTCTCGAACACGCCGCCGTTCGCGTCCCAGCACGACGAGTAGAGGATGGTGTCCTCGCAGCCGACGAACTTCGAGATCTCCGCTTCGAGATCCTTGTGCGCGTCTTGCGTGCCGCAGATGAAGCGCACGGAGGCCATGCCGTAGCCGTGCTCGTCGAGCGCCTTGTGCGCCGCGGCGATGACCTCGGGGTCGGCCGCCAAGCCGAGGTAGTTGTTGGCGCAAAGGTTGATGACCGGTTTGCCGCCGGCGACGTCGATGACCGCGCGTTGCGGCGAGGTGATGACGCGCTCGCGCTTGAAGAGCCCGGCCTCTTCGACAGCTTTGGTCTCGCGCTCGAGGTGCTGAAAAAACGCTTCCCGCATGGGCGGGGCAGCTATCACGCCTACCGTCGAGGCGTCGAGGCGCGTATGGTCGCGCCGTCATGACCAAGCGATTCTGGGCGGAAGGCATCCGTTTCGAGTGCCAGGGGAGCGGCCACTGCTGCACCTCGCGCGGCGAATACGGCTACGTCTATCTCACGCGCCAGGACCGCCGCCGTTTGGCCGAGCACCTCGACCTGCCGCCGCCGGAATTCATGGAGAAGCACTGCGCGGTTACCGACGGCCACGTGCACTTCAAGGACCCCGAGAAGGATTGCGCGTTCCTCGAGGGAAACCGCTGCGGTGTCTACGAAGCGCGGCCAACCCAGTGCCGCACCTGGCCGTTTTGGCCGGAGAACATGACCCCGAAGGCGTGGACCGAAGAAGTCGTCTCGAGCTGCGCCGGCGTCGGCAAGGGTCGGGTCTGGTCGGCTTCGGAGATCGACGGGCTGGTGCAGCTCGGGATGCGCTCCACGAAGAAGTAGCACTCGCCGTGCAGGTGCCTAGGCCGTGTGCGAGACGCCGCCGACGCTGATGCAGAGATCGTGGCCGCGCACCCAGTGCCACCAACCGCGGGGGATGTAGAGGAGATCTCCGGGCTCGAGCTCGGCGATGATTGGCTGGGCTCGCGCGAAGCCCGGGTGCTTGGCGAGGTCGGGCGCCATGACATTGACCGCGCTGTACAAGCCGTCTTGAACGCTCTCTCGCGTCTCGGGATAGAGCAGCTCGGTTTGCGCCGGGTCGAAGAGGGTCACCGTCTTGTGGCCCACGAAGTGCGCGAGCAAGTTCACCGCCACCTCGTCGGTGTGCAGGCCTGTCGTGTAGCCGGGAGGGCCGAGCCACAGGTAGTGCTCGAAGCGCTTGTGCCCGCGCGGGAAGAGGCCGGCGAAGTCGAGCTCCTCCACGAGCTTCGGCACCTTGAAAAACAGCTCTTGGGACTCGCGCACCGACCAAGCCTTGACGCTGTCGTCATACGGTTGCGCGCCGCTCGCGGCCTGCATCCACGCGCGCAAGCTCGTGTGCCGCGTCGTGTGCGCGGTCTGCACGAGGAAGGTTTCCTCGCTGTCACCCGCGTATCGGCGCAGCGTGAGCTCGACGTCACCAAGCTCGTTCGCGAAACGCTCCGGCGTGAAGGTCGTGCGCGCCGGCCACTTGGCCGTCATCGCGGTCACTACCACCGGGCGCACGTCGAGGTACTCGTTGTGGAAGCGCGTCGCGGAGAGGAACGGCACGCGCTCGACCTGCATGGCTGGCAAGGACGTCAGGGCGCCTGAGTGTCGTTCGCCGAGGCGACCAACCGGGTCAGACGTTCGGCGTGCTCCGGTTGGACACGCTCGAAGGTAAGACCGACGTCGAAGGCGGCGTCGGCGTCGGGCTGCAAGACGTTGACCCAAACCACCCGCACCGTCGCTTCGATGTCTTCGCCCTCGGGGGTGAACAAGGTGATGTCCAACCGATCCCCGACTTTCATCTCCTCGTCGCTGAAGAGGCGGACACCACCGCCACCCAGATCGATGAGCTGCGCGGGCGACGACAGCAAACGCGCGGGCTTCCAGAATGCGGGTGCACGTAGGCGTGGGTATTCGCGCCGTTCGCTCGACATCCCGGCATTGTAACACTAGGCGGGGGAGGCTGCTCGCTCGTTGAACACGCTCAACGCTTCCTCGTAGGAAATGGGCTTGGCGTCGTCACGCACCGCGGCACGCTCGGTCGTGGCGACCGCGATGGCGGCATCGATGATGCGGGCGTCGAGCTCCGGGAGCTTGGTGGCGAGCGACATGGCTTGGCCGAGCACGCGATAAAGAGCGAGCTCCTCACGGGCGGCGCGCAGCTGCCATTCGAAGTGGGTGATGAGGCGGGCGCGGGTCGCGGGCCCGACTTCGCCCGGCCGGCTAAGCGCCGCGTCGGCCGCCAAAGCGGTCTCGAGTCCGCCATGACGGAAGTCGATGTCGTAGCCGGTGCCGTTGCGCCGCGTGAATGAGAAGGCCACCACGCCGGGGCCGAGTGTCTCACCGACGAGCTGGGTCAAGGCGCCACGCCGCAGCGCCGCGAGGACTTGCTTCGCGGTCGCGGCGTTGCGAAGCGCCGTCTCCAAACCGGCGACGACGTCGCGGAAGGCTTCCTGGAAAGGCGCCTTGGCGTCCGCTACGTCGCCACGGGCGGCGGTCGCGACCTTCCGCAGAGCATTGACGATGCCGGCGAGATAAGCCTGCGGCTCATCGCCGGCTTGGTGGCTCGCGTAGGTCCAGTGCGGCGCACCCGGGAGGTGCGAGCCGTCGCGGGCGGTGAAGGTCGCGCCGTGCGGTGAATCACCGACCGCTTTGGGCAGCACGACATGGATGCGCTCATGCGCGATGCTCGGCGCGTTGGGATCGAGCTCGAGCATGAGGCGTGTGCCCAGCACGAGCACCGCACCCCCGTTCGGGCGGCGCACGATGCCCGCGGCGAACTTGCCCTCGGTGTGCGCCGGGATGAAGCAGACGTACATGCCTGTCTCGGCGAGCGTCCGGATGAAGGCGTTGAACGGGTGGCCACCTTCGCCGGTGAGCTGCACCATGCGCTTTTCCGGGTAGGGCGCATGACCGATATCGGCCTCACGAAGATGGGCGACCCCCCGCGCGAAGGCTTCGTCGATGTAGCGCTCGTATTCGGGCGTATCGCGAGGAGGCGCCGTGCCGAGATAGGTGTCCCAGAAGGCTTGCAAGGCAGCCGTGCCGCTCGTGCCCGGCGCAAACAGCGGCAAATCGGCGGCCCGCTCGGCCACCAACGCCGGGGCTTGTGCCTCCTGGGTCTGCTGGTGGGCCCGGTGAAACCAGGAGCCGATTGGCGCGCCTTCGAGGCGCGGTGGTGAAGCTTTGAGATCCGTGCCGAGCCTCCGAAAAGGTCTTCAATCGTTATCGGCCGGTCACGCCGGGCGGCGCCAAAAGCGAGCCCCCTGACTTTCCGAGGTGCTGGTGTTATGGTGATGGGCTCAGTTGCTCATGGGGGCGACTGGTTTCGACGGGGATACGGAGGTGCTTAGGTGCGTGCCGCGGGTGTCATGGAGCCGCGTTAACAACTTTGTGGCAAAAAACAAAAGCCAATTACCTGGCCCTCGGCGGGCTCAACAGCGATGTTGAGCAGGTCGAGTTCGCTGTCGCAGCCTAAAAAACTGTAGCAGCCGTTGGCCTGGATTAAGTCTCTGATCCAGGGTCCCAACGTCATCAGGGGACTAGGACGTGCCCGGTGCTACTGCAGGCATGTCGACGTAAGCAGTAGCTGGCTTCGCGGGTCGCCTGTCGGTGGACAGCTCGTGAGGTGAGATTCAATCACCGAATACGCACGTAGTACCTGGCAGCAAAGATTCTCGGACCCGGGTTCGATTCCCGGCGCCTCCACTCGGGCCCGCTCTACGGGCCCGTTTTTTTTGCCGATTGCCCTTGCTGGGCGCTGCTTTGCGCGGCGCCGCCTCGCGACGGGCGGTGGCTCGCCCCGTCGGGTATCTTCCCGTCACCATGGCAAGCCCCAGGCAGACCGAAGACGAGCCGTACGTCATTCGCACGGGCGACTTTCAGGACGTCTCTCTGGAGCGTCCAGCGCTGCAGCCGGCAAAGACGTCGGTGCCGTGGACGTTGATCCTCCTCGCGGTCCTGCTCACCGCCGCGGCGGTCACCGGCGCCTACTACGGCTTGCCGTTGTATCGCGAGCTCGAGGAGCGACGCGTCGCCGCCGAGCGGTTCGAGACGCAGCTCAAGGAAACCAACCAGCAGATCACCGCCCTGCAGCTCGAGAAGGCGACGCTCGATGCCGAGAAGACGCGCCTCACTGGCGAGCTCGCCGAGAAGGCCGCGGCGGACAAGGCCGTGGTCGACGAGGCTCAGCGGGTAGCGGACGAGCTCGGCGCTTTACTCCAGGAAGAGATCAAGAAAGGCGAAGCGGAGGTTCGCGTGGTGAATGCGCGGACCATCGTCGATGTAAGCGACGGAGTGCTCTTCGACCTGGGCAAGGCGGAGCTCAACGAGCGCGGCAAGGGCATCCTGCAGCGCCTCGGCGAGACCCTGACGAAGGTCGATGGCAAGGTCGTGCAGGTCGGCGCTCACAGCGACACACCAACGATCAGCGGCAAGCTGGCCCAGACCTTCGCGACGAGCTGGGAGCTGTCGTCGGCGCGCGCCACCAGCGTCGTTCGCTTTCTCGAAGAGCAGGTGAAGATCCCGGGCGCCCGTCTGGTGGCGGCCGGCTTCTCCGCCTACCGGCCGGTGGCGAGCAATGGCTCGTCCAGCGGGCGCCGTAAGAACCGGCGCATCGAGATCGCCCTGCTGCCTCTGCCCGACAAGAGCTAAGGGAGACCAGCGACGCGCCAGAGGGCGGCGAGTCCTTCGTTCGTCCCCGGCCAGTTTCGCCGAACGGCGTCAGGCCCGGCTCGGCGGACCACGGCGCGAAGGACGGCGCAGACGATGATCGCGTCGTCGGCGTAGCCAATGACCGGGATGAAGTCGGGGATGAGGTCGATGGGGCTCGCGAGGTAGGCGAACAAGAGCCACAGGCGGACGCGAACGCCTCGCGCCAACGTGCGGTCCGTGGCCAAGCGCCGCAGCAGACCGATGGTGTCGGGAAGCAGACGCAGTGCCTCGCGCAGGAGCGAGCCCTTGGGGCGCGCGAGGATCAGAAACACGACGAGCACGGCCCAGCTCAGCAGCAGGCCGAGCGCGAGGCCGGCAATTGTCCGCCAAAACATCATGCAGCGCGTAAGCCCCTTCGCAGAGCGGCGCTCATCGCCAACCGTTGGTCGCGATGAGAGCGTCCACGCGCGTGACGATGTCGTCGCGGATCGCGCGCACCCGCTCCAGCGGCTGACCCTTCGGGTCGTCGAGCGGCCAATCGCCGCGCTGAAGGCCCGGTACGACGGGGCAGGCGTCACCACATCCCATGGTGATGAGATGGGTCGCGCCGCGCGCCAGCTCATCGGTAAGTTTCCGTGGCCTGGCACCCGCGAGGTCGATGCCGAGCTCGCGCATGACGGTTACGACCTCCGGATGAACGCGTTCGCCGGGCTGCGTACCGGCGGAGATCGCGCGTGCCTTGCTCGGTTCCGCGCGCGCGTTGAAGAGCGCCGCCGCGATTTGCGACCGCCCGGCGTTGTGGACGCAGGCGAAGATGACCGTGTTCATGCTTGGCTCCCGAGTGACGCCGGCGGCGCTTCATCGAAACGGGACTTGAAGGCGAGCGCGACACGAACCAAGCCGACGAGGACGGGCACCTCGACCAGCGGCCCGATGACCGCCGCGAAGGCAGCGCCGCTCTGAATCCCGAAGGACGCGATAGCGACAGCGATAGCCAGCTCGAAGTTGTTCGACGCGGCGGTGAACGACAGAGTCGCCGACTGTTCGTAGCTCGCGCCCGCTTTGCGACTCATCCAGAACGACGTGAGGAACATCACGACGAAATAGATGAGCAGGGGAGCCGCCACGCGGGCCACGTCGAGCGGGCGCTCCAGGATCTGCCGACCCTGCAGCGAGAACATGACGACGATGGTGAAGAGGAGGGCGACCAGCGTCAGCGGTGCGGTGCGCGGTACGAAGCGCCCGTCGAACCAGGCGCGCCCTCGCCGAGCGACGAGAACGCGGCGGGAGAGAAAGCCCAACGCGAAAGGTATCCCGAGGTAGATCGCGACGCTGAAGGCGACATCGAGAATGCCGACGTGGACGATGGTCCCCTCGAGACCCAGCCATGACGGCAACAGCGTCGCGAACAGGTAGGCGTAGAGCGGAAAGAAGAGCACCTGGAAAATGGAGTTGAAAGCGACGAGGCCGGCGCAATAGTCGCCGTCCCCTTGGGCTAGATCGTTCCAGACGATCACCATCGCGATGCAACGGGCGAGTCCAATGAGGATGAGGCCGAGCATGTAGTCGGGCCGGTCACGCAGGAAGAGGACCGCGAGCCCGAACATCAGCAATGGCCCGACGACCCAGTTCTGCAGGAGCGACAACGTGAGGACGCGACGGTTGCGAAAGACGCGGCCGATCTCCTCGTAACGAACCCGCGCGAGCGGCGGGTACATCATCACGATGAGCCCCGCGGCGATGGGGATCGAGGTCGAGCCGATACGCATGTCCGCGATGGCGAGCGTCACCCCTGGGGCGAAGCGCCCGGCCAGGAGGCCGAGCGCCATCGCGAGGAAGATCCACACCGTCAGGTAGCGGTCGATCGTCGAGAGACGCTTCAACAGCAACCCGAAGTCGCGGTCTCGCTCTTCTCGGCCGGCCCGCAGCACGTCGCCGCGTTTGCCTTCTCTTCAGTGGGTACGCAGCACGCCGACGCCGTGCGCTCATGCCCGTAGACGGTGCTCTCACCGCTCGTCAGGAACGTTTCCCACGAGATGCCCTGCGGGTCGTCGACCCAGCTCTTTTCGCTCTTGGCGTAGCAGCAGACGGTTGCGCCTTCCTCCAGCACCGGCGCGTCCGCTTTGGCGAGTCGGGAGTAGACCTCGCGCAGCTCGGTGTCGGTCTCGGCCTGAATGCCGAGATGCTCGATGCCGATCTCGCCGCCGCGCGCGCTGATGGCGAAGTTCACGCGCGGGTCGTCGAGCATCCACTTCGCGTAGTCGTCCTTGCGGACGGTTGGCTCGGCGGAAAACAGGTTCGAGTAAAACCGCACGGACTCTTCGATACTCTTCACACCAACATGCACATGCATCCGCAACATGATTCAGCTCCTTACAGCGTGACGCTGTGATTGAGACCTTCGCGACGGATCAGCAGCACTTGGCGCCCTTTGGAGAGGAGCCATCGCCGCAACAGTTTTCGGTGAGGTAGCCGACGAGGGCGCTCATCGCCCCATAGTCGGCCGCGTAGATGATGTGTCGACCATCGCGGCGCTGGGCGATGAGGCCGGCGTGCGAGAGCTGCTGCAGATGAAACGTCAGCGACGACGGCGGGACGCCCAGCTTCTCGGCGAGGATGCCGGCGGAGAGACCCTCTTCGCCGCGCTGCACCAGAAACCGGAAGAGCGCGAGGCGATGCTCGTGAGCTAGCGCGCCGAGGGCTTCGACTGTCTTTGCCGCGGTAAGGCGTCCCATATGACCTCGATGTCGAATGTCGCTACGACATTTCGACAAGAGTCAAAATATACTAACGGCGGACCGTGTCAAGGACATTTCGATTAAAGTCGAAGGGTCGTGGCCGGCGGGTCGGGCCTATTTGCGCGCCAGCACTTCACCCGCGGCGCGAATGCCCGACAAGCAGGCGCCTTCCATGAACCCTTGCCAGCTGTAGAACGAGTCGGTGTGCTCACCGGCGAAAAAGAGGTTGTCGACGGCTGTCCCTTCGAGGCCGGCGATGCTGGTGAACTGACCGGGCAAATAGCAGGTGTAGCTACCCTTGGTGAGCGGGTTCTTGGGCCACGCTTCCAAGTGGGCTCGGTAGTTGCCACGCTCGTCGCGCGACGCGGCGGCGGCGGCGCCGGGAAAGACGAGCTCGAAGTCGCGAAGGAAGTCGCCAACCTGCCGCTGCAGGCGTGCTGGGTCGAGGGCGGCGCCTCGGCTCGCGCTTGCATAATCGGTGATCACCGCGCGCGTCGGCGTGGCCAAGCTCGGGTTCGTCTCCCACGTGGTCTGCACGTTGGCGAGGTCCGCGTATGCGGCGCCGTTACCGCCGGAGGCGCTCCATGGCCGTCCGCTAAAGCCGACCAAAGTCTTGGCGTTCATGCCGTAACCGAGCTCGGCGATGGCGCGGCGCTTCGCGGGCGGTAACGCGAGCGACGCGTCGAGGCTCACATCGCGTAGGGCCGTGAACGGCAGAGTGAGGACCACCGCGTCATGGCGGGCCACATGCGTGCGGCTCCCTTCGCGCAGCGCCAACTCGACGCGGTTGCCCGACGTCTTGCGCGCCGCGACGAGCTGCATGCCGGTATGAACTTGGCCGCGAAGCTGCTCCGCGAGCCCGCTGGCGATGGCGTCGTTGCCCTCGACGACGTGGTAACGCTCGTCGCTGAAGACGCCGAACGGTGTGAACTTGGAGCGCCGGTCGGCGTGGATGAACAGCAGGAAATTGAGCGCGCTCTGCTCCGCCGCGGCGAGGCCGTACTCCGCCTCGTAGGCCTCCTCGATGACCGCCCGCAGGACCGGCGACGCCCGTCGCGTCGCGAGATACTCGGCGAGACTCATGCGATCGAGAGCGACATCCGCGGCCGTATTCACCGCGGCGGACGGCTCACTCGACAGCGTGCGCAGGTCATCGCGCATCGCGGTGACGAAGGCGCGGTATTCGTCGACGATGACCGACTCGGCGTAGTGGCGGCCCCCGACGTAGTAAGCCACGTCACCCGGCTGCTTCCCCATGTCCTCGAGGGTGAGACCCAAGGCGCTCGCATAGCCCAACATCGTCTTGTGCAGATTGTCGATGAGCTCGCCGCCACGCTCGGCCACCTGCCCAGGGAAGACGCCTCGCAGCGAATAGCAGCGTCCACCGACGCGCGGCGATGCCTCGTAGACGGTCGCGTAGATGCCGGCGCGCTGCAGGGTGATGGCGCATGACAAGCCCGCGAGCCCCGCCCCGACAATGGCGACGTCGAGGTCGGACGACCGTGGTGCCGCCCAGACCGGCCGCGCTGCCACACCCAGACTGGCCGCGGCCGCGAGCTTACCGGTGGCGGCGAGAAAGTCTCGGCGCGAGCGAGCCGCGGCGGCGCTGGCGAGTGCCTGGTCGGTGCTGAGCCGCTGACGATGAGCGTACCCACCGAGACTCACCACCCGAGCTAGCCCATCGAAAAGCCGCGACCGACCCATGACGCCTCCATTGGCTGAACGCCGATATATCGGCACTCAGCCATTGGAATTGCGCATGAAAGAACCGGCCGGCGGCTAGGGGCACTGTGTCGTTGGCGCCGCACCCGCGTTACCAATGACCAGGGCGTCGCTGCCGGTGATGGTCTCGCTGCCGCAGAGTGCGTTGCCGAGGAGCGTGACGTCGCTGCCGCCCGCGGTGACCGAGCCGTTGACGCGCGAGAACGACAACCCGACACCGCTCGCGGGAAGCGCGAGGTTACCGGTGATGAGAGCGCCGCGAATACGGCTGTTGCTCCCGGAGACGGTGACATTGCCGCGCAGCTCGACGTTCCCACCCAGCGCGCCCTCACCGAAGAGGGTGACGCGGCTGCCCGAGAAGGTCAGGTCACCCTCGTAGACGCCACCGCGAAAGAAGACGACCGTATCGCTCACGGCGAGCGCGGCGTTGACGTCGGCGAGGCTCGTCGAAGGCGTCAGCTCGGTGACGTTGTCCGTCGTGTAGTCCAGGTTGGCCATGATCTCGGTACTCGATTCCCGGGCGGCGACCGCGACCTCCCGCAGCGCGCCGTCCTCCATGGTCACCTGAAACGTTCCGCCGGTGTTGTCGCCAGAGACGGTGATGACGCGTACACCCGCGTCGAGGGGAGCGAGCACCGCGATCCCGTCGTCATCCGTCGTCGCGGACACGCCATCGTCGGAGCTCAGTCGCACGCCCGAGCGCTCGCTCGCGGGCGGCGGCACGGATTGCTGGTTCGCGTCGTTGACGCGGGGATTGACGACGACGACGAGAGCGGTCGTTCCGAAGGCCACGTCGGTAGGGCCGGGCTCGGAATCCGAACAAGCGACAATTCCGAGGAACGCAACGATGAGCATCGAACGCATGGTGTTGACCTCCGGGGCTGCGTTCGACGGAACGCACCAGCGTGGCATTCAGCTGCACGGAGCGGGTGTGGGTGTCGCTAATGAGGAGCGGAGCCGACCCCGCGAGACCCACTTAAGTCCCGATGCGAAACGGTGTAAGCTTCCGCGATGCGCGACCTTCGCTCTCCCGCGCGCGCGGCCCTCCTCGTCGCGGGGGCGGTCTGCCTTCTGGCCTGCCAGCGCGCCGATCCAGAAGCGCTCTACATCACCGGGGACTTCCTCGAGGCGCGCAAGCATTACAACGCGGAGGCGTGCGCCAGGCTCTCGGAGGAGGCCGCCAAGACCTGCAACGAAAGAGCCGCGGAGATCAGCGAGGCCCTCGTGGGCGCCGCCCAATATCTCGGCCGGCGGGCGAACGAGCGCATCCGTTTCGGCAAGCAAATCCAATTCAATCAGTACGGGGAGGCGGTGCGCAGCCTCGAGTTGGCGCTCGCGATCTTGCCGCCCGACCATCCTTCGCGCTCGGACTTCTCGAGCGGTATCGAGCGCATTCGCGCCACCCAGACCGCGTTGGCAAGCGAGCTCGATCAGCAGCTCGCGCGACTCCGGGCCCTGCTCGAGGCGGGCACCTACGATCCGGAGGTGTGGAACGAGGTTCGTCTGACCTTCGAGCGCGTGCGCGTCCTGGTGCTCGCCGTCGGCAAGGCGGATGCCCGGCCGCGCGACCTCGCGCGCGAGCTCATGCAACAGTTCCGAAGGCACGGGCGTTACGAGCATGCGCGCATCGCCGGCGACCTCCTCGAAGCGGTCGACACGGCCGTGCAGCCGAGGTCCACGCACACCGACAACGAGCTCGTCACCTTGGGCATCATCGACTACATCGCGCAGCAGCAAGAAGCCGCGCGCCAGGCCAAGATCACCGCTCTCGCCCGCGAGGCCATCGCCGCCTTCGAAGCCAAGAAGGGCGAGCTCGCCGCCAACAAGGCGCGGGCGGTCCTCGAGCTCGGCCCCAACGTCCGCACCGCCCGTCACATGCGCGCCATCTTGGAGAACACCGAGGGCGCCACGGGGCAGGGCGTGCGCGCGAGGGAGTCGAGAAGGGTCGTCGCGGAGACCAGCGGTGACATCACTCCGGTGCCCTTGGCCAAGGCTCCATCGTCCGCCATAGAGGACGATGCTTCGGCCTCGGCGGCAGCACCGGTCAAGCCAGCCGAGCCGCAGGTGGACCGCCGGCCGGTGCCGCAGCGCTTGAAGGACCTCGTGCGGCTGTACGAGGACAAGCAGCTCTACGAAGCGGTCTCCGGACTCGAGCTCCTGCAGCGCGACGCCCGGGCCACCGCTGACAGGCGCAAGGTCGCCGAGCTGCGGCGACTTTGGACGCCCGACCGCAAGAAGCTCATCGCCGAGACCGTCGCTAAAGCGGACAGTCTCTACGTGCTCATGGACGAGGGGAGCCTCGCTGAATACCGTCGCGCTCAACGCCTCTCGCCCGACGGCGACATCGCCAAGCACGTGAACGAGCGCGTTCAGACCCTGCAGCGCATCCTCAGTTACTGAGCGCGGAGCGGTAACCGCGTCCGCGTCTGCAAATAGCTCTCTGCCTCCGCCATCGCTTCCGCGTATTGCGCGTCCGTGAGCCGCAGAACGGCGCGAGCCTCTTCGGTGTCGAGTGCTTGGAGCACGGCGGCGCGCAGATGGTCGTTCTCGGCTTCCGAGCGGAAGCCGGCGACTCGGTAGAGATGCACCGGCTTCGCGAAGCCCTTGACCGGCTCCGCGGTGGGCCCCTCGGCTTCGAGACAGCTCTCACCTTCGACGTTGAGGTAGGTGAAGCGATCGATGACCAAGCCGCCGGGCGCGGCCATCCCCTCGAGCCGCGAGGCGAGGTTCACGGTCTCTCCCATGATCGTGTAGTCGAGCTTCACGCCGCGTGCGCCCAGGGGACCGACGACGCAGCGCCCGCTGGCGACCCCGAAACGGAAGCGCAGAATGCGACGCTGGTGGTAGCGCTGGAACAAGACGTTGGCGATGTTGAACAAGTGCTGCCCGGCGACATGGGTGCGCACCGCTTGCAGCGATGCATGATGGCTCGTCGTGCTGCGCAGGCCGTAGTAGGTCATCACCGCGTCGCCCATGAACTTTTCGATGATGCCGGCGTGGTTCGCGACGAGCTGGCCGAATAGCGTGAAGTAGTCGCTGAGGTACGTGCTCGTCTCGTTCGGTGCGTGAGCGCTTGCCCAATCGGTGAAGCGAACGCCGTCGCCGAAACCGACGGCCAAGCGGACGTCGACGGGGTTGTCCGGGGCTCGTCCGGCGAGGATCTCCTGCACCAGCGCTGGATTGCTGAAGCGGACGAAGACGCGCTGCGCCGCGCGCATCTTGATGAAGCTGTCGGTCGCGACTCCGATTTCGTCGTTGCTGGACGGTGTCAGGGGATGGTCGGCGTTGCCGGCCGCGAGCGCTCGGGCCGCATCACCGAGATCGACGACCGGCTTGAGAAACCTCTGCAGGACGCGGCGCGTGAGCGGCACCGTCACGAGTGCCGCCAGCAAGAACAAGACGGAGAACGAAATGAGAATACTACGCCGAGCGGCGGCAAACGCGCGTTCGCTCAAGGTGATGACGACGTAGCCGAGGGTGTGCTTGGTCGCTTGGCCCCACTGCACCGGTGCCGCGATGCGCGTCCCGAGTCCGCCGATGTGCACGCTCTGGATCGAGGTGATGTCCTTGAGGCCGGAGAAGCGCGAGTACTTCTGTCCTAGCTGCGACGCATCCTTGGCAGCCAGCACCGTCAGGTCCCTGGAGAGAATCAGGGCGTCGGCGACGCGGCCTTCTTTGTCGATGGTCAGGCTCTGGTTGAGGATGACCTGCAGCTCACCGGCGGCGTTCGGGTTGGTGATGATGGTGGCGATCGAGCCGGACAAGCCGTTCACCAGCGACCGCCCTGCGAACTCGATCTCGTCTTCGACGCTCGCGCTCGCGACGAAGTACGCCGCCGCGCTGCTCGCAAGGGTCACGGCCAGCACCAATGCGAGCGTCACCAAGACGACGCGGGTCACGAACCTCGGGCCGCGGACGAGCCGCAGGCTTCGGGTCACGTGCGCTGAGGATTTCGCCATCGAGCTCGCAACGTAGTCGGCGTGGTGGGCGCGTGCAATGAAACCCGGTTCTTTAGCCCTTGCTCGCGACCAGGCTCAAAGGCACGGCACGGCCGGGGTTACCGATGACCAGGCTATCGGGTGGCACGTCGCCGACCACGACCGTACCGGCGGAGACCGCGGAGTTCTTGCCGATGCGGACGCCGGGGCGGACGACGGCGCCGTGGGCGAGCCAGACATTGTCCTCGAGAACGATGGGGCCACTCCGCTCACCGTCCTTGTCGGTGATGAGGACGCTCGAGGCGATGAGGCAGTCGCGTCCGATGATGATCGACCCGTGGGCTTCGTACGTGGAGCCCGAGTTGAGCATGCAGGACGGGCCGATGCGGAGCTCGGCGCCGGGATGGGCAATGAAGCGGGAAGGCACGAGACCACCCATCATGCTGACACGGTCGCCGATGCTGATCCGCCCAAGCGGACGGGCTTCGACGCGACCGTAGGTGCCGACATTGAAGCCGATGTCGCAGCCTCGCAGCTGGAGGCGCGCGTAGGCGACCATGGCGATGCGTTTCAAGCGACCGATGTGGCGGTTCATTTGCGAACCGGCCGCGCGGGGTTACCGCCCACCTCGGCGCCGGGAGGCACTCGACGGCTGACCACCGCGAACGCCTGGACCTTGGCGCCAGCGCCGATGGTGACGCCAGGCAGGACGATGGCTCGCTCGCCAAGTTCGACGGCATCCTCGATGATGACGGGCTCCGGCGGCGGACGGTCGTGGCGGTTTCCGTGGAGCGAATGGAAGTTCGAGTCCATGATCTTCACGAAGGGTCCGACGCGCACGCCGTCACCGAGCGTGACCCGCTGACTGGCCTCGATGGAGACACCCTCGCTGAAGGCGCAGCGTTCGCCGAGGTTGAGCTCGGCCCCAGGAAACGTACGCAGCTCGATGCCGACCTCGCCGCCGTCGAGTGTCGTCTCGCGGCCGACCGCGACCTTGCCCGGGCCGTGCAGCCAGAGCCGTCCAACGATGCGCACGCCGCTCTTCTTGGCGCGCAGGCGGCGAGCCGCCAGGGCGGTGGTGATGCGGTGCCAGAGTCTCACGCCGCCTCCGCGACACGGTCGATGTCCGTTTTGATGGACACATCCGGCCCCTCGCGCCGATGAGCGACGAAGTCGCGATGGAGGATTTGCGTCGACAACACCGCGACGATGGCCATGTTGTCTGCGTTCGAAAACTGCGACGCGTCGCCACGTTGCAGTGCCTTGCTCCAAAGCTGGCCCACGGCCTTCGCGTCGAATACTCCCGCGGCTTCGATAGCGGACGCGCTCATGAGCTCGTCCACCCACTTTGGCCGTCCCGCGCCGACGAAAGCCATGGCGTCGGGAGCTCGGTAGGGCTGCTTGGGCCGCTCGCGGATGCTGTCGGGCACGAGCTCGCGGGCCGCTGCTTTGAGCACGTGCTTCTCGTCGAGCACCGCGAGCTTGTACGAGTCGGGAAAGCTGTTGGCGAGCGCCATGACGTCTTTGTCGAGGAAGGGGAAGCGTCCCTCGACCGAGCTCGCCATGAGCATGCGGTCGCCTTGCGACGACAAGAGGTAGCCCGAGAGCAGTGTGCGCACCTCGAGGTACTGATCCTGCGCGAGGTGTGACCAGGCGCTGAAGGCGTCGGGCAGGTCGGCGAGGAGCTCGGCGACGACGTCGTGGCGGCCGACCGCTTCGCGCTGCGCCGACGAGAACAAGCGCTTCAACGCGGCGGCGCTGCTCCAACGCGGATGATGGGCGAAGCCGGGCTCGCGGGCCAGCTCCAGGCCGCGGCCGAAAAACTGGCGGGCGGTGGCCTGCTGCGCCACCGGGGAGCGTGTGAGATAGGGATAGAGCCGCTCGAGCAGACGCGGCCGCCACGTCGAATGCGGCCTGCGCGCCCAGAAGCGACGCACCTTGCCTTCGCGAAACAAGTCGTAGCCGGCGAGCACTTCATCAGCGCCCTCCCCGGTGAGCACCACTTTGATGCCGCGCTCACGCACGAGTTGCGACAGCAAATAGAGCGGCGCCGGGCCGCTGCGCAAAAGTGGCCGTTCGGTGTGCCAGATGACCTTGGGAAAGACCTCGGCGATGTCGCGCGTGCCAACGACGATCTCCGCGTGGTCGGTGCCGAGACGCTCGACCATGGCGCGCTGATAGGATGTCTCGTCGTATTCGGGATCGGCGAAGCGCAGCGAGAAGGTAGTGAATCCACTCGGCTTGGCGCGCTTCGCGAGCGCCGCGATGACGCTGCTGTCGAGCCCGCCGGAAAGATAGCTGCCGACCGGCACGTCGGCGCGCAGCATGCGCAGCGCGGTGGCTCGCTCCAGAGCCTCGCGCAGGGCCACCGAGGCGTCCTCGATGCTTCCGCTGAAGCGGTCGACGTCACCCCGCGGATAGCGCGGTTCGAAGTAGGGCGTCTCGCGCGCCGCTTGCCCGGGCTTGTAGATGCGCAGGTGGCCGGGGCGCAGCTCGTTCACGCCGCGAAAAACCGTTCGTGGCGCCACGACACTCCAGAACGTGAACGTCTGCTCGATACCCACGGCGTCGAAGGCTCGAGGCAGCTCGGGCACACCCGCGAACAGCGCCTTCACCTCGCTCGCGAACGCCAAGCGGCCATCGTGCTCGGCATAATAGAGGGGTCGTACGCCGACGCGGTCCCGGCAGAGCACCAGCATGTCCGCGCGAGCATCCCAAAGGGCTACGGCCCACTGTCCGTTGAAGCGGCCAAATGCCTCCTCACCCCATTGCTCCCATGCATGGACGATGACCTCGGTGTCGCTCTTGGTGGCGAAGCGATGACCGTACCCCTCGAGCTCGCCGCGCAGCTCGACGTAGTTGAAGATCTCGCCGTTGAAGACGATCCACAGATCGCCACTCTCGTTGGCGAGCGGCTGCTGACCGGTGCTCAGATCGATGATCGACAGGCGCGCATGCGCGAGGCCGGCCCGCTTGTCACGATAGATGCCGAGCTCGTCCGGACCCCGATGCGTCATGATGCCGAGCATGCGCGTCAGCCGTTCGCGCTCCACCGGCTCCGGGCGTCCGCGTAGATCGACGATGCCCGCGATACCGCACACGCTACCAGCCGAGCTTTCGCCGTACGTACGCCGCGAGGTTGTCGACGCTATCCAAATTGGCCGGGATCATCTCGGCGTCGGCCACCTTCAGCTTGAACTCCTCCTCGAGGAACATGATGATCTCGAGGATGCCGGTGGAGTCGACGATGCCGCCGTCGAGGAGCGACGCCGAGTCGACGAGGTCGCTCGCGTTCGCAACGTAGAAATTCTTGAGGATGAAGGCGCGGACCTTCTCGCCTGGGCTGGGTTCCGGGGGAATGCTGAGTTGGGAGCTCATTTGCGGAGGACTCTCTGGGCTCTCATCGGAGGCCCGATTTTGTGATCTTGCCGGTCGTCGTCTTGGGCAGCTCGGAGATGAGCTCCACGTGCTTGGGCACCATGAAGCTCTCGAGCTGTTTCTGGCACTCCTTCATGATGTCCTTTGCCGTCAGGGCCGCGCCCTGGTCGAGAACCACGAAGGCCTTGATGGCCTGGCCCAACAACTCGTCGGGCACACCGATCACCGCCGCCTCCCTCACGCCGGCGATGTTCATGATAGCGCACTCGACCTCCTTGGGCGCGACCTTCTCGGCCCGGGTCTTGATGATGTCGTCCATGCGCGCGACGAAGTAGAGGTAACCTTCGTCGTCGAGTCGGCAAAGGTCGCCGGTGTAGAACACCTGCTCGCCGGGCAGTGGACCAGGTCGCAGCACCAGGGCCGTCGCTTCCGGTTTCTCCCAGTAGCCTCGCATCACCGTGGCGCCGCGGATGACGAGCTGACCCACGACGTTCGGGCCGACCTTGTTGCCTGTCTCGTCGACGATCCAGAGCTCGGTGTTGGGGATGGCGATGCCGACGCTCGTCGGTTTGCGCTCGAGGTCCTCGGGGGGCAGGTACGTGCAGCGCTTGCACTCGGTGAGGCCGTACATCGAGTAGATGCGGGCCCGAGGGAATGCCCCGCGCAACACGCCGATGTGCTTGTCCGTGAGGGCCGCCGCGGTGTTGGTGATGTAGCGCACCGACGAGAGATCGAACTGCGCGAGGTCGGTCATGCCGGCGAGGACGGAGAAGATGGTCGGTACGCCGGGAAAGCCGGTTACCTTTTCGACCGCCATGACGGACAGCGTTTGCGCTGGGTATGCAAAGCCTCGTTCGAGCACCACGCGTCCGCCGACCGCGAACGTCATGATCATCTGGTAGAGGCCATAGTTGAAGGCGAGCGGTAGCGCCGCGAGCACGACGTCGTCGCCGTCCATCTCGAGCAACGTGGTGATCGAGCGCGTGGCGGTGAGCATGTTGTGGTGCGTGAGCATCACGCCCTTGGGCTCGCCGGTGCTGCCGCTGGTGTAGATGATAGCCGCGAGATCGATGTCCAGGTTGTGTCGGCGCGGTGGCTCGGTCGAGGCGTCGAGCGCGGCCGACCAGGGCAGCACGTTCTTCACGTTCGGCAAGCGGGCAGGATCGAGGGCGCCGGCGACGATGGTGTGGCGTGGGTGCTTCGCCTTGGCGACGCCGCCGTCGACGACCGGCGATAGGTGGGCCTCGGTGATCAACACCTTGGCCCGGCAATCGTCGAGCAAGTAGGCGAGCTTGTCCTGCTTGGTTAGCGGATTGATGACGCTCGGCACGGCGTTGGCCTTGAGCGCCGCCCAGAACGAAACCACGGTCTCCCGCGAGTTGTCCGCGAAAACGAGCACGCGATCACCGCGCTCGACGCCGAGCCGCTGGAGTGTATGGGCCACGGCGTTGGCTTGGCGGTCGAGCTCGCCGTAGGTCGTGCGCGTTCCTTTGACGACCAGGGCGACCTTGTCGGGATGACGGACCGCCGCGTCCTCGAGGAAGTCGTGCAACAGAGGCGTTGCGCGCGTGTGCTGGGTGGGCGGCGGGCCAAACACGGCTATGCGGGCTCCATGAGCTTGGGTGGGCTGTGCAGGTACACCGCGAAGCGGCGCTTGCTCTGGATGTCCTTGTAGACGCGCTCGACCTGTTCGGCGGTGATGCCGATCACCGGCGCGGCGTCCGTGGCGGAAACCTCATGGTTGAAGGCGTAGAGGCAGAGGTCCATGCGGTCGTAGGGCAGGGCGAAATAGAACTCTTCCTGCGTCTGCGGCATCGAGTAGGTGTCGGTCGTGGGCGTGCGGCTACGAATCTGCTCCGGCACACCAAGCGCCGCGGCGAGGGCGAACACCTGCGTCTTGTAGAGGTGCGCGATGGGCTTCAGGTCCGCCGAGCCGTCGCCGAGCTTCACGAAAAAGCCCTGGTCGTACTCGAGCAAGTTCGGTGTGCCCGCTACAGCGTACGTCAGCCGATCCGCGTGGTAGTACTCGGTCATCTTGCGGACGCGCTGCTTGTAGTTGGTGGACGCGACGATCTGCAGATACGCCGCGGGCGGCATGCGCTCCGTCATTTGACGCCCGTCCGGCGTTTGCACCGTTAGGCGGTAGACGTTCAGGCGGTCGCTATCGAGGATCGACGGCAAGGTGATCTTGCACTTCCAGCCGTCGCCGTAGTCGGGGAAGACGGTGCGGATGGCCTCGTTCTGGCGCGCGTAGCAGCCGGCACCCTCGAGGGCCGGTGCGATGTCCTCCGTGAGGGCTTTGATGCCGAGCGACTCCGCGAGCGCCTTGCCCAGGATGAGCGCGTCATCGCTCGTGTGATGCTCGGGCATGAACAGGCCCAGGACGCGCTCCTTACCCAGCGCTCGTACCGCCAGGGCAGCCGTGACCGAGCTATCGATGCCTCCGGACAGCCCCAAGACGATGCCACGCCGCTTCAGGTCGCCGATCGTGGTCCGGATGAAAGCGCTGATGCGCTCGATCTCACGCTCGCAATCGATATCCAAAACGCTCTTCGAGAAGGCCACGGTACCTCGGGGCAGCAGAGCCACGGCGTTGCGCCGGGCTGGGGACGCATTGGGGGGCAATGCGCATGACAAGCATACACCCTCTTGGACGCGAGTGGCGCTGGCTTCATCAGCGCCCGTCGCCTACACTTTCCTCTAAATCGGCAAGTCCATGAAAACCTTCGGGTCGCAAACCTTTCGCATCGCTCTGCTCGCTTTTCTATCGGCGTGCAGCGGGCAGCTTTCGCTCTTCGAGGACACCCTCGGGCAGCGCTGCGTGAGCTCGGCGGATTGTGGCTTTTCGCAGATCTGTTCGGCGGAGGAGCGCTGTGTTTCGTCGTCGGGCGCGTGCTCGGCGGCGGTGCCGAACGGCGACTGCGGGCGTGGACAGATCTGCAGCGGTGGGGTGTGCGTCTGCGTCAACTCGCAGTTCTGCGTGTGCGAGGGCCAGTGTCTCACCGGCTGGTGTGATTGCGACCCAGCGGAGGGCTGTGACGACGGCACCTGCCTGCCCATCGTCACCAGCGGACCAGGCGCCAACAGCTGTGCGCCCGAGCGGCCGAGTGGTCTGTGCGCCGATGGAGCCGCCTGTTGCGGCGGTAGCTGCTGCGTTCGCTCCGACGTCTGCGTCGACGCATGTGTGCCCAACGAACGACCGTGCTCACCGGACGAGCCGCGCGGCTTCTGTGGCGCCGGCCTTGGCTGCAATAACGGTCGGTGCGAGCCCCTCGATCAATGTGCGTGCTCTCCGAATCGCACGCAGGGCTGCTGTCCCGACGGCCAGGCCTGCGACGGGGGTGCCTGCGTCGCCCAGGTTTGCGCGCCCGGAACGCCCGGAAGTTGTCCGCCAGGGCAGACATGTACGTCGATTGGCTGCGAGGCCATCCAGTGCGCGCTCGGCCACCCCGAGGGGCTCTGCGATAGCGGCTATTGCAGCGTCAACGGTACCTGCATCCCGAACGGCACCTGCGGCGCGCGCGGCGACTGTGACGAGCAGTACTGCGCTTCGGACAATCTCTGTCGCGACTTCGATACCTGCCTCGTCGACGGCGATTGCACCATCCAGCTCGGTCAGGGCTACGCGTGCGTCGGCGGGGGCTGCGTCGAGAACACCACCTGCGATGCGAGCAGCGATTGCAGGCCGCCGAAGTTTTGCAGCGCCGCCGGCAATTGCTTGGTGCCGGACCGCTGCGACGACAACTCCGACTGCACCGCGGGGAGTGAGTACTGCGCCGGTAACCAAGTTTGTACGCCGAACGGCTGCTGCGCCGTCGACCTCGACTGCGGTGGCGGCAAGATCTGCGTCGAGCGCGGCACCTGCGACGTCTGCATCGATCTCGGCACCTGCGAGCTGTCGAGCGACTGTCCGCCGGGGTACGCCTGCAACGCCGGTTCCAATGCTTGCGAGCTCACGGGCCAGGTCTGCAATAGCAACGACTTCACCGCGAGCTGTCCACCCGGTGAGCTCACGTGCTGTGCGAGCGGCAATTGCTGTCCCTTCGGCCAGCGCTGCGGCACCGTCGGGCGCTGCATCGGCTTCGGTCAGTGCAACGTCGCCGCTGATTGTGTCGACGGCTTCGCTTGCGTGGACTTCCGTTGCGTACCGCCCTCCGACAACGCCTGTCCGTGCCCGCTCGGTGAGCATTGCGCCACGGTGCGCGACGCCTCGGGCTTCGACGTCTCGGGCTGCGTCGCCGACGGGAGCTGCGCCGGCACCGACTGTCCCAACGATTTCCGCTGCAACGCCGAGTACCAGTGCGAGGTCAACCCACGCTGCGGCAACGAAGACCTCGCCGTCGGCGCCATCGTGCCGCCCAATGTGCTCATTGCCTTCGACCGATCCGGCAGCATGAATCTCTGCGGCGGCGGGCACGAAGCCTTCGGCGACTGCGGCTTCAACTACAGCGGCGATGGTTGCAACGACCGCAACCTCGGAACGACGTGTACGCCCTGCACTGACGATCCGAGCTGCGGAGGTAATCGCGAGTGCACGGCCTTCGGCTTCGATGACCCAGTGGGCGGCACGTTGGTGTGCAGCGACGAGGATTGCACCGCCAACTGCCTCGATCCACCGGCATGCACGCAGACGCAGACGGTGCCGCGCTGGACCGAAGCGCTCCTCGCCATCAAAGGCGGCACCGGCGGCAGTGGCGTGATCGGCCTCATCGACAGCTATCTGAACCAGGTCGCCTTCGGTCTGGCGATCTTCCCGCACCCGACTCCCGGCGCTACGTGCGCGCGCCCTTGCAACTGGACGAGCTGCAGCGACCGGAACAACACCTCGGCCGGCGTCGTCGATGTGCCCGTGGCGCTCAACAGCCGGCCCGCCATCGAAGACGCTCTCGACGGCACCGTCCCCGGCGGCGCGACCACGACAGCCGGCACCCTGCGCAACATTCTCGCGTTGCCCGACCGTGGCGGCTTGAACGACCCCGACCGTGCCAACGCCGTGCTCTTGGTCACCGACGGCGAGCCGACCTTCGACACGGCGCCGGTTTCGCAGTGCCAGCCGCCTTGCAGTGACGGCATCCAGGACGGTGACGAGACTGGCCGCGATTGCGGAGGCCTCTGTCCGCCCTGTCTCGATGTCGGCGGCGAAGCCTGCGGGAACGACGCGGCCTGCGACAGCAACGACTGCTTCGGCGCGGGCGGCTGCGCGCCTCCCACCTGCATCAGCGACGACGACTGCTTCTCGCATCTCTGCCGCAGCGGCGCCTGCCGGCCGGCGAGCTGCGGTGACGAGCTGCAACTCGGCGCCGAGACCGACGTCGATTGCGGCGGCCCATGCCAACCGTGCGCCGACAGCTTGAAGTGTGTCGACGACGCTGACTGTTTGAGCGGTGTCTGCACCGGCGCCTTCTGCAGCGCGCCCATCTGCACCGACGGCGTCGCCAACGGTACCGAGACCGGCGTCGATTGCGGCGGCACGTGCGCCGCCGGCTGCGGCAACAACGCGGCCTGCCGCGAGGACGGCGATTGCCAGAGCGGGTTCTGCGACCCGGTCTTGTTGGTGTGCAAGCCGGGGCATTGCGACAGCGGCACGACCAACGGTGGCGAGACCGGGGTCGATTGCGGTGGGCCGTGTCGGCCATGCGCGAGCCCTTGCACCAACGGCGTCCAAGACGGCGCCGAGACCGACGTCGATTGCGGTGGCGGCAGCTGTCCGGACTGCCCCGGAGCGCGCACCTGCTCCGGCGGTGGTGACTGCTTGAGCGGCACGTGCACGACCTGTGGCACCGTCATCTCGGGGGCCGACCAGAGCTGCCGCGTCAACGCCGCCATCGACCGGCTCTACAGTCAGACGCCGCGCATCAAGACCTTCGTGGTCGGCTTCGAGCTCGCCCAGAGTGCCAACCTCAACTGCAACGCCGTGCACGGCCGCACCCCCAACCGCAACGTCGCGGGCTGCGATGCGCTCACGCGGACGACCTGCGACGACGTCGGCGCACCGACGTGTTACTACGAGGCCGGCGACGCCGGTGCCTTGCAATCGGCTCTGAACGACGTGATCTCGCGCGTCACGACGTGCCGCTTCGACCTCGCCGGGATACCGATCAGCCGATCACAGCTCTCGGTCTTTCTCGAGAACACGGGCGACCCTGAAGATCGGGTGCAGATCTTCGACGGCGTCGGTTGGCGTTACGACTCCTTGGTCAATCAGCTCGAGCTCTTCGGCTCGAGCTGCGCCCTGGTGCGCGGTGGCACCCGGCGCCCGATCGTCGTCTTCCGCTGCGGTAGCTCCGGCTAGCTGAGCGCTATAGCGACCAGCGAGAGCGTGATGCTGGCCGGCCTGTATTTCCAGCGCTGGGCCGACGGGCACGTCGTGCTCAAGTGATCGAGGCCGGAGATGAGCGCGTAGCGGCTGTTCGGTAGGAACGCGTCATCCGGCACGACCAGGCCGTCGGAGCGTTTGCGATAGCGGAGGCGCATGTAGTCGTTCGGCACGCGGTTCAGGGAGAACCAATCGCTGTCGGTGGTCGCGAGCGAGACGATGTTGAGGTCCTTCGGGAGCGGATGTTTCGCCAAGAACTCTCGGCGCTGCGAATACGTGAGGTCCCGCGCCATGTCGCGGTTGCCGCGGATCAGGCCCTCGAGGAGGAACATCGTCACGTTCTTCTGTAGCGGATCGTCGGCGATGTCTTGGGCGACCGGCGAACCGGCGTAGGGCGACTGCATGGTGATGAGCGCGTGCGTGACAGCAGCCACCTCGGGATACATGGCGATGGCGGCCGCGGAATCGAGCCCGCCCTTGCTGTGGCCGATGAGCACGACCTTCTTGCCGCCACTCGCCGCCGCCATCACGGCGTCGCGCACGACTTTGGCATTGGTCGCAACGCCCACCAAGCTGTCGATCTGGATGCGGCGTACGTCGAGGCCGGCGCCGCTGAGCGCCGCCATGTTCTCCTTCAGATAATACGCGCTCGGCACGCGGTCGCTGAAGATGCCGCCAATGCACAGGTAGACGAAGTCATTGGCGTTCGCGGGCAACACGTCGCCACCAGCGAAGGCTTTGGCGTTGAGCGCTTCGAACCGATCGGTGACGTTGGCGGCCGGCGGCGCTTCCTTCGCGAGCCAGCCGATCTGGTCGGCGCAGCCGGTGCCGCGCCAGTAGAACGGATTGCCGCGCCCAAAGCCCAGACCGGTGTCCCGTCCACGGGCGGCGGCGGCCTCGGCGGTCGGGCGGCGCATGGGGGTGACCTTTGGGGGGGCCTCCCTGGCTGGGCCGGCGTCGGTGGTCGTCCGCGGAGTGGCCGAAGGCGTTGTCGCGGTTGGGATTCGCTCGGTCACGGGTCCGTTATCGGCATCGGCGGCGGGCGGGTGCGCGGCCCGCATGGCACAACTCGGAGTGCGTGCGTTTCTTGTGGATCGTCGGGGTGTTGGCGCTTCCGGTGGCGGCCCGAGCAGAAGGCCCCAGGCGCGTCCACGTGTTCGTCGCGCTGGCTGACAACGCCCACCAGGGCATCGTTCCGGTGCCGGCGAAGCTCGGTAACGGCGACGACCCCGCGAACAACCTTTATTGGGGCGCCGCCTACGGTGTGAAGACGTACTTCAAGCGCCATGCCGGCTGGGTCCTGGTACCGAGCGACTCACCACTGCCGGCCAACGTCCTCGAGCGCGCCGTCTTCGAGCACCGCGCCAGCAAGACCCGGCTCACTGCGGACGCCTATCGCGGCATTGCCATCAAGAGCGCCATCGAGGACTTCCTCGCCGCCGCGGCAGGCTCCGACATCGAGCTCGCGGTCTACGTGGGCCACGATGGGCTCATGGACTTCTCGCTCGACCAGCTCCCCGCGAAGGCGGACGCCAAGACGCGCGACGCCATCATCCTCGCCTGCGTCAGCAAGTCGTACTTCGACAAGCCGCTCGCGGCGACCGGCGCCCGTCCTCTATTGTGGACAACCGGGTTGATGGCACCCGAGGCTTATACGCTGGCCGCCGCTCTCGACGGTTGGATCGCCAAGGAATCGGACACGCAAATCCGTGACCGTGCGGCCGACGCCTACCATCAGTATCAGAAGTGTGGTGTGAAAGCGGCCAGAAGGCTGCTGACGACCGGGCGCTAGGGGACACGCACATGGACATCACCCGTAGAGGTTTCGTGCTCGCTCAGAGCGCGGCGGTAGGCATTGCACTGACTCCGAGCACCTTGCTCGCGGCTCTCGAGAGCGCCGCCAAGCCTAGCCCCAAGGCCGAGACGTGGGACGCGGTGCGCAAGTTGTTCACGCTCTCACCCGACTGGATGCACTTCTCCGGGTTCTTCATCGCCTCGCATCCGACGCCGGTGCGCGAGGCCATCGATGCCTATCGCAAGGCCATCGACGCGAACCCGTTCACCACGGTCGAAGAAGGCCTGTTCAAGCGCGAGGGGAAGAGCGTCCAGGATCAGGTGCGCGACGATATCGCGGCATACCTGGGCGGCAAGGGCGAGGACGTGGCGTTGGTGTCGAACACCACCAGCGGCCTCGCACTCGTCTATAGCGGACTACCGCTAAAGCCCGGCGACGAGGTGCTCACCACCACCCACGATCACTATGTGCACCACACCGCCATCAACCTCGCGGTGAAGCGCAATGGCGCCTCGGTTCGCAAGGTCGCGCTCTATGAGGACGCCGCCAAGGCGACTGTCCAGGGCATCGTCGAGCGCGTGCGTCGCGAGGTGAAGCCGTCGACGCGCGTTTTCGGCATCACCTGGGTGAGCTCGCAGACGGGCCTCAAGCTGCCGATCAGGCAGATCGCCGCCGCTGTAGCGGACATCAATCAGAAGCGAGCCGCCGACGAGCGGGTCGTGTTGCTGGTCGACGGCGTGCATGGTCTGGGCTGCGTCGATGAGACCGTCGCCGAGATGGGCGCCGATGTCTTCGTCGCCGGGACGCACAAGTGGATGTTCGGACCCCGCGGCACCGGTATCGTCTGGGCGAAGCCGGCGGTTTGGGCGCGCATGACGCCGTCGATTCCCTGCTTCGGCGACCCCGAGCAGTTTCAGGCCTGGGCCGAAAATCGCGAGCCTACGACTCCCGCCACCGCAGCGCGCATGAGCCCGGGCGGCTTTCTCGCCTACGAGCACCAGTGGGCGCTCGGCGCCGCGTTCCGACTGCATCGCGAGCTCGGTCGCGACCGCATCGCCGCGCGTGTCAGCGAGCTCAACGGGCAAATCAAGGAGGGGCTCGTGAAGATCCCCGGCCTCACGCTGTTCACGCCGCGTGACCCGCGGCTCTCGGCGGGCATTTGTTCGTTCGTCATCAAGGGCCGCGATACGGACGCTATCGTGGACGGTCTCAAGGCACGCAGGGTCATCGCCAGCCACAGTCCCTACCGGCCGTCATATCCGCGTTTGTCGGCGGGCATCTTCAACACGCCCGACGAGGTGCGTGCCGCGCTCGAAGCACTCAATACCGTGGCGCGCGCCTAGCACTCTACCAGAGCTCCGGCGAGACGATGCGCAAGCCAAGCGTGCCCCACTGCTCGGTCTCGCCGCCCTCGACCTCGGTGAAGGTGCTGCCGAAGGTGCCGTCGCACTGGATGCTTGCGTTGAAGATGTAGCGGAACCCGACCTGTGTCGCCCAAAGGGCAAAGCCCGGCGCGTAAGGATCGCCATAGAAGATCTCGAAGACGCCGTGCATGCCCCCGAGCACCTTGATCTGCGAGCCGATGCCGGCCGTGACGTTGACCTCCTCGAGGTCGTCGCCCGTGGTGACGCCCAGGTTCACGTGGATGAGGATGGCCTCCGCTTCGAGTGACTGCGTCGCGGCGGCGTAAGCGAACGCGCCCCAGCCGGGTTCGCGAAACTCTCCACGGCCCCAAGGAAAGAGCGCTCCGCCAGCGAAGGCGAGCCCGGGATGGCCATTGTCGACCGCGGGCATCGCGAGGACCTTGCCCTGCAGGAGGGGCCCCTTGATGGTGTAACCCGCGCCGTCGCCTTCGATGACCGCGCCGTGAACGAGACCACCGGAGAGCTCCAGCCAATCGGTGGGACCAAACGCCGCCAAGATGTTGTGCTCGAGCGACTGTACGTCATAGCGAACCCAGGTCTCGAGCTGGGCCAACCGGGCGCCGACTACGCGGGCGTCGTCGGTTACGAACGGGCGGATGGCTAGGGCCTTGGCGGGCAGCCAGCAAGCCGCGCAGAGAAGCAAGACCGACAACCGGCGCAGGGGAGAGTGGTTCACGACGGGATGCACGTCTTGCGCCAAAGAGCGGTGGCAAGCAAGCCGTAGTTGCGCGCGGCCGTCGGCAGTTAGTTATACTCGCGCCCGATGCCCATGACCCAACAGCGAACGCGCCGGTGCGCGCTGATGCTTCTCCTTGTTGCCTCGCTCGGCTGCGCGACGACGACGACCCGGCTCGACAACATCGTCATGGCCTACGACGAGACCACCGCGGAGACCATTTCGAAGCTGTTGCTGCTCAACATCGCCCGAGCGCACCAGAACCTGCCGATGCACTTCACGGGGGTCTCCAGCATCCTCGCCACCTACAAGTTCACGTTCAGTGGCGGCGTCGGTCCGGCGGCGACTGGCGACTACGGTTGGCTGCCGGTTCCGCAGATCAGTGGAAGCACTGAGGAGAACCCGACGGTCAGCATCACGCCCATGCAGGGTGAAGAGTTCACCCAACGGATGTTGACGCCGTTCGAGGAGCAGAAGCTGACGCTGTTGCTCCGCCAGGGCTACGACGTCGACGCGTTACTGCGCTTGCTGGGCGCCGAGGTGCATCTCGAAGACGATGGCACCGCGTTCCCCGGGGTCCACCGCAACCGTCCTTCGGATCGAGAGGGCTACCAAGTCTTCCGCCGCGTGGTGTCCCATCTCTCGGCCATTCAGGATCGCCACGGCCTCTACGTCGAGCCGTTGCACTTCCAGCACACCTGGACGGTTCCAGCGGACACGGTGACGCCCGAGGCGTTTCAGTCGACGTACAAGGATTACTCGCTCACCTACGACCCGCAGCAGCGTCTCTACCGCGTGACCAAGCGGGTCAACGGCCGCGTGATGATCAGCAACTATGACCCCTCGGTGTTGTCGGACGACGAGCGCCGCCGCCTGCACGAGCAGGCCGAAGAGGTGCCGTTCAACGACGTGCTCATCGACATTCGCGCCGGGACGAACGCCGGCGATCTGCCGATCCACGGCCGCCTGCGGCTGCGCAGCTTTCACGAGGTGCTCACCTTCGTCGGGCGTGCCATTGGTGAGGAGCCGGAGACCGACGTCGTGCCGGATCCGCGTACGCTACCAGTCTCCGAGAATCCGATCGTCACGCTCGAGGTCGTCGAGGCGCCCGAACCACCCGAGGGCGCGGGATTCTCCGTGGCGTTGAACGGCAAGCACTACGCGATTCGCCCGCAGCAGGGCTACCAGTGGAACCTGAAGGCCTTCAGCATGCTCTGTCAGCTCTTCCAGATGAGCGTGGCGACGGTGACGAGTACCGGGCCGTCCATCGCTATAGCGAAGTGAGCATGCCGTCGGCTCAAGTCGCGGCCTGAACCGAGCGCTTTCTGACGGCTCGCTCCAGGACCTTGATGCCGTCGGCTTCGATTTCGCGACACAGGGCTTCGAACGCTTCGCCCACGTGCAACGCGACTGGGCCGTTGGGATCGAGGTTACCCCAGTTGTCGAAACGCACGACGGCGTACTCCGGTGGGTAACGCCGCAGCTGCGTCACCAGGACCTCTCTCAAGCAGACGTTGATGGCATCCACCATGTAGGTGTTCATGGCGCCCCAACGCCAAGCAAACACCGGGTTCTTCGCCGCGTCGTCACGGGGGATGAATCGGGTTGCCAGGTACACGGGCGCGAGCGGCTCTTTCGGCGTCTTCGACCCTTGAGCACGCGCGAGCTCGAGCTCGAGGCGCGACGCTCGCATGGCTCCCAAGGCCATACGCCAGGTGGTGGAGCCGGGCTTCAATTTGGAGTCACCGTCGGCGCGCCAGTGAAATCCGCCGGGAGCGGGCAGCCCGGACGGATACACCGCCGAGACGACATTGAGGCCGTTGCCGTCGGTGTTGTGGCAGGCGAGGGCGACGACATCGCCGAGCGAGAACTTGCCGATGATGGTCCCCGCGTTCTTGTGGATGGCCTCGAGCGCCTTGCTCTCGACGAGAGAGCGGGGCCAGAACCAGGGCACGTCGCCGCGCGCGTCGAGGCTCTGGACGATGCGCTTGACGACGTATTTCAGGATCTGGTTGACGGAATCTGGCTGCTCCCGCCGGTAGGTTTCGCGGATCTCGGCGACCGGGGCGCGGATGTGACCAGCCGAGAAGGTATCGGACAGGAAGTGCTGGCTGCAGGCCTCGTCGGTGACCGCGGCGGCAAACAGGGCGTCGTTGCCGGTCGCCCCGGCTTCGTGGGCCTTACGAAGCGCTTCGGCGTGACCACGCTTGTAGGTCTCGAGCGCGGTGCCGCCATGGCTGAAGTGGGTCGAGTTGTCGGCGGCCAGGCCTGCGAGGCGTAGGAGGACGCGCTTCTTCGCTTCGGCTGGCACGTTGGGCTCGGGCTCACGCCCCTGGCCTAGCGCCAGCCATCGTGCCCAGATGAGCTCGTCCTGGCCCGCGGGGGTCTCGGCAAGGGTCCGGAGCTCCGCAACCGACCCTACGAAGTCACCGGAGAGGGCGACGACCTCGCCGAATGACAGCTTGGTGCCGTCCTTGAGGCGCAGCTCCTTCACCAGCTCGTTGCCGGTAGCGGCGTTGCCGAGCAGCATGTGCTCGGTGGAGGCGAAGTCCGTGCGGTTCGTGTCCAGCGGGCATGGTGCGAGAAGGAGGTCTGGGGTGCGCGGAAGAGCGCTGCGCATGAGGGCGGGGCTCGAGAGCAGCTGGCTCTTCGGGGTCGCCGTGGCTTGGGGAGCTTTGCCCGCACCTTGGGCAGAGGTACGCGCCGCGGGAGGGGACCCCTCCGCCGGTGACTCGCCAGCCCGCACGATCTTGGACATGCAATCCCTCGGGTAGCGAGAATGGTCGGCAAACCTGGGGTTCTGTTGCGTGGCACCCGGGTGATAGACGACACTCCGAGGGTGACAGCCCGCGAGCGACGATGAGCTGGGAGCTCCTGCAAGATTCGCGACTCATGTCGGTGCTGGTGGCTACTGCCGACGTGGCAGTGGTGGCCTACCTCATCTATCGCGTGTTGCTGCTCATCCGCGGCACCCGCGCGCAGCAGATCCTGGTGGGCTTGGGCCTCGTCGCGGTGGCCTTCTTCGTCTCCAAGCTCTTCGGTCTCAAGACCGTGAGCTGGATCCTCGACAACTTCATCAGCTCTTTCCTGCTCATCGTCATCGTCGTCTTCCAGCACGACATTCGCCGCGGGCTATCGCGCGTCGGGCGCAGGCCTTTCAGCAACATCGCCTACGGCCAAGGCGCCTTCATCGTCGACGAGCTGACGCGGGCAGCCGAAGCGATGGCCAAGGACCGCATCGGTGCGATCTTGCTGGTCGAGCGCGACGCCGACCTCTCGGAGCTCGCGGAGACCGGCATCCGCGTCGACGGCCGCATCTCGACCGCGTTGCTCATGCAGATCTTCACGCCACCGGGGCCGCTGCATGACGGCGCTCTCATCATCCAGCAGGGGCGCGTGTCCGCCGCAGCGGTCTTCTTGCCCCTGACGTCGAATCCGAAGCTCGACCAACGCCTGGGCACCCGGCACCGCGCGGCGCTCGGCGTTACCGAGGAGGTCGACGCCGTGGCCATCGTCGTCAGCGAAGAGCGCGGCCAGATCTCGATCGCCGAAGGCGGCACCCTGACGCGTGACCTCGACGGCATCATGCTGCGCAAGGTCCTGCAACGCTACTTCGGACCGCGGCCCACCAAGGCCAAGCGTGAGCCGTCACCGCAAGGAGCGCCGGCATGACCCAGCGCTTCGAGTGGCTGACCCGCGATTATCCGCTCAAGGCGTTTTCGCTGGCGTTGGCGCTGGCGCTCTACTTCTTCGTCAGCGTCGAGAACGACCGCTCCGTGGACGTCGACTTCCCCATCGAGTACCGCACCGCCGACGACATCGAGCTCATCGGCGAGTACCCGACGACCATCAACGTCACCATCGCCGGCCCTTGGGCGAGCGTTCGTTCCTACGATCCGGAAAAGCTCGCGCCCGTGCGCATCGATCTACGTGACGCGGGGCCTGGGTCGGTGCGCCGCAAGCTGGATGTCAGCGACGTCAACGCCCCGGGTGGCATGACCGTCGTGGCGATGACTCCGACGCAGATCGATGTCAGTCTCGATCGCAAGGTGGAGAAGCAGGTGCCGGTCGCCATCGACCTGGGGATCGACAAGCCGGCCTACGGCTTCGAGGTCGTTGCTTCGATGGCCAACCCCGAGAAGGTGCGGGTCATCGGGCCCGCGACGGTCATGCAGGGTATCGAAAGCGTCTACACGCGCCCCCTGAACCTCGCGGGTCGCGAGGAGGGCTTCAGCGAGGAGATCGAGCTGCGGCCGCTGCCGCCGCCGATGCGGCTGCGTGACAAGGTCGTCGCCGTCGACATCGACATCCGCGAGGAGACGGCCACGAAGGTGCTCGCCGCCACTGTCCGCTGTCGCGATCTGCCGGCCGGCACCGAGCTCATCCTCGACCCGGAGGTGGTCAAAGTCGAGGTACGCGGACCGCGGCGTTTGGTCGACGGCTTTGACAAACAAGGCCTCGTTGCTTACCTCGACATCGGCACCGAGCTCGACGAAGGCGTGCGTGACTTCGAGAAAAATGTCACGGTCGAGGGCTTGCCGGATCGCGTTGGCTTGGCCGGCAGCTTACCTTCCGTACGCGTCAAGGTGACGAAGCTCGTGAACCGACGCAGGGGTAAGGGATGAAGACCGAGGCCAAGAGCGAGACCAACGGTGGGACGGAGCGCCGCCTGTTCGGCACCGACGGTGTCCGCGGGGTCGCCAATCAGTTTCCGATGACCTGCGAGATCGCCTTGGCGTTGGGTCGCGCCGTCGCGCATCAGTCGAAGCACGGCACGCACCGCCATCGCATTCTCATCGGCAAGGACACGCGCCTCTCCGGCTACATGCTCGAGATGGCCTTCGCGAGCGGCGTCTGTTCGATGGGCGTCGACGCGTTGCTGATCGGCCCGCTTCCTACCCCCGCGGTCGCGTTCCTGACTCGCGACATGCGCTGCGACGCCGGCGTCATGATCAGCGCCAGCCACAATCCGTTCGAGGACAACGGCATCAAGATCTTCGCGCGCGACGGCTTCAAGCTCCCCGACGCGAGCGAGCTCGAGCTCGAGCGCTTGCTCGACGACGAGCGGCTCGGAAAGGTGCGCCCGACGAAGAGCGCCGTTGGCAAGGCCTTCCGTATCGACGACGCTCAAGGCCGCTATATCGGATTCTTGAAGAGCGCATTCCCCAACGAGCTCGATCTCGACGGCATGAAGATCGTCGTCGATTGCGCGAACGGCGCCGCCTACCATGTCGCGCCCAAGGTCTTCGAAGAGCTCGGCGCCACGGTCATTCGTCTGGGCGTCTCGCCCGACGGCCGCAACATCAACCGCAAGTGCGGCGCGCTTCACCCGGAAGGCGTGCAAGCCGCGGTGAAGAAGCACAAGGCCGATCTCGGCATCGCCCTCGACGGCGACGCGGACCGACTCATCGTCGTCGACAACCGCGGTGAAGTGGTCGACGGTGACCACCTCCTCGCCATCGGCTCGCGCGACATGCTGCGCGACGGCTCGCTCAAGAAGAAGACGGTGGTCGCGACGGTCATGTCCAACCTCGCGCTCGACCGTAAAGTGGAGGAGTGGGGCGGCAAAGTCGTGCGCACCGCGGTAGGCGATCGCTACGTGGTCGACTCGATGCGCAAGCACGGCTACGTCTTCGGTGGGGAGCAGTCGGGCCACATGGTCTACCTCGGCCACTCGACGACCGGCGACGGTATGCTCGCGGCGTTGAAGCTCCTGGCGGTGATGCGTCGCGAGAAGCAGACCATCAGCTCCTTGCGCGAGCTCTTGCCGCTCTATCCCCAATCGTTGGTGAACGTGAAAGTGCGCGAGAAGAAACCGCTCGCCGACCTGCCGTCGGTCCAGAAGCGCATCGGCGAGGTCGAGAAGCGCCTCGGCCGCGATGGCCGCGTCGTCGTCCGCTTCAGCGGAACAGAAGCGAAGGCACGCGTCCTCGTCGAGGGGCCGGTCGCGAAAGATGTCGCCAAGTGGGCGAATGAAATCGCCAACGAGATCGTTTCGGCAATCGGCTAATCGGCATTCGCTCAGGAGAACAGGTGCACAGGAAGCTTGGCGTCAACATCGATCACATCGCCACGATCCGACAGGCGCGGCGCACGAAATACCCCGACCCAGTGGCCGCCGCGGCTATCGCCGAGGCAGCCGGCGCCGATCAGATCACGGTGCATCTGCGGGAGGATCGACGCCACATCCAGGAGCGTGACGTACGCATCCTCCGCGAGACCGTGCAGACGACGCTCAACCTCGAGATGGGCGCGACGCAGGAGATGCTCAAGATCGCCCTCGACGTTAAGCCTGACATCGTCACCCTGGTGCCCGAGCGTCGCGAGGAGCTCACCACAGAGGGTGGCCTCGACGTCAACCATCACCGCGATCACTTGAAGAAGTACGTGCAGTCGCTTCGTGACGCCGACTTGAAGGTCAGCCTCTTCATCGACCCCGACCTCGAGATGCTGCGCGCCGCCCACCGCCTCGACGCGCCGTCGATCGAGCTGCACACGGGCAAATATGCCGACGCCCGCGACGACGTTTCGCGCAGGAACGAGCTACGCCGCATCGCCGACGCCGCCCGCGCCGCCGCCAAGCTGGGCATGCGTGTCGCCGCCGGTCACGGCCTGCACTACACGAACGTGCAAGAGCTGGTGCTGGTCGAGGAGATCGAGGAGTTCAACATCGGGCACAGCATCGTCGCGCGTGCCATGCTGGTCGGCATGGACCAGGCGGTGCGCGACATGGTGCATGCGCTGAAGGCTCCACCGAAGTAGAAAGGTCGCATGCGCTACGCGGTGAGTGCGTTGGAGATGGCGGAGCTCGAGCGCCAGACCGCCGAGGATCTGGGTCTTCAGGCGCGCATCATGATGGAGCTCGCCGGCAGCGCCGTCGCCGACGCCGTGCAGCGCCGGCAGCGCGAGGGCGGCCGGGTCATCGTCGCCTGTGGCCCGGGGAACAACGGAGGTGACGGCTTCGTCGCCGCGCGGGCGCTCGCGAACCGCGGCTTCGGCGTCGAGGTGTACGTTTTCGCGGAACGCGTCCGTCTCAAGGGTGACGCCAAAAGCGCTTTCGCGGCCCTCGAGAAGCTGGGTGGCGTGCCTGTACGCTTCGTCGAGGACGCGCGTGCTCTCTACGACTTCTCCTCCGCGGTGCGCAGTGCCACGCTGGTGATCGACGCGCTGCTCGGCACCGGGGCCAAGGGTGACCTGCGCGGGATCATCGCGAACGCCATCGACGTGATGAACGAGAGCGGGGTCGCCATATTGGCTGTCGATGTCCCGTCGGGTGTGGACGCCGATACCGGTGCCGTCCTGTCGCGGGCGGTGCAAGCCACGAGCACCGTCGCCCTCGGTTTCGCCAAACGCGGCCACTATCTCCATCCCGGCGCGGCGCATGCAGGCACGGTCGAGGTCGCCGACGTTGGCGTTCCAACCGCTTTCGCGGACAAGTTGGGGATCGTCGGCCGCGTCATCGATCGAGGTGATGGGCCGTCGCTCCTGCGTAGGCGGGACGGCAGTGCCCACAAGGGCACCTTCGGCCGCGTCGTCGCCGTGGCCGGCGCGCCACATACGCCGGGCGCCGCGTTGCTCGCGCTCGCGGGAGCGCTGCGCGCCGGCGCCGGCAACGTCACCTGGGCCGCCGACGCCGAGTCCGTGCACCACGCTCACGGGCTGGCGCCGGAAGTGATGCTGCGCCTGCGTGCTGGTGCCGCGACCGATGCTTGGGTCGCGAGCATCCTCGAGCGTGCCAACAGTCTGGTCATCGGACCCGGGTTGGGCGAAGGTCCCGAGGCCACGGACCTGGTCGCGGCGCTGCTCGCGGCATCGACCGTGCCTGTTTGTTTGGACGCCGACGGCCTCAACATCGTCGCCAAGTCACCGGCGCTCTGGGAGCGCATTCAGGCGCCGCTCGTGCTGACTCCGCATCCGAAGGAGATGGCGCGCATGGTCGGCGTCACGGTGGACGACGTTCAACGCGATCGCGTCGCCATGGCTCTTCAGCTCTCGGTCGCCCGCCAGTGCACCGTGGTCTTGAAAGGAGCGGGCACCGTCATCGCGGACAGCGACGGCGCGGTGACGATCCTCTCGGCCGGCAATCCCGGCATGGCGGTCGGTGGCAGCGGCGACGTGCTCGCTGGCGTCGTCGGTGCCTTGCTCGCGAATGGCCTGGCTCCCGCCGAGGCCGCCCAGGCGGGAGCGCTCTTGCACGCTTGCGCCGGTGACGTCGCCGCGGAGCGCCACGGGCAGGCGGGCTTGCGCCCCTCGGACATCGTCGAAGCCATGGGCGAGGTGTTGGCGCAGTGGAAGAGGTAGCTCGGCTCCCGACCTTGGCGGCGACGCGCAAGCTCGGGAAGCGCCTGGCCCAGAGCCTCAAAGCCGGCGACGTGTTGGCGTTGGTGGGTGACCTCGGCGCCGGCAAGACCACGCTCGTTCAAGCTATTGCCCGTGCCCTCGACGTCGCTGATCCCGGTGAGGTCGTCAGCCCGACGTATACGCTGGTGAACGAGCACCCGACCGCTCGAGGAGCTCTGATCCACATCGACCTCTACCGCTTGACCGACGCCGAGAGCGCCGTGGCCTTGGGCCTCGTCGAGCAGCTCCACCGCCGCGACGCCATCGTCCTCGTCGAGTGGGCCGACCGTTTCAGCGAGCTCATTCCAGCGCACGCGACTTGGGTCACGCTGCGTGTCGGCCAAAGCGGAGAGCGGGCCGCAACGCTTCGTCGCAGCCCGCCCTCGCTACCCTAGACCATGCTGAGAGGCGCTTAGGCGCGCACACCGCCGACGTTCACCTGGCGAACCGAGCGATTCGCTTCGTTGCGAAGCGCGCCGTTGGTGCGGGTGACCTCGTTCTCGCGGTTCACGTCCTGCATGCGATCCATGACCCGGCCGAGCTGCTCGCGCGCAATGGTTCGCATCTGCTGATTCTCACCAACTTCACGCTCGAGCTGACGCTGGAAGTTCAGACCCTGCGCGCCGTCGTTGAGCGGCGTGATGCGGTCGTTGGTCCGCGTGATGTCACCGTTGCGCTGGAACTGGCCGTCCAGCTGCTGGGTGCCGTCATCGTTGTTCGTGACCGCCATCTTCACCTTGAGCGCGTCCACTTGGAACTCGGCAAGGAGCTTGATTTCGGTCTCGTCGGCGTTGACGTCGTCGTTGGCGTCGATCCAAACCTTGACGCCATCGAGCTCGGCTCCGCTCACGACACCGTCACCGTTGGCGTCCAGCTCTTCGAGGCTCTCGAAGCCATCCAGAGCCTGGTTCGCCTGACCCAAGATGTGGTCTTGGTCGATGCGGCGGCGAGCCGCGGCAGCTGCCGAAACCTCGCCGTCGGTGTCATTGACGATCCACGCGTTGTCCTCGAGGGCGAGGAGCGACGCGAGCTGCTCTTCGGTGGGATCCAATGGATTGTCGCCGTCGACACCGTCCATCGGCCCGACCGGATTGTCGTTCTTGAGCTCGAGGCCTTCCTCGGCGAGCGAGTCCTCCAGCGTGATGAGCGCAAGCGCGCTGATCTTGCCTACGTTGTTCGCGTCGACGTCGCGGGCAAAGTCACCGCCGGCATCGTACAGCTTGCCGAGGGTCTCGCCGTCGTACCACTTGCCGTCGGTGCCCATGACGTAGATCTGGCCGTCTTTGTTCGCGCTGTCGTAGGCAAGGCCGCCGGTGGAAGCAACGGTGCCTGCACCGCCTGCCTTGACGTCCATGGTGCCGAGCGAATCGCCGTACTGGATGTTGAGCTTGTCCGAGAGCGTGATGCCCTGCTGCACCTCGGTGGTGTCGCAGAAGATCTTGGTGCCGTCCGGCAAGACGAAGGTGCCGTCTTGGTCGAAGTGCCAATCGGCGTCGCCGTCGTTGCCTTCGTCGACGTGGGGGTCACCGAAGATGCGCGTTTCGAGACCGCTCGGGTCCTTCACGCGCCACTGGTGATTGCCGTCGTTGAAGATGGTGAAACCACCGGGCGTGGTGATCGAGCCGTCCGCGTTGGCGGTCAGCTGACCCGGCGGTAGCGAAGGTGGCGACACCTCCGGTGACTCGATGCCCGACGACAAGATGTCGGCTGCTCCGGAGAGCTCGACCTGCGTCGTGTCTACGAGGTCACCGACGGCGTTCGTGTTGCCGTTTGCGTTGTTGCCGGTCGCGATACCGCGGTCGGCGAGGCGCTCTAATCCGCGTTCGCGGAGTGCGCCTACTTCGAATCCATCACGCATCTGCTCGACGCGCATGATGTTTCGGTTGGGATTGGCGTTGACGTTATCGAGCGGCGCTCGCAACACCCGCTCACGATTCTCTGCTCCGTTGATCGTAGTGATGCTCATGGCGGCTTCTCCTACCTGCATGGTGGGTCAGGTAGGGGTACATACCCACCCCGGCTCACAGGGGGCTGTTTGTGGATGGGGGTTGCTGCTTTTGTTGCTCCTTTTTTCGAAAAAAAAGAACGACGCGACGCGTTGGTAGGGAATCGCGACCCACGCGTAGATCCGCGTCCGCCTTGACAGAAGTGGGGCTCGGAACCCATCGTGCCGCCACTTTCTGAGGATCCCACTTTATGATCAACGCCGTCAGCACGATCGCCGCACCCGTCAACGAACCGGTTCTGTCGTATGCGCCCGGCACCCCTGAACGCCGTTCGATCAAGGAGACCCTGACCGCGTTGGCGGGCGAGCATACGGAAGTGCCCAACACCATCGCCGGAGAACGGGTTCGCACCCAGAAGACGCAGCCCATCACCATGCCGCACGCCCACCAGAAGCAGCTGGGCACCCTGCACATGGCCGACGGCGCGCTCGTGAACCGGGCCATCGACGCGGCATTGAAGGCAAAAGCGGAGTGGGCCTCGGCTTCGTTCGATGATCGCGCCGCGGTTTTCCTCAAAGCCGCGGACCTCCTGGCTGGTCGCTATCGCGCACGTGCCAACGCCGCGACCATGCTCGGCCAAAGCAAGACGGTGCACCAGGCCGAGATCGACGCCGCTTGCGAGCTCATCGACTTCTGGCGTTTCAACGTCTTCTTCGCGCGCCGTCTGCTGGAAGAACAGCCGCTGTCGCCGCCCGGGAGCTGGAACCGACTCGATTGGCGGCCGCTCGATGGCTTCGTCGCCGCCATCACGCCGTTCAACTTCAGCTCCATCGGCGGCAACTTGCCGACGGCGCCGGCCATCATGGGCAACACGGTGGTTTGGAAGGCCGCGACCACCGCGGCGCTCTCGGCGCAGGTCATGCTCGAGATCCTCGAGGCAGCTGGCATGCCGCCGGGCGTCATCAATCTGGTGAACGCACCAGGCGCACAGTTCGGCGAAGCCATCTTGAAGCACCCGGAGCTCGCCGGCGTGCACTTCACCGGCTCGACCGGCACCTTCAACTCCATCTGGCAGTCGGTCGCGAGCAACATGTCTGGCTACCGTGCCTATCCGCGCCTCGTCGGTGAGACCGGCGGCAAGGACTTCATCCTGGCGCACGCTTCAGCGGACCCGCACGCGCTCGCCGTCGCGATGGTACGTGGCGCGTTCGAATACCAAGGTCAGAAGTGCTCCGCCGCCTCGCGCGCTTATGTGCCGAAGAGCTTGTGGCCCGAGGTCTCGCAGCGCGTCGAGGCCGAGGTGAACGCCATCAAGATGGGCGACATCAGCGACTTCCGTAACTTCATGGGCGCGGTCATCGACAAGAAGAGCTTCGAGAGCATCCGTGGCTACATCGAGGCCGGCAAGAGCGGCGGCGCCAAGGTGTGGCTCGGGGGTGAGTGCAATAGCGAAGTGGGCTGGTTCGTACGGCCGACGGTGGTCGTCGCCGACGATCCGAAGCACAAGCTCATGCGCGAAGAGATCTTCGGGCCGGTGCTGACCGTCTACGTCTATGACGACGCCAAGCTCGAGGAGACCGTGAAGCTCGTTGACGAGGGCTCACCGTACGCTTTGACGGGCGCAATCTTTGCCCGCGACCGCGGCGTCGTTGCGCGCTTGAGTGACCAGCTGCGCTTCTCGGCGGGCAACTTCTACATCAACGACAAGCCGACCGGTGCCGTCGTTGGCCAGCAGCCTTTCGGCGGGAGTCGCGCGTCGGGCACCAACGATAAGGCGGGTAGCTTCTTGAACCTCGTGCGTTGGACGAGCGCGCGGGCCATCAAGGAGACGTATGACGCGCCCCGCAGCGTGGGCTATCCGTTCATGAACGAGGCGTAGCGCTCAAGAGGCCGCGCAAGCGGTCATGCACGTCCGGCCACTCGGCCGCGACGATGCTGTAGACGCAGGTATCGCGCAGGCTGCCGTCCGGCATGACCATGTGGCTGCGCAGGATCCCATCGAGCTTCGCGCCCAGGCGCTCGATGGCCCTTCGGCTCTGTTCATTGGCGACATGCGTGCGAAACTCGACGGCAATGCACGCGAGCGTGTCGAAGGCGTGCGTCAGCAACATCAGCTTGCACGCGGTGTTGAGCGGCGTGCGTTGCACCGAGCGTCGATACCAGGTGGCGCCGATCTCGACGCGCCGCTGCTCAGCGTCGACGTTCAGATACGTGGTCATGCCGACGGCCTTGCCGCTATCTGGCTCGATCACCGTAAACGGCAACATGCTGCCTTTGGCTTGCAAGGCCAGCCGCCGATCGATCTCGGCGCGCATGCGGTCGGGGGAGGGGATGATCGTGTACCAGAGGCGCCAGAGCTCGCCGTCGCGCACCGCCTCCACAAGGTCGTCATGGTGCGTCTGCGATAGCGGCTCGAGGACCGCCTCGGGCCGCCGCAGCGTGATGGGAACGAGCCAAGCCACGTGTAGGAATTCCATTACCGGAAGCGTTTCGCCTTGTGAAAATTTCGGCCGCCCGCCTCTTTTTTTCTGCTGATTTTCTCGCGTCCTACGATCGCTGGGCATGTCCAGCGCAATTCGTCTTGCTGAAACCCAGCTCCTCAAAGCCCGCCCGTTTCTCAAATGGGCCGGCGGCAAATCGAAGCTCGTCGAGACCATCATGGCGCGCTTCCCGCACAACTTCGGCTGCTACTTCGAGCCGTTCTTGGGCGGCGGCGCCGTGTTCTTCGGCCTCGAGCCGGAACGGGCGGTGCTCGCCGACATGAACCTCGAGCTCGTCACCGCCTACACGGCGTTGCGCGACGAGCTGCCGCGGGTCATGGCGGCGCTGCGCCGGCATCGCGCCGAGCGGGAGCACTTCTACGCGGTGCGCGCGCAAGGCACCGACGGCATGTCCACGACGGCTCGCGCCGCGCGCATGATCTTCTTGAATCGCACCTGCTATAACGGACTCTATCGGGTCAACCGCTCGGGCGCCTTCAACGTGCCCTTCGGCAAATACGACAACCCGCGCATCTGCGACGAAGAGAACCTGCGCGCCGTCTCGCACGCGCTGCAAGACGCGACCATCGAGCACGCGGACGTCTTCTCGACGGTCGCCAAAGCGCGCGCGGGGGATCTCGTCTACTTCGATCCTCCGTATGACCCGGTGTCGAAGACCGCCTCGTTCGTGTCTTACACCGACAAGGGCTTCACCTCGGAAGATCAGGAGCGCCTGGCGCGAACCTTCCGCGAGCTCGCCGAGCGTGGCGTGCACGCCGTGCTTTCGAATTCGGACACGCCCTTCATCCGCAGGCTCTTCAAGGGCTTCCGCATCGAGACGGTGCACGTGCGGCGCGCCATCAATAGCCGCGCCGATCGCCGTGGGCCGGTCGCCGAAGTGCTCGTCTCGACTACCTGAGTCTACTCGCAGGTGCTGGTTGATTCGATCCAGTGTCTGAGGATCGCCAGCGCGTGGGTGTGCGCGACGCTCGACGCTAGTGGTGGCATGCGGTAGCTCGCGTTCAGGGTCTCGGCACGCTTGTAGACCTGCGAGTGCTCGGCATCACCCGGCATGAACAACATGCTCGGACCGGTGATCACGTCCTCCAAGGCGCTGATGCTCGGCGGCTGGTTGCAGACGTTCATGTCCGCGAACGCCGTGGCGTAACGGAAATCGGGCGGCGTGAAGGTCGGGCCGTTAGGCCGGTGACAGATCGAGCAGTTGACGTGCAGGTACGAGCGCGAACGCTCCTCGACGCCGGTCGAAAGGTCAGTGAGCGGCACCAAACGCGGCCACGGGCCTGGTGCGCCCGCGGTGTCGACGAGGCCGATGTGGTCGAGCGTCGCCATCTGGTTCGCGGTCATGCCGGTCGCCGGATAGGCGATGGCGTGGTTGAGCTGTGCGGTCTCCGGGCCGAGCGCCGTCTTGTCGATGGTGTTGTGACACTGGAAGCACTGCGCGCGTCCTGGGTATTGCCAGGGTTGGCCGCCCCAGTCTTTCTCGGCGCCGAGCTCGCCGACCAAGGCAGCGTCGGTTTGCTCGTCGTTCCACTCGTAGGTGTAGGCGGCCCAGCGGCCGTCCACGACCTGACGCACCATGAAGCGCGTCTCGATCTTCTGGTCGCCCAAGCTGAACTCCTTGACCAGGACGCTGCCGGGCGGGAATTCGAAGTCGCCGCTCGCATCGAGCGTGATCTCGACGTCGTCAGGCACCGTCAGCCAGCGGCGCTTGGTGGCGCCGTCGGACCAGAGCTCGGCGGCCGGCGCGAACGGGATGAGATCGTCGACCGGCTCGTCGACCGTCGGTGTGCCTTCGTCGTCGATGACGTTGAAGCAACCCGTATCGGAGAGCAGCGCGGGTGGACCGCCGGAGCCGCCGCTCGCCGGGGTGGCTCGCAACATGCCGAGCCAGCCGTTTCCGGTCCCCGGAGCGCCGAAGAGCATCACGGCGTAAGCATTGCCGTCTTGGTCGCGGTTGAACGACGCGACGGGCACACCGGTCTGCACCAGCTCGAAGTCGGCGGTGCAGCGCGCTTCAGCCGCCGGTGGTGGGCCGACGATGCCCGCCGCGAAGCCGTTCTCGTAGGGGACTTCACGGGCCTTGCAAGTGAGCCCCGCATCGCAGTCCGCGGACGAGGTGCACGCGACGCCGCTGTTCGGCGAGATGGCGTCGACGTCGCGGATCGCCCAGATGCGCTGGGTCGAGTAGTCGCCGAAGAAGTAGGCGCCGGTGAACGCCGGTATGGCGGTGCCGCGGTACACCAGGCCGCCGCTGATGGCACGGCCGTAGATGGTGTCGGGGAGGCGATCCGCTTCAGCGGTCCCGTTGCGGTCGTAGCCCGGACCGTGGCGCAGCTGCACGATCGGCCAACCCACTTGCGTCGCGTAAGCCGTGCACGCTGGGGAGAGCGTGGCGTCGTCGACGAAGGGGTACTCGTTGCTGCCCCAGCCGTTGGCGCAATCGTAACCCTCGAAGTAGCCCCAGCCATAGTTGCCGCCGGCGACGACGTTGCGGTTCACCTCTTCCCAGGTGTTATTGCCGACGTCACCGAGCCAGATGGTGTTGTCGGCGGTATCGAAGCTCCATTGCCAAGGGTTACGGAAGCCGCGCGCGTAGATGAGGGGCTGCACCGTACCGGGCTCCAGGTTGTGGGTCGGATTGGGATCGGCGCCGAAGTAGGGATTGTCCGGCGGCGTGTCCACCGCGGTGTATTGCCAGCCCTCGTTCCAGCCGAGCAGCGAGGAGTCGATCTCCTTGGTGAGGTCCGAGACGTCGATGCGCAGGAGCTTGCCGCGCAGGGTCGACAGATGCTGCGCTTGCTTACCGCCGCAGTGGCCCTGCGGTCCGCCATCGCCGACAGACCAGTAGAGGTAGCCGTCGGGCCCGAAGTGCGCCGCGTCGCCTGCGTGTAGGCCGTCTTCGTTGACGGTGTGGCCGCATGCGCGGGTGTACTCGGGGTCGGCCGGATCGGCGGTCTCGAGGTAGTTGATGGCGATGACCACTTGCTCGCTATCGCGGTCGAAGGTGAGACCACCGTCGGTCGAGTAGAAGCGCGACAGGCGCACTTGGATGTGCGGGTTGCCACCGCCCGCATCGAACTGGTGGCAGTAGGCGACGTAGGCCGCCCCGTAGGTCTCGAAGTCGTTCGGGAACACTAGCGCCGCCGCCGAGCAATCCCAGCCGGTGAACTGCACATCGGAGAGGTCGAGTGCCTCGAGCTTGTCGGCCGCGGTGACGGTGGGGTCGTTCGGGAACGAGTAAATGTGGCCGTCGCGCTGGTTGACGAAAATGCGCGAGTTGTCGCCCGGCCGCTGTGACATCGACACCGAGCCGCTGAAGCGGATGTTGGGGAAACGGTCGACGAACTGGACGTTGTCGGTCACCGGCGGCGCGGTGAATGCCTGACAGGTCCGCTGCGACGGACGCTCGTCGAGGCCGAAGATCGGTGCTGGGCCTTCGTCACCGGCGTCACCTCCGTCTCCATCACCAGCGACGTCATCGGCGTCGCCATGGTCGACCTCGTCGCTGTCCCCGTAGGGATCCGCGATGAAG
>JBGGMJ010000130.1:0-28485 GCA_041288095.1 Myxococcota bacterium
AGTGTCGCCGCTTGGGCGCACGCCTCGCCAAGAACTACGACTACAAAGAAGCGAGTGAGTTCACGTCGATGCGCGCGCGCATCGAAACGCTCTTCGCCAAGCACGAAGCGACGATCGGCACGCTGCGCAACGTCGCGACCGAGGGCGGGACGCTGAAGCGCCTGTTGCGCATGACGGTCGGTGCCCAAGGCGGACTCCAGCTCGATGGCATCATTGCCGGTGTCGGTCGCGTGCTCGACGCGCAAGGGCCGGCCCGAGCCTATCTGCAAGACGTTTCCAAGCGGTTCCCCAGCGCGACCGAGCAACTCATGCAGGTCTTGGGTCCGCGTCTCGACTGGTTCGAGACCGCCATCGTGAACGCCGGCACGACCCGTCAATCCGATCCATTGCTGCCGATCTTCGACGGCGCGTGGCTCGGCAACGTGACCGCCGAGCTCCGCCGGGCCGAGCACACGGCTGGGCGCATCTGGAAGCTGGTCGACGGCCTGCCCGACAGCGTGCGCGACCAGATGATGGTCGAGGTCGTCTCGGAAGACGCCATCAAGAGCGCCATGATCGAGAGCGCCGCACGCCGGCTCACCGAACGCCTCACCGGCCGCGGCACCGACGCCAACAAGACCGCGTTCGACGTTGCAGCCGTACAGAGTCGGCCGCTGCCGGCGCTCGCTGGCCGGCCGAGGCTCGGCTACCTGTGCGCGGCCCGAGGCATCCTGCAGGCGCCCGTGGAGCATGCCGTGGACATCGATCGCTTCGCGAGTGTCGCGCTCCGCGACGGTGATCGTCCCGCCTATTCCATCGAGCACGAGCAGCGCGAAGAGGCGAAGCTCACCGACGCCGGCCGAGGTGACTACAACTTCTGGTGCCGCACGTTCGATCTCGACGCGCCACCGCATTCGTTCGTCAACGAGCTCATGGGGTGGCGCACCTATCACGCGCCTGCTCTGCAAGAGATCGTCGCCCGCTGCGAAGCCGATGGCGACGCGCCCGATCTCGAGCGCACCCTCGGCGAAATCGCTCAGCTCAGCTCCGGCACGCACTCCATCCCGGAGAGCGATGCACGTGGCGGCGTCGCGCGCATCGACAGCATCGCGCGACGTCTCGCGACGTCCGTGCAAGCCTTGGGCGATTTGACCCCCCTGCTCGACGTTTCGACACAACCTGTCTCCGTCCTGGTGGCGGCCGCGGCGGTGCTGCCGCGCGCCAAGGACAAGGCCGCGGCTCTGGAGCTCGTGACCCCGTGGCTGCGTCGACCCGACGCCCGCCTCCGCGAAGCCGCGCGCAAGTGCATCGCCGAGATTCGCGAGATCGGCGTGACCGACCTCATGGCTGAGCACCTGCGCGACAAAGATGATCGTCTCGTCCAGCTCTTGACGATGAACGACGTCGCCAATCTCCCCAAGGCATCGTGGGCGCTCGAGCACCTCGAAGAGCTGACCCGCGGTGAAGACGGCGCCGTCCGCGCCTTCGCAGCTCACACGCTCGCCACCCTCGCCAACAACGCGAAGGACCGCGGCGCGACAGAAGCCGGCAGCGTCTTGGTTCGCCTCCTCGGTCACGGCGACATCCACGTGGTGGAAGTGGCCTGCGAAGGGCTGCGTTCGCTCGCCGATGCGGGTAACGCCTTCACCAGCAAGCTCGCCGTCGACTGGGTGCTGCGCAATCGTCCGCATCCGCATGTTGCCGGCCTGCTCGAGCACATCGGCGAAAGCCAGCGCCTCATCGAGACCTTGACGCTCGAGGCTCGCGGCGCGCACGCGGCGCTGGTCGCCAAGCTCGGCGGCCAGGCCTCGCGGCCGCGCATCGGCACCGCTTTTCGCAAGCTGAAAAGCAAGCAGGTCAGCCAGCGCAATCTCGCGGACACCGTGCTGAGCGCGGCCCGGGCGACGAAAGGCACGCCCGACCTCGAAGCGGTGAGCGACCGCCTCAAGCTGGCGCTGCGACTGGTGAGCAAGTTCGAACACTGGACCACGACACTCGGCGCCGAGCTGCAAGACGCCCTCACGACGCTCGACTACCCCGACGCCATCGTCGACGACGCCGTCGCCGAGCTGAGCGGCAAAGAGCCGCGCGGCTACCTCTCGAGTTGCCCCGAGCTGGTCACGGCGATGTTCAGCTCGACCGATTTCTCGACCGCTGAGATCTGCGTCCTCGAGACCGGCCGCATCCCCGCGGAGCTCGCCGAGCTCGCGAACCATCCGATCACGGCGGAAGGTTCGTGGCGGACTCTCAAGCTCGCGGACACGTTCAAGGACCCGGAGCGCTTCGGCGCGCTGGTCAAGGTCAAGCTGGCCTTGTCCTCGGATTTGCCGGGGCTGGTCGGCGAGGTCTTGGCGCACATCCTCGACAAGAAGACGCCGACCGCTATCGCGGGCATCGCCTACGACGCCATCGCCGATGTCCTCGAGTGTGAGATTCCCCTGCTCGATCCGAGGCTCGATGCCGAGCAGCGCAAGGAAGCGCTCGCGAAGGCGGAGCCCCTGGACCCGGCGATCGACGCGCTGGTCGAGCGCGCGGTGGTCGACCGCCTGGCGACGGTGGAGCCGACGAGCGAAGAAGCCAAGGCGCTCGTGCAGTACCTCGCGAGCGGCGAGTCCGCGGTTGCCCAGCGCCGCCTGAGCGACGCCATGGATCGCGCTATCAGCGAGCCGCAAGCGCGCCTCATCCTCGAGCCGGCACGCGCCCTGGCCCGCCGCCGCCAAACCAGCGCGGACACGAAGACGCCGTGGCTCATCACCGTGCTGCGCGCGGCACCGCGAGCCACCATCGACCAAATCGTCACCGTGCGTGACGCTCGGCGCACGACCGCCGCGGCAAGCGATCCCGCGAGCGTTGCTCTCGCGGGCGACCGCGTCGAGACTCTCGCGGCCGCGGTCATGGACAAGCGCGAGGACATCCCCGCGGATTTGCTCTCACCCCTGCTCGCCACCCTCGCCGACAGCGAGGACGACGCCAGCCGCCAAGCGAAGGTCGGCGGCCTCCGCGAAGTGATGTCCAACAAGGACATTCCGTGGACGCCCGAGCGCATGAACGCCCTGCGCAACGGCTTGCTGGTCGTCCAGGCGAACAACCGTTACAACGCCATCGAGCGCAGCCTCGAGCAGGCACTCCGCTTTGCCGGACGTCTGCTCGACGCGAACCGCGGGCTCTCCGAGACGGACCTCGGCAAGCACTTCGAGATCCTGGCGCGCTGCTCCGACATGGACGCCAAGACCCAATACGCGAACAACGTCGTGAAGATGTACCTCGCGCTGGGCAGCGAAGGCACTCTGTCGCCGGTCTTCATCGAGCAAGTCGGCCGCTGGATTGCCGCGGTGGACGCGGGCACCGACACGCTATCGGAGCGCGATCGCAAGCGCGAAGTCGTTCTCTCGGGCCTGGTAGGTCTCTTGCCGCTCGACGACGCGACCATCACACAACTGGTGCAGTCGTGCGCCGCCCTGTCGCTCCAGCGGACCGGCGATGTCTTCCGTGTCTTGAAGGATCGCATGGGAGAGGCACTGCTCACGCCCGACGACGTCAAGCGCATCGTCAGCAGCGGCGGCAGCGCCGAAGAGAACCTGTCGATCTTCGACAAGATGTTCGGCAGCCGCGTCTCGCTCACGCGCTACAAGCCGAGCGCCCTCTCGACCTTCAACGACCCCCTCAAAGACGCCTGGAACGACAGCAACGAGGTCAAGGATGCCAAGCGCGCCATGCGCCGCAGTCTCGGCAGCCTCTTCGACGTCCTGGCGGCCCCGCGCGGGCAAGCCGCGGATGTCGAGCAAGTTGCCATCAGCAACCACGTCGGCAACTTCGTCTTCGGTGCGTGGTCACGTGGTGAAAACGAGGCGCGGAACGCGGAGCCGGCAAAGGCCTCCGGCAAGTCCGACAGGGCGACGGTGCTCTCGAGCGCCGACTACGCGGCTCACAAGGCGAACAGCGATCGCATCGAGGACGCGGCGCGCGCCCGCATCCTCGACGGCAAGCACCCCGTGGAGCAGCAGAGCCTGCTCATGATGCCGAACAGCATGGCCATCGCCAAGGCGTTCGACGGCTCCTTCGCTCGGACTATCGACACCGAGTGGGAGCCCGCCGCTCAGGGTCCGCGGCTCAACATGAATCGTATGATCCTCTCCGAGCTCAACCGCATCGCCGCCGTCAGAGCGGCCGAGGAAGCCGAAGCTCGCGGTGAAACCGTCAACATCAGCGTCCCGAACGTCGACGTTTGCGAGGTCCCGCGCGAGGTCGAAACAGAAACGAAGAACGTCAGGCTCCTCATCAACCTCATCATCGACAACTCGGACAGCACCAAGAAGCAGGATCGTTTGGGCTACTTCAAACAGCTCTCGGTCATGCTGCTGAACTCATTCAGCGCCGTCGAGAAGCTCGAGCTGTCGAGCGCCCTGATCAGCTTCTCCGACTTCGGCAACTTGCTGATGGCGCCCTCCCGCAAACACGACATCAAGACGATGGTCCAGGCGCTCGGCCCGATTGCGCCGGACCGGGGCACGAACCTCGCGGACGGCCTCGACAAGAGCCGCGTCGCGGCGTCGACGGGCACCTACGACAAGGTGATTCATATCGTCCTCACCGACGGTCAACCCGATCGACTCGGCGATGCCCAGGCCGCGATCGCGACTCTGCGAGCCATGGGCCACGTCGTCGTCGGCTTCGGTGTCGGTCCCGACGCCCTCCATCTCGGCAACGTCTTCGGCGCCGGCGACACCATCTCCGAGAGCGATCCTGATCTGCTCTCCGGTCGCGTCTACAATTATTTGAAGGAAGTGGTGGACCGTGTTGCTAGTTGATTCCATGTCCCGCCGCGCGAGCAAGCAGCTCGCCTATGCCGCGCGCTTCGAGCACCCGACCTTCCTCTACGGCACCAAGCTGGAGGTCGCCGCCGCTCACCTCGAGATCGAGCGCGCCGCCGGCAGCCGCGTCGAGCTGCTCGACCAGCGCACCATCATGGATGCGACCTTACTCGAGCAGAAGCTCGCTAAAGCGAACAAGCTGCACATTGCCATCGACTGGATCGTGACCCCCGAGATCGTCGAGACCTTCCGCCGTGCGTTCACGGTCCGCGGGTCGCGCCGATTCTTCGCGGTTCTCTCGAGCTGCGTCACCTTGCCCAGCGACCTCGGCGTCGATCTGCGTGACGTGTTCTCGATTCTCATCGCCTGGGACGAGGTGCTGTAATGCGACGTGTAAGCGGACTCAAAGCCAAGGCTGGCGCGGAAGGCGCGACCGAATCGACGGAGCAACCCCAGAGCAGACCCGCCGCCCTCCGCATGCAGAACGCCGCGGAGTTCTACCAGGTCCTCGGCGAGCGCCACTTCGGCGACGCCTCGACCCCGGTCGACGCCGCTCAGCTTGCCAACGTGCTCGGCGTCCATCGCTTCCGCGAGATGACCGCGCGCGTCCGCGATGAGGAAATCCGCAAGGCGGCGACCACACCGGGCGCGACGGTCACTCCAGATCGAATCTTCCGCGCCTGGGCAGGCCTCTTGGTCGACGACCTCAAGCGTCAGACCAACGCACCGGCGGACAGCGAAAGCGCCTTCAAGGAGGCGCTCGGCTGGGGCGAGAAGGTCCTGCTCGAGATGCGCTCGGAGCGGCGAATCGTCTACCGCAAGACCCTGCAGTCGACGACCGACTTCATCGGCATGGTCGGCGCTTACGAGCCCGAGGTTGCTCTGGCGCGCGAGCTCGCGAAGCGCGCCGAGCTCGGAGGCAGCAGCATCCTCATCGACGCGCTCGAGCGGTGCTACGTGCCCGGGGACATCCAACGCGCCATGGCCGCGCAGGTCACGACCCTCCCGAAAATCGCCAGCACCGCTCCTCAGGCACCCGCCGCGCTGGTGCAGGTGCGCCTCGACGACCTCGGCATCATCGACACCGTGCTGCTCGGCGACAACGCCTACATCTCCGAGATCGCGAAGCTCCGACAGAGCCTCGGCCTCAAGCGCTCTGTGCCCGGCTTGCAGCTCAACCTGCGCGATCAGGTCGACGGTCCGCTGGAGCTGCGTGAGACCTTCGGACGGCTCGCCGCCTCCCTCACCACCGGTGTCGACCAAGCGGCGCGTGAGCTCATCGTCATGCTGGCTCGCTTGCAGTCGAGCCCCGAGGTCACCACCGCGGTGAAGAAAGTGGCCTTCCTCCAGGTCGACGCGACCTTGCGGCGACTCTCGAAGGAAGCAACGGCGGCCGGCACTCAGTCGGCCGTGTTCGCGTCGTTCGCGAAGGCTTTGGTCGAAGTGCGGGCCAAGTTCGAGGAGGAGTTCCACAAGGCAGCCGGGAACAAGCTCGATCCGGCGATGCCGAAGATGCTGCGCGACAGCGTCGACAGTCTCATCAGCGACGTCTTCAAGGTCACCGGCGATGCCTTCTTCGCCGCCGAGCATATGGCCACCGCGAAAGACCCTGGCGCCATCCTGTTGCGCAAGGTGCTCGACGCTCCGGCGCGCGACGCGCTCGTCAACGCTGCCTTGTCACAAGCCTCGACGCCGGCGGCGCGCGCGGCACAGATCGCGTTGATCGCGGACAAGGCGAAACGTGAAGCCGAGCTCGCCAAGCTCGTGGCGGCACACAAGGACTTCCGCCCCCCGGCGGAAGCTTCGGCGTTGCTCTTGTCGTGGCCCACCGACGTGCCACGGCCCAACACCGAACAAGCCGCCAAAGAAGACCGCGTCAAGCAGCTCGCGAGCCTCGGCGACAACAAGCTGGAACAGCTCATCGAGCAGGGCCTCGGCGAAACCGAAATCTTCAGCGAGCTCCTGCGCTTGGGTGGCCAGGGCCGCTTCCACGTGGGCGTCGACGACAGCAAGATCCCTCCGGCCATCGAGAAGATCATCCAGGGCCAGGCCAAGCCGGACAAGAACGCTTGGTTCGGCGGCGACACGCTGACGCCGCTGCTCGAGTCGCCCGCTATCGCGGCGCTGCCGGCGCAAATGTTGGCCGGCGCCAACGACGACGACGTGCGTAAGAGCTTGATCCGCGCCATTCGTAGCCAGAACGGCCAGCTCATCCACGAGGAGAAGGGCCTCCGCGCGCTGTTGCGGCACCCCGACCCGAAGTGCCGGATCAAGCTGCGGACCGTGCTCGAGGCGTTGGATCACACCGACAAGAACCCCGATCCCGCGATGCCCGGACGCACGCTGAGCGCCGTCGAGCCGGGCATCAACGTGATCTTCGCTTATCGCGTCCTCGTGGAGTGCAGCATCGGCCTCGGCGCCGCGTCGGACGACGACATCCGCGCCGCTGGGCGTAAGCTGCTCAAGCGGACCGGCATCTCGTGCCTCGCGCCCTACGCGAGCATGTCGCTCGAAGAAAATCTCAACATGCTGATCAAGAAGCCGACTGACGGCGTGCCGCCGGACAGCCCGCACTTCTTGGCGTTGCTCGACCACCTGGACTTGCCCGAGACCGCGCTCACCTCGATCGCCGCTCGCGATGATCTCGACGCGTTCCCGCCATCCACCCTCTTCGAGCTCTTCACGCGCTCCGTCGAAGACAAGTCCGTGCCCGTCGAAACGGTGGCCACTCTTACCGTCGCCGCGACCACGCTTCGCGCGAGCGGTACCAACGATGTCCATGCGACCAACGTGTGGGCGACCTTCAACGATCTCGCCACGCGCAAGTACGACGCGAAGCTCGGGTCGCTCATCCTAGCCGGGATGTCCGGTAAAGCGAACATCGACGTCGTCTACCGGGCCGCCGCGTCACTCGCCGCTGAAGGCCAGCTCTTCGACGCCAACGAGGTAGCCAACGCGGTCATGGCGCGCGATCCGGTCGCGACGCAAGCGCTCGTCAACGAGCTCGGTGCCCAGGCCCCGAAGTTCTTCCAAGCGCTGTCACTGGAAACGCGCGCGAAGCTTCTCGAGCGGGTCCTGAAGGGGCTCGAGTCCGCGACCGACGCCTCGGTGCTCGACATGGCCGGTCCCTGCTTCCAGCGCCTCGCGGAGCTGACCGCGGCTGGTCATCAGCCTGGCAAGGACATGGTCGCGGCGCTCGAGGGCATCGTCATCAACGCGGTCACGCGCGTCGCCAAGAATCCACTCGAGACCGCGGCGCTGGCGCAAATCTTCGCCGACGCCCAAAGCAGCGGCGTCGACATCGCCAAGGTCGTCAAGACCATCATGACGGACGCCAAGACGAAGTCCCTGCAGACGTTGACGCCTGCTCAGCTCGCCGGTGTCCGCTTCGAGGTCGCACGCCTCGACCCGAGCAGTGACGTCGCTGATCTCAAGGCCGCGATCCCGGGCGGGAAGCTCGACGTCGGTCCCTACATGGCTGCCTTCGCGCTCGCCGAGCATCGCGCGCTTCCGGACGATGTCCTGCAGCTCCTCTGCCGCAGCGCCATCGCTTGGGCCGCCGACCAGAAGGCCTTTGGCCGCGTCGTCACTTTCCGCAAGAACCTCGCCGATGCCGGTCAGCAAGATCGCCTCGCGATCTTCGACGCCGCCCTCGACGCCGCGATGAAGGACAAGCCCGACGTGTGGAGCGCGGTGCCCGAAGCGCGCGCGCTCCTGGCCATCAGCAAGCTCGAAGAACTGCGGCCGGAGATTCTCGAGCTCGCCTCCGGCGGCGACGACGTCGGTGAGCGCGCTCGCGCCCTGTGCGATCGCATCGCCGCGTCCGGTCCCTATGCAGCCGAGCTCGTTCCGCAAGTGCTCTCGGCGCTGCGCCGCGAAGTCCGTGCCATGCGTCCGTCGCTCGACGATATCCACGTCGGCCTCGAGGTCCCCGAGGACCCGCAGGCACCGGTGCGCAAAGCCGTTCTCGAGGTGCCGACCAAGAACTTCAATGGGCTCCCGCTTCGCCTATTCCAGGGCGACACCAACCACGGCCGTGTGCCGGACGCGCTGCCTTTCACCGCGACGCCCACGGTCATGAACAACATGAAGCGCATGGCCGAAGCGGCCGAGAGCGAGGCCCCGTTCGTCGTCTGCTTGGGCGACCCCGGCCCCGGCAAGACGTACACAGCCAAGGTCTACGCGTACGAGACCGGTTCGCCGCTCGTCGAGCTCGACGGCGGTCCAGAGCGCCGCGCCGACGAGGCCGCCGGCGCCTGGGGACGCGACAAGCACGGCATGCCGGACTACGCCCGCGCCGCGGAGCTCGAGGTTTTCACCAAGGGCGGCATCATCGTCGACGACGAGTTCCAGGCGAGCCGCAGGTTCATCCTCGAGCAGCGTGGCGAGCAGGCATCGCGCTTCAACAAGAAGATCCTGATGCGCACCAACGAGACCGAAGTGGTGGAGCGCCATCCGCAAACCAAGATCTTTCTCATCGGCAACCTGCTGCCCGAAGAGATCCCCGCCGAGATCATGGAGTGCGCGAAGGTCATCTACTTCGACCCGCTCCCGATCGAGGAACAGATTGCGTTGGCTCAGCCCAAGGCACCGACGCTCAATCCCGACGACCTCCAGCTCCTCGGCAAGATGCAAGTCACCGTCGAGGTGCAGAACAAGCACGAGAACTTCGGAAAATCGATCGCGCTCTCGGTGCGCAACCTGACGCGCGCCGCCAAGCGCGCCGAGCAGTTCCGCAGGGATCCCGAGCTCGCGACCGCGCGCTCCGCCCGTGAGAGCTACATCGACGGTGTCGTGAATCCGACGGTGAAGGCCAAGCTCAGCGAAGGCTTCAAGCTCGTGTTCGGCATCACGCCCGAAGAGACGTTGCCGGACCCCGCGAGCATCGAGCTCAAGCAAGGCCCGCGTTCGGTCAACATCGGCGAAGCCACCGTCTCGCACGGCCCCCACAAGCCCCTCGACCCCGCCAAGGTCACTGGCTACACCAACGGCATCGAGGTCCCGTACATCTTCGGCGACCGCGAGCGTGTCGAGCTCGAAGCGATGGCCAAGGCCATGCAGATGAACGAGAGCATGCTCTACGTCGCCGAGCGCGAGTCGGGCATCATGGGCATGATCGAGGCCATGTCACAGCTCACGGGTCTCGACCTCTGGGCCAAGGACATGACGCGCGAGATCACGGTCGCCGAGCTCTTCGGTGAGACCGCGTCGCGGCGCATCGACGACAAGAACTTCGAGACGTACTTCGCCCCCGGCATCATCAACAAGCTGAACAAGGCCAACAAGGGCGGCATCGTCGTGCTGCGCCACGTCGATCGCCTGAAAGACGCGACCCGCATCCGTCTGCATCGCATGCTCGAGGAGCGCAAGATCCCCGGCGAAGGCGGCAAGATGGTCGATATGCACCCGAACCTGCACATCATCATGACCACCTCGCCGAGCGAGAACGGCAAGATCGGGCTCGCGCTGCAGAACCGCATCACGCAGCGTTACCTCACGGCCAAGACCCCGGAAGAGGTGCAGGAGCGACTCGTCGCGATGGGCGAGAAGCTCAAGGTTCCGGCGATCATCGTCGAGGACATGGTGCGCTATCAAACCATGTGGACGAAGATGCGCGGCAGCCTCATCGCCAAGTACGTGCTGCCGCACAACCTACCGCGACCGGGCATGACCAGGCTCATCACCTGGCTCAATGACTTCGCGAAGGTCGCCAAGGGCACCAGCGGCAAGGCCGGCGATGTCTCCGCGCAGATCCGCGAGACCTTGATCGAAGGCGGCCTCACGCACTACGCGGTGCCTGACCGTCGCGACTACGACCCCTCGGGTCAGGCGAAGAAAGCCGATCTCGACCTCTTGCGCGAGATCCTGACCGCCATGGCGGACGGTAACGACGAAGAAGTGCTGAAGCTCAACGGCGGGATCAAGTAACGGTCAGCTACTCGAGGCGCTGAGCTTGCGATAGAGCTCGGTGCGGCGGTCGCGGAAGAAGCCGAAGGCGGCGCGGTTGCGCCGTACCTGCTCGAGGTCGAATGTCGCGGTGATGACACCGGCCTCGCTGCGTCCGAGCTCGGCGACCTTGTTGCCACGATGGTCCGCGATGAAGGAGTGACCGTAGAACTCCTGACGCGGCTCCTTGCCAAAGCGGTTGGCGGCAACCACCGGCACGACGTTCGAAACCGCGTGTCCGATCATGGCGCGCTGCCATGGGTCCTTGGTGTCGAGGTTGGGTTCCTCGGGCTCGGTGCCGATGGCGGTCGGGTACATCAGGAGGTCGGCGCCCTCGAGCATCATGCCGCGGGCGCACTCGGGGAACCACTGATCCCAGCAGATGCCGACGCCGATGGTTCCGAACTTGGTGCGCCAGGCTTTGAAGCCGGTGTCGCCGGGCCGGAAGTAGAACTTCTCTTCGTAGCCCGGGCCGTCCGGGATGTGCGACTTGCGGTAGACGCCGAGCACCTTGCCGTCGGCGTCGATCATCGCGAGGCTGTTGTAGTAGCACTGCCCATCACGCTCGAAAAAGCTCGTCGGGATGGCGACGCCCAGCTCCGCTGCCAGACGAGAAAAATGAGCAATCGTCGGGTGACCCTCGAAGGGCGCGGCCAGGGCGAAGTACTCGTCCTTCTCGAAGGTGCAGAAGTAGATGTTCTCGAATAGCTCGGGGAGCAGCACGACCTGCGCCTTCTTCGAGGCGGCCTCGCGCGTGAGCGAGGTGCACAGCGCGATGTTCTTCTGGGTATCGGTGCCGAATGCGGCCTGAACCGCGGCGACGGTGATGTTCTGCATGGTGTTCCTCGTTACGCCGGCTGTTGCTGGCTGATGCAATGGAAGGCGCCACCACCGCTCAAGATCGCCAAGGCCCTGCACCCGATGACCCGGCGTCCGGGGAAGTGCTCCGCGATAGCGTCAACAGCGGCTCCGTCGACATCGGAGCCGTAGGTCGGCACCACGACCGTGGTGTTGGCGATATAGAAGTTCAAATAGCTCGCCGGCATGACGCGGCCGTCTTCGTCGCGCACCACTCCAGGCGAGGGGATGACGTTGACGTTCAAGGCACGCCCCTTGGCATCCACCATCGCGGTCAAGTCGCGCTCGATCTCCGCGAGCACGGGCTTGTTCGGGTCGTCGTCACGCCAAGAACGCATGCACAGGACCTTGCCGGGAGCGGTGAAGCGCGCCAGCGTGTCGATGTGCCCATCGGTGTGGTCGTTCACCAAGCCTTCGTTCAGCCACAGCGTGCGCTCGACACCGAGGTTGTCCTTGATAGCGGTCTCGACGGCCTCTGCGGTAAGCGTTGGGTTGCGGTTCGGATTCAACAGGCACTGCTTGGTCGTGAGGCACGTGCCTTCGCCGTCGAGCTCGATGGAGCCGCCCTCGAGGACGACCGGTGAAACGAAGGTCGTGAGCCCGGCGGCCTGGGCGATGCGCACCGCAACGTCGTTGTCGTGGTCGAGGTTGTATTTGCCGCCCCAGCCGTTGAAGGCAAAGCGGGCGCAAGCGGGACCGCTGCCGGTAAGGAAGAGCGGCGCGATGTCGCGAAGCCAGATGTCGCCGAAGGGAATGGCGTGGAAGTCGACCGGCAAGCCACGCAGATGACGCTCGGCCTCGTGGCGGGCGGCGTCCGTGGGCACGAGCATGGAGATGCGCTCGCCGCGGGCGCGGCCGTTCTCGTCGCGGTCGGCGATCTCTTCGCAGAGCGCCGTGACCTCTTCTTGCGCCGGCGCCAAATTGTCGCGCCAGAGATCCGCGGCGCTCGGCCACGCGAGCCAAACGGTGCGATGCGGTTCCCATTCCGCGGGCATACGGTAGCCGAGACGCTTGGGCGACGGGTCGGTCATGCCGCCTCCTTACTGGACGACAGGGCCTACGGGAAGCGTGTAGAGGTGCTAAATGGATCTCCTAGCCGCCCGCGGCCAGATGGCCATGTCGCTGGGCTTCCACATCCTCTTCGCGGTGGCTGGGATCGCGATGCCGGTGCTCATGGCGGTGGCGGAGTGGCGCCACTTGAAGACCGGCGACGCCATGTACCTCGAGCTCGCCAAGCGCTGGGCGCGCGGCACCGCAATCTTGTTCGCCGTGGGCGCGGTGTCAGGCACGGTCTTGTCGTTCGAGCTCGGGCTCTTGTGGCCGACATTCATGCGGCACGCCGGACCAATCATCGGCATGCCCTTCTCGCTCGAGGGCTTCGCGTTTTTTCTCGAGGCCATCTTCATCGGCATCTACCTGTACGGCTGGAACCGGATGCGCCCTCGCCTGCATCTCTGGGCCGGGGTCGTGGTGGCGCTTTGTGGGGCGCTGAGCGGTATCTTCGTGGTGGCGGTGAACGCGTGGATGAACGCGCCGACGGGGTTCACGTTGGTGGACGGGCAGCTCACCGACATCCATCCGCTGCAAGTGTTCGCGAGTCCCGCGTTCCCGTCGCAGGCCTTGCACATGACCTTCGCGGCGTACGCGGCAATCGGATTTTTGGCCGCGGGCATTCACGCCTGGGCGCTATTGCGCACACCCGGGAGTCGCTTCCACACGCTCGCGCTCGGCATCGCGCTGGGCATGGCCGTGGTCGCGGTGCCGTTACAGCTGTTCACCGGGGATCTCGCCGGCAAGCACATCGCCGAGTTTCAGCCGGTCAAGCTCGCCGCGGCCGAGCGGCACTTCGAGACTCGAGCGGACGCGCCCATCACCGCCTTTGGTCTCGTCGAGATTCCCTACGGACTGTCCATGCTTGCATACAACGATCCGCATGCGGTCGTGCGCGGCCTCGAAGACTTTCCCGAGAGCGACTGGCCGCCGATCACCATCGTGCACGTCGCCTTCGAGATCATGGTGGGCTGCGGCAGCGCCATGTTCGGCGTCGTGCTCTGGGTCATCTTCCGCGTCGTACGCAAGAAGAAGGTCGCCGCGTCACGGCCCCTTTTGTGGGCCTGCGTTTTCGCGGCACCGCTCGGCATGATCGCCATCGAAGCCGGCTGGACCGTGACCGAGGTCGGCAGGCAGCCTTGGATCATCCACGGCGTCATGCGCACCGCCGAAGCGGTCACTCCCATGCCGGGGCTCATCGTGCCGTTCCTTACCTTCTCGATCCTGTATCTGGTGCTCGGCGTCATCGTGGTGGTGCTCTTGCGCGCCCACGTCTTCGCGGCGGGAGACCTGGGATGAACGCCACCGAATTCGTGTATCTGACGATGGGAGTGGCGCTGGTCGTCTACGCGCTCTCCGCTGGAGCGGACTTCGGCGCCGGTGTCTGGGATTTGCTTTCGCGCACAGTGGAGCAGCGCAAAGCTCTCGAGAAGGCCATCGCCCCCATCTGGGAGGCAAATCACGTTTGGCTCATCTTCATCATCGTGGTGATGTTCACGGCGTTCCCGAAGGCGTTCGCGTTGCTCTCCATCGCCTTCCACGTGCCGCTCACATTCGTGCTCATCGGCATCGTGCTGCGCGGCGCCGCGTTCGTGTTTCGTTCCTACGGCCTCGTCGCCGAGGGCACGCGGGCGCGGTTCGGCCGCGTCTTCGCCTGGGCTAGCGCGCTCACGCCGATCTGTCTCGGCTGGGTGCTCGGCGGTATGTCGTCGGGGGCCATCGTCGTCCGCGGCGAGGTGGTTGAGAGCGGCTACCTCGCCGGCTGGACGACGCCGTACGCCATGGCGGTCGGCGGTTTCGCCCTGGTGCTCTTCGCCTTGCTCGCGGCCGTCTACATGACCGTCGAAACGGACGGCGAGGTACGCGAGTGGTTTCGCCAGCGGGCCATCGCCTGCGAGCTGCTCGCGGCCCCCGTGGCGCTGGTGACGTACCTACTGGCGCCCGCGGCGTTGGTCGCCGGCGGCATCCCCGCTCAAGCGCTCACCGCGGGCGCCGCTTGCGTCACGGTGGCGGCTTTGTGGCGCCGGCGCTTCGCCGTGGCGCGCGCGGCGGTGATCGCTCAGGTGGCGCTCATCGTCATCGACTTCGGGCTGGCGATGCGCGGCGACTTCGTGCTGGGCGTCGTCGGCGTCGCCAATAGCGGAACACAAGCGCCAACGTTGCCGTTGCTCATCGCCATCACGCTCGGCGGCTCGGTGCTGCTCGTGCCGTCGATGATCGCGCTGTACCGTCAGTTCAAGAGCGCGGAATCGCCTAGCCCGTCACGACCATCGTGACGCTGCCACCAAGGGTAGCGTTCGCCCCGACGGCCCACTCGGGAAGCTGACCACCCGCCGCCTTGAAGCGCTCGAGGGCTTGCCGGCAGGTGATCTGAGTACCGCCGTTGTCGGTTACCGTGTCGCCGGGATTGAACGGCGTCATCGGCGTGTCGGGGCTCTGCGTCGACCATGACTTCGGCCGTCGGCTCGCGATCGACACCTCGGGCTGCAAGTCCCTGAAGATGCTGACTTGGGCCAGGCGCTCGAATTCTCCAACCGTCAACGACATGAGGTGTCCCCTTAGCGTGCCGTGAGTATCGACGCCCGGGGCCACGGGTTGCGTTTTCCTCAGGTTTCGTCGGCGTCTGGGACGTATCCGCCGCGTGACAGGTCGGCACTCTGAACCCGATCGGCCTTCATGCCCCGGGCTCGCTTGGTCATGCCCGCCAAGAGCTCTTCGTAAGGAGGAATGGTCTTCATGAAGCGCAGCGGGTTGATGCGCGCCACGACGAAGCTCTTCAGGTACGGCGACGTCAGGCCCTTGGCCTTGAGCTTCTGCACCGCCTCGTTCACCGCGTCGTCGAGCGCGAGCAGGATGCGCGCCTTCTCCTCGCGCATGGGCAGGGACTTCGCGAGCGGCTTCTTCTCGAAAGCATCGAGCTTCTTGACGATGGGGTGGTAGACGGCGCCGGCGAGCCTCCCGCGTTGCTCGTAGGCGAAGCCCAAGGTCACGAGCGCCGGCTCTTCGAGCTCGAGCGAGAGCTTCTCCTCGCTGAGATCGTCTCGGTCCGCGAGGTCGCGGTACATGCGCACGACCTCGGTGGCGCGCTCGCGCAGGTTGTGCGCCTTTTCGATGTTGAGCGCGAGGATCTGATAGGCGACCCGCACCTCGGGGACCACCAAGGCGAGGATGGCCTTGGCGCCAAGCTCCGTCATCGCGGTGAGCCGATGACCACCGTTCGGTGTGTAATAGCGGTCATCCTTGCGCACCACGATCAAGGGGTCCAAGAAGCGCTTGGTCTTGTCCATGGCGCGGGTGAGCTTGGCGACATGGGCGTCGGAGACGTCACGCTGGAACGGCGTGCGCTCGACCTTGTCGATGGGCAAGGCCGCGAAGAGGAGCACGTTGCCGCCAAGGGGCTCGCGGTAGATCGACAACACGGTGCCGCCGTCGTCGGCGATCTGGCGCGCAAGCTCGCGAACCTCGCTCGGCGGAGCGGCCGCGGCGAGCTCCGTGGCGGTGAGCGTCGTTGGCTTGATCTTCACGCCACGGCGGGCGCGAGGCGTGCCCTTCTTGGTCAGCGGTCGCTTCTTGGTGGCCATCACGGTCCAAAACCTAACGACTAGATGCCGTCGACGCTCTTCTTGATGGCGTCGGCGCCCGGATGCCCTGGAGCCACGGTCAACAGGCGGTCGACGGCTTCGCGGGTTTGCTCCGCCGCGGCGCGGCGCGCATCAGGCTCGCGCTCGGCCAGCGTCATCTGCGCCGAGATGGCCGCACGCTCGACCAGGAGCAGCACGTTGTCGCTCTGCACCGCGAGACCTCTCTCGGTGGCCGCGCGGGCCGCTTCGTTGCGTCCGCTTTTGCGCTCAAGCCGCGCGACCCAGAGAAAATTGTCGGGCTCGGCCGGCGCGAGGACGGTCAAGGCCCGATAGGCCTCGAGCGCCACATCGCTCTCGCCTACCTTGGAGGCGGCGGCGGCGAGCATACCGCGGACCTGCAAGTCGAAGGGGTCGCGCCGGGCCGCATCGCGCAGCGGTCCAACAGCGAGACTCGGTCTATCGGCCGCGAAAAAGGCGATGCCGAGAGCCCGTGGCGGGTCGGCGTCGAGGGGTGCCAGAATCGTGGCCTCGTTCAGCCAGACGGTCGCCATGGCGTGATCGCCGGCGCGCATCGCGAGCACCCCCGCGACCATCAGCACACTCGCGTGGCGCTGCTCGGTCATCAGCTCGCGCACGCGGGCAAGATGCTGCTCGTCGATGACACCACGCTCCGAGATCGTCAGCAGCTCCGCAAGCTCGACACGCATGCTGTCCGGCAGCGGATCTTCGGCGGCGCGCACGGCGTTGCGCAGGATGCGGCGGCCACGCTCCAGATCCGTCGCGCGCATGGGAATCGCGACCACGCCGCGAAGGGTGTCGGCGCATTCGGCGAACAAGCGCGCCCGCGCCTGCGCTTGGGCAAGGCCGAGGCGCACGTCAGGTCGTAGCGGAGCCAACCCGGCCGAACGCTGCAACACCACGATGGCGTCGTCGATGTGGCCCTGCTCGAGCGACACGAGTCCCAGCCGATAAGCAATCTCGGCGCGGGCGGCGTCGTCGGGCGCGGTCGCCTCGGCGCGCATGAGGTCGGCGCCGGCCACCTCCCACTGCTCTTCGGCCGCCGCGGCCAAGCCTTCGAGGTACCCGCGCACGTGAACCGGCAAGGCGCAGCGCTCGAGCCGCTGGTCGGCTCGCCCCGGCTTCCCGAGGGCGACCCAGGTTTCGACGACCGCGCGGGCGTTGTCGAGGCTGACCTCTTCCTTGCACAGCGCCTCGGCGAACATGCGGTGGGCGTTGGCCTGGTCGCCGGTCTGCTGCAGGCGTCGCGCTTCGTCGGCAATACGAAGATGCCGTGCGCCCGAGGCGCAGCCGCTTAGCACTACCGCCATCGCGAGGTAGGAGCGTCGCACTTGCCAGCACCATAGACGCGCTCCTAAAGAGGCGGCAAGCGTGAAGATCATCCAGCGCATCGGAGCAGCGCCCCTCACCTCGCTGCTCATCGCGGTCGCGATCTTCGCGACGGTCCGCGCCGTGGCGTCGCTCACGGCCGAAAGACCACTCGCCGAGCGCCCTGGGTTCGACGAGGCAATGAGCGCGCTCGCGAGCTTGGATCCGACCACGTTCGTGGTCGTGGCTCCGCCGGAGCAGACGGAGGCGCTCGACCACGTGCCGGCGCACCTCGCCGCGAGCGATGCGGTCCACGCGCGGGAGGCTTTGCTCACCCGCTGGTCGAGCTTCGTCGCCGTCGGCCCGCGCGGAATCACCCTCCAAGGCCTCGGGGCCGAAGTCGAACGCCGCGCTTTCGGCGAGGTCGACCTCGTCCGCTACGACAACCCGAGTGGCGAGCGCGTCATCTTCGATTTGGCCCGCGACCTCGACCAGGTGACGGTCACCCTCGAGGGCGAGACCACGGTCACGTGCAACCAGCGGGAGGCCGACGGCCTTCACTGCCCGGGCCGGCCGAGCTGGAATCACGTGGGGCCCGCGCGCTTGACCGTGAGTGGCAGCGCCTGGCCCGCCACCTGGGCGCATCCCGTGACCGGCCACGATCTCAAGATCGCGCTGCCCGAGCTGCCTCTCTCCGAGGCCATCGTCCTCGAAGCCGCGCTCGACGACGGCGTGGCGCGCAACGGCGCTCCGGTCGAGCTCGAGCTGCAAGTCGGACCCATGGTCCGCAAATACGTACGCTCGGCTGCTTCCGGCGTGCTCGCAGCGCGCTTCCCAACGACGCCCGGCTCCTTCGCACCGGTGGTCCTCACCATCCGCACCGCGCAAGACGGCCAGCGGCACCTCGGCGTTCGCCTGCGCATCACCACGAGGCGCCCATGACCCGTCTCGTCCGCTTTGGCGTCTTCGTGGGGTTGGTGCTCGCCGGCGTCGCCCTCGAGCCCGCGCAACCGCCGACCGACGACATGCGCTTCTACGTGCCGGCGGCGCAGAGCTACGCCGGCTGGCTTTCGCGCGCCTGGTCGCCGCCTTCGTGGTCACGCGCCGCCATCGACAGCGCCTTCAGCGCGAACCACGAGCACCCGCCGGTCGCGAAATACGTGATGGGCCTGGGCTGGCTCGTCTTCCACGGCATCTTCGGCCTCGATGATCTCACCGCCTGTCGCCTACCGATCATCATGCTCTGGGCATGGACGTGTTTGATCATCTTCCGCTGGGTACTGGCGACGGCTGGTCCACTCGCGGCCTGGGCTTCGGTCACGTGTTTCGTCGCCATGCCGCGCGTCCTCTTCGACGCGCACGCCGAGACCCTCGACTTCACGGTCACCGCCTTCGTCACGGCGGCCGGCTGGTCGTTCTTGCAAGCGCTCGACAGTCCGCGAAAGAGGACCTTGGCGAAGACTGTCGCGCTGCACGCGCTGGCGCTCGGCAGCAAGCTCAACGCGCCTTTCGCCGTTGCCGGCGAGGTAGTCTACTGGCTCCTGCGCGACCGGCCGAAGCTGCGCGGCCTCGATTTGCGCCTGTCGCCGATCCCCGTGGCGCTGCTCTTGGTGGTGCTCGCGGCGCCGGTCCTCGCCATCGCGCTCTGGCCTTGGATGTGGTTCGACACGGCGGCGCGTCTCGGCGCCTACGTGCGCTTCCACTTGAATCACTACAACATCCTCTTCTTCTTCTCGGGCACGCTGTACGACGATCAGGTAGCGCCTTGGTACGCGCCCATCACCATGCTGCTGGTGACGACGCCGCTCGTCACGCTCGTCCTCGCGCTCGTCGGCGCGGTGAAGGGAGCTTCGAGTCCGCTCAAGCGCTTCGCCGGCATTCAGATCGCGGCGCAGCTCGTCGCCGTTTGCCTGCCCGGCACGCCGAAATACGGCGGCGTGAAGCTCTTCCTGCCCGTCTTCCCCTACCTCGCCATGTTCGCGGGCCTGGGTTTCGCGACGGTGGCGCGCGAGCTGGCGCGTCCCTTCGCCCGCTACGCCCTGCTCGCGGCGTGTCTCTTGCCGTCGGCGATCGGCGTCGTCGCCTACCGGGGCTACTGGCTCTCCTATTACAACGAGCTCATCGGCGGGGTGCGTGGAGCCACACGGGCCGGCTTCGAGCGGCAGTATTACGATCTCGGCTACCCCGCCCTCCGCGACGCCCTGAAGGAGCACGCCCGTGATCGCGCCCGGGTCGCGGTGCTCCCGAACCCCAAGGAATACGCCGGCTACCTGCGAAAGTGGGGCTTCGAGCCTGGCCCCCCCGAAACCGCCGAGGTCGTCGTTCTCACGCATGAGCGCCGCTGGCCCGACTATCCCGACCTGCAAGCCCGCTGGCGGCGGGGGGGCCGGCTAACCACCGTAAAGGTGGGTGACGTCCCGGTTTTTTCCATCTATCGCGGCGGTCTTCCCGAACGCATTCATTGAGGCTAAGTAGCGCACCGCCATGAACAACTTCGACGTTTTGCCATCAACGTTGGCCGACCGGGACCCCCAAGAGACCTCCGAATGGATCGAGTCTCTCGAGAGCGTGTTCGCGGTCGACGGACCCCGACGTGTCCACTTCTTGCTGGACACCGTCATGCGCAAGGCGCGCGAGCACGCGAGCACGTTGCCGGCGCTGACCAACACCGACTACGTCAACAGCATTCCGACGAGTCTCGAGCCCGAGTACCCGGGCGACTACGAGATGGAAAAGCGCATCCGGCGCATCATCCGCTGGAACGCCGTCGCCATGGTCGCGCGCGCCAACAAGGAATACGACGGCATCGGCGGCCACCTCTCGAGCTACGCCTCGGCCGCGCATCTCTATGAGGTCGGCTTCAACCACTTCTTCCGTGGACGCGAAGCGCCCGGCGGTGGCGACCAGGTCTTCATTCAGGGGCACTCGGCGCCCGGCATTTACGCGCGCGCGTTCCTCGAAGGGCGCCTCACGCAAGAGCAGCTCGATCACTTCCGCCGCGAGACCAGCGGCAAGGGCCTGTCGTCGTATCCGCACCCGTGGCTCATGCCGGACTTCTGGCAGTTCCCGACGGTGTCGATGGGTCTCGGCGGCCTCGCCGCGATCTACCAGGCGCGCTTCGCCAAATACCTGCACAACCGGGGCCTGAAGGACACCACGAACAACCGCGTCTGGTGCTTCATGGGCGACGGCGAGTGTGACGAGCCCGAATCGCTCGGTGCGCTGACCATCGCGGCGCGCGAAGGTCTCAACAACCTGGTGTTCGTGGTCAACTGCAATCTGCAGCGCCTCGATGGACCTGTCCGCGGAAACGGAAAGGTCATCCAGGAGCTCGAGGGTGTCTTCCGCGGCGCCGGCTGGAACGTCATCAAGGTGGTTTGGGGCCATCAGTGGGACCCGATCTTCGCCAAGGACATCGACGGTGTCTTGGTGCAGCGCCTCAACCAGCTCGTCGACGGCGAGTACCAGCGCTACACCAGCGAGACCGGCGCTTACATCCGCCAGCACCTCACCCAGAACGATCCCAAGCTCCTCGAGATCTTCTCCGAGCTCTCTGACGAGGACCTGCGTACCATCCGCCGTGGCGGACACAGCCTGTCGAAGCTCCACGCCGCCTACCACTGGGCGTGCCAATCGGAGCGCGCTCCCACCGTCATCCTCGCCAAGACCGTGAAGGGCTTCGCGCTGGGCGAAGGCTTCGAGGGCTCGAACGTCACTCACCAGATGAAGAAGGTGGGACCGGCGCAGCTCAAGAAGTTCCGCGACGCGCTCGAAGTGCCGGTGAGCGACGAAGAGCTCGAGCACATCCCGTATTACCACCCGGGCCCGAAGAGCCCCGAAGTCGAGTACTTGCAAGCGCGCCGCGCGGCCTTGGGTGGTCCGCTACCGCGGCGCAAGAATCGCAACCCCGAGGTGAAGACGCCGCCGGTTTCGGTCTTCGAGGAGCTGCATCAGCCTTCGAAGGTCAACGCCGATCCGTCGACCACGGTCGCGTTCGTGCGCCTGTTGCGCAAGCTCCTGCGCGACAAGGAGTTCGGCAAGTTCGTGGTGCCAATCGTCCCCGACGAAGGCCGTACCTTCGGCATGGAGTCGCTCTTCAAGGAGATCGGCATCTACGCCGCCGACGGCCAGAAGTACGAACCGGCGGACGCCAAGATGTTGCTCGGCTACGTCGAGAAAAAAGACGGCCAGCTCCTCGAGGAAGGCATCACCGAGGCGGGGTCGATGGCCTCGTTCACCGCGGCCGGCACGTCGTACGCGACGCACGGTGTGCCGACGGTGCCGTTCTACATCTTTTACTCGATGTTCGGTTTCCAACGCGTGCAGGACCAGATCTGGGCGTTCGGCGACGCGCGCGGCCGCGGCTTCCTGTTTGGCGCGACCGCAGGCCGCACCACGCTGAACGGCGAAGGCCTGCAGCACGAGGACGGCCATAGCCACCTGCAGGCGATGGCGGTACCGAACTGCCTGGCCTACGACCCCGCGTATGCCTACGAGATCGCGGTGATCGTGCGTGACGGGCTCACCCGCATGCTCGACAAGAACCAGGACGTCTTCTACTACCTGACGCTCTACAACGAGAACTACGCCATGCCCGCCCTGCCCTCGGGCATCGAGGACGGCATCCTGCGCGGCTTGTACAAGCTCAAGGACGCGGACGCGGGTAAGGCCAAGCTCACCGCAAACATCTTCGGCAGCGGATCGATCATCAACTCGGCGCTCGAGGCTCAGTCCATTTTGGCGGACTACGGCGTCGCCGCCACGGTGTGGAGCGCGACGAGCTACCAGCAGCTCTACCGCGACGCGCGCAAGATCGAGCGCTTGAACCGCATGCAGCCGGACAAGAAGCCGGGCGTGCCCTACATCACCGAGACACTCGAGGGCGCATCGGGACCGGTGGTGATGACGAGCGACTGGGTGAGCGAGCTGCCGTCGCTGCTCGCGCGCTTCATCCCGAACCGCGTGGTGCCGCTCGGTACCAACGGTTTCGGCCGTTCCGACACACGCGAGGCGTTACGACGCCACTTCGAGATCGACGCGGCGAGCACCGTCATCGCGACGCTGCACGCGCTCATGCTCGACGGCAAGGTGACCGCCAAAGTGGTCAAGGACGCGATGAAGAAGCTCGACTTCGATCCGTCCAAGGTCGACTCGGCCGAGGCGTAAGGACGCATTCCAAGTTGCACGGCACGGCCCAAACACCATAAAGAAGCGGTGCAATTCGGCTGGAGCCCCAGAATGCGTTTCTTGTCGTTGGCGGTTGTGTTCGGTGGTCTGTTGCTCGCGAGCGCTGTCGCTCGCGCCCAGGAAGAAGGCGGCAGCGAGATGCTGGCCGGCGCCGGCCTCGTGTTCGGCACCGAGACCGACACGCTGGGCCTCCAAGGTAACTTCTGGATGGGCCTGCCCCAGGTCAAAGGCCTGCGCCTCGGCGGCGACTTGGTGATCTACCTGCCCTTCGACCGCGGCGACGTCGACCTCTTCTGGCTGTCGATCAATCCCGGCGTGCAATACGTCTTCGACATCGGTGGCGTGCCGATTCGGCCGTACGCCGAAGCGGGCCTCGCGATTGCCTTCGTGCGCGCCAGCTTCCCCGGCGGCCAGAGCGACTCGGAGACCGAGCTCGGCATCAACCTCGGCGGCGGTGTCGAGTACGACGCCGGCTTCGCGCGCATCTACGGCATGCTGCGCTATCAGATCTTGGGTGACGACGCCGACCAGCTCGAGCTCGGCGGCGGTCTGCGCTGGGCCTTCTGATGCGCCTCGCTGTCGCTTTAGCGGTCATCGCCGTCTCGGCGGTCGCGGCCCCTGCCTCCGCGGGCGAGGTCATCATCGGCGCCGGCGTCGGCTATGGCACCAAGATCGAAATGCCGGGTCTGCAGCTCGGCGGCTACTACGCTTTCGCCGGCAAGCTCGCGAATCTCCGCGTCGGCGGCGACATCGACGGCTTCATGCCGAACAGCGACCGTGGCGTCGGCGGCGAGGGCAAGGTCACGTGGTTCGACGTCAACCTCAACGCGCACTACCTCATCCCCGGGCTCCCGGAAGACTCGCCGTTCTCGGTCTACGCCCTCGGCGGTCTGTCGCTCGCCATCGTCCATGCGAGCTTCACCTACGACGAAGGTGTGAACCAACGCGATCTCTCCGAGACCGAAGCGAAGCCGGGCGTGAACCTGGGTGCCGGAGCCGAATACGACATCAAGTTCGCGGCCGCTTACTTCGAGGGCAAATACGTCATCAGCTCCGCCGATCAGCTCGTGGTCTTCCTGGGCCTGCGCTTCGCCTTGCCGACTGGGCAGTAGCCGATGCGCTTCACCCCGCTCGTTGCCGCTTTGGCGGTCACTGCCGTGGCCGTGCCCGCTCTCGCGGATCACACCGTGGTGCAGTTCGGTCCCGCGTACGGCAGCGAGATCAAGACCCTCGGCGGTCACGTCGGGGTCTACTACGGCTTTCGCAACGAGGGTGACGCCGAATACACGACGTTCCGCTTCGGGCTCGAGGCCGACGCCTTCTTTCCCAAAAGTGGCGACACGGTCGACGGCAGCTCGAAGCTGAGCTGGTGGGATCTGAACGGCAACGGTCATTGGCTCTTCCTCGAGCCCGACGAAGTCCCGGTGGCCGCCTACCTGCTGCTCGGTATCAACGTGGCGCGCATCGGCAGGTCGTTCACCTATGATGCGGGCGTGGTCCCGCGCGACGAGGACACGCACGCCTGGAAGCTCGGCGGCAACATCGGCGGCGGCGTCGAGTATCGCTTCGGCTCGGTCGCGATCTTCGTCGAGGGCAAATACGTCATCAGCTCCGCCGAACAGGCCGTCGGCTTCACGGGCGTGCGCATCACGCTGCCCAAGAAGAACCGCGTCGACGGTCTCTAGATGTCTTGCGTGCGCGCTTCCTTTCTATGCCTCGTAGCCCTGCTCACGGCTTGTGGTGATACGCCCAAGCGGACATGGCCACGGGTCGCCCCGAGGGCGCCAACGCAGCGCGCGACCGATCATCGCGGCGACGACGACCTGCTATCGGCGGGCCTGGGGCTCGCGGGCCTGCAGTCAGCGACGCCGCCCCCTTTCGCGGACGTGGCGCGGCCGACTCCCACGGAGTTGCGACGCCGGGCCATCTGGTCGAGCTGGCGTGGCATCGCCGATGTCGCCAGCCTCGCGGCTGTCGCCAACGTGCCCGGCCGCGAATTCACGGCGTTGCTTACGCTACCCACCTCGAAGCAACCGCATCGCGTCGTCGTGCAAGTGCCGGATGGCTTCGACCTCGAGCACCGCTGCTTGGTCGTCGCGGCTTCGTCGGGATCGCGCGGGGTCTACGGCGCCATCGCGGTCGCGGGCGCGTGGGGGCTGCCTCGCGGTTGCGCCGTCGCCTACACCGACAAGGGCGCGGGCAGCGACTACTTCGACCTGGCGAGCGACACGGGTGTCCGCTTGGACGGAACACGCGGGACCCGCGGTGAGGCGCTCGCGTTCACGCCGGCGTCTGGCGCCGGCGGCGTCGCCGTAAAACACGCGCACTCCGGAGACAATCCCGAGAGTCTCTGGGGCAAGTACGTGCTGCAGGCAGCCGAGCTCGGGCTCGAGGCGTTGCACGAGGCCTATCCACTGGCGGGTGACTTCGACTTCGAATCGACGCGCGTCATCGCAACCGGCATCTCGAATGGCGGTGGAGCGGCGCTGCGCGCGGCGGAGGTGCCGGGGTTCTGGCTCGACGGCGTCGTCGTAGGCGAGCCCAACGTCAACGCGCCCGGCGGCCGTCCACTGTTCGATTACGCCACCGAAGCGGCGCTGTTCATGCCGTGCGCGCTGCTCAAGAATGTCGCTCGCTGCGCCTCGCTCGCCGGCGCCGGCATGGTGACGGGAACGACGCTGTCCGCTCGCGCCGACAACGCGCGGGAGATCTTGCGAACCAGCGGCTTCACCGATGAGGCGCTGGCGACAGGCACCGACGTCACCGCGGCGGATCTGTGGCGCGCCATCGCCGTAAGCTACGCCTCGGCCTACAGCGCCGCCGGACCGGCGGACCATCCATGCGGCTACAGGCTTGCCCTGCTCGCCGAGGACGGCGCCGAGCGGCAGGCCACCGAGAGCGAGCGCGCTGCTTGGTACGCCGATGCTTCCGGCATCCCCCCCGGCAGCGGCGTCGCTATCGTCGACACCAAAGCGAGCGGCGACGACCCAACGTTCGCGGGGCTCGAGTGCTTGCGCAAGCTGGTGGTCACGCCCACGGTCGGCGACGCCATCGCGGCGACACGCGCCGAGCTCGCGCGGCCCGGCCTGCCGGTGCTGATCGTCCACGGCACCCACGACGGGCTCATTCCCGAAGCCTTCAGCAGCGCGCCGTACGTCGCCGTCTCGCGGATGGAAGGTCGCGTCGTCCGCGCCTGGCGAGTCGAAGGCGGCCAGCACTTCGACGCCTTCTTGGCGAGGCCCGGCTACCGCGAACGTTACGTCGCTCTCCTGCCGCACGTGCACGCCGCGCTCGACGCGCTGTGGACGCACTTGGACGGCACTACCCCGATGCCAGCGGACCAGTGGATCGCGAAATCTCGGCCTTGACCGCGACTTTCACCCCTCCTAGAGCCATGGAGAATGTACGCTCCCTTGCTCCTCGCGCTCGCCGTCGCCGCCGACCCCGGGACTCCTAGCGCCGTCTTCGTGACCACCGAGGTCGACGCGGAGTTGCAACAGCGCATCCTGCGCGTCACCGACTGGAACAACGCGCTCGACCGCACCGTCCTCGACATGACCGAAGCGCAGCGCCGGCTCACCGACCTCCCGGCGCCGCGTATCGTCGACGTCGCGGCGATGCGACGCACGCTCGAGACCGCCACCGACCGCGACGCGAGCTTCGACACGGCGGGCGCCCTGGCGCTACGCCGGGAGGTGCTCCAGGCCTACGACAACTCGGTGCTGCCGAACGTGGAGCTGCAGGTGTTGGCCGCCACGGCATCGCAAGACATCGCCGCCTCCGAGCTCGCCGAGGGCCACGAGAAGGAAGCGCTCGAAGCCGCGCGCACGGCCCAGCGTCGCTTCCCCAACGTACCCCTCGATTCGAAGCGCCACCCGCCGCAGGTCGCCCAGCTCTTCAAACGCGCCGCGGTCGAGCTCAAGCGCGCCCCGACCGGCGAGCTCACCATCACCAGCAACCAGCCCGCCCGCGTGATGGCGGACGGCATCGCCCTCGGCAAGATCGATCGCAAGCTCACCGTAAAACTGCCGCAAGGCACCTGGCGCATCTGGCTCGCCGACGACAACGGCACCTCGTTGCAGCACCACGTCGCGGTCGCCTCGACACCCGTGACCGTGGACATCGACCTGGCGCTCGAATCGTCACTCTCGTGGACCACCGTGCCCCTGCTGCGCTGCCAGGACACCTGCGACGCCTTGCTCGCCCGCCTCGCCGCGCGCGTGCGCACCGACGAAGCCGTGGGCTTGTCCTTGAGCGACGACCCCGGCGCCCCTGCTACCGGCCTGTTCGTGCGCACCGACGGCGGCACGACGACGAGCAAGCCAGTTGTCGCTTTAGCGGACCTGACACCAACGTTGGCGACGACCGCGCAGGCCCAACAGCCCGACCGTTTTTCGGCGTGGTCACTCGTGCCCTTCGGGGTCGGCCAATTCGCGCAAAAGCGTTACATCGCCGGCAGCATCTACGGGGCGGTGCAAGCGGGGCTGCTCGCGTGGAACATCGCCGAGGCGTCACGCGGCACCAACGAAGACGCGGCGGCCGAGAGCGACCGGCGCAAGCGGCAGAACCTGTCAGCGGGTCTGTTGGTGGGCGCCATCGTGGCGAGCATCACCGAGGCAATCGTCGTCGATGCGATGAGCGACTAGTACAACCCGGTCAGATAGTAGAACCCGATCGCCACGAACACCGCCATCGTCTTGATGCAGGTGATCGCGAAGATGTCGCGATAGCTCTGCCGGTGCGTGAGGCCCGTCACCGCGAGCAGCGTGATCACCGCGCCATTGTGCGGCAGCGTGTCCATGCCGCCGCTCGCCATGCTGGCGATGCGGTGGAGCACCTCGGGGGAGATACCGGCGGCGTTGGCGGCGGCGATGAACTGCTCCGCCATCGCGGCCAGGGCGATGCTCATGCCGCCCGAGGCCGAGCCGGTGATGCCGGCCAGAGTCGTGACGGTGATGGCTTCGTTGACCAGTGGATTGGGGATGGCCGAGAGCGCGTTCTTCACCGCGAGGAAGCCGGGGAGCGCCGCGATGACGGCGCCGAAGCCGTACTCCGATGCCGTGTTCATCGAGGCGAGCAAGGCACCAGCGACCGCGGCCTTGGTGCCGTCGGCGACTTTGACGATGATTTGCTTGTACGCCAAAGCGAACACCACGACGATACCCGTGACCAGCGCGCCCAAGACCGCCCAGATGGCGGTGACCGACGAGAGCTGCGTCACCAGCGGTTTCGTCATGCCCGCGAGCTGCACCTCGACGGACGAGGGGTACGCAGCGGCGATCCAGCGGGTGTAGAGAAAATTCGAAACGCCGACGACGACGAGCGGCACCACCGCCACCAGCGGATGCACGAGGCGCGACGCATCGACCTGCTCGGGCTCCTGAGCGTGGCCGGTTCCGTAGCCTTCACCCGCGGCCGCTGCCTGGCGCCGGCGCCAATCGAGGTAGAGCATGCCGACGGCGAGGATGAACACGCCGCCGAGGCAACCCAAGATGGGCGCGGCCCAGGTGTTGGTGCCGAAGAAGGTCGTCGGGATGATGTTCTGGATCTGCGGCGTGCCCGGCAGCGAGTCCATCGTGAAGGTGAAGGCGCCGAGGGCGATGGTGCCGGGGATGAGGCGCTTGGGGATGTTGGCGCCGCGGAAGATCTCGGCGGCGAACGGATAGACCGCGAAGACCGCGACGAAGAGCGATACGCCGCCGTAGGTGAGCAGCGCGCAGACCAGGACGATCGAGAGGATGGCGTTG
>JBGGMJ010000131.1:0-10092 GCA_041288095.1 Myxococcota bacterium
AACGGCGAGGTCGAGCTGCTCACGGGCAAGGTGAAGAAGCCCGTCCTCTTCAAGTCGAGTCACCAGCACAACGCGGTGCGCGTCTTCCCCAAGCAGTCCGTCAAAGCGAAGCGCGAGAATCACACCGACGCCGAGCTCGGCGAGCTCCTGAAGATCGTGCCCGAAGCCGCGCAGCACTAGCCCGTCTTGTTGAAGCGGATGGTGATGAACAACCGATCACCGGCGTCGATGACACCGTCGCCGCCGACATCGATCGGGCCGTCCCCGGAGATGTTCAGGTAGTAGATGTGCCCGCTGTGCAGATCGGTGCAGTGATTGTTGGACCACGTGCTTGGCGTATCGATGAACGCGGTCATGGCGAGGCCTGGTGCTTCGCAGTGCTGCGAGTCGAAGCGACTCACGACGTTGCCGACATCGCAGGGCTCGTCGCTGATCGAGAGCTTGTAGCCGTAAAGGCCGCCCCCGAACGTGATGTCGGTGATGTTGTAGGTCAGCCTCGACGGCTCGTCTGGGAGGCGCACCCGCATGCTGATGACACCCGCGAACTTGAGCCAGCGCAGGTCGATGAGCAGGTTGTTGTTCTGCGCGAGGCTCGTCTCTTCGAAGTCCACCATCGGATAGTCGGAGAGGGGGCAGTTGCCGTAGGACATCTGGCCCGCGCCGAAGATGGTGCAAGAGGCGCCGCCCACGGGACGAATCTCCTGGGTCGCCGGTAGACCAACGCCGCCCTCGGCGCACCATGGCTGCGTGGGCCGTGGCGACGGTCCGTAAACGCGCGTGTCGAACGGTACGCAATAGCGGTCAATGCATTCGCCGGCGAGACCCGCCGTGGCGCAGGCCGTGCCGTTGGGGACGGTGTCGTAGATGCAAGCGCCGGCTTCGTCACAGCGACCGTTGTTGACGCAGCCGTCATTGGCGGTCGCGGCGCAGGTGCAGGGCGCTGGTTCGCTGCTTGGCGGGGCGTCCGCGGGCTCATCGGCGGGCGGTTCGTCCGGTAGGTTGTTGCTCGGCGCCGGCAGGCGGGGGTCGGGCAGCTCGAGGGGGCGCAGGCGATCGCCACCGCAATGCAAGCACGCGACCGTTAGCCCCAACGCGAAGAGACGTGACACGCCACCCATCGCTGTACGTACCCGTGTCGGGCCGCTGCCGGGCGCGCGGCATACCCTGACACGGTGTCGGCCCCTCAGGGGCGGTCGAACTGCAGCGTGATCAGCAGGCGCTCGCCCGCGTCGATGACGCCGTCGGAGGTGGGGTCCGCCGGCCCTGCGCCATAGATGTTGAAGTAGTAAATGTGTCCGGAGCGCAGTTGGTTACAGGGTGCGCCCGCGCCCGCCGGCCCGTCGACCGACCCCGCCATGTACGGCCCGCCGCCTTCGCAGTGCGTGGCGTCGAAGCGCGGCGACGTCACGCCGACATCGCACGGCGTGTCGCTGATGCTCACCAGATAGCCCGGCGTGTTCTGGCCATAGTCCGTGAGAGCGAACAAGAGGTTCGATGGCTCGTCGGGAATACGCACGCGCAAGCTCAGCACGCCGGCGAACTTCAGCCAGCGCAGGTCGAACTTCGCCTGCAAGCGCGTGGCGAGGCTCGTGTCCTCGAAGCTGACCATCGGATACGTCTCCACCGGGCAGTTGCCGAAGGCCATCTGGCCGGCCCCGTAGATGGCGCAGGCGGCGCCACCTATCGGATTCAACGGCTGGGTCGCCGGTAAGCCGACCCCCGAGATCGGACACCAAGGCGGTCGCGCAGGGGGCGGCGTCCCGTAGGTCTGCGTATCGAACGGTATGCAATAGCGGTCAATGCACTCACCAGCCAAACCGGTGGTCGTGCAGGTGGTGCCGTTGGTCGCCGTGTCCCAGACACACGCGCCGCCGGCATCGCAGCGGCCGTTGACGGCGCATCCATCGTTGATGGTCGCCAAGCACTCGCACGGGGTCTCCTGCGGAGGCTCCTCGGGCGGCGTTTCGGCGGGCGGGGCTTGCGGTGATGTTGGATTGGGGGCCGCGGGGGGCGGCAATCTCGGGTCCGGTGGATCGACGGGCCGCAAGCGGTCTCCGTTGCAGCACAGGCAGACGAAGGCGAACGCCACCGCCAGGGAACGCGACACGCCACCCATCCCAGCCTCCACCAAACACGGACTCTGTGGTGAAGTTCCCTACACGTCCGCCGCGGCAGACGGCTTCGCCGCGTCCCTGACAGGCTGTCGGCGTGCGTGTCGCTTCGCTAGCTCGCGGCGATGCGACGCCCTACGGCGTGGGCTGCCCGTTGCTTGCGAGCACCTGCTCGATCGAGCGCGCCGTCAGTGGATGATACGTGGGCTTCGCCGCCGCGAACACGCGCTCGGCAATCGGTCGACCCCAGTCGCTCGCCACCAAGTCTTTGTAGACGGGGATGATGTAACGCCGGCGCCCCTGGGTCGACAGGTGCTCCTCCATCGACGCCACCGCGCCGTCGTAGTGATTCTTGGCCGCGATGCGCAGCCACTCGAAGCGAATGGCGCGGTTCTTCGTTTGCGAAAACGCGAAGGCCTTGTCGAGCGCCGTCAGCTGCTCGGCCGAGCGCGGCTGGGGCATGTTCTTCAGGAAGTGCAGCCACTGAGCGGTGATCCAACCCTGGGCGGCGAGCGCGGTGGGCTCGGCGCCGCCTTTGAGCTTCTCGAGCTCCGCGTCGACGTTCGCGAGCAGCTTCGAGCTCGGGGGGACCGCGTTGTTCGGCAGGCCCGGTCCGAACACCCATGCGTCGACTTGCGCGGTCTGCACGGCGCCCGCGTCGCCGTTGAACAGACTCTGCTTCACCAGACGCACGAACTCTTCGCTGGTGATGCTCTGGAAGGCGTGCGTGTTGAAGTAGTTCTTCATGAAGGCGTCGAAGCGCATCCGTCCGACTGTCCGCTCCAGCATACTGAAGAAGCTCGCGCCCTTCGTGTAGGGAATCGAGTTGACGCCGTCATCGGGGTCGTCTGTCGCCTTCATGTCGAGGCAAAGCTTCGTCTGCTCGGGCTTGTCCTTGGATTCGACCAGCATCGCCGTGAGCTCCTGCCACTCGAGGACCTGGTTCAAAGCCATGCGGTCCTGGCCGTAGACCGTCTCGAGGATGCGGTTCTCGAAATACTGGGTCGCGCCTTCGTTCAACCAGAAGTCGTTCCAGGTGCCGTTGGTCACGAGGTTGCCGGACCAGGAGTGCGCGAGCTCGTGCGCGATGAGAGACACCATCGACCGGTCTCCGACGATCGACGTCGGCGACACGAACGTGAGTCGCGGGTTTTCCATGCCGCCGAACGGGAACGATGGGGGCAGCACCAAGATGTCGTAGCGGCCCCAGCGGTAGGGTCCGTAAAGGCGCTCCGCGGCTTCGACCATGTTCTCGGTGTCGGCGTACTCGTAGGCGGCGGACTCGACCACCGACGGCTCGGCGTAGACACCGGTACGGTCGCCAATCTTGCGGAACGCCAGGTCGCCGACCGCTAAAGCGATCAAGTACGGGGGGATACGCTCCGGCATATCGAACTGGAACGTGCGCAAGATGCCGTCGACTTCGCCCTCGTCTTCGCCGACGTGGGCCGCGCTCATGACCGCGCGCAGGTCGCTCGGGACATGAATGCGCGCATCGTAGGTGACGCGGACACTGGGCGTGTCCTGGAGCGGGATCCAGGTGCGCGTGAGGATCGCCTGACCCTGCGTGAAGAGGAACGGCTTCTGCTTGCCGGCGGTCTGCGACGGCGCGAGGAACTGCAGAGCGGTGGCGTCCGGGGCCGTCACATAGGAGATGACGATCCGATCACCGATCTCGGGGAGCGCGACCGTCAACGCGGAGCCGATGAGGCCATCCGAGGCGCTGACCTCGAAGGTGAGCGGTTTACCGGCGCCGTCGACGATGCGCTCGATGAGCAGACCCTTGACGTCGAGGACGATGTGCTTGGCCGAGGGCTGGCGGTCGACCGTGAGCTTGGCCTCGCCGTGCATGGTGCGGTGCTCGAAGTCGGTCGTCAGGTCGAGGCTGACGTGGCGCACCACCGCTTCGGCCGGCCGGGCGTGCGAGTGGATGTCGGCTTTGGCCGGCGCGGTCGGCGGCCCCCGCAGCGTGCCGGTGGTCGAGGTGACGTGGGAGCAAGCAGCAAGGGAGAATGCGGCTACCGCGAATAGGAGATTGCGCATGGTGGCATCGGCTTAGCGCGTTGCTCGGGCCTTGAGAAGAGGCCGCGCGCCGCCAGCATGCCGGCTATCACGAGCCCCGTGCCAAGCCACTGCATGAGGCCCATGGGCTCATCCAAAAGCAGGGCGGCGACGCCGATCACCAGCGGCCGTTGCAACAACGTGAAGATCGAAACCCGCGTCGCGCCAACCAGCTGCATCGCCTTGAGGAAGGCGACATTGGCGAGCGCGGCGAAGACGCCGGTCCACAGGCTTGCGACCACGGCGGCCGGCGGGAACGTTCGTACGAGGGGTCCTACGACGAGCACGGCGCACACGCCTTGAACAGTCATGACCCACGATGAGACCACGGCCGGCGCGACCCGCGTCATCAGGGCGTCGAGGTGCAGGCGGTAGACACACGATGAGACCACGGCCGCCGCGCATGCCGCGACGCCGAGCGTGTCGAGATTGGCGTCGCCCGGAAGCTCGAGGGTCATCAACACGCCACAGACACACGCGGCGACCCCTAACCAGAAGAGTGGCCCGGTCCGCTCCCGGCCGCGCATGTGATTGACGGCGGCCACCAGCGCCGGCGTGGTCGTCACCGCCACGACCACGATGCTCGTGGGCACACGCGTGAGCGCGAACAAGGTCAGACCCGAGGTCGTCGCCAGGAGCAAGCCACCGAAGGCGACACCGCGCCGGTCGCGTGGGCTCGCCGGCAGCTTCGTGGCGACGCTGGCGCGGAAGCGGGTGATGGGCCAGACCGCGAGCGCCGCGACCAGACAACGGCCGACGAACAGCGATTCGAGGGGGACGCCGTGGGTGTAACCGAGCTTGGCGACCAGCGGCTCGAACGACGCGGCCAGGAGCGCTAAGAGTAGCCAGACCGTCGTCACGACACGCGCTCGTAGCGCTGCTGCTCGGGCGCGCGATGGCGCGGGCGGGAGACGTGCAATCGCTCGTTGATCTCGGAGGCCGACAGCGCTCCCCAGCCGAGGCTCGCGAGATTGCGGCAACCCGCGAAGAGCTCGGGGCCCAAGAGCACGCGCGCCAAGGAGACGACCGAATCGAGCACGGGCACGTCGAGCATCGCCTTCTTGGCGAGCTGGTGCGCCGGCAACAGCGTGCAGGTCACGTCTTCGCGCAGGTAGCGGTGATCGAGCTTCGTGGGCGCGATGCTCGTCTGGTAGTTCGGCACCGTGCGCATGGCGTGCAGGAGGGTGCCGCTGGTGTCGCATCCGTAATAGCGGTCGAGGAGGTCGCGCGCCGAGATGAGCGAGCTGCCATAGGCGCCCGCGATCGAGCGAAACTCGGCTTCGAGCGCTTCGATGAGCGCGGCCGTGCGCGGGGTGAAGCCGTCCATATAGAAGAGGAAGGACTCGCCGCGGTCGACACGGTTCGCGTTCACCAGCACCGTGAGCGGGTGGACCAAGGCGCCGAAGTCGGTAAGGCCGCGCTGCACCAGGTTCGCGGCGCGCTCGACCTGCGGGAAGAAGCGCTGCAGCAGCGCGACGCCGCGCTCCATGTCCTCGGCCGCGGGGGTGGCCGCCAGGTTCCATTTCTTGATGCCGCGGACGTGCACCGAGCCGTCGTCTTGGAGGCGTGCCGCGAACAACGCGTCGGTCTCCGCGATGAGGTCGGGTTGGGCGCCGCCGTGCGCGTCGATGGCACGGGCCAGCTCGAGCGAGCCGAAGAGCTTGCTCGAGAAGACGATGATCTCGTGGGCGCTCGTCAGGTAGGGCGCCATCTGCCGCGCGACATCGCGATACGCCGTCGCGACGGTGCAGACGAAGACGGTCGGGCAGATGCTCAAGAGCTCTTCCATGGAGCTCGTCACCATGGGGACGGCAAAGAGCCCGTCGATGGCACCCGTGGCGCGCAGTAGCTTGGTCGTGGCAACCGCGGCGATCTTCCGCGGCGTCCGAACGAACAGGTGCGGGGCGTAGCCGCGCTGTGCCAGGTACGCCGCCAGAGCATGGGCGCTATTACCTCCGCCGACGATGCCGACGGGGCCTTCGTTCGAGCGCGGAAAACGTACGGTGCGCAAACGAATCATCGCTCCCTCTGCGATTGAGAATGACTCGCAATCTCATCGCAGACGCGGAAAGGCAAGGAGAAAGAGTGGGAGGGCCATCTTGGTTGTCGGCGGGAAGAGGCCGAACGGCCTGTCAACTCGATCGATTTTGGGGCGCCGGGAGGGTGAAGCTGATGGTCACGCCGTCGCCCGGGAGACTTTCCGCCCAGATGCGGCCGCCGCATCGTCGGACGACCCGCTGGGCGGTCCCGAGCTCTGCGCGGTCGGCACGGAGGGTCCCAAATCCAGTATGCGACGTGAAGAGCGTCTTGGCGGTGCCCGCGTCGAGGCGCTGGCCGTTGTTACGGACGAAGTAGCATTGCTGGCCGGCGGTGGTGAGCGAGCCGACCTCGACGCGCGGGGCCGCCGCCCCCGCCGTGACTTTCCAGGCGTGCTTGAGCAGCGCTTCGACGAGGAGGCGGGCGAGCCCAGGGTCGACGTCGGCGCGCATCTCGCCGTTGACGCTGAGGTCCACCGTGCGTCCAGGGTTGACCTGTTGCACGAGCGCCGCGCAATCACGGGTGAGTTGCGCGAGGTCCACCTGGGCGGTGTGGGCGCCGCGGGGCGCGCTCAACACTTCGAGCTCGCGCGAGGCCAGCGCCATGAGCTCGTCGCGGCGCTTCTCTTCGGCGCGCAGGTGTCTCGCCAAGAAGACGGCGGTGATGGCGATGACGGTCAAGAAACCGACGATGATGCCGAGACGCACGCGCGCGACGAGGGTCTGGGTGCGGACGATGTCGGCAAAGGCGCGATCGAGCTCGTCAGGGTCCACCGCGGTGACCCGCCCGATGAGCTCGCGCGCCTGCTTTTCGCTCTCCTGCATGTCCTTGATGCTCTGGAGCAGCGACTCGCCGGTCTCGTTGCTCATGAGGCGCCGCGACACGGCGAGCCCGGCGGCATAGTAGGTCTTGAAGGCGTTGCGTAGAGCGCCGGCGTCCGACGAGGAGAGGCTCGGCTGCGCCGCGGCCACGATCTCGGAGACTTCGTCGAGCCACATGTGCGTGGTGCTCAGGACCTCGAGATCTTGGGCAGCGACCGCGTCCTGAAAGCCGCGGCGAATCCTCTCGAGCTGCGCGTCGAGCTTGGGGCCGAGCTTCATCTTGGGCAGGTAGCGCTCGCTGATCGTCAGGAGCGAGTCGCGAACGTGGACGTCCGCTATCGCGCCACTCCCGGCGACCAGGATGCCGCCGAGAATGGCGAGGCCGACGATGATGACGAGCCCGGCTCGGCGAGTGAGGCGCATGTCACGGGCCTTTGATCTGAAGCGCCTTGGCTTCGCCGATGCCCGCGTCCGAAGACACGTAGGCTATTGCACCGCGATTGTTGGTCACGAACTTCACGACGTCTTGGTCGCTGGCGAGCTCGAGCGGCGGCAGCTCGCGCCCGGTGAATATACGTTGCTGCCAGTAGCTGCGGACCTGAGGCACGGTCTTCCCCAAGACCGCCGTGGTGAAGCGTTGGCGGACCGGTGACTCGGAGGCGAGATCGACCGGCCGGACGCCTTCGTGGTCGGGCCAGGTGGTGCGCCGCTTGAGGAAGAGGTCGGCTATCAGCTTGCGGTCCGCGGAGGTGAGCGGGTTGTCGCGGTGCACGATGACCTGGAAGCCCGGCGGCGGCGGCTCGGCCACCGCGGGAGCAGTGGGGGCGGTCGTCCAGACGGCGACCGCTATGGCGAACAGAAGCGCGCGCATCAGAAATAGGCCGTGGTCTTGACCAAGACCAGGCCCCACTCCTTCTTGAGCTCGCTGCGTGGCTTGCCGTCGTTGAGCGCCGTGCTGAGGTCGGCGGTGCCGAGCATGTAGTGGCCTTCGAGCTTCACCAACCAGTTCTCGGTGATGTCGAAGCGGAAGGTCGCGGCGATGTCGTTCTGGATGTTGGCGCGCCCCTCGCGCTCGCGCGTGTTCGGGAAGAGGAGCGAATAGTAGGCGCCGGGTTGCAGCCAGTCGGTGATGCGGTACGTCCCCATGACATACGCGCGCTCGCTGGTCGTTTCCTGATCGTCTGGAAATATCGCTGGATTGCTGCTGTTCTGTGACTGCACGTGCCAGCGGCTGTATTCCGCGGCGAGCAGCAGGTTTTCGTACGTGTATTCGGCGGAGGCGACCCACAAGACAGCTGGGATCTCGACGTTCACCGTCTCGACGCCGCCGAAGGTCGCCGTGGTGTCGAGGCGCAGATCTTGGAGGCTGCCACCGACGCGCAGGCCTTCGAGCGGGGTCTCCCACATGAGGCGGCCGCCCATGACGTAGGGGACGCGCAGTCGGTCGATTCTGACAGGGGCGCCTGGCTCGTTGGCGGGAGTGTCGATCTGGATGACGCCAGCGTAGAGCCGGTACTCGAGGTTGCCAAAGATGGCGAGCGGGATGAGGCCGTAGAGCTCGCCGCCGCTCTGCGCCAGCAAGAAGTCGCGATTCGCCGCCGGATACACCGACTGCGGCAACAAGACCTGAGCGCGCGCCGCATCGACGTCGTTGATCTCGTTGTAGAGGCCGAAGGGCATCTTGACGCGGCCGGCGCGTAGGCCAAGCCAATCACGGAACCGGTAGTCGATGTAGAACCAGTCCATTTTAGCGTTGTAGTTGCCGAGTGGCCCGAGCTTGCGCGCGAACAGCTGCGTGCCCATGCGCAACTTGTCGCCGAACTGCTTGGTGACGTTGACGCCGACCTCGCTGAACTCGAAGCTGCCGCGCTCGGCGCGCGACTCGGCGAGGTAATTGTTGTCCCAGGTCTTGATCCAACCCTGGCTCGCGAAGCCGTGGATCTCGAGCGGATTGACCTCGTCCGAGCCAATAGTGACCGCGGAAGCAGGTGCCGCGACAGTGAGCACGGTGGTCGCAATGATGAGGCGAAGACGTGACATGCAGCCCCGAGACTCCGGCGAATCGCAAGTCGTGTCAACCGCTATAACCCTCTAAACCTAGCGGCACTCCAGCAACAGCGCCTGGTAGGTGCGCTGCAGCCAGTTCTTGAAATTAAAGCGCTGCACCCATTCTGGGAAGCTCCGGTGCACGACGCTGCAGCGATCGGCGAGACGCTCCGCTTCGGGGGGCAGCCAGTTGTTCGAGAGGTAGACGAGGAAAGGCGTGCGCCCTTCGGCCAGCGCCCGATCCACGGCGGCGTAGTCGTCGATGTAGTGCAGCTGGACGTGTGGCGACGCGTAGAAGCCGAACGCGAGCTCGCGGTAGGCATACGGGCTCGCGTCGGCGACGTAGAGATCGCGTGGCGTGTGGCTGTTGTCCCAGATCGACTCGAGCACCAGCACCTCACCGCGCACCGGCTTGACGCAGTTCATGACGAGATAGGCGAGATTGGGCAGGAGCAGGAGCACGACCAAGGCGCGGCCCCACCGTGGCAGCGCCAAGAGCGGGACGGTGAAGCGCTGGAAGGTGACGACGAGCAGAGTCGTCGTGAGTGGCACCATCGGAAAGAGAAAGCGCAGCTCCTTGTGCGCGATGACCACGTGGCCGAGGAAAAACGGAATGGTGGCCCACGTCAGCACGTGCCGCCGCTCACGCACCCAAGCCCACGGGACGACGATGAGCGCGAGGATGCCCACCGGCGGCGGCGTTTCGCTGACGATCTTACGGAAGTACCACCACCACGGCTGCACGCCGAAGGTCGAGGCCTTCGACTCGAGGATGTTGACGCGAAAGTATGCGAGCGGTGTGAGCGTCCAATCGCCGTACCCCCAATGGTCGACGACGCGCCCGAGGACAAAGACCGCCACCATGCCCGCTGCAGCGGACGCGAGTAGGCGCCACTGGCGTTGCACAAGGACCCAGGCGACGACGCCGGCGATCATCAGACCCACCTGAAAACGCGCCTCGAAGGCGACGCCGGCGCAGACACCCGTAAGGACCCCGAGCTGGGCGCTACGCTTCT
>JBGGMJ010000132.1:0-18457 GCA_041288095.1 Myxococcota bacterium
CGCCAGCGCGCGGCGACCCCGCGATCGAGGAGCACGTAGACGAGCACGCCGGCGACGAGCGCCAGGGCGCCACCCTTCGAGAGCGTGGCCACCGTCGCGATTGCGAGTAGCACCGTCACCGCATGATGGGTGCGCCGCCGCTGCGCGGTTGCCGCGAGCCCGAGCGAGAGCGGTACGAGTGACGCAAGGAAGGCGGCAGCCCAGTTCGGGTTGCCGAGAGTGCCGGGGGCGCGGAACTCGAGATCGGTGTAGACGTCGCTGGTCAGCCAGCGCAGCCCAGCGGCCTGCAGGAGCACGAGTGCCGCGACGAGCACGCCCGTCGCGGTGAGCACGATGAAGCTCTCGCGGCGCGCGCGCTCGTCGTCGCCCAAGGCCATGACTGTCACCAAGTAGAACGCGAGCCCCGACAGGAAGGTGAGCACCGTAGGCCAATGCGTCGGCGCGAGCGCCGATGAAAACGCCGGCAGCACGACCGCCGCCGCGACGAATACCGCGAGCGCGAGAGAGCGCCGGGGAAGACGCAGCGGCGCGCGGCTTACGAGCAACGTGACCGCTACAGCGGCCAGCGCGACGCCGAAGGCGCCCCACTTGGCGAGTCGATAGCCCCCCGCCTGCTGTGGCAACGCGAAGAGCGCGGTGGCGGTGATGGCTAACGCTGGAGCGAGCGCGACGAGCCTATGCCCGTCGCGCGAGGCACCGATCACTGGGCGTGACAGGGGTTGCCGATCTCGACCTCGTAGTACAGCACGGTGAGCGGCGCGTTACCCTGGCCTCCGGCGTTGGGATTCAGGAAGGTGACGACCGTCTCGACGGTGCTCCACCCCGGCAACAGACCGCTAACCATCGCTTCGGTCGCACCGACCGCATCACGCTGGTTCTCGAACACCTGGCAGGCGATGGGCTTCTCGTCCACGATGGTGCGCCAGGTCGCGACCGCCTGGCCGAGATCATCGGTCACCGACTGCATGAGGTCGTAGTCGCCATGACCCTCGAGGCCGCTCGAGACACTCCACTTGATCGACTTGCCCTCGATCGGTCCCTTGCGCGGGAAGGCGCAGCCGGTGAGGTCGGTGACCACGCCGCCGAGAACCGCGCGGGCCCAGTTGTCGTGGTAGTCGTCCTCGAAGGTGAGGGTGAGCTGGACCGTGGTGACGTTCGGCGCCTTGGGCGCGTGCCAGAGCAAATCCGGGGTGTTGGTCATCGCCAGCTTGTGACCGTAGAGGATGAGCGAGCCGCAGACGCTGAGCTTCGCCGCGTCCTTCTTGTCGAGCGGTACCTCGACGACGCCCTGCACCACGCTGGTGAGCTCGCCTTCGACCGTGTCTTTGATCTGGTCCTTGATCTTGCCCTTGATGAAGTCCGCGGCGGGATTGGTTTGGAAGTGCGTGGTCTTCGTGAGCCCTGACGCGCTGTACAAGTCCGGAGCCACCGGCTTCGCGAAGATCGTAAAGGTCAGCAGCGTGTACTGCAGCGGGTCGAGGCGGCCGTCTCCCCACACCGGATCGACGAAGTCCGTCGTCAGGCGGTGGGCACGCTCTTGGCCGAGGGCGCGGATGAATGACGGCAGAACGGTGCCTTCGTCCATGGGCACGTTGGGCTCTGACTCGCCGCTGACGGTGTACGAGTAGATCATGGCGCCGAGGAGATCGCTCGTCAGCCCTTCCGCGCTCAAGTTGAACGGATAGGCGGCGCTAACGCCCAGCTCGACGAGACCTTCGCCGAAGCCTTTCGCGTCGATGACGCGTCCCTCGGCGTAGCTCTCCGCCATGCGCTGCACCACGAGGGTGGTCACGAACGGCAGACCGGCGTCGATCCGCGCCTGCGCGCCAGCCGTGTCGCCGACCTCCAGCACGGGTACGTCGAAAGCGTCGAAGACACCTTCGAGGTGCGGAGTGACGTCTTCGCCCGCCTCCACGGCGTCGTAGATCAACTTCGCGATGTCGGTGACTTCGGCGTAGGTGCTGGTGATGCTCGCTTCGTCGTCGTCGTCGTCGTTGTCGTCGTCATTGCCGGGGTCGCTGCTGGAGCTGCAACCGACCGAGAGCACCATGAAAAGACAAGCGCTCATGAGGGTATGCCACGACATCTTTATTCTTCGCCTTATCGTTAGTGACGCGGGGACGTATGCGTGTGCGACACCGGTGTCGTCAAGCAGCGATGTAGGACGAGCTCTCGCGCGTCTTATTCAGCCCGCGCTTAGGTCGCGAACCAGGCTGTCGTCGGGCCAGCGCTTCAAGTGCTCTCCCTTGAGGCGTTCCGCATCGGCGTAGCGCTTGCTCGCGAACAAGAGCGTGACATGCTCACGCGACGCATCGGCGCTGTCTGGGTAGGCGGCTCGCGCCTTGCGCACGAGCACGGCCGCTTCGACGAAACGGCTATCGACGCGACATTGCCGCGCGACTTCGAGCAGCTCGACGAGGTTGGGCTTCGAGAACACCTTGATGCCGCGAAAGAGGACGACGGCGAACAGGACTCCCAGCGCGGCCCAGATCCACAACATGAGGGGGAGTCTACCCGAAGCGAGGGTGTCCGGCTGGAGACCACGACCCTCATCGTTGTAGTGAATTCCCCGCATATTTGCTGTCACGCACTCGCACGGGCGCGTCTCTCCGCTCTGGGAGTTGTACTGCCCTGGTGGCGCGCAACTTGCTGGTGCATGAGGGTGATGATGGAAGGGAAATGGCGCGCAGTCCTGCGCCGCGCCGCGCTGCTGGCGGTCACAGCGGCGTTGACCAGATGTACCGGGAACATTGGTGAGCTGCCGGACGGAGCCCCGACCGTGGGCGAGCTCGTCTGCGATCCCGCGGCCGCGCCGGCCGCTAGTCCGCTAAAGCGTCTATCGAACCAGCAATATCAGAACGCCTTGCGGGACCTCTTCGCCGCTCCCGCGCTCGACGGTGTGCTCACCCAAGCGCGCGCTGTGACACCGAGCTTCGACGCGCTCCCGCGTGATGGCGACGTCGCCGATACGTTCGGGGTCATGGACGGGCGTCTCTCGGATGTGCACCTGGACGTTTACTTCAATGTCGCCGACGGCATCGCCACCGCGGCTAGCTCGGGAGCGGATCGACGCGCGGCGCTCGCCGGGGCGTGCATCAATGCGCCGACGATCTCCGCTGCTTGCGCGGAAGGTTTCATCCGCGACTTCGGCTTACGCGCATACCGCCGTCCGCTGACGCAGGCCGAGGTCACGCGGATGATGGAGCTGGCGCCCTCGGGCGTCACCGGCGAGGAGCTTGTCGGGGACGTGGTGTTCTCGATGCTCATGGCGCCGCAGTTCCTCTATCATTTCGAGAACGGTGGCTCCGCGGTCGACGCGGCTGGGACACGCTTCGCGCTGACGGAGCACGAGCTCGCGGCGCGGCTGTCGTTCCACTTCTGGCAGACCATTCCCGACGACGCGCTGCTCGATGCCGCGACGAGCGGGGCTTTGAGCACACCCGAAGGTTATAGCGCACAGGTCGAGCGGCTCGCGGCACATGAGAAGGCGCGCGAGTCGGTGCGTACCTTCTTCGACGAATGGTACGAGCTCGTCGCCGTGCGTACGTTCCCGAGCACGGCGCTCTTCCAAGCGGCCTACGCAGGGGTGTCTACCGACGGTGCGCTCTACGGCGAAATGGTCGCGGAGGTGCACGACCTCATCGATCACGTGCTCGATAGCGGTGGCGGCTACCACGACCTCTTGACCTCGAGCGCGGCGACGGTTCGCTCACCGCGCGTCGCGGCGCTCTACGGCGTCGCACCGTGGGATGGCGTTTCGGCGCCGGCGAGCTTCCCGGAGGGCGAACGCTCGGGCGTGCTGACGCGCGCGGCGTTGGTGCTACAAACCTCCGGCCGCACCAATCCGGTCCTCCGCGGCGCCCGCATCCGCAAAGAGATCCTTTGCGAGGGCATCAAAGTCCCACCGGACCTGCCCTCCGAGGCGCTGTCGCCGCCGCCCCTGGATCCCAGCGCCACGACGCGCGAGCGCTATGCGGCGAAGACCAGCGCGCCAGCCTGCAACGGCTGCCACAGCGTGGTGAACCCGATGGGTTATACGCTCGAGCTCTACGACGGACTTGGTCGCTACCGCACGGTGGAGCGGGTGCTCGACGATGCCGGCGAGGAGATCGCGAGCTTACCGATCGATCCGGTGATCGAGCCGCGCCTGACGCCCGACGACGCGACGGTGGCTGCGAACCGCGCGGAGCTCATGGAGCTCGTCGCCGAGAGCGCGGACCTCGACGTTTGTTTTGCGCGTCACTACTTCCGCTACACGTTCCGCCGGGACGAGGTGCGCGCCGCCGACGACTGCGCGCTCATCGCCGTGCGTGACGCGGCGACGGGCGGCACGCTGGTCGATGCCCTTCGCGCCGTGGCTTACACCGAAGCGTTCAAGCAGCGCGTGATGGGGGCTCCATGAGACTCGACAGAGCCACCCGGCGACTCTTCTTGCAGGGCGTAGGCGGTGCGGCGCTTGCGTTGCCGTTCCTGCCCTCGCTCATGCCACGCGACGCCCGGGCACAAAGTGCCACCGCTCTGCGCTTCATCGGCTTGAAGAGCTGGAACGTGCCGCCGATCCGCCGCTGGTATCCCCGCAACACGGGGCTGGCCGGCAACTATGTGGTGCGACCGTATGCAGGGAACGCCGGCGGCATGGGTAACAATCAGCAAGACGGCACCACTGCGCTTACCGCGACGCTGGCCGAGCCGACCGGCATCTCACCGGTGCGCTACGACGCCTCGTGGGCGCCGCTCTCTCACTTCGCGACGAACGCCGTCGACACGACGCGGATCTCCGACATCCTCGGGTCGCAGCTCAACCCGTTCCGCGACAAGCTGCTGCTCCTGCGCGGTCTCGATTTCATGCCGTACTGCAACCACAACAACGGTGGCTGGCTCGGTAACTTCGCGGCGGCGGAGGCGACGGTTGGCAGTCGGGCGACGCCGACGCTCGATCAAGTGCTCGCTTACTCGAGCAAGGTGTACCCGACGCCGCCCATCGGGCCGCGCAGCTTGAGTCTCGCGCCCGGCAACTTCGCGGCGATCACCTTCTCCAATCTCGGCAACATGGCGAATCCGCCGCAGGGCCTGTCGCCAACGATCAACCCGCAAGCTGCCTGGGACGCCGTGTTCACCGGTTTTACACCCAGCACTGGACCGACCCCGGATCATCCGCGCAAGCGCCTCGTGGACCGCGTGCTCGCCGACTACCAAAGCGTACGTAACGGCCCGCGCATCGGCGCCGAGGACCGTCTCGCGCTCGACCGCCACGTCTCGTTCTTGAACGACGTCGAAGCGCGGCTGCGCGGCAACGCCGGGAACACGATGTGCACCGTCCCGGGCCGCCCCGGAGCGGGCAACACCAACGACCCTGCTCAGCTGCGCGCCATGTACGAGTCGTTCCTCGACGTCATCGCCGCGGCGATCATGTGCGACCTGACTCGCGTCTTCACCCTGAACGTCTTCAAGACGGTGTCACGCGTCGGCGGTGGAGACGTGGTCATCGGCCAGGGCTGTTCGAGCTGCAACACCGGTTACGGCATCGATGCCGGCGCCTCGAGCTGGCACGGCGCGGCGCACGACTACGGCAGTGAGCTCGGCTCCGCGAACGACATCGCCGGCGTCCCGGGCCCGCTCGAGACCAAGCTCGTGAGCGGCTACCAGTGGGTCGCGAGCAACGTCTTCGCGGCTTTGCTCGCGCGGCTCGACGTGCCCGAGGCCAACGGCCGCACCTATCTCGACAACACCGTCGTCATGTGGGGCAACGAGATGGGCATGAACCACATCAACAACTCGATCCCCACGGTGCTCGCCGGCGGCCTCGGCGGCTACCTCGATACCGGCAAGTACATCGACTACATGCGCTGGAGCGCCACCGCCGTCTTCTCGCAGGAGAACGGCCTCGTGGCCGAGGGCGCGCCCTACAACCGCCTGTTGATCGCGTTGCTGCAGGGCTTTGGCCTCACCCCCGCCGAGTATCAGACGGAGGCGAACGGCTTGTTCGGCGAGTCGCGCATCATCGGCAAAAGCGGACCGCACTGGGACGCCTACGACCTGAGCACGGTGAACAAGCCGCTGCATGGAATCGCGGTGACGTAAGGCTCGGTGAATCCGGGAGAAGGCCAAGGCACGCGCGACAACGAGCTCGCATCACAGGCGCTCCACTACCGCTCGGCGGGAACGCCCCGTAGCGCGGTGATTTCCCCTGGCGGGTCGCGCTGTTCAGCGGCGCAGCCCAGCCGTCGGGCGACGCGTCGTCACTGGTCGGGCGCGGCGGAAGACAGAACAAACGCCTCGGCGGTCCGACAATAGCCTGCGAAATCGCCAGTCGTGTGTGTACACGCCAATTGCCCGAGGAAAAATCATGTCTACGGCCCTTGAAACCATTCGCCAGGCCCCGGGCGCAGTGCTCGCGAGCGTCGCCCACGATACCGTTGCCCAGGCTGGAATCGTCCAAGGCGAACGGGATCAGGCGCCCACGACGCGCGACTTTTACGTCACCGTCGACGCCGACAAGGTCCACATTCGCTTCACCGTCGTGAAGCCACCGTTCGGCTTCAACTTCGAGCCGACCTTCACCAAGATGTGCGTCGGCCTGAGCCCCGCCTCCGTCGACACGTTCGCTAAAGCGGTCGAAGCCGCGCTGGCGCCGCCGGCGAAGGTCGATCACGTCATTTGACGAGGGCGCCATCCACGACGAGGTGCTGCGGATGGATGCGCCCGTCGGTGGTGACCCGAGCGACGAGATAGGTGTCGTCACCGGCATTCAAGCGGGCAAGCTCGTCGGCGCGGCGCTCGTCGATGTAGAAGCGTTCCACCTCAGCGCGTCCGGAATTTCGTCCCAGTTCGCCGCGATGACCGAAATCAAGAACATTAGGCGACCACCGCGTTAGCGTCGATGTCGACGAGCATAGCGCCCCGTCACTCCCCACTCACCGGAAAGCCATACATCCTCACTCCCGCCACGATCCCATCCTGAAAGGCGCACTGGTGCTGCAAGTAGTCACCGCTGCCCTGATATGCGCCGATGTTTGGCGCATAAATGCACGCTTCGTTGGCTTCGCAGAGGTAGTCGTCGTCGCCCCTGTTGTCGTCGATGACCTCCATCGCGGCAGCCAAGAACACGTTGCCGGAGCATGTCTCGCCCGGCTCGCAAATCCCGTCATCGTCGCCACCGGCGGCTGCCACCAGCTCGCCCCCCAGGATGTCCGCGATCCGCCGGTCGCCGTGGACCTGACTGGGGCACGGCGCGCCGTCGACGAAGGGATCGTTCAGAGCGACTGGGTGCCCAGAGTGATTGTAGAGCGGTGAGGCGGGCACGAGCGCCCAATCCCATATGCGTCCGGCGCCGGAGCTCCACCGCCCTCGATTGATCGCGGCGGGGAAGGGAGTCGAGTCGTTGAGGCCCCAAGCTCGCCACGCACTGGCGAAACGGGTGAAGTCGAAGAGATGGGGCGGCGACGGGAACGCTCCGACTCCACCGTTCGCATCGGAGGTGTTGCTCGGGTCGTCGGTCGTAAGAGTCCCCACGAACGCGTTGCTCACATCGAGACCGCTCTGCACGTCGGTGAGGTGAGTCGAGGAGAGGTTCTGCCCGGCGCAAGCGCCATCGAGCGCCGGTGCGATGATCGAGCCGGACACGGAGCAACTGCCAGCTGTTTGCAACTGCCCAGCAAAGCGCATGTTGTCGCTCCCTACGTCCAGGTAGAAGGAGAAGCCGCCGTTGTGAGCCGAAGCCATGTGCGAAAACGTGTTGCCCGGGGACGCCGTCAGCAGGCCGTGCATCGAGCTGTTCACCGCGACGATGCTGTGCATGGTGTTGTTTGTCCCGCCCGTGAGCACGACGGCTGAGTTGCCGGTGTTGGTGGCGGTCACGAAGGCGAAGACGTTGCGGTTGTTGTTCGAGTCCGCCGAACGCACGCCGTGAAGCGCATGCGCGACGGACACGACGCGGCCGAAGACGTTGCGCGCGGCACCGTTGGTGATGTCGATTCCGACGTTGCCGCCGCTGACATTCACGTGATCGAAGACGTTGTCATCGCCGTCGATCTCGAAGTGGCTGCGTGCGAGCAAGACGTCTTGGAGGAGATTGCCATCGCTAGCGATGACGCTGGTCGCTGTAACACCGTCGCCAGCGAGCTGTGTCGACGTGATCCGGCTCGCCACCACGCCGTCGAGGAGCACAGGCGATTCGGCGTTGATGGCGCGCGTCCGATTGACCCGCAGCAGCGACGCTCCGACCGCCAAGATCACCTGATGAACATAGTCACCACGATCACCATCCAGGTCGGCCTCGATCCATGCGCCGCGCACTGACCCCATGGTGACGAGGCAACGATCACTGGCACCGACCGTGCCGCCGGTCGCGTCGTTGCAGTTGGCGACGATGGAGTCCGAGATGTTCAAGACGGCGCTGCCCAGCGTCACGATGCCGATGCGGTCCGCGGCCACGTGGTATCCCAGCGTGTCTCGTGAGGTCGTCTCGACGTAGATCGTGCCGCTCGCCGTCAGAGTCTCGACGCCCGTGCCGGCGTTGGGAGGCAGCGGGACGATCGGGTTTGCAAACCAAACGCCCGAGCTCTCGGGAATCACTCCGAAGCCACTCACGGTAACCGAGTTCGACGCGAACGACGTGCCGCTCGGGGCGATGAGGTCGCGCAGACCACGGCCCCTCTTGAGCTTCGAATAGAAGGTCGCGCCGCCGCTCGTGTCGGCACAGACCCAATCAAAGGCGTTCAACGTGTCGCTCGCCGAGAGGCCGGCGCAGCTCGGCACGGAGAGCAACGTCAGCTTCCTCACCTCGCCGGCGTGCACGCACGAGCGGTAGGTGGTCGGTGCCGTGCACGGTTGGTTCGTCGCCGAGAAGTAGTCGCCGCCGTCGTTGGCGACGTAGCTCATCCAGAGCTCGTTGCCGGCATACGCGGCTGCGAATAGGGCAGGTCCTGGGTCGACTTCGTTGTCGCCGTCGCCGCCGTCTGCGCCGTCGCCGCCCGCACCGTCGCCCCCTGTGCCGTCACCACCGGGCAGATCGTCCGACTCGCCCCCGAGCAGGCCATCGAGTGCGGCGATTTGGAATCCAGAGCGCCCGCAACCCGCAAAGAGGCAAGCGGCTAACGCGAGGGCGACCGTCCGAAACACCGAGCAACGTTATCAGGTTCCGCGCTCTGCCACGCGCCGTAAATCGGACAAGCCGCTACGCGACGTGATGCGAAGATAGGATCTCGCGTAGCCGCTATGGCGGCGGCATCAAGCTACCGACGCTCCGACGTGGCAAGTCGCTTGGTACGGTCGGCGGGGCAGACGCAATTGCGCACGATGACCGGTTGCCGATCCGCTCCGTGAGTGCCGCATCGATGCGGCGCCACGCCATCGCTTGATGGCTACCTTCGTTGCGCACGGCCTGGGCTGCGACGCGGTAGCCATCCCAACGCTCGCGCGTCGAGCCGGGCGCCGCTGAGAGCCCACGCTCCGCGTCACGAAGCAACCTATCGCCGACATCTTCGATGCCTCTGGCTTTCACCAGCATCTCGCGCGCGGCACACAGCTGCGCCGGTGTGGCGCCCTCGGCGAGCACGTCACGAACGACGCGCGCGAGCTCCGCATCGACTTGGTGATGGCTTTGAAGTGCCTGCTCGACCCGCACCTTGAGTTGCTCGACGTTCACGATCGCTCTCCCCATCGACCCGGTTCGATGCTGCGTTGGGTATCGACACCCGTGGCCAAAGGATGCGCGTCGAGCGGTGCCGACAGGTCGGCGCAGTACTCGTAGGGGCCCATCGAGAGGGCTTGCGGTCTCGGCGGGCGCGGTCCGTGCATCTTCGGGATCACGACGTGAGTCGCACCGCGACATGTTTGCGCTCATACTGCGGAAGTGACCGCCCACCGCCACTGCTGCATCGCTTGTCTCGTCCTCGCGGCGTATTTTTCGAGCTGCGGCGATAGCGACCCCAATGACGAAGCAGACGACTGCAGCGTCCAGGCGGAGATCTGCAACGGCGCCGATGATAACTGTGATGGTGCCATCGACGAGGGGTTTCCCGAGGTTGGGCTCGCCTGCACCGTTGGCGTCGGGGCCTGCGCGGTTGCCGGTACGGTCGCTTGCGCTTTCGATGAGCAGTCGACCCTCTGCGTTGCTCAGGCTGGATCCGCAATAGAGGAGCTGTGCGGCAACGGCGCCGACGATGATTGCGATGGTGCGGTCGACGAAGGCTTCGACCAATTGACCGAGCCGTGCGACGGCGCCGACGCGGACCTCTGCATGGAGGGCTCCTGGCAATGTGTGAGCGGCGTTGCCGTTTGCGACGACCAAAACGACGTCGACCCCGACACCTGCGACGCGCTCGACAACGACTGCAATCCAGCGACGCTCGATGGTGCGGACGACACGCGATACGGCGACCCTTGCGATGGCGCTGACACCGACGCGTGTATCGAAGGTGTCTTCACGAGTTGCAGCGTCGGCGAGCTGCAGTGCGGCGATCCCAACGACGACACCACGCAAAATGACAGTGACAACTGCGGCACCTGTGGAAACGCCTGCGAAAACCCGAACGGCACGACCTCGTGCGTCAGCGGCGCATGCAGCCCGGTGTGCACTTTTGGCTGGCAAGCATGTGGTGACGTCGACGACGGCTGCGCGACGCTACGTGATACGACGCCCGCGTGTCTGGGCTTTACGCAGCTCCAGGATGTGAGCGGCGACGGAGGGGGCACCAGCAGAATCGTCACAGGCTACAGCGAGGCGTTCTATTTGGTGAGGATCACCGAGACCGACCCCAGCGTCGATGACGTGACCGCGCGGGTCACGCTGGCGAGCCCGGCCGGCGTCAACTTCGGAGTTTGTGTCCTGTGTGCGAATTGCGGCGGGTTGGAGACCTGCGACAACACCGAGGGTGTCGGTGGCAGTGATTCCATCAAGGTGCTGGGCAACGACACGCCGGGCGAGGACGCGTACGACATCATTATTCGCGTGTTCTTGGTGGCCGCCAACAACCTGTCGTGCGGCACCTGGACGCTGACGGTCACGGGCGACGTCACGCCGACGGGCGCTGTTGTCTGTGGAAACTAGTGTCGTTCCAGAAGCGGTACTTGCCCCGCCGGCCGCAGGCCGGAACAAGGGGCAAGATGGTCGGGGCAGTGGGATTCGAACTCACGGCCCCCTGCTCCCAAAGCAGGTGCTCTACCAGACTGAGCTATGCCCCGACTCGGGAGCTTCTGTAATCGGCGGCGCGGGCTTCTGCAAGTCCGATGGTTTCAGTGGTGCCGAGGTGGCGAATGGCGCTGGGCGTCGGGGGCCTTGGCGACCTCGTCGCTACCCAGTCGTTGCTCGGCGCCGTCGAGGACGTCGGCGAGTAGGCGCATCGTGCGCTCCAAGCCCACGCGGTCATGGGCGAAGGCTTCGTCATCCCCGGCTTCGATGTCGTCGATCTGGCGATGGGCAAGATTCACCAGGTCCTTGGCGTCTTGTAGCTCTTTGTCGTGGGCGCGCTCCTCGTCGCCCTCGACCTCTCGGGCTTCGATGAGTAGCCCATTCAGTCGCTTTTCCGCGTCGATGAGCGTGTTTCGTTGGCGGTCCAGATAGTTCTCGCGGGTCGTGTCCATGGCTTGCGGCCTCCCGCGGAGGGAAAGCTGCAACCTCCACGCCAACTAAGCGGGCGCGGGGCCGTGTTTGATGGTGGTGTGAACGCGCGCCACGACATCGGAAGATGGATCGCGAATGATGGTCTCGACCGTGATCTCGCCGTCACGTTCCCAGGCAATCTCCGGAGCGCTCGCCGATGCGATGAGCCGGCCGCGCGCCTTCTTCACGTAGGCGATCTCCATCTTGGTGACGATCCAGCGCGTGCCCTCGGGTTGCCGCGAGACCACCGCGAGGTTCGCGGTGAACTCCCCCAGGTTCGCCAGGGCGATGGCGTGGACCGATCGCAGGTGATTGCGGACGCCGCGTCGGTCGTTCATGGCGACCTCGGCGCGGCCGGTCTCGACACTCTGAATGAGCGGCTCGATGGTGCCGGTGTAGGGAATGGCGCGGCCGATCAACAGGGCCGCGAGCTTGCGCCCTCCGGGGAGGGCGATGATGCGCTGGATGCGGCGGACGAGCTGCGAGCCGAGGATCATCCTAGTTCTTGATTCCCTCGTCCGCCAAAGCAGTCTTCACCGAGTCGCGCGAACCGACACGCTCCATGAACGAGCGGATCGCCGGAAAGGCCGAGAGATCGACTTTCATCGACTCCGCCCAGCGGGTCACGGTGAAGAGATACGCGTCCGCGATACCGAACAGAGGGCCCGCCAGAAATGGCTGCTTCGCCAGGGTCTCCTCGACGAAGGCGTAGCGCTTCTTGAGCTTCTCGACGTTCTTCTCGCGCGTGCCGGCGTCGAGGGTCTTGTCGAACATCGGGCTGTACGTCTTGTGGATCTCGCTCGATACGAAGGTGAGCCACTCGTGCATGCGAATGCGCTCGAAGGTCCCGGCCGCGGGCGTCAGGTTCGCGGAGGGTGCCTGGTCGGCGATGTACTGCAAGATCACCGGTCCCTCGGTGATGACCTTGCCGTCCGCGAGCTCGAGCGCCGGCACGTAGCCCTTGGGATTGACCTTCAAGTACTCGCTGCCGTCGTTGAATTTCTTTTCGCGCAGGTCGACGCGAATGGCGGTGAAAGGCAGCTTGGTCTCGGCGAGCACGATGTGCGAGGCGAGGGCACAGGTGCCCGGTGCGTAGTAGAGCTTCATGCTGGGACAATATGGTGGCTTAGCGGCGTGCCGCCAGGGCCTCGACTTGTTGCCAGAGATCGCGCGGCAACAGCCACTGCTCGCGCAGGGTGATTTCGCGCGCCAAGATGTACGCGATGCGTTGGCGATCGACGCTCGGGGAGTTTTCGAGCCAGTGCCGTAGGCCCATCGCCGCGGCGCGGCGGTCCCACGCGAGCTGCGAGGTGTCGGTCGCGGCGGGCGGTGTCATGCCGGTCGGTCCCGTGTCCGCTTGGAGACCAGCGCGGAGGGTTCGCAGCATGGCGCGGTCGTTGATGCGTCGTCGGACCTCGCCAGGGAGCTGAGCAATCTCGGCGGGCAACAGATGTTGCGCCAAGCTGTCGGCGAGCGCGTCGCCATTAGGCCTCGCGAACGGATCGCTGTACCAACGCGCGACCAGTTGGCTGACGTCGGCTCGTGCCTCGTCGGTGTTGGCGGCGAGCCGCGCCGCGACTTCGCGCGCCCGCGCATCGGCGATGGGGCGTGGTGGCTCACCCGCCGGCGTCGATGGCTGGTAATTGCCCTCGGCCTCCAGCCGTCGCCAGAGCTCGCGCGGCAGCTGCCAGCGCTCATCGATCCCCAAGCCCCCGCGCACGTGATTCGTCAGCATCGCGGCGATGCGGCGGCGATCGGCCGCGGGCGCCTCGGCGAGGAAACGCTCGAGCAGGGCTCCCGCGCGTTGCCCTTCCGGCGTGAGCACCTCGGGCTCGTTGCTCGAGGACGGCAAGCGCGAGCCGCTCGCGAGCGCCGGGGCGAGCACGTCGCGAACACGGCGCAGAATGGCGCGGTCGTTGACGCGGGTGCGGATGTCCTCCGGCAACAGCGCGATCTCTTGGGGCGTGAGGTCGCGGCCCAAAGTGTCCGCGAAAGCGTTCTTGTCGACAGACGCTTCGTTCCATTGGGTCACCAGGCGACCGGCGAGCTCGCGGCTCTCGCGGAGCTGCTGTTCCGTGGTGAAGCGGTCTACTTCATCGGTGATCTCGCCCAGCGATCTCTCGGTGCCGACGGCGAGGTGGCCAGAGAGCTCGCGCGTTTGGTCGTTCGTGAACGTGCGCGGGCCCGTCGGGCGCGGCTCTTCGTCGGGAAGCGCAGTGACGGTGTCGCGGGTCACCACAGGGTCGACGACATCGCGTGTCACGACCGGCTGCGCAACGTCGCGGGTGACGACCGGCTCAGCGGCGGCTCGCTCGACGACCGGCTCGACGGCAGCGCGCTCGACGACGGGCTCGCGCACCACTTGCGGCGGATGCGCGGCGCGATACGCCACCGCCGCCGCTTCGGTGTCGCCACCGACCTTCGCGTCCACGACGACCGGCTCACCGTTCTGCGAGCGCCACGCGTGCAATCGCTCCTGGACACTGCGCACCGCGGCTTCGAGATTCGGGGTGGCGCCACTGCCGAAATTGTAGCGCTGGCCCGCTTGGTCGAGCGCGCGCCCGAGCTCGGCGGGCGTGGCGTTGCGCAAGCTTCCTGGCTCGCGATCGAGCACCACTTCGAGCGTGCGGCCGAAGCGGTCAGGCCGTTCCACCCACTCGCGCCATTTGGGATCGACGTTCTGCATGGCGGCGTGGCCATTGAGTGTCGGCGGAAGGTTGCCGGGGCGCTGACCGGTATCGCGGGTGTAGCGGCGCTCGGCCTCGAGGGTCCGCGTGCCGATCATGCCGTCGAGATCGCGCTGGCGCAGGCCGTGACCAACGAGCTCGCGCTGCCGAGCAATCACCACGTCGCGCAGATTTGGCGGCCCACCAGGTGTGCCGATGCCGTAACGACTCTGCACCTCGTCGAGCGCGCCCGTCAGGGCTTCGTTGGTCGCACCGCGCAGGCTCCCTTGATCACGCCCGAGGAGCGCCTCGACGGTCCGCGTCAGGTTGCGCGGCTGGCTCATCCAGGTGCGCCACTCGCGGCCGTTCGCGTCGGCGGGGGCGCCGAGGATCGCGTGATCCATTGGCCGACTCGCGAGGCGCGGTGCTGGACGCGGGATATCGGCGATGACCGGACTGTCCGCCGCCGCCAAGCGCACTCGCGGCCGCTCGATGAGATCGCGATGGCCCTCGACGACGACTCGCGGCACGACCGTGTGCTGCGGCGTATCGAGGAGAGCAGTCGGGCGGTGTGCTTCTACGAGTCCTGGTCGCGCGACCATTCACGGGCTCCAGTAAGCAAGGGCAGCGAGGCCCGTCGGTAGGCCTCCACTCACTTACACGTTTTGCCCGGACTATGGCTTCGGCAGCTTGGGTTTGGCGAAATTCGCCCAAACATCGTCGTAGTCGAGCTGGCAGTGGGGCGCCTCGGCGGCCCATTGCGTCGGGCGAATGGCCCAACGGCTCTCGAACATGAACGCCATCGTCTGATCGACCTTGTGGGGCGCGAGGTCGCCTTTGACCGCCGCCTCATAAGTCGCCTGGTCGGGACCGTGGCCCGACATGCAGTTGTGCAGCGAAGCACCACCAGGAGCGAAGCCATCGTGCTTGGCGTCGTAGGCGCCGTGCACCAGGCCCATGAATTCGCTCATGACGTTGCGGTGGAACCATGGCGGCCGGAACGTGTTCTCGGCGACCAGCCAGCGCGGCGGGAAGATGACGAAGTCGCAGTTGGCGGTGCCGGGGGTGTCGCTGGGGCTCGTCATCACCGTGAAGATAGAGGGATCGGGGTGATCGAAGCTGATGCTGCCGATCGTGTTGAAGCGTCGCAGGTCGTATTTGTAGGGCGCGAGATTGCCGTGCCAGGCGACGACGTCGAGCGGTGAGTGGTCGAGTGTCGTCGTCCACAAGCGGCCGTCGAACTTCTGGATCACTTCGCAGGGAGCGTCGATGTCTTCGAACCACGCGACCGGCGTCGAAAAGTCACGCGGGTTCGCGAGCCCGTTGGCACCGATGGGCCCGAGGTCCGGCAAGCGGAAGAGCTGACCGTAGTTCTCGCAGACGTAGCCGCGCGCCTCCGCGTCGAGGAGCTCAACGCGAAAGCGGACACCGCGTGGGATGACGGCGATCTCTTGCGGCTCCAAATCGATGACCCCAAGCTCGGTGAAAAGCGTGAGACGCCCGAGCTGCGGAACGATGAGCAGCTCGCCATCGGCGTCGTAGAAGACGCGCGCTTTCATCGAGCGATTGCAGGCGTAGAGGTGCACGCCCAAGCCCTGGCCGGTGCTGGTGTCACCGTTGCCGCCGTAGGTCACGAGACCGTCGACGAAGTCCGTCGGCGCCTTGGGCACCGGCAGGGGATCCCAGCGCAGGCGGTTGGGTGATGGCGGCAGCTCGTCGAACGGCGCTGAGCGTACGAGCGTTGGCTTGGCGTATGGCGCGTAGGGCTTGTGACTCGCCGTCGGGCGCATGCGGTAGAGCCATGAGCGGCGGTTCACGAGCCTTGGCGCGGTGAAGGCGGTGCCGGAGAGCTGCTCGGCGTAGAGACCGTAAGGTGTCCGCTGCGGCGAATTCTGGCCTACCGGCAGGGCCCCGGGCACGGCTTCGCTGGCGACATCATTGGCGAAGCCCGAGAGGTAGCTCCGTTCGGGAGCTGTATTCTTCGTATGCACGGGGCGAATCTGCCCCCATCAGCGCTCGCTGTCGAGATGCGCCATCTGAGCCGCCTGGTAGCGGTCCCCGGCGATGCTGCCCTCAGGGCCCGAGCAAAGCGTCGATGACCCTCGGGTCGTTCAAGAGCGCGGCGTGCTCGGCCTTGGTCGTCACCAGGTCGTACTTCAGCCGTCGCGGCTGAGCGCGCTCGATGAGCACGCGGCCGTCGCCAGGCGCGCGCGGCGTGCTCGCGAAGTCCCACGTCGAGCCGTCATGGCGTACGGACGCGAGCGTCGGCAGACCGTCGCCCGCGACCACCGTGATCGGCACATTGGTCTCGGGCTCGAGCTCCAGCAGGCTACGGAACTCCTTGGCGCGGCCGATGGCGGTCGTGAAGTAGGCGCTGAACTCGGGCGTGGGGTTTCTGCCTCCCTTGTACGGACCGATCTGGGCGATGGGCCACGCCGCGGGGTCGAAGAAGTCGAGCATGGGGATGTCGACGTCGGTGCCCGGCGTGCTGGGAAAGAAGCTGTAGACCGACGGGAAGGTGGCAACGACCTCGGGGGCGAGGAGCGATCCGCTCAAACCGACAGGGACGCCGTCGTGCAGATCCGGAAGAAAGCCGATGCCACCGCGCAGGGGCGAGCCGACCAGCGCGAGCCGCGCGATGTCATCGCCCCCACGGGCGAGCAGCGCCAGCGCCAACATGCCGCCCATGCTGTGACCGATGAGCTGCACCGGCTTGCCGTGGCGCTCGCGTACTTGAGTGACGAACGCGGCGAGGGCGTCGAGAGTCTCGAGGTTGTCGCGCCGCCAGTCGTAGGGGAACAGATAGGCCGGCCGCGGCAAGCGGGCGAGGGCGTCAATCCATGGGCCGTAGATCTCTTCACCCACGAGGCCCGGCACGATGTACATCTCTCGGAGGATGCCGGCCGGCTGTCTGCCATCGCGGTCTTGGGTAGTGCCCGTGAAGTGAAGGGGCGATGCGAGGCCGGGGTTCGATAGGCCCATTGCCTCGAGCCGGGTCAGAAAGACGATATCTCCGTCCGCGTCCGCTAAAGCGCTGCCCTTGATACCGGGGACGAAGACGATTGGGGTCCCATCGCCACCCCCCGAAATGCTCGAGGGGCTTGCGGGCTCGACCACGCGCCCGCAAGCCCCAAGGAGGAGCACGCTAGCGAGCAGGATCAGTCCTTGACGACGGTCACCGGAGTGGCGGGACGATTCCACGGGTTCCAGCCGACATTGGGTTGGTCTTTGAGCCAATCGGTCGGACGATAACGCGGACCTTCCGGCACCACCAGCGAGCCGACATAGTCGGCGTCGTCGTAGACGCGCTTGATCATCTTGGCGACCGCGGCCATGTCGTCGTCGTTCACCACGCCGTTGCTGGTGGCTCGGTAGAACTGCACCGTGACGCGCACCGGAAACTGAGTGTCGCGCTCGAGCTTCATGTTGCCCATCTCGTGGAACGGGCCGCTGTCTTCGCCATGGCCGAGCACCGCTTGCTCGACGTTGCTGCGCTCGCGGCGCGCAACAGCGGACGGGGCGGATTCGTAGGCCATGCCACCCGCGCTCGCGCCGGCGCCGCAGCTCGCGCAATCGTCGTAGGCGAGGCCCGAGAGGTAGCCGCGGTTCTCGTGCTTGAGCGGGACCTGGATGAGCATCAGCATGTCGGCGCCTTCGTCCATGGCGCCGGTGTCCTGCTGCTGCGCCTTGCCGGACTCGATGCGTTGCTTCACGTCGCTCTTGCGCTCGGCGGTGAAGGTCGTGCGCTGGCCTTCGTTGTTGAAGAAGAGCTGCTGACCCCAACCTTGCAGCGACTGGTCGCCGCCCTTGTTCTCGATGATAGTGGCGCTCATGCCTTGGCGCGTGACGAGCAGGGTGAGGACCGCGGGCGAGCCCGGCGCGCTCTGGTAGTTGAAGACGACCGGTGTGAACTCGGCCTTGCCGCCCTTCGAGATGGGCACGAAGACGTGTTGCGCGGACACCAAGAAGTGCGAGTCGCGTTTGGCGCTGAAGTCGTCGCCGCCGCGCAGGCTCTTCGGATCCGAGAGGTAGTCGCGGAGGTTCGCGAGCACGTGCGCGAGGTGGACGTTCTCGAGCTTGCCGCCCTTCTTCTGATTGCCGACGCGCACCCAGAGCTTCTCGGCTTTGATGTCACCTGTCTTGTCGGTGAAGTTGGGGAAGCGGATGACCGGCAGGAGATGCGTGCGGA
>JBGGMJ010000133.1:0-7464 GCA_041288095.1 Myxococcota bacterium
TCAACGTCGTGTTCTCCGTCGACCTCTTCAACGAGGGCGACGTCTGGTCGCTTCTCGCCAACGACGCGCTACCGCGACTATGCGATCAGTCCCGAGCTTGTGCACTGGGAGTCGCAGTCGGTGGTGCGCGAAGCGAGCCCGACAGGGCAGCGGTATCAGCAGCATGAGGCACTCGGATGGTCCATCCTGCTGTTCGCGCGCGAGAGCGTCGACGAGCGCGCGTTCACGTTTCTTGGGCCGGCGACCTATGCGTCGCACAGCGGGGAGATGCCGATGCAGATCACGTGGCGGCTTCGGCATCGGCTGCCTGGTGATTTGTTTGCGGCTTACGCGGCGGCGGTCGCGTAGGCAGCTCACGCCGTCAAACCTGCGTCTGAATCTCGAGCTCGCCGAGCTGCTCCAGCCGACGCAGCTCGCTGCGAACGATGCTGTCCGAGAGCTCGGCCCAGGTGACCCGATGCAGCGCTGTCCCAGGCGGCGGGCCACGGCCTTCTGCGTTGGTCGAGGGGTGCTCGACGCCTTCGACCTTCGCGCCGGCTTTGGTGAGCGCGTCGACCACGGTCATCGCGCTGTTCTTCATGTGAATGTTGACTTCGTGTGCGTGCGCCATGGTCTCAAGGCCTGCGCGAAGCTCAGCGCTCGGGCGACGGCGTGTCGTAGTCGTCTTCATCTTCGTCGGTGATGCTGCCGTCATCGCCGGTGTCGACGTCGTCCAAGTCGGCCTCGTCGTCGTACTCGGCGGGCTCATCGCCCGAGGTCGCGGTCTTGATGGCGCGCTCGGCGAGGAGCTCCCCCAGGCCGTCCTTCTCGATGGGAAGCGGGCCTTTCTCCATGGCTTCGCTGTCGACGCGCGTCAGCTTGCTCTTCATGTAGTCCCTCTCCTACAGGCTGCTCACGAGCGCGCCGAAGCGCAACGGTAGCCGGCCATGGAGGCGCGCGCGATTGCCTCCACGCCACGAACGCCGGAGCCTCGTACTTGGTCGTGGCGCATCGACGCCTGAGGCGGGTGCCCCCTGTAACCTCGCGGTAACACATGACGCCCTGTCGGTGTCTGCAGCGCCACCGCAACCCGACTGACCTTTGTAGGCTTAGATATGTCCTACGCGCGTCTCGATGATGTAACCGAGGTGTCGCCGCCCCCAGACGCGTTCCGGGCGGCGCGACGCGATGTGAAGGTGGCGCGCTATGGAACCCGCCATGGCACGCAAATAGGCCTCGCGGCTGCCGCGGGACTGTGCGTTATCGCGACCTGCTTGTTCGTGGTCCTGCGCGCACCGGCGGGTCATGGGGACGCGACACGTTGCAGGCACGACTACGCCGGCTTCGTGGATGTGAAAGCTTCGTGCACCGAGCCTGTGACTCTCGCGGAGCGCGGTGATCAGGTGGTGGTCTATCCCGGCGCTTCGCTCGAGCGCCTTCGGGATGCCTTTCGCGTGCGACGTGGCAAAGCCAGCTTCGCCGCTCACAAGCGCACGGACGGTAGCACCTTGCGTGTCCACGTTTCGCACGGCGTGATCGAGGTCGTCGGCACGCGCTTCACGGTCGAGCAAGGGGAGAGCGGCGGTCGCGTCGAGCTCACCGAGGGTACCATCGTGTTTCACGATGATGACGGTGACGACGTCACATTGTCCGCCGGCGCGGTCCTCGTCTGGCCGCTCGAGCATCGCGATGTCGTGCCGCAGCACGACCCCGGGTCGCAGCCAGCGTTGGCCGCCATGCCGCAACCGAAGCGCCAGCCGGCTCCTTCACGCACGCCGACATCGGGGCGCACCGTGAAACCCGCACAACCTTCGGTTGCGGTGGCCGAGGAGGACGACGAAGAGTGGGAGGAGGAAGAAGAAGTCGAGGCGCCGCGCACCGTCTTGACGATGGAAGAGATCCTGAAACGCATCGCGGCGCTGCGTCAGCAAAAGCGACTGCGTGCCGCGGTGGACTTGCTCGTGTCACAGAGCCAACGCGGCGACATCACGCCGTCGCAGATGGCGCGCCTCTCCTGGGAGATCGGCTTGTTCATCCAGGAGACCAGCGACAAGGCGACGGCCTGCACGCATTGGCGCAATCACGCGCGAAAGTATCCCGACGACTCGGCGCAAATCGAGCGCGTTCGAAAGCTCGTCGAAGCGTGTGACGCGGTGCTCTGACGCTTGGGTCCCCGGGCGCTGGAGAAGAAGCGCCGGGCGTTGAGGCGGTGCGCGCGTCCTTGCTGGTGGGCCCCTAGGCACGCCCAACACGTGTGCGCGTCGCATCACACCCGCTGCAAGTGAGCGTTACATTGGCGGCACCAGCGTGGGTGCTCTGCTCCGGCCAAACCGGGGCCCTCTCACACTCCGGACAGATCGAGAGCGCTTTCGGATCCGATGCTACCGCCTTGAAACAGACCGCCCACCGCTCCTCAACTGGCATATCCGCAGCCCACTCGACGACGTCGTAGCCCCGACGTCGACTCTGCTGCTCTGCCGGCCGCTCCATCTCTGACACGACCGGCGCGCTTTCGACCTTTGCCATCAAGTCGCCGATGCTGATCGCTGGCGGGAGCTCATCGGATCTCATGGACGGCTTGTCTGGCTTCTTCGTCATGGTTTCAGGCTACTCCAACGGACGAGCTACGCGCCTCCTTGCGCGCATCGATTCCTACCGACGGGCCCGGACAGGGAATGTCGCGTTCCCCAACCTCAGCCCAACACACCGCCCCCTGCGAGCGCCTTCAAAAAGTCGTCCATCGGCAGTACCCTCCCGAAGGCTCTCTGGAGCGGCTGAGCCCCCAGGTAGACGCCAAGCCGTTGGCTCGGGGCGAGCTTCGTGTCGCTCAAAGCAAGCAGGCCACGGTCGTCCTCGTTGCGCCATCGGCGGCTGGCCTTGACCTCGATCGCCACGCGTTTCGTGTTGCGCTGCCAGATGAAGTCGACTTCGTTGCGGTCCGCAGTGCGCCAGTAGAACAGCTCCCCGCCGAGGGATGCCTGCGCAATGTGTGCCCGAAGCTCATGGAAGACGTAGGTCTCGAGGAGATGGCCGCGTTCTTCGTCACCGACCGAGTCGCGGAGACGGCCAGCGAGCGCGCGCTGAACCCCCGTGTCGAAGAAGTAGAACTTGGGGTGCGCAACTTCCTTCACCCGAGCACGTGGCGTCCACGCCGGCAGAAAGCTGCCTAGCAGGGTGTCGACGAGGATTTCGAAGTAGGTACCCACGGTCGCACGCGGAACGCCCGCGTCGCGCGCGATGGCGGACAGATTCGTGACCTGACCGCTGGCCAGCGCGGCGATGGACAGAAAGCGGGCGAAGCCGTCTACGTTGCGGGTTAGCGCCTCTTCTTTGATCTCCTCGCGAAGGTACGTGCCGGCGTAGGCGTCGAGGATGTCGAGTCGCGCTCCGGGCTCCGCGAGTACCGAAGGTAGGACTCCCCACCGCAAGATGTCGTCGATAGACGCAGCGTCGCCGTATTCCTCGCGGGTGAGCGGAAACATGCTGCGCGTCGAGGCCCGCCCGGCCAGGAGATTGGCCTGGCCTCGCTTGAGCTTCCGCGCACTCGAACCGCTCAGGGCAAACTTACGTCCGTGGTCTTCGATGAGGTTGTGCACCTCATTGAGCAACGCCGGGATACGTTGAACCTCGTCGACGACGATCCAGCGAGACTTCGGCGATGCCAGCACTTGCGACCGGAATGCCGCGGGGTCTCGCGTGAGAGCGTAGTAGGTCTCGTTGACCAACAGGTCGAAACGCAGGGCGTCAGGGAAGTGCGCCTTCAGCCAAGTGCTCTTGCCGACCGCGCGCGGGCCAAACAAGAAGAACGAGCGCGTCGGCGGCCGAAGAGAGCGTGTAAACATAGCTGTAATTTTTACGGCATAATTTACAGGTAGGCAAGCGGACGGTCTCGGACAGGGAATGTCGCGTTCCCAAGCGCGGCCGATCTGGGCCGACGCCAAGCCACCAGACATTCTCTGACCTACCGCTCCCGTACTGTCCCGCATGATCCCCAGGAGTCGCTGGTGTCACCTCGAACGCGGCTGAACCTTGCGCGCATGGAAAAGGAGCGCGTCGCGGCATCGCACCGAGACCGTGTTCGCGCCTCCTTGCTCGCGGCCGGAATGCACCCGGCGTACGTCGCACGCGGCAGTCGCATCGACCTTGTCGCCTACCATGTGTCGACGAAGGGCATGTTCGTGGCGTGCCCCGTAACCGTGAGAGCACCGGAAGCTTCGACGCTGACGCTCTATTTCGGCGCTCGTATCAAGAACATGATCTACGCGTTCGTTGTTGGCCCTGAGCGCATCGTCTACGCGGCGAACGACGTCGAGTTGAGACACGTTTGTCTCGCGATGGATCGACCCGCGTTGACGAGAGCACGTCGCATAACCCTCCCGTGGAACGACAAGCTGCGCGGTTTGCTCGAGCCGTACCGGGTGACGCGCGCGAGCTGGGCGCGATTCTTTGAGCGCGAGGTCGGCAGGCGTCGACCACAGCTCGAACTGTTCCGCTGACGTCGAGCTCTCGCGGCGCATCCGCCTGACTCCGGAAGATAACCGTAGACAGCAACAGGGGTGTGGTTTATTAAACCACATCCACCCACACCAGTGGAGACCCAATGGTCGATGTTCCCTCCCTCCTGCGGCGCTACGGTGCGACGGCGCTATTGGCCGAACATCTTCAGTGGGAGGCTCTTCGGCTCAGCGTCCCTCGCTACGAGAGCGTCCGCGATAACGGTCAGGCCAAGACCATCGTCATTCTCGACGGCATCCCTGGTGCCGGTAAATCCACAACCCGTGGATGGCTCGCTCCAGCGCTCGGCGCAGAGTTCTTCTCGATGGCGCGCTTCGCCGAGGGGCAGGGCGTTACGTCCCACGAACGCTTGGACCACCAACGCGTCAGACTGCGCCCGCATCCGGTCGATGTCGCCTTTCTCGACGCGCTCGCGGCCTCTTCAGCGCGCTATCTCATGCTCGAAAAGTTTCCTCGCTCGCCAGTGGAGGCCGCCGCGTTGCTGCAGCGGGCACACGAGCTTGGCTGGACCCTCGAAGTCTTGCACCTCGACTTACCTGGCGACAGCATCGAGCTCTCCGTGTCGCGTCAGCTCGCACGTGGGCCGCGCCGGGGCCAGCTACCCGAACCCGAGCACGCGCGACGTCGTGCGCTAGCGCACACTGCACGAGCCACCTCCGCGCGTCGTCTGCTACGCGAGCGCGGTGTCCCCGTTCATCGATTCGACATGACGCGTCCGGCAGTCGATGTTCGCGTCGCGATCCGACGCTCGCTCCACATCGATCCGGCCGCACTGCGCTGGCACCTGCCAACGCTGGAAGTCCTCGAAGCCGTCTCCGGTGCGCTCGGTATCGAGGCCTACCTTGCAGGCGGCACGTTCTATCGACCTTACTGGAATGATCGTTTCGGTCCCATGCAGCTCCCCACCGATGCCGATGTCGCGGTGAATCATGACTGGGAGGTTGCGCCCTTGCTCGCAGCTCTGACGCGCACGGCGCCTCATGAACGGTGGTCCGTGCTTTGTCCGTCATCGCGTCTCGTCGAGCAGCTTGGCCTCGAAGCCCAAGGCGTCGTCGAGGCGAAGGCGCTCGCGACGTTCATGCACAGGACGGGTGTCGTGCGCCGCTATCGCGGAGAGCTAGAGCTGGTCATGCCGCCTGATGCCGAAGCGGCACTGTGGAACGGTGTGGTGAAGCTCAACCCCGTGTTGCTCGACCAGCTGAGCGGCGCACAGCGGTCGGCTTGGCTTGCGCGTCACGCGGGCCGTTTGCCGGGTGTACTCACCAGGTATCCTGGGCTCAGCGTGGATCCTGCGACCGCTGAGCTGCTGGGCATGCCTCCCGTCAATTCTCTCCGGGTCGCGTCGAGTTTCACCGCTCTCAAATCACGCGCGCTCGTCGAAGCGCAGCCCGCGCGTGTGTCGCAATGTCGTCGCAAGCTCTCCGCAGCGGAGCTCGCTGTCGCGCGTGAGATCGTCGCATTTCATCGCCAGAGCCCGCGCAAGTCCGAACCTCCGCCTCGGCCTCGTCATGCGTTGCAAGTCGCACCCGCGAGTCTGGTGTCGATCGCACGAGACGCTGATGACCACACGTTCGGCGCTTGGCTGCTCGATCAGCTGCGGCACGAGCCGGAGGGAGGGCATGATCCTGATCTGCGGCGCCTCTTGAGACTCGAGCTTGTGCCGACGGCACGACATCACCGGCACGCTGCGAACAGATCACTCAGCCCCATGCATCAAGGTTGGACCTTGGAGCGCCACCTCATCGAAAGCGCTCTGCAACTCGAAACCGACGCCCTCGTCGCAGCATCGGGAGCGCCCGACCTTCGGCTGTGCATGCGCGTTGCGATGCTCTACCACGATGTCGGCAAGCTCTTCGGTCCACGCCGCGCGCGGCATCCGCAGATGTCTGCACGCTTGTTTGCAAAGCACAGACCTTCGAGCTTTCCCGACAGTCTGGTCCCTCTGACACAGTGGATGATCCGCTCGCACGACGTGTTCGGTGTCTTCACGCGCGGACTCACCGACAAGGTCGGTCATGCCCCTGGTGACTACGATGTCGATCCTGCTGCGCCTTCTTCTTACTACGGTGCTCTCGATGCGCAGGCTGCGCGCGCGCGGCTAGCAGACAGCAACAGGCCCTTCACCGAGGCCGTGGCGATTGCCAGGACGCTATGGCGTGCTGACATCGGTGCGATAGCTTCGCTTCGCTGGCTGCTGCCGGTGACGGAGCTCGTTGAGCGGCTGCTTCTTCTGCCGGTGGCTTCGACCTTTGCTGGGGTCGAACGACGAGCGAGTTGAAAAGCAGATCGTCGACGCTGTTCGCGAAGAACACTCGGCTGAGTCCGCCCCGCTACGGACCCGCCGTCGCCGCTCGTTGACCCGGCGCGGCCGCGGGGTAAGTAAGAGGAGCGCGTCGCAGCGGCGCCAGCTGGCCGAGGTAGCCGCGACGTCGATTCCACGCGCGGCGGTGCCCGGCGTACGCGGTGAGCACGTCGGCGCGCAGATGGTGCTCGGGCCCGTGTTCGACGACAGGTTGCCAGTCTGGCGGTCGCCCGGTGCCGGCGTTGCGGTCCACGAGCACCGCGGCACCGTCGGCGTGACGGCGGATGGTGTACTCGATGACGCCGTTTCGCGGGTCCGCGAGCTCACGGAGGATGCTCGCGGTGAGATCCGCCGCGCGCTCGCGCGACCAGGTAATCTCACCGACCTCACTGTTCACGTAAGCGGACAGCCAGTCGGTGTTGTAGCTCGAGATGATCGACACGTCGTCGTCGACGACCGCCATCTTGCCGTGAAAGCGGCTCGTGCCGGTGGTGACGAAGAAGCGCGCCGTGGGCACGCGCGCGAGGATGTAAGCCCAGTCCTCGAGGAAGTAAGCCTGCGTCACGGTGCTGTCGCTCGAGAGCGGACTGTTCGTCGCGAACAAGATCTCGATGCCCCGCGACGACGCGCGCGCGAGCTCGTCGATCATCTCGCGCGTGAGCACCACG
>JBGGMJ010000134.1:0-54626 GCA_041288095.1 Myxococcota bacterium
CGGGCGGCGGGCTGGCGGACGATGGCGCGCAGCAGCGTCGAGGGTGGCGGGTCGGTCATGACGTAGCCTGCGGCGATGCCGGTCGACGACCAGACCAGCGGCCAGTTGCCGCCGGTGATCGTGACGTCGCCACCACTCGTATACATCTGCAGCGCCCGATAGCCATTAGGGCCCGAGCACTGCGTCGGCGCCAGCGGCAGGTCTTCGTAGGTGTTGTTGCTCACGAAGCAGAAGGTGCCGGGGTTGATGCACACGACCGCGGTGCGGTCCGTGTCCACCGAGATGAGCTCGCCCGGCAGGTCAGCGCATTGCTCGACGGTGTAGTTGCCGGGAACGGTGGTGTCGCCTAGCTCACTTGCGTCGAAGACGACGGCGCTCATGACGCGGATGTCGGTCGCGCGCGGACTGTCGAAGTAGGCGTTGGTCGTCGTCTGATTGACGAGACCGACATAGATGTCCCCGAGGGTGATCGAACGGCTCGTGATCTCGGTGGCCATGCCCTCCGGAATCATGCGCGTGCGTAGCACTCCGCCGGTGTCCGTCATCGCGGAACGCGGGATGAATACGCCGAAGCCGGCGTTGCCCGGCGTGGGACTCGAGCCCGAGCCCGTCACATAAACGCCGTCGAAGGTGAGGGTTGCCGGGATGGCGAGCGTGCTGGCGAGCCCGTCGATGGTCTCGATGACGTTCGCCGGAATGTCCGACGGCGCCGTCAGCGTCTCGCTCCAGGCTTGATTGAAGCGCAACGAGCTGGCCGTCACCGTAATCTCGCCGCCGGCATTCCAAAGCCCCAAGCCCGGGGCCACGCCGCTCGGCGAATACGCGTCGCCGACGCGGTTGGCGCTGAACGCTTGGTTCGGTGTCGCAAGCTCGAACGCGGCGGGCCCGGGGGCGTTCGTGAAGCTCGCGACGCCGTCGTAAACGACGCCTCCGTCGCGACTTTCGAGGATGTCCGAGATCTCGGACGCCGCCTGCAGGATATTGAACGCGACGCCCTTGGCGCCGCTCGCCACCATGACGCCGCCCTCGTTGACGACGCGCTGGGTCTCGCCGACGTTGACCTGGTCATCCTTGTTGTCTTCCGCCGCTCGCGGATCGCAGCGCATGGCCGAGCCCTCTTCGGCTTCGAACTCGACGGTGTTGTCGGGCCCGCCGCCGCTTTGCGAGCCGAGGATGACGTGCTCGAACCTGACGCTCACCGTGTAAATGCCGCCCTCGGTGGGGGCCATGCAGGTGAAGATCGGCCCCACGAGCGGGACGGTATCCGCTGGGCCGATGAACGTGACTGGGATCTCGGGAGAGACGGCGTAGGTCGCGGACGAGCGTTGGCTACCCGGGAAGCTGCGGACGTCGAGCTCCGCGGCGAGACTCTGGCCTACGATCTCGAACCCGTAGGCACCAGCGTCGGCGCTGGTCAGCGACACGTTTGGGAGGAAGGAGTCACCGACATGAGCGGGCCCGGCGGGGAAGCCCACGTTCAGCCCGAGGCCGGCGAAATTCGGGACGCCTCCCTCCTGGGCTTCGAACGCCGCGTGGAGGCTGAAGTGGCTGGCGCGCTCGGTGACCACCACGGTGTCGTCGGCGTGCGCGATCTTGGTCGAGCCCGCTATGATGCGCTGATTGGCGTCGTCCAGTGAGCCCGCTATAGCGAACGAGAGTCGTCCATCGCTTACGGCGGCGCTCGCCGGCAGGGTCCAGCTCAAGCTGGCCGGCGTGGTGAACGTGAGGCCGTCAGGGAGCAGCTCGATGACCGGACTCATGCGCTCAGGCACCCACGCGGGCACCTCGTCGTCCGGTAGCTGGCGAATCGTGATGGTCGTGTCGGCCGCCAGCGCGCCCGCCGGGATCTCCACCGTGAACGACCCATCTTCGAGGCTGATGCTGCCGCCCGCCGCGGCGTCGATCTCTTCGCTTACCGGGTTGGTTGGATCGGGCGGGTCGTCGTTCTTTTTGTCATCGCTGCAGGCAGCGGCGAGGAAGCAGAAAGCAGCGGCAACGGCGGCAATACGCATGGAGTCTCCAGCAAAAGGCGCTGGAGACTAGCGTCTCGAGGGTTTTGGAGACAACCCGTCCATTTGGACGGGTTCTGGGAGCTCACGGCGTTTCAAAGGCGCCGATACTGAACGGCGCGTCGCGCTGTGTCCCGACGCGGTCGAACGCCGTGCCGTTGCACGGCTCCGCGACCTCGTGGACGCCACAGTCGGTGCCCGCCGGATCTTTTCCGCCGCTACGCAGCGTCGCTGTGGCCGCGGTCGAGAGCAGGCGGAAGTCGTCGTTCGGGTCGCCGTTCGCACCGTTCGGATCGACGAAGTACGTGGTCCAGGCAGAGGCGCCGGCGGCGGTGCCGTTCACGCGCCGGTGGTGGCAATCGCCCGACGGCGGACAGCCATCCGTGCGTGACGGGGTGTTGTCGAGGGCGTTCACGGCGGTCGTCGTCGTAAGGGACGTCGCCGTCACCGGGAGATTGTAAAGCGTCGAGCACACGAGCATGGCGTTCGACTCGAACGAGGCGATCTCGCTGCGGTAGTTTTCGCGCACGCAGATACCGGTCGCCGAGTGCGTCGCGAAGATGTTGTTACGCACGACATGGCGCTCGTAGTTGGAGTCGTCGAGGTAGAGGGCAAAGGAGCCCCCCGTGGCGTCGCCAGCAGCCAGGGTGTTGCCGACGAGCGTCGAGGCATAGCTGCGCAGGTAGACGCCCATGCTGGTCCCGGTCGTGGCGCCGAGTGAGCGGAAGACGCTGTCGCGTGCCACGACGCGTCCTTCCGACCCTGTCGAAAGCGCGTAGCTCTCGTCGACGCCGGCGCCGGCAATGGCGGTCGAGGCGTCGATGACCGCGACTGCATTGCTTACGACCGAGACTCCGAGCGCGACGTCGGCGGCACCGGCGCGGGCGAAGACGTTGTTCAAGCGCAGCACGCCGACTGACGGGATGTTCTGGTCATTGACCAGGATGGCGATGCTCCGATCCGTACTCGGATTCGTGACCGCGCTCGTGTCGCTGATGACGATGTCGCACGGCGATGGCCCGGCGATTCTCACACCGGTGCTCGTGGGCGAGCCACCGGCGACAATCGTGAGATTCGTTGCGCGTGCGCACCCTGTCTTGATGTCGAGTCCCGTGGTGCCGAGCGCGGCTGGGGCGTCGCTCGCGGTCAGTGTGAGATCTTCGAGACGCGGCCCCAAGCCCGAGACGCCGGTGATGCCGAGCGCTACCGCCGACCCATTCGGCTGTGCGTCCGCTGTAGCGGTGCAATTGCGTAATGTGAGCGTGTCGCTCACTTGGATGAGATCGACGGCCCGCACGAGGTTCGCCGCGGAGGCGACCCAGTCGAACCCGTCGACCGTTACCGGCTGCGTGACCCCGATGGCGCGCAGGGCCGTGCTCGTCGCGCTGACGCGCGTCGCGTTCCCGACCGGATCACGGGTCGCGAAGTCCGACGCCCAACCGCCGAGTAGATCCAGGGGACCACCGACGATCTCGACCGCTTCGTCGTAACCCGCGGCGCGCGATGCGACTCGCACCGTCGGGGTCACGCCGACGCGCTCGGCATAGGCCAGCGCCACGCTCACGGCACCACCGATCGTGCGGAACGGTCGCGTCGGCGTACCATTTTGAATGGCCGAGCCATCGGAGCAACTCTCGGAGTCGCCGCAGCGGACGTAGACGATGTCGCCGAGCAGATCGAAGTCACGCACGACGAACGCGTCGCCCGCGGCGCCCAGCCTGACGCGCCAATAGAGCGTGGTCGCCGATGGCAGCCCGGAGAGAGCAACGGAGACGGAGGGCGCCTCGATGCTGCGTGGGGTGCCGCCGACCAAGGTTTGGAAGTCCGCGGTGGTTGCGACCTCGACGACATAGGTCGTTGCGCCGGCGCGTGCCGTCCACGCGAACACGACCGGGCCGTCCACCGCGAACAAGCGGGCGTGGTTCGTCGGGGCGACCGGGTCGGGAGGGCTGGGGTCGACGATGGGAGTAAAGCCTTGCACGTCGATGCTCGTCGGCGCGGCGAGCGAGTTACCGACTTCATCCGTCAACGGCGCGAGCTCCAACCTGTAGGCCAAGCCGGCGGTTTGGGGCGCCGTGAAAACGCGTAGAGATCGGTGATCGCTGCTCCACACCTCGGCGGTGATGCCCAAGCTCGGCGTGATGGTCACGGCGCCCAGCGTCGGAGCCATGGGCTCGCTGAACAACACGGTGAGCTGCTCCCGGCCATCGCTGCCTGCCGAGGTGATGCTGGGTGGCTCGACGTCGAGGACCGACGTGCAGACCTGGGTGGTGGTCTGGCAGCGGTAGGGGTGCGGGCAGTCGGCGTCGCGCAGACAGCTGACGGTGAGGGCCTGCTCTTCGGTCAGCTCGAGGTTGGTCGAGCATGAGACGACGAGGCTGCTGGCGACGAGATACCGGAGTCTCATGGCGCCTCCACCGCGCCACGGGTCGGTGGTGCTCCGCGCGTCGCTCCCGCGAAGTCATCGTCGACGTCTCCGCACGCGACCGGCGCTTCGAGAGCGCCGCAATCGGTGCCGCTCGTGGACTTTCCTCCGCCGGCGTCCGCGGACGCGGACACGCTGGGGACAAAAGCCGCCGCGACGTCGAGGTGACCGTCGCTGCCAACACCGCTCGTGAAGAAGGCCGACGGTGTGATGCCCGAGACGACATTCGCGCCGTAGCGCGAATGCTGGCAGCCGCTGCAGGTCGCGGCGGCGATCTCGCCTCCGTTCAGCGCGTTGATCGCGGCGCCGGTCGTCAGAATCGCCGCGTCCGACTCGTTGCGGTACGGCGATCCACAACCAACGAGTGTGTTGCCTTCGAACGATGCCGGGTCGGTGATGAAGGCGCTCGACTGCTCGTTGATGCCGGTGCCGCCGTTGCCGCAGACGAAGAGGTTGTTGGTCACGACCGGGCTGCCCGCGATCTGCACCATGGCGGTGGACGGCGCCCCGCTCACCACGGTGTTGTGAACCAAGGCGACGCGCGGAAGCCCGGTCATGTGGATCAGCGCGAGCCCCGTGGGGACGCTCCCATCGACGAGGATGAGATTGTTCACGAGCTCGGCGTCGAGGAGGCCGCCAGGATCGGTCAAGAAGACGGCAATAGAAGGGGCCGCGCATTCCGGGCAGCTGAGGCGGTTGTTGCGAACGCGCAGCGTCGTTGGCCCGAAGGGAAAGCTCCAGATCAATGGGCCGTGGTTGCCCGCCGGGATCTCGAGGATCGAGTCTTCGACATCGACCTCGCCGCCGGCGGCGAAGACCACGGCCGACAAGGTGCGTGGGCCGGCGCGCATCACCGCGTTGCGGGCGGTGAATCGCCCATCGTTGGTCACCGCGACCCCGATGCAGGCCTCATCGTCGGAGTCACCGCTCGGTGGCGCCACGTCGACCGAGCTTCCCGCATCGAGGGTCGCTGACGAGCCGACGTTCACGATGACGCCGGTCGAGGACGAGAGCGGGGCGCCCACGACGACCGAGCTCGCTTGGGTGAGATGCACCGTGCCGCTGCCCGCGGTGGTGACGGCGAGGCCGGTTGCCTTGTCGGGACCGGCCGCGGTCTCCAGCCGGCACGCCGAGAAGGTGACGCTGGCAGTCGCACCGTTGACGCTCGCGCTCGTGAGCTGCTGGGCGCCCGCGGGCACGCCCGGCGCCAGATCGGCGATGAAGTGCATGCCATCGATGGTCACCGGCGACGTGACCGCGCCGATGACGAGCACCGTGCCGACCGCGCGCACGCTCGTCGGATTTGCCGCGACGCTGCGAGTCGCCGAGTCGAAGGACGCATCGAACCCGCCGCGTAGGGTCATGCCCCCGGGTGGCGCGACGATGTCGGTATAGCTCGCGGCACCGCGGCCGGCGACGGCGATGGTCGCGATGCCATCGGCGCGCGCCGAGGTGATAGCGCGCGCAACACTGCGGAAGGGAAAGGTACGGTCTCCGACTTCGCGACCGGCGCCCCCGGAGCAATCGGCGCCCATTGCACAGTAGACGTGCAAAGCGTCTTCGATGACGCTGAATTCGCCGACGCCGAACGCGGCGGTCGTCGTGGTGTCGGCGCGGACGCGCCAGTAATAGGTGACCGGCGCGCTCGGCGTGAAGCGCGCGGAGGTCTGATCGCGGCCAGTCTCGAACGTGGTGACGGGCTGCGCGAAGTCGGACGTCGTCGCGATCTCGACGGTGTAGGCCGAAGCGCCACTGCGTGCGGTCCATACCAGGTCGACGGGGCGGTGCTCGACACCGGCGATCACGCGACTCGCGTCGGGTGGCAGAAGCGTCTGCGGCGGGCTGTCGTCGGGAGCACCACCGAACCCTCTGAAGAACGCCGTCGATCTCGTGTCCGCCATGGCGTTGCCTTGGGCGTCCGTCGCCGCGGACAGGTCGACGGTGTAGCCCACTCCGGGGAGCTGGGTCAGGGTCGAGATCGTCAACGTGAGTCCGTCGCCACTCGGGGTCACTCTCGTGACCGTGAGGCTCTCGCCGGCGAATGCCGTGGTGATGGCGATGGCATCTGGTTGCGGTGCTATCAGCTGCTCCGAGACAGCAACGACGATGGTCGCTGGGCTCGTCGCCGCGGCGCTCAGGACCTCCGGGGCTACATCGTCGCGCTCGCCGACGCAGGTACCGAGCGCCGTGCACACACGTCCATCAGGGCAGTCCGCGTCGAGCGCGCAAAGGATGACGACGCCCGGGGGTAGCTCGAGCTCGGCGCCGCAGGAGGCAACGAGGGCCGCGCAGACGGCGAGGCGTGCCGGGGTGGGACACATGGGTGAACGGAGCTTGGCTCAGCTCGGGTGCCCGTTCAAGCAAGCGCGCGGTGCGCTTTCGCGATAGGGTCGGCCCACGTGTTTCGTTGTCTGCTCCTCATCGCAGCCTTCCTCGTCGCGGCGTGCGAACGGCCGGCGCCGGTCTCGAGCGGAACCTGGGTCGGTGGCTTCGAGCTCTCCGGCGAGCAGGTGGCGACGGAGCCCGGCATCTGGCTCGACTTCGATGGCGGACGAGCCCGGGTCGGTGAGGCCGACGCTTGGACCTCGGTCTTGCACCTCGAGAGGCGCGGCGACGTCCTCCACTTCGAAGTGGTGTTCAATGGAGCGGTCCACGTGTTCGACGCGCGTCGGGGCTCTTCGGATGTCATCGAGGGTGTCGTGGCATGTGGCGACACTGTCGGCGTGTTCCGTTTCGACCGCTTGGCGCCTTACGATGCAACCGAGTTTGCCCAGCAGGTCCAAGGCACCTACGTCACCGCTTCCAGATCCTTGCTGGTGACCTCGGAGCCCTCGATGGGTCGACTCTTCGATATCGACAGCGGCGCGACGCACGCGCTCCATCCCTTGGCCGACGGCACGTACCTCGTGGGCCCTGGGTTTGCTACCGCGTTTCCACGCGCGGGCCTCTTGCGGGCGAAGCGTGATGCCGGGGGACGCGTCATCTCGCTCACGCTCGACACTGACGGAAAACACGAGACGGGGCACCTTCGCGACCCGGCGATGCAACATGTCCGCTTTAGTAGTCAAGGAGCGGAGCTGGCGGGCACTGTGTTGCTTGCCGAGGGCGCGGCATCGAGGCCGGGCGTCGTCTTCGTCCACGGCTCTGGACGAATCACGCGCGACGACTGGTGGCAGCAAGCGATGGCGCGGGTGTTCTTGCGCGACGGCTTCGACGTGCTGCTCTACGACAAGCGCGGCGTCGGTGAATCGGGTGGCGAATACGTCGGCCGTGGCGCCAAGAATCAAAACAACGTCAGCCCCGAGAATCTCGAGCTTCTCGCCATGGACGCGAAAGCGGCCGTCGCGACTCTCGCGGCGCGACCAGGGGTCGACCCCAAGCGTGTTGGCTTGTTCGGCATCAGCCAAGCGGGTTGGATTATCCCTCTGGCCGCGTCGGCTTCGGACCGCGTCGCGTTCGTCGCGGAAGTCTCAGGTCCCGCCGTGTCGACGTTCCTCGAAGACGTCTACAGCAAGCTGCTCGCGGAAGACGGTGGAAGGCCGAGCCATCTAACGCCCGACGAGGCCGAGACCGTCCTTACTTGGGCACCCACGACCACGGGCTTCGACCCTGCTCCAGCGCTATCACGACTGCGTGTGCCCGCGTTGTTCGTCTATGGCGGGCGCGACACGAGCATTCCACCCCGGGCATCGGCGCGGGTGCTGGGGCGGCTCGAACAGGACCACGACTTCGAGGTGGTGACGCTAGCGAACGCCGGCCACGAGATGTTGGTCGTCGGGCGGGACACCGACGTGGAGCGCCGGCGGTCACCGGGTTTCGCCGGAGAGGGGCTTCTCGCCTTGCGTCAGTGGCTCAAAGCACATGTGCGCGAGCCCTAACGCTCCCGTGACGTTCGTGAGGCGTTGGCCTCTCAGAACAGATCGTCCATCCGTGAGAGCAAGCGCTCGGCTTTGCGTTGCTCGACTTTGTTCTCCGCCGTGACCTCCGCGAGGGTGCTGGGATCCGCGCTCTTCACCTCGTTCAAGAGGCGCGTGAACAGCTCCTTGTCGTCTTGCTTGGTTGCGTACATCTCGGCGTAGAGCACCTTCGTACCCAGGTAGCCGGGGGCGTTCTCGACCGCCTTGTCGAAGTGCTCCTTGGACTTGGTCATGTCGCCCCCCGCGAACGAGGGTGCCTTGGCATAAAACGCGCCGAAGTAGCGGTGTGGCGCGGCGTGGAAGTAGGTCGGATCGAGCTCGAGCACGCGCTGCATCACCGCGAACAAGCGGTCCTTGTAGAACAGCTGCGTCGTGAACCCCTTTTCCGCGGCGAACTTGCCGAGGTTTGCGGCGTACCAGTAGACCGCGTCGAGGCCCTCGGGACCCATCGCCTCGACCGCCTTTTCGACCTTCTCGCCGCCGCGCACGCGGGCCGCGAAAGCGGGCGAGATGGCCATCATGGCGCGCTCGCCGTAGTCGACCCCTTTCTCGAGGGTGGGCAGCATCGTGTCCTTCTCGTCGGCGAGACGCTTGTACCCGTCACCGAGCAGGTAATAAGCGCGCGACAACTTGGCGAGGATCGTGCCGCTCTCGGGCTCGGATCGCAGTGCCTCTTCCCAAAGAGCGATCGCCCTCTCGAGCTGGCCGCGGTCCTCGCGCTTCTCCCACGCTTCCGTGGCTTGGTCCTTGAGCGGTGTTGCCTGGTCGGCTTGCGCCTCACCCGCGCCATCGGCGCGTTGTTGCTTGGCGCTCGACTCCTTCTCCCAAGCGGCTTGCCGGCCCGGACCGCAGGCCGCTGTCAGCATGACCAAGACCAACACTGCGGGACGACTACACTCCATGGACCTATCTCCAGTATTCAGTTTTGCCGGTGTATCGGCGGGTCGCGCGCGGATCAAGGCGACGGCTTGTCGCTCGGCGGTGGCTGGTCGTTTTCGAGCTCGTCGATGAGCTTGCCGGTGAGGGAGCGCAGGCTTGGTCCTTCGGGAGCGGTTTCGACGGCCGGTGCGGCCGGCTTCCCGGCCCACGGGAACGCGGCGTAGAGCGGTCGGCCGTCGCGCAGGTTGAGCGCTCCGAGCGAGATCGTCGGGATGTAGATGATGAGCAGCAGCGCAAGACACGTGATCGCGAGCGTCGGCATGACGGCCCGGGCCACCTGAGCGAAGGGCTTCTTGAAGATGGCGCTGGCGACGAAGAGGTTCGTTGCCACCGGCGGTGCGAGATAGCCGATCTCCATGTTGACCACGAAGATGACGCCGAAGTGGATGGGGTCGATGCCGTAGACCTGGTAGGCGACGGGCGCCAGCATCGGCGCGAAGATGAGCGTCGCCGACACCGAGTCCATGAGCGCTCCCAAGACCACGAGCGCGATGTTGACGAGCAAGAGGAAGCCCGCGGCCGAGAGGTTCATGGCGCGCACCGCGGCGAGAAGGCGCTCTTGCACATCGACGAGGGCGAGAAACTCATTGAGTCCGAAGGCGAGCACGATGATCGGCAGGAGCGCACCCATGAGCTCGGCAGCATCGACGAGGGCTACGAAGGCCCGCTTGAGTGTCAGCTCGCGGTGGATCCAGATGGTGACGATGAGACTGTACGCGACGGCAACGGCGCCGGCTTGCGATGGCGTGTACCAGCCGCCGTAAATGCCTCCCAAGACGAGAATCGGCAGAAGCAGCGACCAGGCGCCGGCCTTGGCTTTGTCTTTGACCTCGGCCAGCGAAAAACGCGGCCGCTCGCCCGGCACCTTGCGTCCCTGCCAGACGCAGTAGACCGACAAGAGCCCGGCAACCAGGCACGCCGGAATGAGGCCGGCGAGAAAGAGATCGGAGGCATCGACGCTGACGGCGCCGCTGACGCTGATGGCATAGATCAGCATGGACAAGGACGGCGGCACGAGGCAGCCGAGCGAGCCTGCTGTGGTGATCAGGCCTAGCGAGAAGTTCTCGGGGTAGCGGTTCTGCACCAGCGCGGGAAACATCATCGAGCCGACGGCGATGAGCGTCACCGGCGAGCTCCCCGAGATAGCCGCGAAGAACATGCAGGCGGCGACCGCGGCGATGGCGAGACCGCCGGGCAGCGCTCCGAGTAGTGCTTGCATGAGCTCGACGAGACGGCGCGCGATGCCGCCAGCGGTCATGATGGCGCCGGAAGCGACGAAGAGGGGGATGGCCAGGAACTCCTGCTTGGTCGCCAGATTCTCCATGTGCTGGACGAGCACTTGGAGCTTGCTGATGGTCGACAGATCGGTGAAAGCGGCGAGACACGAGGCCGTCGTCACCCCGACGATGACGTAGAGCGGCGCGCCGATGCAGACGAGCGCGAGAACCACGGCGATGACGAGCAGGGTCACGTCGGCACCTCCGGCGGCTCGGGTTCGGGCAACAGGCCAAGAGCTCGGCCGACGAGGCGAATGGCGATCATGGCAAACGCATAAGGCACGACGGCGAAGACGACCCACTTCGGCCAGTCCACAGCCGGGATGAGATCCGAGGTCGGGGACTCGCGCCACGCGGCGAAATGGTCGGCAAGCGAAATACTGCCGAGCAAAACGATGAGCAGGGAAAACGCGGCGGTGACAATCAGGGCGATGCGTTTGATGGTCGGCTGAAGCGAGGCGGGCCAGAGCTTCTCGCCCATCTCGAGCGCCAGATGCCGCCCCTTGTACGTCGCCATCGATGCACCGATGAGGCCAACCCAGAGGAGGGTGACGAGGGCGCTGTAAGGTGCCCACACCATGCCTTCTGGCCGCAGCCGCACGAAACCCTGCACCAAGACCGTGATGAGCACAGTGCCGACGAACGCCCTGAGAACGAGAGCACCGCGTCCAAGGGAGCGCCCCGACGCCTGGGCCCTGGTGCGCAGCGCCGCGTAGACCGTAAGAAACCCAACCCCGAGGATAATCCCCGGCGCTACCGTGGCATCGAGCCCCGCCACCGTCACATCGCCCCCGAAGTGTTGCAACACCCCAGCGAGCAACGTGGCGAGCCTTCCGGGTGACCGCGAAAAAATGCGGTGGACGACGTCGACGAAGACGACGAGGCCCATGCTCATGAAAAGGGCGCCGGCGATGGCGCGTTCTGCCGTGTAGATGAGCGCGTCGAGACGCGCCCAGCGGTTCAGGAGCCGCCCCGCATCTTGGCGAGCGCCGTGCGTGTCTCGTTGAGAAGTTTCTTCGTTCGGTCGCCTTGCAGCTTGACCAGGTCGTCCTGCACCTTGCGCGTGGCTTCTTCGAAAGCACGGCGCTCTTCGGTGCTCGGCGTGTGCACGGCGATGCCTTGGCTCTTCAAGATCTCGACGAGGTCCGGGGCAATCTTGCGCACGGCTTCGCGGCCCTTGCCTTGGAGGCTCCGTCCTTCTTCGATGAGGATGGTTTGCAGCTCTTTGGGCAACGCATCGAACCACTCACGGTTGAACGCGATAGCGGCCGGTTGGTAGATGTGCTCGGACAAGGTCACGAACTTCACCGACTTCGTCCACGATGCGGCGATCATGTAGATCGTCGACTGATCGAAGCCGTCGACGTTACCGGTGGCGAGTGCCTGCGGCACTTCGGTAATAGGGAGCGGCATTGGCGAGGCGCCCAACGCTTTGTACATGCCTAGGTGCACTGGGCTCTCTTGCGAGCGCATCTTCTTGCCGCGCAGGTCCTGTGGCATCTTGATGGGCGCATCACGGGTGGCGAAGTGGCGGAAGCCGTTTTCACCCCAAAAACCCAAGATGAGCCCCGCCTTGCGGAAGGACTCGCCAAGCGGGTTGGTCAGCACGTTGTCGATGACGTGGTCGGCCTCGGCTGTGCTCCGGAAGAGAAATGGCAGCTCGACGACGTTGAGCTCGGGGACGAGGCTCGCGAGCGCACCGGTCGAAGCACCCACCGCTTGGATCTGCCCGCGCCGGCACTTCGTCACCATCTCGATCTCATCGCCGAGAACGCCGCCGAGCTTGAGGCGGACGTCGATCTTGCCGGGAGCCCGCTTTTCGACGTTCTGCTCGAACTTGGTCAGCAGCGCCGACCAGGGTGAATCCTGCGGCGCAACCGAGGCGAGGGTCATGACTTGCGCGGCAGGCTCCGCAGCGCGGCTGGGAAGGGCCGCGAGGAGCACGACGAGTAGGCACAAGGGCTGTTTCACAGTCGTTCTCCGGACGTTGGAAGTACGCTCGAAACTACGCGCCCCAGCAGACGCGGCCATGTTGCTCACGCAGCGTGTCACGGTCTTTCTGGTTCAGGCAGCCGATTCTCGAGGGAGAATGGCGGGGCGGACGGGACTTGAACCCGCGGCCTCCGGCGTGACAGGCCGGCGTTATAACCAACTTAACTACCGCCCCGAACCAATCGCGTTGAACCGGTTTCCCGGCGTCAACGAGGGGGCGACGTCTACTGAAAGCCCTTTTTGGTGTCAAGGCGATTGCGTCGCGATCAGGGTCGTAAGTGCGCCTTGAGATCTCACTTCTCGCAACGGTGCCGCCGCGCGCCTCGAGAATGACCGCCATGAGTCTTCAAGTCTCGGCAATCACCTCGCAAGCTGCTTCTCGTCCCGACGCCGGCACCCCCGCGCCAGCGGTCCTCGCCGATGCTCCGTTGCCCGCTGCCGCGGACGCCGTCGCGGCACCACGGCCGTCGCTGCTACCGCGCGCCAATCCCACCCTAGAGTTGGTTGCGCCGCGGGTCGCCACCGAGACGCCGGCGCCGCGCTTCCCGCGCAACCTCTGCTACCGCGGTGACTGTGGCGTCGAGATGGAGCGCATCTGGAACGCCTTCAACGCGGCCGGGCCGGTGGATGCCTCGCAGATCCCCAGTGTCTTCTCGGGCAACATGTTCTGGAAGAGCAGCTCGTACAATCCGAATCACGCCCACTTCGGCGGCGTGTTGCTCGATCGGCAAGCCGGTGGTGAGCTCACGTTCAACGGCCGCTGGACCTTCTTCGGACCCGGGAATCCGTACACCAATACCACGCTCGAGGAGGCGCGCCGCGAGTGGGCGAACCGTCCGCTGCCGGTGCAAGACCGCGGCGATCACCTCTATATCGACGCCAACCCGCGGACGAACGACCCGCGTTGGGTGCCGCTCGAATACTGGCTGCGCCAGGATGCGACGACCCGCGACATCTACGTGGTCGGCTTCTTCGGCAACGGCCAGTTCGCGGTCGGGCAGCTTCGCGCCAACGCGAATCAGTAGCGCTTACGAGTCGCGGCGGGCGTCGTCGTAGGCCTTGAGGTGCTTCAAGGCTTCGTCGCGCTGGCCACGTTGCTCGAGCAGGGCCGCCAAGTTGAAGTGGGCGTCGGCGAAACCCTGATCGTGGGCGAGCGCCGCGCGGTAAGCGGCTTCGGCACCGGCCCAGTCACCGAGGTCGTGGAGGGTCACGGCGAGATTGAAGTGGGCAACCGGGTGCGTCGGATCGATGCGCACGGCGTTGCGAAAGTACGCGGCGGCGCGCTTGAGATCGCCGCCGTCCGAGCACATGCGGCCGATGTTGATGGTCGCTTCGACGTGCTCGGGATTGCAGGTGAGGGCGCGCAGATAAGCGTCGTAGGCGCCGGAGGAATCCGCCTCTTCGAGAGTCATGGCCATGTCGAACCAGTGGTCCGCGGCGGTCATGTCGCTCGGGCCGTCGAAGATCGCGCCCAAGGTGTCGGTGAGCTTCGCGGTGTTGCGTGTCTGGGTGACCTCGGCGGTCTTCATCTCACCGAACGCGAAGCAGGCCTGACCGCTCACCGGCTCCCAGGCCTGGTGGCCGTCGCTCGCGACCAGGACTCCCGCATCGACGCGGAGTTGCAGCGACGAGAGTGATTGGCTGCCGAGCTGCCGACGGAGCGCCGCGAGGGCACGCTCGACGCGCGAGGCGGACAGACCTTCGGAGATGAGTCGCGCCGCCGTGCGCAGAACCGCGAGATCCTGGAACCCGAATGTGGGTTGATCTGGGTTCTCCGACACCGCCTGGTCCCCGGAGGGCAGGGCGACGCGGGCCACGGTGCGGATGCGCTGCTCCGAGAGCTTCACCAACCGGGCGGCTTGGCGGGTCGTGAACATTCGACCCACTCACTATCACCAAGGTCCGACAGCGCCGATACTTTTCTGTGGTAGGATTCAGCCATCGATGTCGCGACTCGGACGGCGCCTCGACGAAGACCAGACGATGGCTGAGCCCGCACAAAAACCGCGCATCCTCGTAGTCGACGACGACCCTAACAACCTGCGTCTGGTCGCCGAGACTCTCGATGGCTTGGGTTATGCCCTCGAGACGGCGACCGACGGCGTGCAGGCCATCGAGCGCGTCCGTGAATCGGCGCCGGATCTGCTCATCCTCGACGTCATGATGCCGAAGATGAACGGCCTCGAGGTCTGCCGCATCGTGAAGTCTCTTTCAGCGGACGCGTTCATCCCGATCATCCTCGTCACCGTGAAAGGCGACGTCGACAGCAAGGTGACCGGACTGAAGCTCGGCGCCGACGACTACCTCGCCAAGCCCTACAACCCCTTGGAGCTGCGCGCGCGTGTCGCGTCGATGCTCCGCATCAAGGCGCTGCAAGACAAGATCAACACCAAGCGCCGCGAGCTCGAGGCGTTGTCGATGACCGACGACCTCACCGGGCTGTTCAACCACCGTGCGATGCAGCAGCGCTTGAAAGACGAGTTCATGCGGGCGCAGCGTTACAACGATCCGCTGTCGCTGCTCATGATCGACGTCGATCACTTCAAGAAGGTGAACGACCGCTTCGGGCACCTCTTCGGAGACTACGTCTTGGGCGAGCTCGCGCAGGTGCTCACGCGATGCGTGCGCGAAATCGACTTGCTTGCCCGCTATGGCGGAGAGGAATTCCTCGTCATCCTTCCGCAGACCCACTTCTCGGGGTCACTCGCGGTGGCGGAGCGCATCTGGCGCACCGTGGGCCGGCACGAGTTCAACGACAACAACGTGCAGCACCCAATCACCGTGTCGATCGGTATCTCGTTCTATCCCAACAAGAACGTCGCAACCGTCGAGCAGCTGGTCGCTTTCGCGGACCAGGCCCTCTATCAAGCCAAGCGCGAGGGTCGCAACCGCATCTGTCTGCACCAGCACATGAACTATCTCTATCGCCCGGAGCGGGCCACCTCGTGAGCACGGTTCTCGTGGTCGACGACAGCGAGGCGTTGCGCATCGCGACGCGTCGTATGCTCGAGCAGTCGTCATTGTCGCTGAAGGTCATCGAAGCCGCGGACGGCGCCGAGGCCCTGCCGCTCGCGCTCTCTGGTCAGGTCTCCATCGTCGTCAGCGACATCGTCATGCCGCGCCTCGACGGCATCCAGCTCTTGCGCGGCATCCGCGCGCATCGCGACTGGGACAGCTTGCCGGTGATCCTCGTGACCTCGCAGGCCGAGGAGGACACGCGCAACGTCAGCTTCGAAGCCGGCGCCAACGATTACCTGACGCGGCCGTTCGATTCCGAAGAGCTGCTCGGCCGCATCAAGGTGCAGCTGCGCTTGAAGAGTCTCCACGAGGAGCTCAAGCGTGCCGATGAGCGGCACCGCCGTTTGGGTACGCACGACGAGCTCACTGGGCTCGCGAACCGCCGGCACCTCTTGGACCTCACGCGGCGTGAGCTGTCACGGGCGCGTCGCCACAAGCTCGCCATGTCGGTCTGCATCCTCGAGCTCGATGACGTGCGCGCGGTCGAGCAGCGCGTGAGCCACCTCGCGGGCGACGCCATCATCAGCGACCTCGCGACCATCCTGACGCGCAACTTGCGCACCGCCGACATTCTGGCGCGCATGGGCCCGCACAAGTTTGGTGTCTTGCTGCCGCATACCGACGCGGCGCAGGGCCGGGCCGCGGGTGAGCGTCTGCGGTCGGCGGTCGGCAGCTATACGTTCCCAGGCAGCCTGCGCGCCGAGCTTTCGGTGTCGGTTGGCGTCGCCACCTACCCGACCGGCGCCCTCGAGACCGTCGACGAGCTGGTCAACGCCGCCGAAGCGAGCCTCGACAAGGCACGCGGCAAGGGTGGGAATCGGGTCGAGGCGTGGAGCCCGGGCGAGGGCGAAGAGAGCTGGGCCAAAGCCGCGCGCGTGTCCGTTTCAGCGGACGACGAGAATAGCGGCGAGGCCGCCAAGGGTTAGGGCGCGGCTAATTGCGCTTGCCGGGCGTCGGGATCAGCGCGATCTCGATGCGGCGGTTCTTGTGACGGCCGGCGGCGCTGGCGTTGCTGGAGGCGGGGCGATACTGCGAGAAGCCCGCGGCTACCAGGCGCTCGCCCGGCACCTTCACCTCGTCTTGGAGGAAGCGCACGACGTTGGTGGCGCGCGCCGCCGACAGCTCCCAGTTGCTCGCGAACGTCTCCGTGAGCTTGCCGGTGATCGGTAGCGAGTCGGTGTGGCCGCCGACCTGAAGGACTTTGTCGTCGAGCTTGATCAAGGTCTCGCCGACGCTCTTCAGCACTTCCTTGCCACGCTCGTTGAGCTCGGCGACGCCTACGTCGAAGAGAATCTTGTCGCTGACGTCGACCGTGAGCTGGCCGTTGATCGCGGAGACCAGCACTTCGCCCTTCTTGATCTCGGCCTGGAGCTTCTTGCTCAGCTCTTCTTGCGCGCGCGAGACGGCGTCGAGCTCGGCCTGCTTTTGGCTCAAGACCGACGACAAGCGCGCCCGCTCGGCCTCGCTGTTGTCGCGGTCGCTCTTCAATATGTCGACGATGTTGCGCATCGTGGTGAGCTCGTCGAGCGTCTTGGCATGCTCGGCTTCGAGGTCGCGCAGCCGAGCTTGCATGGGCAGACCGACGTACAACACGCCCGCGATCACCGCGCCGACGACGATGGCGAGGAGCATCCACGGGACGATGCCGCCGCGCTTCTCGACGACGCGCACCTTCTCCGGCTTCTCTGGGAGCTCGCGGACCGGGCCGTCGCCCAAGGTGTAGCGCTCTTCGTGCGGTGCGTCGTGCACCGTCGGTGCTTCGCGTGGTGGAATCGTGCTCATGTTCGCCCCACTTGAGTGGCCGGAACCGCTTCGATCAATTCGAGCTGCGCGAGCGCGTAGACGAACGCGCGCAACGCCTTCGGCGGCAGCGGCACCGACCGCGCCAGCTCACCGGTGTGCCTTGGCGAGCGTAGTAGGGCGGCGGCCATCTGCTCGGCGGGCTGGAGCTGTGTCGCCTCGTTCTCGAGCTCGGGCTTGGCGACGATGGCCTGGAAGGCGAGGTCGGCGATGGTGTCGCTGGTGACCTCGATGCGTGCGTAATCGCGGACGCCGAGATAAATGGTCGAGAGGGGCTGCATCGGCGCCGGCGCGAAGTCGGTGAGGTGGACGAGGCCGTTCAAGAGCTCGAAACGACCCTCGCGAGCCGCGAAGAGCGAGAGGAAATTGAGCTGTGACTGGCGCGCCATGACGGCGGTGAGCTGGTCGTCGGTGAGCAACTTCATCTCGAGGAGGATCTGGCCGAGCAGCTTGTCGGTACGGTTGTGGACCGCCAGGGCTTCATTGAGCTTGTCCTCGGAGAGCACGTGCTCTTCGACGAGGATGCGGCCGATGGGGTGCTTGAGCCGCGAGAGACGGGCACCCTGCGGCGCGCCCTGCACGAAGAAGGCGCGCGACACGCCGATGGGGTCGTGAATCTCGATGACGCCCGTGGCCCGGCTCCTAGCCAACTGACCGACGAGCTTCGCGAAGGGATGGTCGCGCAAATCACCGGATAGCTTGGGCTCGTGTGGCACGCAGAATGTCTAGCGAACGAGCGGCGAGAGTGCAAAGCAGACTTCGCTCGTGCTAGAGCCTTCGAGACATGCGTCTCGGAGTGGTCCTCAAGAAAAACGCCAAGGAAGCGCTCACGGCGCTGCGGCGCATTCACATGGTGGCGCAGGCGACTCCCATCCTCGTCGAGGACAACGGAGCCGTCATGGCCGCCGACATGCCCGAGGGCGTGCGTATCGTCCCTGGCGGCGAGTTCGCCAAGGTCTCCGATCTGGTCATCGTGCTGGGTGGTGACGGCACCCTCATCCACGCCGCTTCGCTCCTACGTGATCGTGTGGTGCCGATCATCGGCGTGAACTTGGGCCACGTCGGCTTCCTTACCGACATCGCCATGGACGAAATCGAGCGCGCCGTGCCGCTGGCTCTCGAGAGCCGGCTACCGCACCTCGACCGACTGCGTCTCGACGTGCGGGTCACCACGATGATGGGCGATATGGTGGTGGAGAAGCGCGTCCTCAACGACGCTACCCTCACACCCGGCCGCATGGCGCGCCTCGCCGAGTACCGCATCATGCTCGGAGGCGAGCTCGTCACCTCGATGCGCGGCGACGGCCTCATCGTGTCGACCCCGACCGGTTCGACCGCTTATTCGATGGCGGCGGGTGGCTCGATCGTGTGGCCCGGCTTGCACGCTGTAGCGGTCACACCCATTTGTCCGCATTCGCTGACGCAGAGGCCGTTGGTGCTCGACCCGAGCGGCGAGCTCGAGGTGCGGCTGGTCGGGCAGGGCGACGCGGTGGCGACCTTCGACGGCCAAGCGAGCTGTCCGTTCGGCACGGGCGACGTCATGACCATCAACGTCGCGCCGGTGCCCACGCGCTTGTTGTCGCTGCCGGGCGGGAGCTACTTCCAGACCCTACGGGCGAAGCTGCGTTGGGGCTCGCAGTAGCTCGATCCCCTCGCGCACCATGCCGAGGAGCTCGTCGCGTTCGTCTTCGTCCATGCCGCGCGAGCTCGCGGTGAGGCGCTCGAGCATGCTTTCGAGGAGGGGGACGGCGCCGACGTGCTCGCCGCGCAGGTAGGCGAGCAGCACCACCTCGATCTGATCGTCCGGGAAGGTCGCGGCGTCTCCCAGGGTGGCCACGAAGGCGTCGAAGGCCCGCAGGGTCTTTTCGGCGTCGACGCTCTCCATGACCGTCATGGCGGCGCGCCGTTCGTCGGCATCGCGGCTGTCGTCGCGCCAGATCGCCTCCACGGCGGGGAAGAAGGTCGCGCCCTCGATGGCGGCGACCGCTTGCAGGGCCTCCTCGAAGACAATGATGTCGTCGGGGTCGTCGATGGTGGCTTTCAAGCCCGCGAGCGCCTCGCCATCGCCCCGCTTGGACAGCACCGTAAGCGCCCGGACACGCACAAGCTCGTCGTCGTCTTCGTGTGCCGCGGCGCGCCAAAACTCCGTGACCATGGGCAGGTCGAAGCTTTCGAGCTTGTCGAGCACGACCTCGCGCTCGTCCTCGTCTTCGAGCTCGAAATACAGCTCGATGAGGGCTTCCGCGTCGAGGTCGTTGGCAGCTTCGTCGGTCATCCGGCCGGGCCATCCAACCCGTTCATCGGCGCCCGCGCAAGGTCGTCAGCTTGACTTGCTTCGCGGCGACCTGGAATGCTTTTCCGCACGATGTTGTCTTTGGTTGCCATCGCGGTCGTCGCCGCGGTCTCCCCCGTGCAGCGCGCCGAGCAGCTCTATAATCAGGCGCGCTACGAAGATGCGCTCAAGGCGCTCGGGCGCTCGTGTCAGGGAACCAATATCCGCGAGAGCGAGCAGGTTGCCTGTGAGAAGGTGCGAGCCTTCGCGCTGGTCGCCCTCGGCCGCGAGCCCGAGGCCCGCGCCGCATTCGATCGACTGATCGTCGCCAATCCGGACGCCGATCTCGGAGCCGACGTTTCGCCGAAGCTGCAAGCGCTCTTCAGCTCCGCCAAGCGCGAGATCGCCCAGGTCATGAGCCTGCAGCTCGAGCCCGTCTCGCCCGGCGTCGCCAGCGGCGGCGGTACCAACGCGCCGTGGCCGCTCACCGTGCGGGTGCCCGGTGATGTCTACATCGATGCCCTACATGCGCACATCGCGACCGCGAGCACGTCGCGCTACAGCGAGGTGACGCTGCGCTCGCAAGACGGCGTGTGGATCGGCATGTACGAGCCACAGACGGAGCCGTCGGCGCCGCGTTATTACCTGGTGGCGACGTTGACCTCCGGCGTCAACGTCAATGTCGGCGATCCAACGTCCGCCAAAGCGGTCGTAGTGAGCGCCGCGCCCCTGGACCCGATTGGCTACGATCCGCTCGAGCCCCAGCACGCGGAGCCCAATGCGTTGGCGGCGACCCGGCGTGGCGATGACGGCGACAAGATCGCGGGGCTGCCGCCGTGGGCGTTCTGGACGGCGGTAGGCGGCGCCGCCGTGGTGACCGGCGTCTTGGTTTATGTGTTGACGCGTGGCGGTGGCGACGAGCCGGGTGCCGTGCGCGTGGGGCTCACTTTCCAATGAACCGCGCACTGCTCATGGTCGCGCTCTTTGCGAGCGCCTGCGGCGACAACGGCCTCGAGACCGCGAGCGGCACGACCGCGTCGATTCTCCTGCAATCGCAGCTCGAGACGTCGACCCGCAGCATCACCGTGCGCGTGTTCGCGCCGCGTGACCGCGAGAACGTCATCGTCACTTGCACGAGCCTGCTCTCGGGAAACCCGCTCGACGACCGCTACGAGGCGCTGCAGTCCGCCGAGTTCGACTACCCGCCGGTCGAGGGCGCGAGCATCGTGGTCTCGAATGTCGACGCCAAGGAGGGCGTGGTCGTTTACGTCGACGCGCGCGACGCCACCGACCAGGTGATCGGCGAGGGCTGCGAGGCGGGCGTCAACGTCAAAGGCGGCGAGACCGCCAGCGTCGAAATAACCATCTATCCGGCGAGCTAATCGCGGAAATTACGCACTGCGCAGGAACGCGCGGATGCGTTGGGCGCCGTCGCCTTCGACGTGCACGAACTTCACGCCCATGCCGAGGCCGTCGGAGTTGGGGGCGCTGCTGACGACCTCGCCGCGCGCCACCACCATCTCGCGGTCACCGGGCAACGCGAACTTGAGCGTCACCTGGGTGCCCATGGGATGGGGAATGGCGCGGTCGAAGAAGACGCCACCAGCCGCGATGTTGCCGCTGCGCCGGAAGTAGATGTCGTCGCCCGAGATCTCTTCCATCCAGAGCTCGAGAGGAAAGCGCTGGTCTGCTCTTCGATCGCGTTGGCGCCGGTCGGTACCGCGGCGATCCTGCGAGATCGAAGAGGAGTCTTTACGACGATCGGCGACTCTGCGGTCGCGACGGGTCATCGGAACCTCGGCTGCTAGCGTTAGAACGGGCCTGGCCGTTCAGCACCATCTCTTGCGCGCCTAACACGCGTTCGCGAGCGACAGCAAGCGCTATGACGCGCGTCGGGCCTGGGCGCGATCGATCGGGTGTGGGCGGTTGGGCGGCGCTACAGCACATCTCATAACCCGCGTTGAGGTAATTCGCCGCGGCGGCGGGTTATGAGCTGTGCTGTCGCCTTCGGCGGGTATTTCGCTTCGCTAGTTGGCCGCCGCTTGAGGCGGCCCTAGTGGCTGCCGGTCGCATAAAGCAGCCCGGCGCGCGCCAGGTAATAGTCGCGCAGCGCGTCGTACATCATGCGTCGCGACTCGACGAGGGCGGCCAAGCCTTCGAGAAGATCACGCGGCTCCCCGGTGCCGGTGTCGTACGCGTTAGCGGAAAAGGTGACCCACTTGCGCGTCGCCTGGATGGCGTCGGTGGAATACTCGAAGATCTCGCGGGCCTGCCTGAGGTCGGTGTAGGCCATCTGCACTTGCAGCGGGATGCCGGTGGAGGCGAAGCGCTCGAGCGCATCCAGCTGCTCGTAGGTGGCCTCGGCGGCGTCCGACTTGGCCTGCGCAGCCCACGGATTGAGATCGAAGAGGAGCGCCAGCGCGAGGCCACCGGCGACACGGTTGTACGGATCGTTCCAGTAGGGGTTGCGCGCGTTGTCGCGCGTCGGCGCCCAATCGGCTTCGAACTGGCCCGCGATAGCGAGCACCGGCAGGTTGGCTTTGATCTCCGCGATCGACAGAGCCTTGGCGGCGCTCTTGCCGTGCGCGAGCTGTTGCCACTCGGGACGGTTCGCGGCGGCGTCGGCGATGTAGCTGGCGAGCTCGCGGAGCGGCTCCTCGGGAATCGGTGGCAGCCTGTCGTCGACGAGGTCGAGGTTCGCGGTCGCCGCCATACCCATGGTGTGCTTGAGCGCGACCAACGCCACGGCTTGACCGTTGCGCGCGTTCAGCAAGAAGCGACGCACCTGCACCGCCGAGAAGCGCAAGCGCGAGAGGTCCGATTGCGACACCTCGCCTTCACCGGTGTCGTAGAGCTCTTGCGCGCGCTTGAGCGCCTGCTCGACATAGCCCTGCGCCTGCTCGAGCGTCGGGATGAGGCTGCGTGCGTAGAGGTGCGTGTAGTAGAGCTTGCGCACTTCCCAGGCGATGGTGTTCTCGGTCTCGCGTAGCCGCGCCTTCTCGACCTCGGCGCGCTCCGAGGCGGCTTCCTTGGCGGCGTCGGCGCGGCCGAACGTGTAGATGGGCTGCGCGAGTGTCGCCTCGAGGTGCGCGTAAGGGCCCCAGTCGGAGAGACTCTTCCACTCGTTGGTGTGGGCGTTGATATCGCCGCGCACGGTGTACATCGGAGCGAGAAAGCCCATACCGGCGATGCGCGGATAAAAGAGCGCTTCGACCTGAGCAAGTCGCGCCTGGTACTCGTGCACGCGACCTTCGGCCTCCATGATGCGGCCGTTGCTGTCGAGAGCGATGCGCACGCAGTCCTCGACGCCGAGACGGTGCGTGACGTCGTCGATGACCACCGGCGTTGGTGGCGGTGGCTCTGGTCGGGGAGCAGGGGGCGGTGAGTCGAGCGGGCCGGTCACCACGTCTTCTTCCGCGGCTGGGTCCTTCTTCTTGGTGGTCTTCTTGCCGGCTGCCTTGGGGGCGGCGAGCACACCGACGCCGAGCGCCGCGCCCGGATGGGCGAACGGCGCGGCGACGAACGCCGCGAGCGTCAGCGCCGCCAACATCATGCGCCCCGCGCCTTGGGCAGCTCGGCCGGCGCAGCCTCGTCGCTCGGCTCATCTCGCTTTTGCGGAGCGGCCTTGGCGAGGCGCCAGGCGACGAATGACGGCAAGGCGACGTTGCAAGCGAGCAGGTTCATGGCGAGACCCAGGAGCGCCATCTTGCCGAGCGAGTTGAGACCCGTGTGATCGGCGATGACCAAGGCCAGGAAGCCGAGCGCGTTGGTGAGGAGTGATCCGGTCACGGCGTGGCCGGTCTCGCTGAACACCGGCGCGAAAGGCTCACCCGCGTCGATGCGCGACGTGAGATGCGCGCCGCCGTCGATGCCGATGCCGAAGAAGAGCGGGATCATCACGACGTTGATGTAGTTGAGCGACAAGCCGGCGAGAGGCATGCAGCCCAAGGTGGCGAGCAGCGTCGCGGCGGCGGGGAGGATGCACGCGATAGCGGACTTGAAACTGCCGATGAACAGCCATAACGACAAGAACACCAGGCCGATGGCGAAGCCCATGACCGGCACCGACTCGCTCGCCACCATCTCGATGACGTCGGCGAGCATGAGGGCCTCGCCCGCCGCGAGCACATCGGTGCCGTCGGTGAGCTTGATGCCGCGGATCTCGCGCGCGAACGAGCGGGTGAACGAGCCGTCGGATAGGTCACGCGCCGCGAACACCAGGACGAACCCAGAGTCGCGCTTGTCGTCGAGTCCTTGGAACTGGCGGCGCACCTCGGCCGGGAGCTCGTCGCGCACGAAGGGTTGCGCGTGCACCATCTTGTCGACGCGGTCGAAGTCCTTTTTGTCCTTCTCGGCGAGCTTGTCGCGGTCGATACGGCGGACGATGCGCTCCATGCGCTGGATGATCTCGAGCTTCTCCGTCTGACCGATTGGCACCAGATCCGCTGAAGCGGCCACGAAGCGCACCGTCGAGGCGTCGCCGTTCTTCTCCATGCGCTCGCGGACTTCCGCGGCGACCTTGGTCTCGTCGGCGGCGGACGCGGTGAGCATGACGACCGGCGTCTGCGAGTAGCCGACCAGCCCATCGATCTCGCGATCGAGCTCGTAGGAACGCAGGTTGCTCGCGAGCAGCGAGCGCAGATCGTAGTTGAAGCGTAGCTTCGGCAGGGCGACGCAGAAGACCGCGAGCACGAGCACGGAGCAGACGAACACCGGCCGCGCCTTACGCATGATCCAGTGAACGTAGCGCGGCACTTCGTCGTGACGGACATGGCGCGGCTTCCAGCCCAGGCGCATGGCGACGCTGATGAGGGCCGGCAAGATGAGCTGATACGAGACGACGAAGAGGAACATGCCGGCGGCCGCGATGATGCCGAACTCGCGGAAGGCGCGGAACTCCGAGAGCGCGAGGCCACCGAAGGCGACCATCGTCGTGAGCGCGGTGATGGCGACGCCTCGGCCGGTATTGCCGAAGGTGCGGCGGACGTTCTCCTCGCGGTCGCTCGTGATCCACCACTCGGTCTCGAAGCGCGCGAGGAGGTGAATGCCGTTCTCGATGCCCATGCCCGAGAGGATGGCGCCGACGAAGCCGGTGAGGATGTTGAGGATGCCGAAGGCGTAGGCCGCGAAGCCGTACGACCAGACCATGCCGACGGCCAGCGGCACCATGACCAAGCCGATCGCCGAGACGCGGCGAAAGTGGAAGGCCAAGAACACGAAGATGAGCACGAAGCTTGCGAGGTTCGCCCAGCCGAGGTCGCGCTGGATGAGCGCTTGCTGGTCGACCTTCTTCTTGTAGTTGCCGCCGATCTCGTAGGTGAAATTGGGCCCGTATTGCGTCAGGTCCATGCTCTTCAAGACGGCTTCCGTCTTGGCGATGATCTGCTGCGAGACCTGCAGGTTCAGGCCGGCGCGGGCCGGCTTGGCGAGGATGGCGATCATCCGCTTCTGCGGACTCATGTAGTAGCTCTCGCCGATCTGCGAGGCCATCCAGCTCGTCTTGCCGCCGTGCTTGCTGTACTTCTTGTTCAGGTCGTCGAGCGTGATCTCGGGCGGGCCGTCGTCTTCGAGGTCGAGATAGAGCGGGTTCGCCTTGCGCTTCTCGTAGGACTCGCGCTCCTGGAGCTTGCCGAGCAACTCCTCGAGGTCCTCGTTGCTCAAGAAGTAGAGCGCGTGCTCTTCGAAGAACGCGGTGGGCCGACGATAGTCGATGTAGCGAAAGTCTTCGATCGCGGCGAGGCGCGGCGCTACGTCATCGGCGAAGCGGCGCAGCTGCTCCGGCTCGGCGTTTTCGCCCAGGACGGTGACGTAGCCGAATCCGCCGAAGCGCGCTTCGAGCTCATGGAGAGCGCGGACGCTCGGGAAGCTCGAGGGCAACAGCTCGGCGAGATCGGCGTTTACCTTGAGCCGGGTGGTCCCGAAGCCCAAGATGGCGGTCAGCGCGGCGGCGATGGCGAGCGCCATCCATGGCTTGCGATAAGCCCAGACCGCGACGTTGCCGAGGAGCTTCTCGAAAGCGTCGGCGAGGCCGCCGAGACGCTTCAAGAACCCGCCCTCACTGGACATGTTGTACCTCGAGAATACCGCGCTTCGCGTTGGGAGGCGTCGCCGGCTGGGCGTCGAGGGTCGCACGATACGTCCGTGTCACCGGATTGCCAACGACGGAGCGCGCCAGGACTCCGAGCACGCCGTACTCTTCGACCGGCGCGTAACGATAGAGCTGCGACTCCGAGGTGATGGTGAAGGTGAGGTCGCCGGCCGCGCCTTCGATGGTGTAGCCCTTGGCCTGGTCCTTGGCGTCGATGCGGTTCAGCTTGAGCTTGGCGAGCGGTCGCGCGAATGGTTCCTTCTCGCGCCAAAGCCAGCCGCGCAGCGTACCGTCGGGAAGGTTGCGCGCGAGGAGCAAGACCGAGTCGCCGCCCGAGAGGCCGCGATAGCGTACCCATCGCGTGGCGAGCTGCGCCGGTAGGGTGGTGCTGCGCGAGTGGTCCATGTAGCCGAAGCCGGTGAGCTTGCGTTCGCCGCGACCCGGAACAGTGAACGTCGCTTCGACCTTGGCCCATGGAATGGCGATGGCGTAGGCGAAGCTCTTTCCTTCCACCGTCACCTTCGCGTCGGGCGGGGAGCGGGGTTGGATTGCCGCGGCGAAGGCGAGCTTCGCGGCGCCTTTCTCGAGCTTTGCTTGGATGGTCGTCGCGCCGCCGGCGGTCGCCGCCGAGCAGGTGGTGACCGATAGCTCGCTGGCGCTCGCCTTCCAGGAGTCGCGGCCGACGCGATCGCTCGCGGTCCACGCTTTTTGGTCGGGCTCGACCACGAGCATGCGGCAAGCTCCGTTGGCATCGCCGACGCCGAGGTTCGAGACATTGAGCTGCAGCTGCACGTAGGTGCCGTCTTCGAGATCGGCGATCGCGGTCAATGTCTCGGAGTAGTTGTCATCCTCGTCGAGCTGTGGCTCGAGAAGAGACGCGGCGGCGCCCGAGCTGGGAATCGCGAGCAAGCAAACCACGGCGAACGTCCAGAGGGCGTTCCTGTTGACAGGGGCCTTTATCATCGGGTCAAGCCAGCGCGTTATGGTTCGTCTCGCCACTGCCGTCAATCGCGGCCGGTTGCCATTTTTGCTCGTCATCATGGCTGCTTGCGCGTCCAAGGACACAACACCGGCGGCGCCCGAGGCCGTCCCGCCGTACCTCACGGTTTTTCTCGTCGACGGGTTGGTCCAGGACGTCTTCGCTCGTGAGCTCGCCGCCGGCCGCCTCCCGAACATCGACACCATGGTGCGCGAGGGAACGGTCATCGAAAACGGCATCTCCAGCTTCCCAAGCATGACGGCTTACGGGTTCTACCCATTCATCACGGGGGAGGACGCCGCCGCGAGCGGCGTTCTCGGGCTGCGCTGGCTCGACCGCGGCCGGGGGACGGGCATCTTCCGCAACTACGTGGGCCGCACGTACAAGCTGATGAATGAGGACCTCAAGGCCGAGCCACGCACCATCTTCGAGGTCGCCGGCAGCCTGACGCAGACCTTCCAGAGCTACATGAATCGCGGCGCCACCGAGCGGCCGATGGCGGGGATACGTTTTTCGCTGGCCAAGTATCGCGACGCTTGGTGGCTCGGCCGCCTGTTGTCCGGTCTGGGCCCGTCCGTGTCGCCCACCTTCGCCGACGTCGAAGGCGAGCTCGTCGATACCGCGATCGCCGCGCTCGAGAGGAAGCCCAAGGTTCAGTGGATCACCTTCACGTCACCGGATGGCTATGCGCACGTCCATGGCCTGGGCGACGCTTACGCCGACCGCTTGCACGAGGTCGACGCGCTCATCGGCCGCTATCGCGAGGCGAGTCGCAAGCTCGGCCTGGAGGAAGACCGGGTCTATGCCGTCCTGACCGACCACGGCATGGCGCAGATCAACGTCAATCTCGATCTCAGCACCGCTATGGCGGAGACCTTGGGCCTCGCGATGTTCCGCGGCGACGCCACCGAAGTGTGGAGCACCTCGCTCGACACGACGCTCGCGGATTTCGCGGAGGTCGACGGTGTCATCGGCACCAACGGCAACACCATGTGCCACCTGTATCTGCGGCGCGACGGTGACGGCTTCGCGCGGCCGTTCATGGCCGGCGAGCTCCGCTCGTATGCTCCACCTACCGCGACCGCGCGCGGCATGGCGGACAAGACCGTGGATGTCATCGAAGGGCTGCGCCGCCTGCACGGCATCGAGCTGGTGGTGGCGCGCGGGATCCCAGGCACCATCGAGCTCTTCACCGCGGAAGGCGAGGGGAGCATCCGCATCGGCAGCGACGACAGCTACGCCTATGCGGCGCGTGGCATCGACCCGCTCGGTTACGCTGGCGAGCCTTCTACGTCCGCTTTGATGGACGGACAGGCGCACTCCGCGGCGCACTGGCTCGCCGCGTCGCTCGCGGGCAACTTTCCCGACGCATTGCACAGGCTCGGGACCCTGTTCGCCGATGTCAACGCGGGCGACATCGTGGTCACCTCCATTCCCGGCTACGACTTGGTCTCCGACTACGAGATGGTGGTGGGCGCCTACCGCGGGGGACACGGGGGCCTGCGGGCCGATCAGCTCCGCGTCCCTTGGGTGCTTGCCGGCAGCGGTGTGCGCAAGCGCGGACATGTCGAGGCGGCGCGCGCCGAGGACGTTGGTGTCACGCTTCGCCTCTTGACCGGACTACCGGTCGAACCCAACGTTCATGGCAGGGCCATCGACGGCGTTCTCCGCTGAAGCGGTTTGCCTCCCCGGTTCCGGCGTGCGATGGCCCGACATACCCCCATGAAATAAGGAGCATCCCCCGATGCGTTGGCTCACTATCGCGCTCTTCGCGCTCGCCGCTTGTCATAACAACAGCGATCCCAAGGCGGGCACCGCCCACCTCGACGATGTTCGGTCGAGCCTGCGGCAACTCGGCAAGGACATCAGCAAGGTCACGGCGTCCATCGCCGACAGCAAGACCTCCGAGGACCCCAGCACCTTCCGCGGGCGCGTCGAGGCCGAGAACAAGCGCCTCCACGAGCGTTTCGAAGGTCTGCGCGAGCGGACGCGCAAGGCGGTCGAGACCGACAAGGACAAGGCGAACCGCGAAGAGATCGAGCAACTCCAGAAGGAGCTCGACGAGACGCAGAAAGAGCTCGACGCGATGGACGCCAAGATGAAGGCCGAAGCGCCGTCCGCGTGAAGCTCTAGTCGTCGTCGTCCGAGCGCTTGAAGTCGAGCACGCGGACGCCGACGCGCGCGCCTTGCTGGCGGGCGAAGACGCGAACGTCGTTGATGAGGGCAAGGTGCCGCGACTCAGGGCCGCCGAGCACGAAGAAGATCGTCGCTTCGCCGCGGTCGCTCCTCAGGTGCTCGGTGAGCCAGGCGCGGGCGACCGTGGCATTCAGCCGCTCGGCGTCCTCGAAGAGAGCGACGCCTCGCGGGCCGGTGTTTGTCCGCGATAGCGTTGGCCAGGTGGCGCGGTCCAAGGTGACGTCGTGAGCTCCCGAGCCCTTCTCGAAGTGGGTGCCGGTGGCAAGGTGCGCGAAGACCTCGGCGACGATGCGTGCTTCCGGGCCCGCGTCGACCATGAAGACGAGGTCGACCGCGGGCAGTGATTTGTTGCCAAGCTGGTCGAGCATCGCGACCGCGCCCGTCCTCGCGAGCGGACAGTTCTCGAGGGCGTGCTGGAAGACCGCCACATATTGACGCCGCGCCGCTTCGGGGCTGACCTTGAGGGTCTTCTCGTTGATGAACATCGAAAACGAGTATCCGCTTTCGACGACACACCCGGCAACCGAAATCGGGCCGAGCCTCGAGGCGTCCTAACGGCGCACGTCGAACGCGTGTCCCGTGAAGAACACGCCGTGCGCCGAGTCCCAGTACTGACCGCGCGGCGTGTCGTCGGCGTTCGCCGGTCGTACCGCGAAGCGCGCATCGGTGGCCAAACGAGCGCTGGCGTCGGGGAAGCCGATCGCCAGCTGCCAGCGACCGGCGGCGAGGTCCGAGGGCACCGCCATGCCGGCGCGCGCGTTGGTGTCGCGACCCGGCATCCAGTCACGCATGGGCACGTCGAGGACGAGCGGCAAGGTGCGTCGCTCACCGGTGGCCGTGTTGTGCAAGTGCGCGACGGCGCCACGCTCGTTGTACATGCGTGCCCAGCCTTCGTTGGTGACGCGCAAGCCGATGCCCGCGGTGGAGCCGGGGACGAGTGACGCTGGCGCGTCGACCTCGTCGATGCGCATGCGATAGCCCATGCGCGACGCTACCTCTGGAAAGCAGCCCTCGCGGCGCCAGTTCTCGTGGAACGCCGTGTTGTAGGTGCGATTGAGATAGGTGAGGTGAAAGCGGCGTCCCTCCGAGCGCACGGCGTCACACGAGAGTCGCGGCACCGGCCGCGCGTCATCGTCGGGGTTGCAGGTTTCGCCCCCGAACGGCGCCACGGCGCTGCGGGCCGCGATGGCGGAGCGCTGCCTTTCGCGTTCGCGGGTATCTTCGGAGTAGGTGCCGACGTCGGTCGGGCTCGACATGAAGCAGTCGTTATGGGCGCCAACGCGGCCGTCGCGATCCGTGGCGCCATGCCGCTCGACGTCTCGGGGGTAACGAAACTGCACGGCGCCGGGGACGTTCGCGAGAAGTGACTGGCCAATGCGCGCGCGCCAGGCAGGCGCGTCGAGACCATGGCTGCTCGAATGCCACTCGCCCCAGGCGCCGATGAAGCCGGCCTGGGTGAAGGCGACGGTGTCCCGGTTGCGTTCGAGCACTGGGGCGAGCTGGCTGATGTGCTCGAGGACGCGTTCGCCGGGGGCATCGCGAGCACCGCCGTAGCCGGATTCTCCCTGCGGCTGATTGTAACTGGCGCGGATGACGGCCTTGAGCCCGGCGCGGCGCACTTCGGCGAGGCCCGCCTCGATGGCCTGCAGCGTCGAGGGCGGGATGGGCGCGTCGCGAAAGCGGTCGAGGCGAATGTGCGTCAGCACCAGTCTGTCGCCGCTGGCGTGGATGCGCCGGAGCTCGTTGCGCAAATCACTGGGGCTCGCGGCGAGGTTCTCGACGTCGCGATAGAAGCCACGCTCCGGGTTGCTCTGCGCAACCTCGGGCCCTGCGCCTCGCAGGCGCACGACTGAGCGAGCGCCATCCGCCATTTGACTACATACACATACCCCCGGCGAGCTGGCTTATCTCCCGGGGGTTTATGGATGTGCTTATTTAGTCGAGCTGCTGCTGGATCTCTTCGAGCTTCGCTTGGGTGAGGTCCTTGGCGAGCGATTGCGTGACGCACTTGGCGAGGGGCGCGGAGAGCTGATCGCGCAGCAGACCCAAGAAGGCCGGTGGCGCGACGAGCACGAGCTGGTCGAAACGGTTTCCGGTGCGGCCCTCTTCGAGCCTGCGCGCGAGCTCACGAGCGAAGTTCTCTTGCTCGTGGTTCTTGGGCACCGAGTCGGAGCCGACCCCGTGGCGGGCTCCGCCGACACTCGCGAACGCCGTGGTCGTCCCATCGGTGACCAAGTCACGCGCCTTGGCGCGGCCAGCGGGGTGCTCGAGCGTCTGCATTTCGACCAACTTCGCGCGTGCTTTCTTGGCGCAGATGCGTGCCCGGCTGCCGTCCGCGATGACCACCCATGTACCCTGCATTCAAACCCTCCAGGTTGTCGTTGCCAGCAAGGTATACATCGTTCGGATCGAACGCCGCCTCTCCGTTTGGGGGGCGCGAGTGGTGGGTGCCGTCCCCCTACTGTGGGTGTGGGCCCACACAATCCTGGCTAACAATTTCGATGCTCATGGGTCAGCCTCGTGCAATCGCGGATCTTCCGTAAGTCCAGGCGCGGTGCGGGGATTGCATACAGCTGAGGCTGTGCGGTCGCACCTCCTCAACGTCCTCGGGCTGCTCGGCATGGCTGCCTGCGGCAACGAGATCATGGCCCCCGGTCTTTACGACCGGCGTGTGACCATCGCCGATGATGGTGACCGCGATGGCGGTGACTCGGGACCTTCGGGTGGTGACCCCGCGCCGGGAGACACCAGCCCGCCGACTCCCATCGTCACCGCGCTCGTCGCCGCGAGCGCCGTCACCCAGTCCGCTTTCGCGGGCGCCGAGGTCGACGACGCGCCGGCGGTCTTCGTGCGCGATCAGTTCGGTAATCCCATGGCGGGTCAAGCGGTGCACTTCACGCTCGAGGCCGGCGGTGGCGTGCTCGACCCGGCGTTCGTGACCACGGACGCCCAAGGCAGGGCGACCGTCACCACGTGGGCTCTGGGTAAGCGCGTCGCCCCGAATCAGGTGCGGGCGCGCCTCGACTCAGCGCCCGCCATCGCCCCGGTCACCTTCGATGCGACCATCCTTACCGACTACACGATCACCGTGCGTTTCTTGACCTCGGTCACGACCTCGCAGCGTGCCGCCTTCGAAAACGCCGCGGCGCGCTGGTCGGCCGTCATCGTCGGCGACCTCGAGAATTTTCAGATCAGCCGCTCGCAGCTACCATTTGGTTGCGCGCGCGACACCGCCGACACGACGCTCATCAGCGTCGACGACACGATCATCTTCGCGAGCGTGCAGCCGATCGATGGGCAAGGCGGCATCCTCGCGCAAGCCGCGCCCTGCGCGCAGCACGACTTGGGCGGCATCGCTGTCGGCGTCATGTCGTTCGACAGCGACGACCTCGAGTTCCTCGAGAGCAACAACGTCCTCGAAGGCACGATCCTGCACGAGATGGGACACGTCGTCGGTATCGGTTCGTTGTGGGCCATCAACGGGCTCGTGATCTCGCCGTCCATCGGCTCGCCCGGCGCCAACACCCGCTTCACGGGGGATGACGCCGCGCAGGCCTTCGTCGACATCGGCGGGACCGGCTTTACCGGCACGGTGCCGGTCGAGAACAACGGCGTCGCTGGGTCCGCGGATGCGCACTGGCGCGAGTCCATCTTCAGCAACGAGCTCATGAGCCCGGCGATCAGCGGCATGGAGCCGAGCCTGCCTATGTCCGCCGTCACGGTTGCGTCCCTCCGCGACATCGGCGGCTACGAGATCAACGATCTGGCGGCCGACACCTTCGCAATCGTTCAAGCCCTGACAGCCGCGGGCCCGCAGCCTCCGCCGCTCGGCGAGTGCCATGTCGTGAGCCCGAGCGAAGAGCACCCGCTGGGCGGCGGACTGGTCGAGTTGCGTTAGGAATCGCCGAGCCCGCGCCCCGATACTGGCAACGTGTCAGGGGGTGACGCCGATACGTTGGCCAAGTGATCGCAATCACTTCGTCGATACAGGGCCAGAGGAATGGACCGCGTACCCCTAGCTGATCGCATCGCTACCGTGGCGCCTCTGTCGCCTCGTGAGACCTCGCCGCTCGCGGGTCGCGCAAGCAAGCTCGGAGCCGAGGAGCTCATCGTTCTGGCGGGTGAAAAGGAGGGCGTCGAGGCGGTGCAAGCGGCGGCCAAGTCCGCGCAGGAGCGCGTCGCCAAGGTTGGCGAGCCCGTGATCGCCGATGCCAAGCTGGCGACCGGCCAGGTCGGAGCGATGGCCACCATCCTTCGTGTCGGCCACTTCTACGACCAGGCGACCATCAACGACGTCCGCGGCTTCCACGGGAGCGAGCACGCCCGGGTCGACGAGGCGGGTCGCGGCGCCTTGGCGCGTGCCGCGAGGATCTTCGTGCAAGCCACGCGCACCTTTCTGCGCATCGTTGGCGGCACCTTCTTTCCCGGCGTCGTGCGCGCCGGGACCGACGCGGCAATGGCCCAGCGTCCAGCCTATGAGACGGTCGAAGCGGGCATCAACGCCGCGACCGGCGATCTCGCGAAATCTGTCGAACAGGTCCCCAAGGCGCCGACCGTGCAAGGCGGGGGCAATTGATGTTGGCTGTGACCCACGAAGTGCTGCCGGTGCAGCCCCCCAAGGTGAGCTCGCAGGCCGATGCCGTGGCGAGCGGACAGCGCATCGCCGCCGACGCGCAGCGCAAGGCCGCGAAGATCTTGAGCCACGTGGTCACTGTCGCCGAGCAGCAGACCGCGAAAGTCCAACGCATCGATCGCCTGTGGGTACCGAAGAGCCAGCGCAACACGCCGGTGCGCGAGCCGGTGGCCGTACCTGGACCGCGGCGCTTGCCAACCTATGCCGACCTGCGGGCCAAGCTACGCGACTTGAACGATCATGGTTGGCGGGCCTCGTACAGCGAAGCCCGCGTCAACTGCGCCCTCGGCAAGCTCGACTCCACGGTGAAACGCGCCCAAGCGGAAGTCGAAGAGGTGATCGCGCAGGCGTCGCGTGAGCTGCTCGCCTTGTCGTGTCTCTACGGCGACGACTCCCCGATGTGGCAAGGCGTTTACACCGCCATCCTGGTGAACGGGCCGCGCGGCTTGCAGTTCGATCTCACCTGCGAAGCGGCGCGCAAGATGGTCAAGGAGCGCGGCGCCGACCAGCCGACCGGCAGCTATCGCGGTGACGACGGCAAAGAGCACGCCGTCCCCAACGTGCCGCGCGCCATGACCCAAAGTCTGAACGCGGCCGTCGATGCGAGCTCTTCGATAGCGGACAGCATGCGCAAGCTCACGAACCGGGCGCATCGCATCGCCTTCTTGTCGTGGATCGGTCACGGCATTGCCTTCTGGCGCGACCGCAACGCCGAGCCGACCCGGGCGCTGGCGTGCTACGCCAAGGCCGAGAAGCAGGCCTTCGCGTCGGTGAACGCGGCGCTCGCGGGAGCGACGCGGGCCGTCGCCGCCTGGCAAGGCTTGTACCCAGCGGCCAGCGACTTCTTCATTGGCGCGCTCGACGCCGTGCACCCCAACAAGACCATGTACGAAAGCTTCAAGGAGAGCGCCAAGGCGCCGAAGGCGCTGGTTCGCAATCGCGGTGACCGCGCGCTCGCCGATGCGAGTGCCCCCGGAGAGGTCGTCGGGTGATGGTGAGCTCGGTAAAGAAACGCACTCCAGGGGAAGCCGCCGCGGCGGTCGCCCGCGAGCAGGGCACGGCGCACCGAGGGGTCGCCAAGCGCGCCCGTGCCAAGGCCGGCACCGTCGAGCAAGAGTACGAGCAGCGCGTCGAGCGCGCCGTGCGCCGGGTGAAGAAGCCCGAGACCGTTGGTGGATTGAAGGCCGCGTTCTTGAAGATCCGCGAGCTGGTGCGCGGTGACGCTAGCGCCGCCGATGCCGCGCTCGAAGGCGTGCGCGTCGCCATCGATTGCGGCAAGCGCCTGGGCGCCCTCGACGGCGAGGCCGCTCACGCGGACACTTCCGCTCAGAAGCTCGAGGGCTTCGCGGACAAGCTCGAGAAGCAAGAGCCGCTGCCGCCGCACGTCGGCCGCCGCTAGTCGGCCGAGAGCGGGCCGCGCCGCCGGCGCAGCCAAAACATGCCCGCGACGAGCCCGAGCCAGGAGCCGTGGACCGCGCCGCATCCCATCGTTGGCTGTTCGAGCACCGCCATGGTGACGCTCGCTTCGGCGCTGTTGCCGGCGGTGTCCTGGGCGGTGGCGCGCACGCGGATGGTGGCGCTGTCCGGCAGATCGTCGAGCGCGAGAACCTCACCATGTCGCACCGTCCCCGAGCGGATGATCGTATCGGGGACCGCTTGTGAGCTGACGATGCCGACCTGATAGGCGATGCGCTCCGCCAAAGCGGTGTCGTCCTCCGCCTCGATGCGCAAGCGCAAGCCGTGCGTCCCGACGATGCCGCGGGGCTGCTCGGCGAAGCGGATGGTGGGTGGGAGAGCATCGACGTCGACGTTCACGTCGAAGCCGACGGGGTCGAGGTTCCCCATGAGATCGACGGCGGCGAGGTGAATGGTGTGCTGGCCGTCCGCGAGCCCTTCGACGAGCACTTGCGCTCCGGCCCGCAGATCGCTGTCGGCGGGACTGCCGTCGACCGTCACCTGATGCCGCATGAGCTCGCCGATGGTGGTGTTGTCCGTGGACGCGACGGTGATGGCGACGTCCGGCGAGCATGGGCAGACCGGCGCCGCGCCGATCGCGGTCGTCGGCGGCACGGCGTCGCTCGCGTCGATGTCGACGAGGCCGATCTCGGCGATGACCGCGTCGTTGGTGGTACGGAGCGCGCCGATGGTGATGGCGACGTACGCCGCGTCGAAGAGGCCGGTGATGATCGGCAGGTCGCCGATCTGCTTGGTGACGAACGGCATGACGGCGTTGCGCACGAAGCGGTCGACTCCATCCTGGGTGAAGCCGAGGCTCGAGCTGCCGAGGGTGATCTGCAGCGGCGTGACGCTGGCTTCCGTCGTCGCCAGCACCAGCTCGCGGGTCGCGGCACGCATGCGTGTGTCCGCGGCAATGGACAGGTTGCCGAGGAAGTCCGCGGTGTAGTCGCGGTCGTTGGGGACGGTGACGGCGATATGCCCCGACAAGCGCGACAGCTCGACGGTGGCGCTACCGGTCTCGCTGGCCACGAAGGCCACGCGCGGCGGCGCCAGCGCGTTCAGGGTGACGTGGGTGGTCGTGCCTTTGACGAGGGTCGCGAGCAGGTCGTCGATGGCGGGTGCCGCGCTCGGTACCTCGAGGCACAACCAGCCGGCGCGCCAAGCGCTCTCCACCACGTTTTGGGCGAAGCGGCTCGAGATGGCGACGCTGGTCGCTTGCGGCATGACGATCGACGGAGGCGGAGACGTCGGTGCCACGCTCGAGTCGAGACCGGCGGTGCAGTTCGCTATGACGGGCGCGTCGGTCTTGACGCCGAAGGTCATGGTGATGCCGGCGGCGTCGATGGCCACGCCCTCGGGCTGCGCCGTGACGGCGATGCCCTTGATGGTCGTCGGCTTGATGAGATCGGAGGTGAGGGCAGCGACCTGCGTTTCGATCAACGCCGGGATGAAGGCTTCGATCTCCGCGGCGGCGTAGTTGATGAGATCGTCGCGCAGCCATTCTTGGCTGGCGTCGAAGGCGCTGGCGTAAGCGGCGCATCCCGTGAGCTCGATGGTCACGTTCGCGTGATCGACCGCGAAGGTGAAGGCATCGACGACCAACGTTGGTACACATTGATTGACCGCGATGCTGGCGCGCGCGTGCGCGGTCACCCCATGTGCGACGACGTGTGCGTCGCAGCTGTCGTCGGGTAGGGCGCAGATCTCGAGGTCCATGTCGCCCGTAGCGTCGATGTCGCCATGGATGTCGATGTCGATGCCGCCATCGACGAGCGTCACCGCGTAGGTCGTGTTGGCGAGGTGAACGGTGCCGCGCTTGAAGTGGATGATGGTGTCGTCGAACCAGAGCCCGCATTCGCCGAGCACGACGTCGAACTGGCCGAGGCTCGCTTGTTGCGGCACCAACGCTCCGAGCGGCCGCAAGACCTGCTCGATGCTCTCTTTCTGAATACGCGCGACGACGGCCTGCGACACCAGACCCGGGTCACAGACGGCTTTCGCCACGCTTGCGTGGAGCACGACCGTCGCTGCAAGCGTCGCGACGGCACACGTCCGGCTCATCATGTTCACCGTTGTTATCGGCGAACGACGACCGGGGTTGCGCGATGCTTTGACGCGCCGCGCAATTGCCGCCGGCCGCAATGGCGTCGCTTTAGCCCTTGGCCGCTGCCTTCAAGCCGGCAATCTCGATCTTGCCCATTTTCATCATGGCGTCGGTCACGCGCTTCGCCTGGGCCTTGTCGGGCCCCCCCGCCAGCTCCTCGAGGAGCCGCGGTACGATCTGCCAGCTCAGCCCGTATTTGTCCTTGAGCCAACCGCAGGGCTCGTGGCGACCGCCCTTGCCCAAGGCGTCCCAGAGGCGGTCGATCTCCTCCTGCGTCTCGCAGTTCACCTGGATCGAGAACGCGTGGTTGAAGTCGTCGAGCGGACCAGCTTCGAGCGCCCGATAGGGAATCCCGGCGAGTGTGAATTCGATGGTCTTCACCGATCCAGGGGGGCCGCTGGGACTCTCCGAGTGGAAGGTCGTGACCTTGCCCATCTCCGAGCCTGGAATGAGGGAAGTGTAGAGCTTCACGGCCTCTTCGGCGTTCTTGGCGAACCACAGAAACTGCGTGACGGTTATCTTCGACATCGTCGCTCTCCTGGCACGCGCCCCTTGCGCGCTCTCAACATAAGGACGGCGCCGAACGTCCCGAACCGACATCGAAACAAAAAAACCACCGACAAAGGCTACCCGCGGCGGCACTGACTATATTTCTTGCTGGGTTCGGGGGGGAAATAGACTTGAATGCCACTAATAGCGCGGTGCTTCGCGCCGTCTTGTCGCTTTTGTTCGTGAGCTTCGCCGCGGCCGTAACGGGATGCAGCGACGGTGATCCCGCCGACCCGCGGGAGTTGGCTGGTGATCGCGATGAGAACGGCGATCACGACATCTTGAGTGATCGCGACAATCCTGGTGACGGCGACGAGGACGAGCCGACCGACGAGGATGAGCCGCTCGCGCCGTTCGGGCTGGCGACGCGACCCCAACAAGCGAATTGCCGTGCCTTCACGCCGCCGCCCGTGAGCGACGGCTTCGTCTTCGTCGACCGCTTCCCGAACATCGAGCTCGATACGCCAACTGGTCTGTTCCGGCGGCCGGGCGACAACAGTCGCTGGTACGTCACCGAGCGCGGCGGCCGCATCGTCTGGTTCCCGAACAACACCAACGCGCAAGCCGCCGACCTGCACGTCGCGCTCGACATCTCCGACATCAACTTCGCGGTGGTCGACTGCAGCATGGGCTCGCTCGCGTTTCCACCGGACTTCGCGACATCGCAGGTCGTCTATGTCGGCTATTGCTACCAGAACCCCGACGCGGGCTGGCAGACGCAGGTGCGCTTCTCGCGCTTCTCGACCTTCGACGGCGGCGATACCTTCCCGCGTGAGACCGAGGAGCTGATCATCGCGCTCGACATGCCGCTCGATGCGATCCACGACGCGCCCGGGCTGCATGCGGCGGACGCCGCGCGTTTCGGCGCCGACGGCTACTACTACGTCGCGCTCGGCGATGGCGGACCGCTCTACAACTTGGGCGGCGTCCAAGCTCAGGACACCAACGACCTGCGCGGCAAGCTCTTGCGCATCGACGTGTCGGACACCGACCTGTCGCTGGTGAACGACGGCTACGTCTCCGGCCGCCAACGCATCGCCGCGACCTATCCGGCGGACAATCCTTTCATCGCCGGCGGCGGGCATCCGGCGGTCTACGCCTACGGTTTCCGCAACCCCTGGCAATGGCACTTCGACAGTCAGACCGGCGCTATTTGGCTCGGCGACGTCGGCAACAGCAGCTGGGAAGAGCTGAACCGCGGCATCGTCGCCGGTGGCAACTACGGTTGGGGGTACTTCGAGGGTACCCACTGCGCCACCGACAACGGTTGGACGCAGGAAGATTGCGACACGGTGACCGGCACCATCCCGCCGCTGCTCGACTACGCGCACGGCGATCTCGAGCAGGAGGGCAGGGCGATCACCGGCGGTGTCGTCTATCGCGGCAACGGCGTGCCGTCGCTCAAGGGCTCGTACATTTTCGGGGACTCATCGGGCGCGCGCATCTGGGCGGTGCGCAACGTCGATACGCTGCCTGGAGGGTCGATGCCGGCCAAGGAGCTCCTGGCGAGCGAGGCTCCGGTGTCCGCTTTCGCGCTCGATCAGAACGGCGAGCTGTTCGCGGCCATCCTCTATCCGACCGCGGCGTTCCCGGCCGGTAAGGTATTGGCGCTGCAGCCGTCGCCGATCGATCCCGGCGCGGTTGGCGGTCCGCCGGACCTACTCTCCGAGACCGGCTGCTTCGACCCGCTCGACCCGACGAAGCCGGCGAGCGATCTCATCCCCTTCGCGCCCGCCGCCGAGCTCTGGTCCGACGACGCCACCAAGCGCCGCTGGATGGTCGTACCCAACGGCGAGACGGTGACCGTCAAAGCGGATGGTGACTTCGAGTTTCCGGCGGGGAGCGTCCTCATCAAGGAGTTCAGCTTGGATGGGGACCGCATCGAGACGCGCTTCCTCGTGCACGAGGAAGAAGAAGGGAGCTGGGCGGGCTACACCTATCGTTGGAACGAAGACGGGACGGAGGCGACGCTGGTCGACGAAGGCGGCGCCCTGGTGGGCATCGGCTCGCGGACCTGGCTTTATCCCGCGCGAGCGCAGTGCTCGCGCTGCCACACCAAGGCCGCCGGCGACACGCTCGGGCCGGAGGTGGCGCAGCTCAACAATCCGCTCACCTACGTGTCGAGCGGACTGCGCGCGAACCAGATGGCCACGCTCGAGCACATTGGTCTGTTGAACATGGACGCTTTCACGACGCGGCCCTACCCGGCGTTGCCCGCAATCCGCGATAGCAGCGCGTCGGTCGCCGATCGCGCGCGCGCGTACCTGCACGCCAACTGCGCCAACTGCCACCGCGCTGGCGGTACGACCTTCACGTCGCCGGACTTCCGCTACCAGTTGCCTCTCGCGCAGATGAACATCTGCAACGAAGTGCCGACGATCAGCGACGCGGAGATCCCGAACGACCCGCGCCTGTTCGCGCCCGGGGAGCCGGCGCGCTCGGTGGTGTGGGCGCGCATGAAGACCACGGACCCGGCGCTGCGCATGCCGCCGTTGGCGAGCAGCATCGAGGACGAGCTCGCGACCGACCTCATCGCCGATTGGATCGCCGAGACGAAAGCTTGTCCGTAATGGCGGACGGATGCTTCAGAATGGAATGAGCAACGAGTGACCAATAAGAAATCCAAGAGACGCGACCCGGACCGGGCGAGCTTCCGCAAGCACCCGGTCGAGTATGTCATGCGTCTCTTCGCCGACGTCCGCGCGGGCGAGGCGGCGACTGTCCTTTTGCTCAGCCTCAACGTCTTCTTGTTGCTCACCGCCTACTACTTGCTGAAGGTGGCCCGCGAGCCGTTGATCCTCGAGGGCGGCAAGGCCGAGGTGAAGACGTTCGCGTCGGCGGGGCAGGCGGTGACGCTGGTCTTGGTGTCGTGGGCGTACGGCTGGCTCGCTCACCATGTCGGCCGCATGAAGCTCATCGCCATCGTGTCCATCTTCTTCGTGGGCAACCTGGTGCTGTTTTTCGTGCTCGGTGAAGCCGGCGTGCCGCTCGGCATTCCGTTTTATCTGTGGGTCGGCGTCTACAGCCTCACCATCCTCACCCAGTTTTGGGCGTTCGCCGCGGACATCTACACCGACGCCCAAGGCAAGCGTCTGTTTCCAATCATCGGCATCGGTGCATCGGTGGGCTCGGTGCTTGGCGCCTTCCTGCCCAAGTTGATGATCGAGCTCGGGCCCTTCGTCTTGATGCTCGTCGCCGCGGGCCTATTGCTCGCGGCGCTCGCGGTGACGTTCGTCGTGCACCGGCGTGAGCGTGAGCTCGGCAAGGAAGACGAGGAAGACCACCATGACCAGCCGCTCGCCGGGGCCAACGGCTGGAAGCTATTGTTCGCGGACAACTACTTGCTGTTCATCGGGGCGCTCGCGCTCATCATCAACTGCGTCAACACCAACGGCGAGTACATCTTCGACCGCACCTTGCTCGCAACAGCCGAGCAAAAGGCCGCGCAGTCGGGCCTCGAGGTCAGCCAATACATCGAGAGCGTCAAGTCGACCTACTTCCTGTGGGTGAACGTCGTCGGCTCGGCGCTGCAGCTCTTCGTGGTGTCGCGTGTCATCAAATACGTCGGCGTGAAGCGCGCCTTGTTCGTCATGCCGCTGATCTCGCTTGTTGGCTATAGCGGACTGACGCTCGCGCCGGTGCTGCTGCTCACGCTTGTGGTCAAAGTCGGCGAGAACAGCCTCGATTACTCGCTGCAGAATACGGCGCGGAACGCCCTGTGGCTCGTGGTGCCGCGCGACGCCAAGTACAAGGCCAAGCAAATCACCGACACTGTCATGGTCCGTCTCGGCGACGTATTGGCCGCGGGTGTCGTCTGGGTGGGCACGAAGATGGCGCTGGGGACGCGTGCCTTCGTCATCGCCAACATCGTCTTGGCGGTTGCGTGGTTGGCCGTGGTCTTCTATCTGGGGCGCACGCATGAGGAGCGCAAGGCGTGAGCTCTGGCCGCGTCGGGTCGTTCTTGCTCATGGTCGTCGCGCACGCGGTGCCGTTCATCGCGACTCGTCTACGCTTCCGCCCGGCCCAGGTCCTCGAGGGGACCTGGACCGAGCCGAAGGCAATAGAGAATTCTTAGTCTTTTTTGGCTTCGACCTGCTGGATGCCCTGCCACAGGGGCAACGTCCCATCCTTCGTGATGATGGCATACGCGTAGGACTGGTCGAAGTTGATCGCGATCGGTGGCGGCGGCTCGCTGTGCATCGCCGACTCCATCATCGCCATCTCGACGACCTGCGCCGCCTTGGTCTGGCGCGGGCCGAGCTCGATGACTGCTTTCAATCGCGCTGCGTTCGGCGCCGTCTCGCCCGAGGCGATCATGCCGCTGAACTTCAGGGGCGCGAGCTTGCGCAGCACCTCGAGGAAGTCCTCCGGCTTGAACTCGGTCTTGAACGCGCCGAGCTGGAACTTGTCCTTGGCGTCGAAGTCACGCGCTTCGGCGTTCGCGAAGGCGGCCGCGAGCTGGGCGCTGCCGACGTCGAGGAGGAGCTGCTTCGGGGTGAGGTTACCCTTGGGCATCATGGCGACGAAGCTCGCGCCTTGCTCATCGCCGTAGGGGAACATGACCGCGGTGAAGCGCGCATTGTCGATCACCTTGAGGCCGCCCTGGGCAAGCTTCATGCGCCCGTTGGCTGCATCCGAGGCCTCCTTCAGTCGCGGGATGATCTCGTGCTGCGCACCCTTGAGGTAGGGGACCTCGAGGTACTTCGCGGCGTCCTTGTTCCATTCGGCGGCCGCGAGCTTCTCGACGGACGGCTCTTCGTCGCCCTTGCGGTGGTACCGCTTGGCGTTCGCGAGCAGCGACGGACCGAAGTCCTTCTCCTTCTCGAGACGGGTCTTGTAGCCCGGGTCTTCGATGAGCTCCTTCGCGTGAACGAAGGGATGGGTGAAGGTGCCCTCGAAGCCGATGGCCGAGATCAGCGACCAGATGTACTCCGGCAGCGCGTCCTTATCGACGAAGTCGTTGATCATGCCGTTGGTGGCATCGGAGATCGTCTTGTTCATGTCGGCGGCCGCGTCTTCGAAGTCCTTGTCGGTCTTGAGCGGCTTGTCGATGACCTTGTCGCCGGCCGTGGCCTTCTTGAAGCTGTCGGTGAAACCACCGGTCTTGATCTCGTTCGAGAAGGCGATGTTGGCGAACTTCACCGCGATGCCCTTGTCGAGACTACCGAGGCGAGCCGCGAGCGCTTCGGCCCCGGCGCTGACCTGCTCGAGGCTCAAGCCGTCGAGACCGAGGGTCTTCAAGTAGTTGTTGCGCTCGGCGCCTTCCTTGGTGCCCTTGGCGGCGAACATGAGCAAGGCGGCGACGCCCGGCGCGGAGAAGGTCGCGCTCTGGCCGTCGACGACCATCTCCTGCGTCAGGATCTGCGCGATACGGCCGATGCAACCGGCAATCTTGCTCTCGACGGTTGCCTTGGCGCCGCCGGCGCCCTCGACGCGCGAGAAGGCCGAAGCGCCGTCGACCGCCGCCGATTGGTTGCTGATGCTGGAGCTCGGACCAGAACCTGAGCCGGTCTCGGGTGCGCGAGCGATGTTGCGACCAAGAATGCGGCCAATGTGTGAAATCGAATCAGTCATTGCAGTACCCTTTTTGCGTGGAACTTCCCGTTTAACGCCGACGGGTATCGGCGCGCTGATTGCGCTGTTGCGTTTTCGGGAGTGCCAGCGTGGAAGGGGGAGTGTGACGCGCGCACGAAACGGCGAGCCGCCATTGCAGCGGCCCGCCGAGTCGCTTGGAACTGCTAGACTAGTTGGTCGACTTCGGAGCGTGCGCTTCCATCATGGCGATGTCTTGCTGCATGAGCGCCGCCATTTCCTTCTCGGTCTTGAGCAAGCGCTTCATCGATTCCATGATCTTGGGGTCGGACATCATCATCTTCTCGTCGTGCGGCGCGTTCGGCCACTTGGCGGCGTTGGTCATGTTGGTCGCGGTCTTGCCCATCATGGTGGCGAGGTCGCGGTGATCCTTGGCGAGCATCTTCATGCCGTCGGCTTCGGCGATGGCGTCCTTGTTGCCCTTGGCCGTGGCCACCATGAAGGCGGCGTGGGCGTCCATCATGTCGGCGACGGAGGTCATGAGCTCGACCATCTTGGTCGGCAACACCGCGCGGTCGGCCATGTGCTGGCCGCAGCTCTTCATGTCCTTCGCCTTGCTGTCCATCTTGTCGCCAGCAACAGCCACACCCGCAACACCAGCCACCAACAAACAACACGTCGCTACGATCGCCTTCATTGGAATCTCCATTTGGTTTGGTACGGCGTGCCGGGCTTATCCCGCTTCCGACCAGGATGCACGACGCGGTGTGGTGGTGTTTTGGGGCCGGCGCCGATCGAACCGGCTAAGTGCGCTCCGGGGCGCGTCAATCAGCCGGCGAGCTCTACTGGAAGCACGTGCGCGGCGATGCCGGCGGCGTCGCGAATGGGGCCACCGGCGGCCGCCACGACGACGCTGGTCGGGGCGTGGCTCCCGAGCGTTCGTTGGATGCCGGCGATCTCTCGCGCAGCGTCGGTGACGAACGCGCCCACGCGAAAGCGCGCCAGCAGGCCAGCGACCTTGTCGCTCTTGAACGGCACCGTGAGCTGACCGTTTTGCTTGCACAGCAGCAGCGTGAACGGAATCTCGTGGTCGTTGAGGAACGTTCTCGTCGCGGGACCGAGCTCGGTGTTGCGGCCGGTCAGGATGATGTTTTGGATGCCGAGGCGCGCGGCTCGTTGCATGCGCTCGACAATCGCTCGGATGGGAACGTCGTCGCCGAGGCGATCCGCCTGCCAGAAGACGCGGTCCCAGACGATCTCGAAGCGCCGCTGGTCGAGTCCGAAGTCGCGGATCACGTCGTCGGTGTGCGGCGCGGTGTCGCGGAGCTGCGCCAGGGTGGCGGTTCGGCCATAGGCATGGAGGGCGGCGAGCATACGCTTGCGCGTCTCCACGATGGTGCCGTCGATGTCCCAGACGATGGCCCGAGGACCGCGCGCGGCGCCTAGCTCGGTGATGATGCGGTCGAGCACCGCGCCGCCGTCGGTCGGCAGGCCGGCTTGCAGCGGAGCGACGTAGCGCGCCTCGCCAGTCGACCCCAAAGCCAGTCCGCGCGGCTGCATCACATCGAGTATCGGCGAGGAGACGTCGGGAGGTGCCCGCTGCGGCGCGTCAATGAAACCCTGACAAGTTTTTTGGTGGGGGCGCCGAGTTGCCGCTATGAGTTACCCTCCCCAGGAGGTGAGTCGTGCTCCGAGAGCTTCGACCCGCTGTGCTCGCCGGCGCTCTGTTCGCTTTCGCAGTCAGCTCAGCCAACGCGCAGAGCACTCCGCCCGAGGAGCCGGTGATTCCGCTCGAGGGTGCCGACACCCAGCGGGTGAACATCGAGGAGGCCGGCAGCGGCAGCATCGAAGAGTTCTCCATGGAAGAGCTCTTGAATCCGAAGGTCGTCACCGCGTCGCGCAGCGCCGAGCCGCTACGTGAGGCGCCAGTGCCGATCACCATCATCACCTCCGAGATGATTCGCGCCTGCGCGGGACGTCAGCTGATGGACGTGCTCACGGCCTACGTGCCCGGCATGACCTTCGTCGCCGATGCCAACGAGGCGAACATCGCGATGCGCGGTGTCTACGCGTCGTCGCAGCAGAAGATCCTCATCATGGTCGACGGCCACCGTCTCAACCAGCGCGCTTATCTCGCCGCGCCTCCCGACTACGGCATCAGCGTCAACCCGGACAAGGTGGCCCGTATCGAGGTGCTCCGCGGTCCGGGCTCATCGATTTACGGTAACGTCGCGCTCACCGCGGTCATCAACATCGTCACCAAGGAAGGCAAGGAGCTCGACGGGGTTCGCGCCGTCATCGGCGCCGGCAACTACGGTCAAGTTCGCCTCGACATGGCGTACGGCAAGCAGTTCGCGCCGGAGCACGACCTCACCATGTGGGCCACCGTCTATCGGGCCAAGGGCGAAGGCCGCAACGTCGACATCGAGGACGACTACTCGCTCGTGCCGCGCGGTGGCGAGGTCGTGATCAGCGGCGCCCGTCAGCCGGAGAACTACGACGTCGGCATGCGCTACCGCATCCACGACTTTTCGGTCTACGCGCAGCTCAACCGAGCCGGCTGGCGTGCGACCTACACCGACGTTGGACGCCTCGGCGAAATCTACGACTACACCGTCTTGCGTAGCTTCGAAGGCATCAAGAACGGCCTCTACAACAACAACACGCATGTCGCGATCGACTACAACCACGTCTTCAACGACAGCTGGTCGGTCACGGGCCAGCTAGGCTTCGACGCCGCCGAGATTCGCGGCAGCGACGTCACCAACTCGACGAACGGCCGTCAGACGCTGTCGTGGAACGAGCGCGGCATCAACGGCTTCTTCCAGGTCAAGTACGACTACATCGTCCCGGGTTTGGGCCGCGGCAACGCCTTCGTGGGTGTGGCCGCCGACGTCTATCAGCTCTATGACTCGATGACGATCGTCGGCACCAACGGCGCGCTCGAGACCGTCAACGACGTGCGCGGCCGCGAGCTGCTCCGCACCGGCAGCGAAGGCATCTACTCGACGTTCGCGCAGGTCAAACAACACCTCGGCGGCATGTTCCTGCTCAACCTCGGCGCCCGCGTCGACTACAAGGTGCGTCGCGGTCCGGTCGGCGATCCGTTCCCGCTTCCGGAAGTCGACGACATCACCGACGTATCGCCCCGCGCCGCGCTCATCTTCAACCCGGCCGACGAGTTCGACATGAAGCTGTCGTACGCGGAGTCGTTCGTCGACGCACCGTACTGGTATCGCTACAACAACATCCCGAGCTACCAGGGCGCCGTCGACCTCGAGCCCGAGAAGGCGCGTTCGCTCCAGCTCACTCCGACGGTGCGATTGCTGGACGGTCTCGTCATCTCGACCACGAACTTCTCGTACAACCGTCTGTCGAACGGCGTCTTCCGCGTGCCGGACGCCAACATCGACCCGGCCAATCCGGTCTATTACAACAACTCCGGTGGCTTGAAGACCGCGACCGTCGAAGAGGAGATCGCGTTCAACACGGAGAACCTGCGCTTGCGCGCCAACGCCACGTTCTTCTACGTGCTCGACGTCGAGGGCTATACGGCCTTCGATGACGCGAGCGAAGCCGCCGACCCACGGCGCACCACGTCGAACCGTGTCTGGCACGTGCCGATGTTCTACGGCGCGTTCGTGGCGAGCGGCCGGCCGCTCCTCGACATGGCGCCGAGCACCTGGCTGGACGTCATCGTCCGCTATGTCGGTGACCAACAAGCGCCGATCCAGGCGGTTTCGATCAACAAGCCGGACGCCTCGGCCAACTTGCTCAACAAGAACAAGGCGCGCATCCTCCTCGACGCCCAGATCCGCAGCGGCGACCTCTACGTGAAGGGCCTTTCGGTGTCCGCTAACGTGCACAACCTGCTGAATCACACCTACGGTCAGGGCGGCACGACGCGCTTCCCGTATCCGCAGGAAGGTCGCTGGTTCATGGTGCAGCTGGGCTACGCTTTCAGCCCGTGACCAAGGCTAGCGGCGCGCGGCGCGGCGTGGACGATCGCCGCCGAAGCCACGCGTCGCGAAGGTCGAGTCGGTCGTACCGTAACGCAGGTTCAAGAGCGCGTTGGCGATGCTCTCGGGGTAGACCTTCTCTCCGAACTGACGGTTCAAGATCGTCTTGATCGTTCGAGCGGACTTGTGGCGATGCGCGACGATGAACGGCAGCTCGGAGTCGCGGCGGGATGGGCTGCCGTGCCACGAGCAGTAGGGATCGGCGAAGTAGAAGCGCTCCTCGGGCGTGTCTTTCTCGCCATTGGTTGCGAGCAACATGATGTCGCCGGCGCGCTCGCCGCGGATGCCGGTCGCGAGATCGGCGAGGCGGGTCTCCATGTCGACGTACGACGGATGCGGATGCTTCGCGAGATAAGCGGCGATGGGCATGGTGTGGCCATGCCCCACGTAGACCTCGAACGGAGCATCGATCTCGTCGAAGGGCACCGGCTCGCGTGTCAGCACCATGTCGATCGACCCCTTCATGTTCGGCATGCCGGTGCCGTCCTTGCTGGCGCGGAAGAAGGCTTCGGCAAGCGGCACGACGTCTTCGTCGAAGCGCGGGGGCTTGGTCCAATCGCAGGGCTGAGCGCCACTCTCGCACGTCGAGCGATCCGCGACATAGACGTACGCGGTGGCGCCGCCGGCGACCCAGACGGCGTCGAAAGGCGTGGTCTTGGGCACCTCGCGCTTGAAGGGCCGCAGCTGGTACCCGGCATTTCTCATGAGCGCGGCCGGCCCGGTGTCGCCTTTGGCGGACATGGCATGGCTCTCGTCGTTGACGACCTGGGTGTGGCCATGGTCCGCCACGACGACGATGTAACGGTCGTCGAGGGCGTGACGCTCGGCGAGGCGGTTGTAGAGCTTGCCCAGCGCCGGGTCCGCGACCGCGGACATATAGCCGCGACGCGCCACGTCCGGGCCTTCTTTGGCGACGTGTGCGTAGAGGTCGGCGCCCGCTAGATAGACGGTGAGAACGTCGGGAATGGGGCCGTCCTCGAGCGCATCCACGGTAACGCCGATCGCTTGCTTGTCGAGGGTGGCGTACGGACCGCGCGGGTCCTTCTCGCCCGTGACCATGTCGACTGTGTGCTCTTCGACGAAGTGCTGGAACGCCTTGGCGAGAATCGTGCGCTTTGCGACCAGGACCTTGTCTGCTCCAGCGTACAGCGAATGCATGGTGACCCACACCAAGATGTCAGGGTCGCGCTCACGCATTTGCTCGTAGATGGTGGGCCCGGCTTTGAGACTATCGAGATAGCCGTCGGTGTAGATCGCGATGCTGGGCTCGGCATCGCTGAAGGTGACCGGCGCCGGCGCGCCGAGGCGCGACGCTTCGCGAATGAAGAACTCGTTGCCGGTGACGCCGTGGATGGCGGGCGGCAGACCCGTGATGGTGGTGGTCCAGGCCGCCATGGTGGACGAGGGCAAGGTCGCGATCATCCGGTCATCGAAGTGCGCGTGCGGGAAGGTGTAGGTGCCGTTGTCGGAGAGGAGCGCCGCGAGCGCGGGCAGCTGACCTTCGCGGAGCATGCTGTAGAGTGTATCGCGGTCGATGCCGTCGAAGAGCAGGATGAGGAGCTTGTTGTTCGTGAGCGGCGAGCTCGCAGGCTGATCGTCGCCGCGCTCGCGCAGCTCACGCGCGCGCCCCTGCCCAACCAGCTGGGCGACCTTGACTGTCGTTCCACAACCGCCGAGCACCGATACCAACACGGCCGCGCAAGCCCAACGCCAACCCATTCCCACCCCCGCGAATCCTATCCTTGGAAAATGGTGCTGCTTTCGGCCGGCGCAATGTCCTATGATGTTCGCATGCCATTCCACGGTCTGTACAACTCGCGCCGCGCAACCCCGCCACAGCCGTCGATTGCCGCGGTTTGGGGAGAGTTGGCGCGGCGTTACGTGAAGCCCGAGCTCAACGCCAAGTCCGGTCCGGAAGAGATCTGGAAGGGTGTGCTATTTTTGCGAAAGATGGGCTACATCGCCGTCGACAGCGAAACGCAGGCGCCCGCTCCCGACATCACGCCTGGTGACATGCCCGAGATCGCCAACATCGTCGCCCAGCCGCGCGCGGCCAAGAAGTCGACGACCAAGAAAGCCAAATAAGCCCGCTTGCCCGGTGGTCAGCGCTGGCCGCGGACGTACGCTACCAGGCCGTCCGCGAGCGACTTCGCGTAGCTGTCGAGGAAACCCCCGGGGACGCCGTAGGCAGTTCCGCGATCGCGGAACACCAGGGGGAAGATGCCCGGATGATTGTAAGTCGCGCCTTCGAGATACACGCTGAGGGGCTCGCCGGGCACCGCGTGTGGCAAGCGCAGGCTGCGGGCGAAGACGCCGGTGTCCTTGCCGACCGGCAACAAGAACTTGGGGTCGACCGCGCCCGTTTTGCCCGGCACTTGCGGGACCGCGCCGGTCGTCGCGCAGATGCTCTTCACCAGCGTCGCGGCGAGGTCCGCTGAAGCGTTCCAGCTGGTGCTCGCGCATTGCTGGACGAAGCGGGCTTGCCCCATCTTCGACTCGATGGAGTCGACCGAGAAGCAGCCGGGCACGTAGATTTTCACTTCGTGACGCGCCTCGGCGTTTACCTGATGAACCTCGGCGTCGAAGTGCATGATGATGCTGATGTCGGGATGGTGACTGCCCATGCGTTCGGCGCGGCGCTCGAGGTCGAGCGCGCTCAGGAACGTACCGCGGTTGCCGGCGCGCTTGGCGAGCTCGGGATCGGCGTCGAGCAGCGCGTTCACGTAGGCGCGGTTGTTGGTGCGCGTGACGCGTCCCTGGCGGGTGATGACCACCTCGGCTCCGAGGCTTGCGAGGCGGCGCGCCAGGTTGCGCGCCGAGATGGCGTTCAGATCGCCCTCGGTGAGACCGTCCGCTGGAACGGTCTCGGGGTTCGTCGGCGGCGGGCCGTAGGTGACCCACTTGCCCTCGCGCATGTCTTCGATGTCGCCGAAATGGCCGGGGTCGAGCGCGACGCGAAGCCCGAGGAGCGGTTTGTGTGGCGGGGCGGTGCGAGCGATCTCGGCGATGCGGGCCACCGGCGAGTGACGGCTTGGTGCACGGGGCTCGTCGGCGAGCCGCACCTTGCTGATCGGCTCGCCCGCCTTGCCGGCAATCAGCAAGTAGTCGCGACCGTCGATGCGGTCGAACGACGCCCGGGAGCGCGCTTCTTGCGAGAGCAAGAACGGCAGGACGCCTTCGACCTGGGCTCGGCTCACCGGGATCTTGGCGGGTAGGGGGGCCTTGGTGCTGTCGAGCTGAACGACACGCGGGATGAGGCGGTGGATATCACGCTCGCTCATCGCCTCGGCGCCGTCGGGAACGGTCATTCCGGGCATGGCGACACAGGCCATCAACTTTTGCGCCGCGGGGCTCATGCGAGCGCCCTCGCGCGCTGCCGTGAGATACCGCAGCGACTGCATGACCGGGCCCGCTGGCGAGGCCGGGCGCGTGTCGGTGCTCGGAGCTGATGCATGGGCCGTGAACTGGTCCGCTGGCGAGACTTTGCGCATTGGACCGGCTTTATCGACCCGGCACCGCCCGGGTTGCGGCGATGAGCGCGCCGACCTCGCGGCTGACGGCATCGACGACGGTGGGGTGGCCAGGAACGCCGATGTGCCAAGCGGGCACGCGCGTCTGCAGATCGGCCCCATCGATGGTGCCGAAGACGGGTAGACGCAGCGTGCGTGGGAAGTTGAAAACGCGCGCGGTCGAGGCCCAGCGTTGCAGCGGTGTCTGTGGGGTCGACACCGCGTCGATGGTGACCATCAGGTCGAGGCGCGTGTTGGTCGCGGCGAGGGTGCGGGCGAGCGAGCTCGCGGAGGCGCCGCCCATGCTGTGGCCCGCCACCACCAGCCGGCGCGCCCGTGACTGCTGCTGCCAGATCCGTGCGCACGTCGCTGGCAAGCCGTTCGGATCACCGCTCTCGGCCTCGTGGGGGAACACCAGGAACTCCATGCGATCCCCGTGGCGCTGCAACAGCGGTCGCACCAACCCGTGCAAGACGTAGCCGCTGGCCATCGCGCCTTGGGGTGGGTCACGTCGGGCGCCCGCTGCCCATGCGTAGGTTTCCGCGGTGCCGCTCTCGTCGTAGGAAATCAGGCCCTCGAAACCCATCACCAGAGTGTTCACGCCTCTCGCCGCCGCATCGTCCGAAAACGCCTGGCAGGCGGCGCGCGACCGCTCTGGTGTCCAGTCGGTACCGTCGAAGTGGGGCTTGGGCGGGCGATCGCGGCGCGTCGCCGGCAGTGTTGCGACCCGAGCGGTCGAGCGCGCTGGCTCGGCAATCTGGGGGCGGGGATTGCCGGCAACCCTATAGAGACCGGCGGTGAGGGGCACCGTGGTGCTCGGTGCCGCCTCTATATCGTCCCGATTTTGGGCGGAGAATCGGGTGCTGAGGACGCCCCGAGGCGGTTCGATCGGCGGGATACCCGACATCGACAGTCATACACGGTGGAGGAGCTTGTGGGTGCTGGTGGGACGAAAAACGTCATTAACCCGCAGAGCTAGGGTCGTGTACTTCTCTTGGGACGGTTCCACCATGACCACCACGACGACGACGAACAATCAGCGGGTCTCTCGTTACGGGAGCCCCGAGCTCAACGACAACATCAACCGCGTCATCACCATGCTTCAGACCGGCATCGGCACTGAAGACGAGGGGACGCGCTACAACGACCTGAAGCAGCTCGAGCGCCAGGTCATGGCGGACGTGAAGTCCGGCAAGTTGCCGCCCGAGAAGGCGTTCCAGATCGCCGCCGAGGTTCGTCGCCAGCTCACCACCGAGGCGCTGCAGCGCTTCGACGAGTACTTCAACGAGAAGAACGCTCGCGGCAACCTGAACACGCTGATCGACGAGGCAGCCGACGGCCGGGCGCAAGCGCAGAGCTCGGCCCGCATGGGTCGTCAGATGCAGACGGCGATGCTCGCCCTGCGCAACTTCGACGGTCCGCCGAGCGAGCTGCTCGACGCCCGCCAGCATCTCGACGAGCTCGAGGCGCGCGGCGGACTCGATCCGATCGGCGCCGCGGCGCTTCGCCAGAGCATCGACGCGCGTCTCGCCGAGATGGTCGGCGAAGGTCAGCTCGGCATCGCGCCGCCAACGCCGGTGTGGAACGCCTTCATCGACTCGCAGGCCGCGCGCGACTCGGCGCGCAACATGTCGCAGCGCGCCGTCGCGGTGCAGCCACGCGACGTCTTGCTGCACCCCGAGAAGTTCGAGCCGACGCTGCGGGCGACGCTACGCACTGGGAATATCGCGCTCGGCGAGCTCGGTCGCTTGTCCGCTGAAGCGGGCGAAGCGCAGCGCCGCGGTACGTTGTCGAACGCGGGTCGCCGCGCCATCGATCGCGCTATCGATTCAGGCGTGAAGAACAGCGCCGGCGTCATCGACCCCGCTGCTTCGGTGCCCCGCAATACGGCGCTCGCGGCGGCTCGCCCCGGCGGCGTCGTGCAACGCACCCTGGGTGCGACGTTGCGACCAGAAGCGCTCGAGGACGGCAGCGGCGGCGTGACCGAATCGGTGTCGCGTGAGGCGCGCGCGCGCAACGTGGCGCCGGTGACCGTGTCGGCCGCGCAAGCGAGCGTCAGCATCGCGGCGCGGGCCATCGACAGCGGTTCGCGTCCGACGGCGGCGCGCTCGACCAACGCGGAGGTCGAGAACGCGCGACGCAACGCCTTCGACTTTCACGATCCAGTCATCGCGCAACAGTTCGTGCATGCGCTCACCGGCCGTACCAAGGTGACCGCCGGCCAACGCGCGGCGCTCGTCGACTCGGTCTTGCAGAACGGCGCTATGTCGCTGGGTGAGCTACGCGCCTTCCAGATCGCTCTCGATGACGCCTCGCATCTCGGCCTCGTGACCCGCGAGGAGTCGCAACAAGCGTGGCGCACGGTCGCCTCGGAAGCCGCGCGGCATGTTGGCGGCTCGACGATCGCGGCACGGGCGCAAGGCGAAGAGATCGCTCGGCACGGCGTGCAACGCTTCCGCGGCTGAGAGCTCCGCGCGGACATTTCGGCGCAACTCGTCGCCATCAGCCTCGATAACCGACGCCCAAACCTGCGCGGGTAGGGCCGCCCCCGATCCTTCGCTGCAGGTGAGCGAAGGATGAGCGATGTCGACTCAGGTGAGCGCCATTGCGGGCATTGGCCCGGTTGGCGTGGTGTTGTCCGGCGAAAGCGCGCCCTCTGGCGACGCCTCCGTCGGTGCGGCCCTGCCCATCGTCTCCGAGGTGCCACGGGCGCTACGCTTGGTCTCCGGCGGCGAGCATACCGGTTTGAGCTTGGCGTCTCCCGCCGGCGCACGGATGCGCATGGCGCAGGTCAGCGAATTCCCGCCCGAAATGCCGCTCACGCTCGAGGAACGTCAGGCAGCGATCCAAGACCTGGTGCGCGAGATCCTCACCGACCGCGCTCGCAACGTCGACACCACCGAGGCCGAGCAAGAAGTACTCGCCTATCTCTGGGACACGCCGCTTGGCGAGCGGCGCATTCTCGCGCAGTGGCTGGCGTCGACCGCCGCTACCGGGCCCAGCGGCGAGACCATGTTCCTCGATCAGGTGCTCGACGAGACCCTCGAGGGCGACGCTTGGCGCAGCTTCTCGTTCTTCATGTACCAGTACACCGCTGGGTTCGGTGACCGCGAGGTGCCGCCCGTCATCGTTGGCGGCGTCTACCATGCACCGGATTGGTGGTACACGACGCGGCCGTACGACCGTTACGAGCCGTACTGGCAATACCGACTGCCGTCGAGCTGTCCGTTCATCGACTTGCCGGTGGTGATCATCACCATCCCGCATCGCGGCCACTATCGCGGACCGCACCGTGGGCGTGATTGGCACTACCCGCGCAATCATGGCGACCGCTGGCAACGTCCACCAAGGCGGCCAGGCCCGCGTCCGGAAGGACCGCGGCGACCGGGCGGACACCGGCGTCCAGGGCCGGGCAGGCCGGGTGGTCCGCGTCGCCCGGAGGGTCCGCGCACACCGCCGCAAGGCCCACGCCTGCCGCCGCAAGGTCCGCGGCTCCCCCCACAAGGCCCCCGTGTGCCCCCGGAAGGCCCGCGCATGCCGCCAGAGGGTCCGCGCCGTCCGGAAGGTCCGCGTCTACCGCCGCAAGGTCCCCGCGTTCCTCCGGAAGGTCCGCGGCAGCCGCCACAGGGACCTCGTGGTCCAAACCGTCCCGAGGGTCCGCGTGGCCCCAATCGTCCGGAAGCCCCACGTGGCCCGCGCGGCGGCGAGCATCGCCCCGAGCCGCCACGGCAGCAGCCCCGGCCGACTCCGAACATTCCTCGACCCACCCCCAACATCCCGCGTCCCGCGCCAGGTCATGGCGGCGGTGAGCGCGGTGGTCGTGGGGGCCGTCGCTAAACGCGCCGCATCCACATTGGTGCCGGTCGCCTCGTCCGCCAAAATGGACGAGGCGGCCGTCACCAATCGATGA
>JBGGMJ010000135.1:0-5101 GCA_041288095.1 Myxococcota bacterium
GCACCGACCACGGCCATGGCAATGTCATGCTCGTCGCGCACGGTGGTGTACATGGCGGCAAGGTTTACGGGAGCTGGCCCGGCCTCGGCGAAGGGCAGCGCTTCGAAGGGCGCGACCTCGCGGTGACCACCGACTTTCGCGATGTGCTCTGGCAAGTCGCCGCGAAACATCTGCGAGCGACGAACCGGGATGCCGTTTTTCCGGGGTTTACGCCGGTGGCTGATGGTTCCGCGATAGCGTTGCTCTAGGTCTCTTGCGAGGCCGTGACGCTGGTGCTTACGAAACTAGTCGGACGACCGATATCGGTAAACCCACATACTACCGTCCGGCACACCGTCGACGGCGAAGTACAAAAAGTACGCGTTCAGCCGCGGATCGTAGAAACCCATCATCGAGGCATAGTCGGAGAATTCGACCTCCGCGGCGAACGGCGAGTCCGACCACTGCGAAGTCGCCGGGTCGAAGACGTAGATGGTGCGGTCGCCTCGGTGAATGATGGTGACGACGTCGTTCGCCGAGTCATAGCTCACCGTCGCTGAATTGGTACCGAAGCCCGACGGTCCACCGCTCGCCGGCGCAAGCCATTCCTCGTTGACGAGGTCGAAGGTGTAGAGCCCGGAGACACTCTCACTACTGCCGCCGCCCATGTAGATGCGCTCGCGGGTCGGGTCATAACAGGCGCCCTGATCGTAGCCGGTGGGTCGCGTGCCGCCGTCGTCGACCGTCCTCCAGGTGCGCGTCATGGTGTCGAAGGCGAAAACGCCCGAGCTCCCCGCTAGCACGAGCTCGTGCATCGAGGTCACAGCGTGGAGCTGGGGAAACGCGCTGTTCCCGGAGGGAGGCGCGACGCCGCTGGCCGTTCCGCGCGCGAAGCGCCCTGTCTCTACCGAATAGGTCCACGGGCCCATGACTGGCTCGCTGCGACCTTCAACCTGGTCTTCGAGCGCCGCGATGCCCGCCGCCATGGGTCCGGCGCCGTTGTCCCAGCCGGGGAGATAGTAGGTGCCAAGGCCACGGTCGGCGAAGAAGGTGAACGCACGCGCCTCCGATTCGTAGGCGAGAAAGCCCCAGGCGTGGATGAGCACATGCACCGGGATCTGCTGCCCGGTGGCGTCGGCGAGCTGCAGATTGTCATCGAGGGCCAGCTCGCCGGCGGCGACGCGGGCCGAGAAGGTCGCGGTGTCGGTGCCCGGGTGCACCGTGATCCAGCGGTTGGCGTTGACGTCGTAGAACCAAAGCTCGTCGTTGGCGAGCGTGTCGCGATACACGAAACCATGCGGCCCTTCGCCGTAGAGGAATGCGCCCGAGAGGTCGGGCGCCCATGCGAACGCTCTGCCACCCCACGAACGACCCGGCGCGGTACCGTAGGTCGGATCCGCGGTGGGCGACGGCAGCTCGAGCCACGCGTCGTCTCCCAGGTCGCGAATGTCGGCGATGTGCGCGCCTTCGGCGCTCGGCAGCCCTACGAGCGGTCCGATGGTCGGCGGATCGAGATCTGGCGCGTTATCCCCGGGCACCAAGGAATCACCGGCGGGATCACCGCCAACATCCGCGCCGTCGTCGGTCAGCGTCTCCGCCGCGTCGTCATCGGCACCGAGATCGTCGGCGTCCGGCAGCGGCGAAACGCTCCCCGTACACGCCGCTAAAACAGACAGCAGCAGCAACCCCGTCGCCCAAGCCCTTTGCCCCATCGCTCCGCTCCACAGAAGAGCGTAGCACATCGCCACGGAGCGGCACGCGCGCCCAGAAGGGCGCGACCTGCCTACTTGTCAGGGCACGACCAAGCCTATGAGATCCTTCACTTCTCGGAAGGTCTTCTCCGCGATAGCGGATGCACGTTCAGCGCCGTCGCGAAGGATTGCGTCGATCGAGGCGGGGTCGCCCATGAGCCGCTTCATCTCGCCGGTCATTGGGGACAGCTTGCTCACCGCGAGATCGACCAGCGCATTCTTGAACTGGGAGAACTGCGCGCCGGCGTGCGGCGCCAAGGCTTGCTCCTTGGTGATCTCGGCGAGCGCCGCGTAGATGTTGATGAGGTTGTCCGCCTCGGGACGATTTTCGAGGCCCTTCACATCGTGCGGCAGCGGCTCGGGATCGGTCTTTGCCTTGCGGACCTTGGCGGCGATGGCGTCGGCGTCGTCGGTCATGTTGATGCGCGAGGCATCCGATGGGTCGGATGAGCTCATCTTCTTGGTGCCGTCGCGCAACGACATGATGCGCGTCGCGACGCCGAAGATCTGCGGCTCGGGCAGCGGGAACACGTCTTTCGCGTAGTGACGATTGAACGCACCCGCGATGTCGCGCGAGAGCTCGAGGTGCTGCTTCTGGTCCTCGCCGACCGGAACGTGAGTCGCCTTGTACAGCAAGATGTCGGCGGCCATGAGCACCGGGTAGCCGTAGAGTCCCAGGACGGCGGCGTCCTTGTGCTTACCCGCCTTGTCCTTGAACTGCGTCATGCGGTTCAGCCAGCCGAGCGGCGTGTGGCAGGAGAGGATCCACGCGAGCTCGGCGTGACCGGAGACGGTGCTCTGATTGAAGATGATGCAGCGTTTCGGATCGACGCCGCAGGCAACGTACGCCGCTGCGACCTCACGGGTGCGAGCCGCGAGCTTGGCGGGGTCGGGCTGAACGGTCAGGGCGTGCAGATCGACGATGCAATAGATGCAGTCGAAGTCCTTCTGCAGGGCCACCCAGTTACGAACGGCGCCGAGATAGTTGCCGAGGTGAAAATCGCCCGTGGGTTGGACGCCCGAGAAGATGCGTTTCATGGGCGCCTGCGTCGCACGACTGACCAGGGCTCGACAAGCGCAGGCTAGCTGACGTCGCCGTCCATATTTTCGGCCGGCTGCAGCGCCGCCTTGGCGAGCCGCTCGAGCCAGGCTTCGACGCTCAAGGGCACGTAGACATTCTTGCGTGCCGCCTTGGCTTCTTGAACGTCGCGGCGCAGGGCCGCCCGGACTTCTTCGATCGCCGCCGCGATTTCGCGCTCACCACCCACCATCGCCGCCTCCAGCCCGTTCCATAGCGTTATCGCACACCTAGGAAATTCGGTTGTCTGACGGAACGTCAGGCTCCTCCGGCGACTTGCGGCGAAAGCCGACATATGAGCGCTTTCTCGGTCCATGCGCAGCGCCGACCTCATCCGTGCCGTCCGTGACAAGCAAATCATCTTGCCCGCCGAGCTCACCGCTTTCGTGCAGGGAATCGCCCGTGGCGACGTTCCCGACTACCAGGCGAGCGCCTTTCTCATGGCGGTCTTCTTCAACGGTCTCTCCGACGAGCTGACGGCGGCGATGACCTTGGCGATGCGCGACAGCGGCCGGGTCATCGACTTGTCGAGCGTGCCCGGCATCAAGGTCGACAAGCACTCGACCGGCGGCGTCGGCGACAAGATCTCGCTCCCCTTGGCGCCGCTGGTCGCGGCCTGCGGCGTGCCGGTGCCCATGGTCAGCGGCCGTGGGCTCGGCCACACCGGCGGTACCCTCGACAAGCTCGAGTCGATCCCCGGCTTCAAGGTCGACCTATCGCTCACCCGCTTCGTCGAGCTCGTCCACGAGCTGGGCCTGTGCCTCATCGGCCAGACCGCCGACCTCGCTCCAGCGGACAAGAAGCTCTACGCATTGCGCGACGTCACCTCGACCGTCGAGTCGATCCCGCTCATCACCTCGAGCATCCTCTCGAAGAAGCTCGCCGAGGGCATCGATGCGCTCGTGCTGGACGTCAAAGTCGGCCGCGGCGCCTTCATGAAAACCGAGGAGCAGGCCCGCGCGCTCGCCGAGTCTCTGGTCCGCGTCGGCACGCAGGCCGGCGTGAAAGTGCGCGCGCTGATCACCAACATGGATCAGCCCCTGGGCACCTCCATCGGCAACGCTCTCGAGATGCACGAGTCCATCGACATCCTGCGTGGCCGCGGACCCGAGGACACGACCGAGCTCACCATGGCGCTGGGAGCAGAGATGCTGATCCTCGGAGGCGTCGCCAAGGACACGACGGAAGCGCGCGCGAAGCTCGGTAACGCGATGCGCTCGGGAGCGGGCCTCGCGAAGCTCCGCGCCATCATCGAGGCCCAGCACGGCGATCCGACCGTCGTCGACCATCCGGAAAAGCTCCCCAGCACCGAGCACAAGTCAGCGGTGCTCGCGAAGACAGCGGGCGTGATCACCGACATCGACCCCTACGCCCTCGGCACCTCGGCGATGCGCTTGGGCGCCGGACGCGCCAAAGCCGAAGATCGAGTCGACCACGCGGTGGGCATCGTCTTCGTCAAGAAGGTCGGCGACATCGTCGAGCGTGGCGAGCCCATGGCCTACGTGCACCACCGCGGCGGCCACATCATCGAGCGCGAGCTCAAGACCATCGAGGCCGGCATGGTCATCGGCGCAACCGCTCCCACGAAGCGCCCAATGGTGTTGGACGTCATCAGCGGGTGAAGCGCCTGCCGATCATCGCCGCGCTGGCGACCCTGGTCGATCATCTCGCCTTGGGCGGCGCCCTCGGTAGCGGCGCGCTCATGCACGCGCCCGTGGCGCTCATCGCGCTCACCCTGCCGAGCCTGTTCTTGGCGTCCCTCGGCGCGCGGCTCGTTGACCGCTATGGCGTGCAGCGTGCGATGCGCTTGGTGAAGTTGCTCGAGCTTGCTGGCATCGCGATTTGCGCTTCGGCGGCATTCGGCTTTCCGCCGGGAGCCTATCTGGGGCTCGTCGTACTCGGGGCCAAAGGCGCGATGTTCGCTCCCATCAAATATTCGAGTGCTCCCCGGCTCGCTGGGCGCGGCGACGAGCTGCTCCGCGCCAGCATGTTGGTCGCGACGGCGACCGCGGTGTCGATGATCGCCGGCATCATCGGCGGCCTTCAGCTACAGCAAGCGTTCGGCTACGGCGTCCTCGGCGGCCTGTTGGCAACGCTCGCGGTCGTCGGCTGGCTGTTCGTGCCCACGGCCCAAGCACCCGCCATCGTCGAGCCCACCGTCGACGTCATGTCGGTGCGCACCTTGGGTCTGTCGCTCTTGGGCATCGGCTGGTTCTGGGCGCTCGCGGCGTTACTCGTGGGTCTTTTGGTGCCGTACGGCATGGTCACCCTGGGCGGCGGCTCCTGGACCTCG